>JAFLSU010000004.1 GCA_022510765.1 Christensenellaceae bacterium
CAAGTGGTGCAAATCCCAACGCCCTGATTACTCTCCTTATCCGGTTCTTTCGGGACTCCTTATCCGATTTTATCGGGTTCCGGAAGCTCGGGACCTTCTACGGTGATGCGCTTGATAACGACCGGTTCAATGGGCCTGTTTTGGCTTCCGGTCGCAACAGAAGCGATCTTGTCCACAACGTCCATGCCCTCGATCACCATGCCGAAAGCCGCGTATTGACCGTCGAGGTGGGGAGCATCCTGATGCATGATGAAGAACTGACTGCCTGCGCTGTCATAAGGCTTGCTTTGCCTTGCCCAGGAGATGACTCCGCGGGTATGCTTGAGGGGATTATCGAACCCGTTAGCAGCAAATTCGCCCTTGATGCAGTAGCCGGGGCCGCCTGTGCCGGTGCCCTTGGGGTCTCCGCCCTGGATCATGAAGCCGCTTATGATGCGATGGAATGTCAGCCCATCGTAGAAACCCTGCCTTGCAAGGTAAACGAAGTTGTAGACGGATTGCGGCGCAATGTCGGGATAAAGCTCAAGCTTGATGATCCCGCCGTCTTCCATTTCGATAGTCGCGATTATTTTGTTCATGTTCGGATCCTCCGTGTTATTTGTTGTATCCGTCCCCGCAGTGGGAGCTGCGGTCGGATCAGCTTCATTATTATTTGCTCCGCAGCCGCTCATTATGGCGCACATGGCGCACATTATGATGCAAAGGAGAAAAACAGCAATTCGTTTCATGGGGTAAACCTCCTTGGACTTGGGCATAACAGGCTTTCGTTGCGGTACAGCTATGCCATAAATTTAACTTACTGCCTAAGTTTACCATGCTGAACCGCAGTTTTCAATAGCGGTTTCGGAGATGATTTTACGTTACTCCCCTTGCCTAACCTCATGGCATGTCTAAAGAGCTTCGCTCCAAAGCACGAACCCGTACAAACCATCACTGTTTTGCTGTGTCCTTCTTCTTTCGCGATATGAGGATATCAATGATCCTGAATGCTATTCCGACAACGGCGGCCACTAATATACTGAGGAACAGATACTCTTCGTACCATGCTACATATGTCTGAGGAAAACTGTCTTTGCCGATATAAACTACCCCGGTAGTGTGGACGAGAGTAAGCAATAATGCCGAGGGTATCATAAGCATATTTCCTATTCCTGCTAGCCATAGTTTTGATCGCTTCATTTTGTATTTAATGATAAACACTATGAAGCAGATGATGTTCGCAAGAAGCAGAGCAAGACCGATGACATTGAACATTTCATACAAAATGGATCCGGTATTCGGGAAATATGATGCGATTATGAACATCAACCCCGCAAGCACCGTCATGCCGGATTGCAGCATGTTCAGGCGGCGAACCGTTGGGTCAGCCTTCCTGCGCTCGTACCCGGGCTGTTTGGTTATCCATGCGGCATACGGCTCCTTCGCTTCAAGGAATATCAGCACAAGCACCAAGACAATAATAGGAAAGAACAGCGTAAGATAGCCTTCGAACCACAAAACGCTGAATGCGTTGTCCGTGAAAATCAGCGGAAGCGACAGCAGTATCGCTGATACGACCGCAAAGAATGCGGCAAATGAGAAATCGCTGAGACAGTTGTTGAATTTTGCTATCAGAGAGTTCGGGGCATTTTCAAACAATTCATTATCGGCCTTTATCTCCTTCATCCTGTTTACAGCGATGGCTGAAAGCGCAAACGCCGCAGCTTCAAACATGAGCATGACCGCAAAGCCGATTACGGGTCGATAAAATCCATACGATATCCCAAACATGCAGATAAAACCCACGACAGAAAGCGCAAGCGATGCCCAAACAAGCGTCTTAAAACTTGAAATCGAACGGTTGACAAGCGCTTTCAACTGCTTCTCTACCTTGGGTTCGCTTTTTTCCGGCGCAGTGCCGGAGGTAAAGATCCGCTCGCCCTTAAGCAGCTCGTCGCATGTTACGCCGAACAGCTCCGCGATCGCGGGTATCAGGGAAAGGTCGGGCGCGTTTTCGTCACGCTCCCATCTGCTGACCGATTTGTTGGATACGTTCAATCGATCCGCGACCTCCTGTTGCGTCATGCCCTTCGCCTTTCGCAATGCGGACATAAATTGACCTATAGACTTCTTTTCCATAATTGACTCCTCCCAATGAAGTTCTGTGACCCAATTCTACGAAAGCGGTATTAAGAATGAAAGCCCAAATATCGAAAATCACTCTCGCATAGCGAGAATACCGCGTTTTTCGCCCATTTTTGACATTATAGCACGGTTTTGCACATAAAAACGAGTATAGGCGCATTGCTCTCGATATTTATGCGCAGGTAATTTTCCACAACAATATACAATCAACGCATGACAGCAATATCCCGCTCTTTATATTAAATTAAGGCTTGACAGGATGAGCCAATTGGGCATATAATAGCTAAACGTGGCATTATGGGCATTTAATCCAAGGCTGAGCAAGCTTCGGGAAGGATGGCCCTTAAATACTGTTAAGAAAGAGGTACTGTATCATGAAGATGACTTTTCAGCCTAAGGTAAGGCAGCGGAAAAAGGTTCATGGCTTCCGTAAGCGCATGAGCACAGCCAACGGCCGCAATGTTCTGGCACGCAGGCGTCTTAAGGGCAGGAAAAAGCTCTCTGCCTAATTTTTACGCGGTGGCTTTTTAGCATAAGGGTTTCCGGTATCAAAGCATTTTACTATTGTATTTGTACTTGTCCGCCCGCCGGAGCGGACGCGGGGCTGATGCGCCATGGTTTGAAGCATTCTTCCATGGGGTGACGTAGCGTTATCAAAAGTACGGCTACAGCGTTCTCTAATTGGTGAAGCGTTGCTATTCTCTTAAACGGAACAAGGAATTTCGCTATGCCTATCGCGTGGGCAAGGCCGCCCACTCCAAGAGCATGGTGTTGATCTATGCCAAGGGAAAACCTAACGAGGTCAAGATCGGCTTTTCCGTTAGTAAGAAGCTCGGCAACGCCGTTGTTCGCAACCGCATAAAGCGTCGGTTAAGGGAGGCAATAACCCCCCTTATTCCCGATTTCCGAAAGGGCGTTAAGCTGATCATCGTGGCAAAGGCCGCAATTTTAGAGGAAAAGATGCAAAGTATCCAATCCTCCATGCGGTATATGGCGAAAAAAGCCGGACTGTTGACGCATGGCGATGATAACGCTTGCGGCGATAATTGTACGCACGAATACAGTACTGCCCCTATCAATCACGATTCACCCGGTGCTCAACGATGAAAGGACTTCCGGCGCGTTTCCTTGTATGCATAATTCAAGCGTATAGGAAATACGTCTCACCCGGACTGGGTGCGCACTGCAGGTATACTCCGACCTGCTCCGAGTATGCCATTGAGGCGATAAGGCTGTACGGTGCGTGCAAGGGGCTTTTACTTGCAATATGGCGAGTTTTGCGCTGCAATCCCTTTTCAAAGGGCGGCTATGATCCGGTTCCTCCCAAATAGAATGTGTAGGATGCGAACAACGAGAATAAGCGGTATTTACTGCGAAAAATGAGTATTTGACGCAAGCAGGATGTACACGCCGTCTTGGTGGAATGGGTTTGAGCCGTTTGTGGTCATGACCTGCATCTGCTTGCTAAAGCGTATGATATTTACCCTTGCGGGCGCTTTGCGGCTTCGTTTTTAGAAACCGAGATGATGCTCGCCTTACATCAGAAAGGACTATAATGACCGGAGATTTCTTCCTTACAGAGTGGTTTTTCTATCTTGTGCGGTGGCTTTACAGCGTACTTGGAAACAGCTATTTCCTAACGATCCTAATCATTACATTGACGCTCAGGCTGGTTCAGGTATTTCCAGATATTAAAAGCCGCAGATCACAGCGCAAGCAGGCGGCACTTCAGCCGGAGATAGATAAGCTTCAGAAAAAATATGCCAATAATCCGCAGAAGCTTCGTGAAGAGCAGAGCAAGCTCATGAAGGAGCAGGGAGTCAGCATGCTTTCAGGTTGCCTTCCGATGCTTCTTACGTTGCCAATATTCTTCTGCTTCCTTGCAGCGTTCCGCTTCTGGGGATATGAACAGACGATCAAACTAACTTACGAAACGGTTGTGGATGCTAACAACGGATCCGTTGCGGATATGAACGATACTCGATCGCAGAGAACCTTTGATAGCTTTGACTTTGCTTGGATAACCAATATTTGGCAGCCTGACAGCGGCTTTGCGCCCGTCGTTCCAACGGCTTCAAACGTGAAGAGGTACGGCAAGGTCGAAAGACTCGTTATCTTCAGCAAGGGATATGATACCATCGACGGAGAGCATGTTGACGGAGAAACCATCTGGAACACGTTCGTTGAAAACGGGCTTGCAGAAGGTGAGTTCGGAAGCGATGATATGGTGCTTCTGTCCACTGAGGATTCGCAGAAAAAATACGATGAATTGATGGCGCGTTACGATACCGGATACAATAACGGATGGTTTATCCTGCCGATTTTTGCTGCGGTGTTCCAGTTCCTTGCGGCGTGGGTTTCACAGCGTCAGTCCAAGAAACTCAACCCTGCGGCGGCAGCTCAGCAGGGCAGCATGAACTTTATGCTGTGGATGTTCCCGATCATGAGCATAATGTTCTGCTTGTCATCGACCTCCGCATTTGCGCTCTACTGGGTATTCAGCAGCATATTCCAGCTTGCTTCGAGCTCAATAGTGAATTACATAATCTCGAAGGAAGACGTGAGCGAGATCGTTGTAAAGTAGCGTTCATACGGCATGCTTCAACCGTATTGCTTAGGATGATATGTTAACTGAATTCAAAAAGAATAAGGCAGGCGCGATAGTCTTAAAAACGGTGCATCTCCCGTTCCGCCCGTCAAAAATATAATACATGAAAGGAAAACAGGGCTTACTAATATCAGGATGCCGACATGATGCATACACCCGCAGGAGCAAAGTTTCGGTCTTTCGGCGGGATAAATTGTCGGCAGCAGTACCCCCATACGGTGAAAAATGATGCGTTCAATAGAAGCAACGGGCAAATCCGTTGATGCGGCCATATTCAACGGACTTCAACAGCTTGGGATATCAATAGACGAGGTCAACATCGAAATTCTACAGATGGAGACAAAAGGAATACTTGGTATCGGCGCAAAGCCTGCTAAGGTTCGTTTGACGGAAAAGCCTGCGGAAGAAGTGATCGTTCCCGATTTTGAGGCTGAGCGTGTGCGTGAGCGCCGCGAGAGGCAGGAGCGTCGTCGCGATGGAAACGGCGGCAATGATCGCCGCAGAAATGAAGGACGCGATCGTCGTGACAAGAACGATAACCGCGACAAAGGTGACAACCGAGATAAGAACGACAGCCGCGATTATATCGATAACAGCAGCAAGGGCGAAAGTAGCACCGCAGACGCTGCGGTAGACCGCTGCGGAAGGAATGACGGTCGTGATGCACGCCGCAATCGCGACGAGAACAGAACAAACGAGAATTACGAGCGGCGCAATAACGCTGAAAAGCGTTCTGAGGAAAGGCGTAAGAACGCTCAGCGCGGCGAGGTCAGGGATGCGTCATCAACGGCATCCGTAAAGCCCGAGGTAAAGGCTGATGCGTCTGCCCACCCGACTGCTCCAATCAATCCTATCGATATGGCTCAGGCATCTTCTAAGCCTATGGAGACCGTTAAAGCGGTCGATTCGATTGAGCCTGACAATGCGAAAACCGAGAATTCGATGGAGCAGCAGGGTGGAAACACCTCGGCTGAGTCAAGGCAGAATCGTGAACGCGGCAATCGTCGGGATTATACGAAGGAAAGGGAAGTGGAGCAGCCTTCACCCGCTCCGGAGATCAACTATACCGAGGAGGATACGATAGACAATCCTGCGGCGGATTTTGTTAATGGATTGATAGAGAAGATGGGCATTGAGGCCAAGGTTCTCGCCGCAAAGGAGGAAGGTGCCGTTCGTCTGCGCATCGACAGTGAGACGATGGGCGTGCTCATCGGTCACCGCGGCGAAACTTTGGATGCGATCCAGTACCTCACATCGCTTGTCATCAATCGCAACCGCAAGACAGATGGCTATACCCGCGTGACAATCAACACCGAGGATTATCGCGAAAAACGCGAGGAAACATTGATAAGGCTTGCAAAGCGCGTTGGTGCGCAGGTAAAGGCGACGGGGCGAGCACGCGTACTCGAGCCGATGAACCCGTATGAGCGCAGGATACTGCACTCGGCATTGCAGAATAATCCTCATGTAGCAACGCATAGCGAGGGTGAGGAGCCAAATCGTAGGGTGGTAGTTACGCCTAAACGGCGTTATAATAGGCGCAGCAATGAAGCCAATTAATACAAACGATACCATTTTCGCACTGTCCACCCCCGTGGGCGGTGCGATTGCTGTTTTTCGAGTGAGCGGGAGCTTTGCGCTGCCCGTCCTGAGAAAAATCTTCGACGGCAGGATCGAAAACCGAATGCTTTGCCACGGAAGGATCCATAGAGGAGAGGCGGTTCTCGATGACACTATGGCGGTGTTCTTTAAGGGGCCGCATTCCTATACGGGCGAGGATATGTTCGAAATCAACCTTCATGGTTCGTATGCGGTCTGCGCCTCCGTTTCGAATCTGCTTGCGGAGAATGGACTTCGTAGGGCGGAACCGGGCGAGTTCACCAAGCGCGCGTTTTTAAACGGCAAAATGGACTTGGTACAGGCGGATGCCGTCATGGATCTCATACTCACAGAGACGGAGCGAAGCGCGAACGCCGCATTGGAGCAGCTCTCGGGCGGACTGAGCCGCCGTATCGCAGGCATTGAGGATGGATTAATTGATTTAATGAGCGAGCTTTCCGCCGCGATGGATTACCCGGAGGAGATGGAGGACGAAACGCTTTCAGCCGTTCCGGACGCGGTAGATCGGGCGGTCAAATCTCTTGGTGAGCTTATCTCGAACGGGAATTGCAGCAGAATTTTGCGTGAAGGCGCACGCGTGGTAATTTTGGGTCGTCCGAACGTTGGAAAATCCAGCCTTTTTAACGCTCTTGTAAATTCAGAGCGCGCGATAGTGACCGAAATTGCGGGAACGACGAGGGACGTGCTTGAGGAGCATGTCAACCTGAACGGCATTCCGCTTAGGCTCGTGGATACGGCAGGCATACACGATACCGATGACGTTGTTGAAAGCATCGGTGTGGAGCGTGCGCTTGCCGAGGCAGAGACTGCGGAGCTTACGCTGCTCGTATTCGATGGTGGGGAAGAGCTGACCGAGTGGGATACGAAATTGCTGGAGCGCACGAAGGAACTTCAAACCATGTTAGTAATAAATAAGGCGGATTCCTTCCGTAATGGATGTGAGCTGACGGCGGATACTCTTAATGAACTGCGTCCGAATGCCGATATTAACGTGATAAGCTGCGCAAGCGGCGAAGGATTGAGTGCGCTGAAGGAGAAGATAGCCATGCAGTTGGGCGCATCCGAGAGCGAGCGGGCGATCGTAACCAATGAACGCCATATCGAATGCATGAGCCGCGCCGTTTCCGAGCTTGTGGAGGTCAGAGATTTACAGCAGACCGACCTTATCGCGAACGGCATCGGGGAGGCACTCATGCACCTTGGCGAGATCACTGGCAGAACGGTGTCGGAGGAGGTTCTCGATAGAATCTTTGAAAGATTCTGCGTCGGAAAATAGATCTTGCCTAAAACATATCGGGAAATAGGGCTTGAATAGAGCGATTAAGTCTTGTATCATAGTAACGCTAAGATTTGCTTTTAGGCTAAACTGATTTAGTGCTAAAAGCTTTGAGGATTGACATAACCAGTCCACCTCACCGTTTTCGGTCTATCCGAAATCGGTGTAGAAACAGAATATTAGAAGAATAATTTCCTTAAAAGTTTTCGTGGTTGTAATGCGAAAATGTATTTTCGCATTAGGTACTTTTTCAAAAGTACCCTAAATGGGGTTTGGAAAGGCAGCAACATGAAACCTACGGTTTCATGTGCGGAATGTGCTGGTTCTGCTTTGCAGAACCGCACATTCTGAGCCCCAATTAAAATAATATGAACAAAGAAGCTGCATACCTATTCAATACCGGGGAAAACATCTACGCATACCGACTGCTCGGCGCACACGAGGCGGAGCAGAACGGCATGCGCGGTTGGCGTTTCGCTGTGTTTGCTCCTCACGCGCAAGCGGTGTCGGTCGTGGGCGATTTCAACGGATGGAACACCGAAACAAACCCTATGCAGCCAAACGGAAGAACGGGGATTTGGCACTGCTTCGTTCCGGGAGCCTGCGAGGGGCAGCTTTATAAATTTGCGATAAGGTGCAGCGATGGACGCATGGTATTGAAAGCCGATCCGTTTGCGTTCCGTGCGGAGCTTCGACCTGGTACTGCATCGGCACTTCACGGAATCCCGAAAATAGAATGGACGGATGCGGAATACCTCGATCGCAGGAGGCGCACTAATCCATTCACAAGACCGATGAACGTGTATGAGGTTCACGCCGGGTCATGGAAGCAGGGGCTGGATTTTGACGGATTGAGCCAAGAGCTTGTTGATTACTGTGCCGACATGGGCTATACCCATATCGAGCTGTTGCCGGTTTCGGAATTCCCGCTCGATGATAGCTGGGGCTATCAGGTGACCGGATATTACGCCGTGACCGCGCGATACGGTCAGCCGGAGCAGTTTATGCGCTTTGTCAACCGCGCCCACGAAAAAGGAATTGGAGTTATAATAGATTGGGTTCCCGCTCATTTCACAAAGGATGACCACGGTCTAAGGCTTTTTGACGGTGAAGCGCTGTTCGAGCCCGCTGACCCGCTGCGTGCCGAAATGCCGCAATGGGGTACGATGCTCTTTGATTACGCAAGGGGCGAGGTACGCAGCTTCCTCATTTCCAACGCTCTCTATTGGCTGAAGGAATTCCATGTCGATGGACTGCGGGTGGATGCGGTAAGCTGTATGCTTTACCACGATTTTTGCCGAAGCGAGTGGAGACCCAATATCTACGGCGGCAACGGAAACCTTGAAGCGATAGATTTTATCAAGCAGCTTAATATCGCAGTTCACAGAGAATGCCCGAATGTTTTGATGATAGCGGAGGAAAGCTCCTCCTATCCGAGGGTGACGGAGCCCGTAGCGGTGGGCGGTCTTGGGTTCGATTTCAAGTGGAACATGGGATTTATGAACGATACGCTTTTCTATTTCGAAAAGGATTGCATCTATAGAAAGTATCACCACGATAAGCTTACCTTCCCGATGGTGTATGCGTTTTCGGAGAAATACATGCTTCCGTTCTCCCATGATGAGGTCGTGCATGGAAAATTTTCGCTCATTGGGCGCATGAAAGGCAGCTACGATCAGCAGTTTGAACAGCTTCGCCTGCTCTACGCATACCAGTATGCGCACCCGGGGAAGAAGCTCAACTTCATGGGGAACGAGTTCGGGCAGTTCATAGAGTGGGATTTTAAGCGTCCGCTAGACTGGTTTTTGCTCGATTACCCGCAGCACCGTGCGATGCACGAGTTTGTCCGCGCACTCAACAAAGCCTATCTCGCGACACCCGCTCTGCATCGTGAGAATAACGGCTGGGAGTGCTTCCGTTGGCTTTCGGTCGATGATGCAGAAAACGGCGTAATTGCGTTCATGCGCCGAAACGGCTCATGCAGGTTGCTCGCTATCTTCAATTTTCAGCCGATTGAGAAGCCAAATTATCGGCTTATCACCGACGGAATTCGAAATTCTCCGATAACGGCAAGCTGCATCTTTTCAACGCACATGGGAAGAGAAGATCGCATACGCTCAAAAAAGGTACGGAAAGGGGAACGCTATATCGAGATTCCGCTCTACGGCTACGAGGGTGCGTACTACATTTTAAGCTGAGCAAATTAAAATCAAGTCAATATATATTTAAGGGGCGTGAATCATGTTTTCACGCCCCATTTGTTATGATACCCTTTATGAGGATAATACTAACATACTGCTAAAATTTTGACTGGTATGCGTAGCAAAAGGGTACAATACCGGTGCATGTAATAAATGATTTAGACGTATGTTAGCATAGGTTAGATTTTTCTTCGCGTGTAAGTTGCTTCCAAAGGCGAACCATTACGAAAGCGGTTATCGCAATCGCTAAAATGTCGGCAATCGGGGCAGCCCAGAAGATACCTGTAACGCCCAAAGCTATTGGAATAAGGATGGATGCGATGATCAGGAATGCATCGCGTAAAACGGAAAGCGGGGCAGCTGATTTCGCGTGACCGATGGATTGAAGGAAGATTGCGCATACCTTTTGAAGGCAGGTAAAGGTAATGAGGGATAGATAAATCCTGAGACATTGCGAAGCAAATTGAGTGTACAATTCGCTGTCGGTTCCGAACAGCCTGATGAACAGAATCGGCAGTGCTTCAAAAAGTATCGTACATACAAGGCAAACGACCGTTGTCCAGAACAGGATCAGTTTGAGCAGCTTTTTGACCCTGCCATAATTCTTTGCGCCATAATTATATCCAACTATGGGCTGCCCACCCACTGCGATACCGATTGCAATATTCAATACGATCTGAAAGAGCTTCATAATTACGACAAAGGCGGAGAGCGGTATATCGGCACCAAATTCTGAAACAGCTCCGTACTTAACCAAAAGAATATTATTTATGATTGTAATTATAACGATCGATAACTGTGTCAAAAGGCTTGACGAACCAAGTGCCATGACCCTCTTTAGCAGCGTAAAATCGGGCAAAAAGCTCTTAAGCGAAATCTTAAAGGTCTTACTTCTCCTAAGGTATGCGGCACAGATTAGAAAACTTACGAACTGGCCCAATATAGTTGCATATGCCGCACCCTTGATGCCCAAATGCAGCACATAGATCGCAATGGGATCACCTATGATGTTGAGCACAGCACCTACGATCATTGCACCCATCGCGTATCGTGGGCTGCCGTCCGCACGAATTATGGACGCGAGCGAATTCTGAGCCAATGCTAACGGCATCATGGCATAGATTATACAACCATAATCATGGGCAAGCGAGATATTGGCATCGGTTGCGCCGATGAGCCGAAGGAGATTATCACCCCATATGTAGCTTATTGTAATGATGACTATGCCCGAAAGGAACGAGAATAGGACGCTGTTTCCCACGCTGCGATGAATGTCCTTTGTCTCATTTCTTCCAAGCGAAACGCTGAGTGCCGCCGCTGCTCCGTCGCCAAAGAACAATGATGCGCCCCAGCCGATCACCGTGATTGGAAAGATCACGCCCGTGGCTCCATTGCCGATATATCCAACGCCGTTCCCGACGAAGATCTGATCTACGATATTGTAAAGACATGAAATGATAAGGGAGAAAATACAAGGAATAGCAAACTGTTTTAACAGCTTGCCTACTCGTTCCGTGCCTAAATAAGTGTTGTCCTGCATAATGTTTTTACGCCCTTGCTTTAAAAGGGCTTCCTTTCTTGAGAATTTGAGGCATCATACCCGAAGGAGAATTTGCCAATGTGCGGCAGAAGCTCAAATGACGGGTCTTATCCTCCAAAATTAACAGACAAAAAAAGCACATGCATAAGCATGTGCGGACATATCGTACTAACATCAATCAACACATGCTGACAACTCCGTACCGTAATCAGATTTACGCACCGAAGTGCCACATGTGTCGTTGCTTGTCTATTCAATTGTTGTTATTATACCATAAAGCCATAAAAAGTCAAAGATATGTTTGGCTTAAAAAATATAAAATGCAGCTGCATGAGTGCGCAAAATTAATCATTTTTCTCATTCAACATTTCCCTGCGCTTTTTCCTTCTTACACGGTTAATGTGCCTCTCAAAATCCCCATTCGCGATAAGCTCCGTCAGAACGAGCTGCTCAAAGGTTGGGACGGTACACGAATAAAATCCAAGCTTTTGCTCGAACAGCGGAACCAAATGCATGGGAAGAACCATGTAACCTACACGAAGCGAAGGGGATATGGTCTTGGAAAACGTGTTCATATAGATAACATTATCATTTGACGCATGAGAAAACAAAGTCTCCTCAGGCTTTTTCGAGACGGAGAACTCCGATTCAAAATCATCCTCTATGATATAGTGGTCGCGGCTTGCCGCCCAACGCAGATACTCATGACGCTTGGATGCTGTGGCGGTCACGCCGCTCGGAAAGCTGCGGTACGGCGTGATGTGCAGGATTTTTGCATCGGTCTCCCATAATGCCGAGCTCTCAATGCCGTCATTGCCAAGCGGCAGCAGCTCATATTTCACATCAAAGACCTTATACACCTGCTCAATCTGCTTGTAAGAGGGAGACTCGATGGCATAGGTCATATTCCTTCCCAAGAGTTCAACTATCAGTCCATAGAGGTATTCCGCTCCCGAACCTATTATGATCTGCTTGGCAAAAACCTGTATCCCACGGCTCCGCGCAAGATACTGACCGATCGCTTCCCGCAGCTCGAGACAACCGGAATTAGGGGATTTATTGAGCAGGGCTTCACCGTAATCACTCATAACCCGGCGCATCGTTTTAGCGAGAAGCGGATAGGAAAATTCCGATTGCGTTTCCGGACGATGAAGCGGAGGATGGGGTTCCGCAGACTTCCCGCTTGCGGAGCCAACAAAACCATCCGAAGCTTGAAATATGACAAAATAGCCGCTGCGTTCATGGGATTCGATATAGCCCTCATCGCAAAGCAGAGCATACGCATGCTCCACGGTTACGGTGCTGACGCCTGTTTCATCCGCCATTATTCGCTTTGAAGGCAGCTTGCTGCCCGGCGGATACAGCCCACTCACAATATCCTCCCGAAGCTGCCTGTAGAGCTGGAGATATGCGGGTGCGCTGTCGGATTCCTGTATTCTGTACCTCATCTGGTGATATAAAATTCTCCTTTTTTGACCATTTCCATATAGTCAGATTTATTCTAAACTAATCGGGAATAAAAAGCAAGGGGGCGGGACGGTTTGTCACATAATAATCAAAAAAAAATTGCGGTTATCAATGATTTCTGCGGCTTTGGACGCTGTTCGATAGCCGCCTCACTGCCGATAATCTCCGCGCTGAAAATACAATGCTGTCCGCTGCCGACTTCAATATTCTCAAACCATACGGGGTACGACAGCTTCTTTTACACGGATTATACGAAGCATATGGATGCCTATATGGATGAATGGATAAAGCTGGGGCTTCGTTTCAACGGCATCCTGACAGGCTTCCTCGGCTCCACCGAGCAAATACATATCGTAAAGCGGTTTTTGGAGCAGTTTAAGACCGAGGATACCATAGCAGTCGTCGATCCCATAATGGGCGACCACGGAAAGCTCTATCCCACATACTCATCGCATCTTGCGGAGAGGATGAACCTGCTCGTGCCATATGCGGACATATTGACACCAAATCTCACGGAAGCCTGCATCCTGACCGAAACGGACTATCGTGAGGATATGGACGAAAGCATGCTCATGGAATTATGCAAAAAACTAAGCGATATGGGTCCAAAAAAAATCGTTATCTCCGGCATCGAGCGCGGCGACGACCTGGATAACTTCGTTTTCGAGGATGGAAAGCCTGCGGTAACGATAAGGGAACACAAGGTCGGCTCATGCAGAGCGGGAACGGGCGATGTTTTTTCGTCCATCATCGCAGCGGATGCAGTCAATGGCCTCGATCTTACAAGCTCGGTTCGGCATGCTTCGGCGTTCATCGCTAAAGCACTTCGGCGCACGGTGGAGCTCGGCATTCCGGAAGACGACGGCATCTGTTTTGAAGAGTGTTTGTTGGAGATTTGAAAGGAAATTGTATTGCTATGAAGCATGACAGAATCAGACTATTATGTGTTGCAAGCCTATTTACCGCCGTGGTGTTTGTGTTTACCGCATATCTCCACATCCCAAGCCATACGGGCTATACCCATGTCGGAGACGCATTCATATACTTAGCCGCCTGCCTGCTGCCCCTGCCGTATGCGATGAGCGTGGGTGCTGTGGGAGCGGCGCTTGCTGATTGTCTCACGGGCTTTGCTATCTGGGCACCGGGGTCAATTATCATCAAGGTGGTCGCCGTATTGTTCTTTTCAAGAAAGAGCCACAAAATCGTTTCTCCAAAAAACATACTTGCGCTGCTTCCCGCAAGCGCAATGTGCGTTGGCGGCTATTACCTCTACGAAGCGCTGATAACGGGAAATTTTATAGCTCCGCTCTCGGGAATTCCGGGCTGCATAACCCAGTCGGTTCTCAGCAGCGTTCTTTTCATCCTTCTCGGATTTGCGTTGGATAAGCTCAAGCTTATACTAAAATACGTATAAATCATTTGTTGCATGTCCCGAAATTTTAACTTTCTGCACTGCATATTTGCACTGCATATTTGCGCTGCATACTTGCAGTGCATACTTGCAGTGCATACTTGCAGTGCATGTCGGTCAGGATTTTAACAGTATGTTAGTATTATATATGTTAAAATCGGGTCAATAAATTTTCGTCACTAAAGCTTCATGGTGTTAAAACTTAAAGGCGGCTTGATTCCTGCGGGTTCGGTTTTGGGCATACATCGCATAGACTGATTTGTATATTATTAGGTCGATGGCGTTTACTGATATTGTTTTTCCAAATTATTCCAAATAAGTGTTGACAAACGGCAAAATAGGAATTATACTCGAATATAGAAACAAAAATGCGGCAGTCGAAGGGTGTTGGCGCACCCATCGACCTGCATATGTGGAACTGCACATACACAGCGGTTTATTCCGCGCACGCATAGTCTATTATACGGTAGAGTTGTTGGCTTTTCAAGCTTTGTGCTGAGGTTGGTGGCTCCCGTGTGAGGTCGATTGCTTCTGTGTATGCTGTACACAGGGGCATTTTGTTTCTCCTAAGGATATGTAGGTGCAGGACGATACGCAGGATGGTCGCAAGGCTGTCTCGCTTTGGTCTTTTCCTCAGGCAGGATAATGCCTGTTGCAGGTATGTTCCTGTTACAGGTAGATTCTGTTATGGATATTGTCCTGTCCTACGTCCCCTTCGGGGATCGACTCATACGGGAGCTGCGGTTGTTTTGCGCTGCAGTTTTCGAGTTGTACCCAAAAAATTATTTTTTCGGAGGAAAAACAGATGAAAAGCAAAACAACTTTGCGCGTCATTGCGTCCGCCCTTGCGCTGATGCTTTTGTTCGCGGCGATCCCCTTCGCGGCACTCGCGGAAGGAACCTATCCATTATTTAAGACGGCAGCCAGTTCTATTGTCAATTCTATAGCCGGATTGGCGAAAGACCATGCAAGCGAAAAAACAAACGACGCAGCAAAAGAACCTGCGGATTACCCGGTCAAAACCCCCGCCGGCTATAACGAGCACGATTATCAGAAGATGAGAGCGTTTCTTGAAATTACCGACCCGGACGGCATAAAGAACGGCGAAAAGTTGGACGATAATTATGACCCGGATGATCCTTCGACTTGGGGTGATTCTTCATACTGGAATGGAATTACTTGGACACCCAGCGATGATGGCATGAGGATGGAGGATGTATCTTTGTCCGGTTCAGACCTCTACGGACGGCTTGATTTAAGCGGCTGTACTGCGCTTCGGGAGCTGCAGTGCATCAGCAACCAACTTACAGAGCTGGATGTCAGCAACAATACCGCACTTAGGTATCTGTATTGCTATTACAACCAGCTTACAGAGCTGGATTTAAGCAACAATTCCGCACTTGAGGTTCTGAATTGCGATGACAACCAACTTACAGTGCTGGATGTCAGCGGCTGCCCCGCACTTAGGTATCTGTCATGCGGTAGCAACCAGCTCACAGAGCTGGATGTCAGCAACAATACCGAACTTACTAGGCTGGATTGCGATAACAACCAATTTACAGAGCTGGATGTCAGCAACAATACCGAACTTGGGGCTCTGGCTTGCAATAACAACCAACTCACAGAACTGGATGTCAGCAACAATACCGCACTTGTGGGTTTGTGGTGCCATGACAACCCACTCACTGAGCTGGATGTCAGCAACAATCTCGCACTCGAAGTGCTGGCTTGCGATAACAACCAACTTACAGAATTGGTTGTCAGCAACAATATCGAACTTACTAGGCTGTCTTGCTCTGGCAACCAACTTACAGAGTTGGATGTCAACAACAATATCGAACTTACTGGGCTGGCTTGCTCTGGCAACCAGCTTACAGAGCTGGATGTCAGCAACAATACCGAACTTGAGCGTCTGCATTGCAATGGCAACCAACTGACCGAGCTGGATTTTAGCAACAACACTCAGCTTTATTGGATGTCTTGCCATAACAACCAACTGACCGAGCTGGATTTCAGTAATAACCCTGAACTTTCAATTAACAGCATAATCGCGGAGGGAGACGGCTTCATTGGTTACATTCAAAGCTATTGGGATTCGATCTACCATACGACCGCAGAACCCGCCGAAGGCAATACCTTTTTTGGCTGGTATGATACGGACGGAAATCTGCTCTCAACGGAATTGGAATTCGATATTGCAGATTGCCCGGTTACTGACTTTGTAGCTAAATTCGCTCCCGGAGGCGATGACCCCGATCCTACACCGATTCCGACACCTACTCCTACACCCGGATTTACGCCCGAATCCGACGGCGACATTGACGGTGACGGCAGAACCACCGTCGCAGACTCCATCCTTGCCGCACGTTTCGCGCTGGGTCTTATGGAGCTTACCGACGAGCAGATGGAACACGCTGATGTTGACGGCAACGGAACGGTCAACGTAGCCGATGCAATAAACATTGCGCGCATGGCACTCGGATTGATTCAGCCGCAACATATTCGCATTGCCCTTGGATTGATGCAGCCGAACGTATTCGCATTGCGAAAACAATAAATCAGCTCAGACGGTCCGAATAAAGCCCTTTGAGCAAAAAACAGCCCTTACCTTCATCCAAAGAGTGCGCCGTGCGATCGTTCATGGTGCGCTCTTTTTATGCTTATACTAACATACGCCTAAGTCATTTATTGTATGATTAAAGACAAGATTTTGGTTGGCAAATAAGAAATTTGATGAAATACCGCCCGAACAGTAAACAGCGTCCGAGCGGTTTTTAAGTATCTATTCGATTATATTTTTACTAGGTCAACCGAGAAAAATCATGTTTTGATGAAAATTAAACCATCGGCTTAAGCTCGGGGGAGATGATGAGCTGCGCTTCGGTCGCCGCCTGAATCTGCTCCACGGTGAACTCGGGGTTATACTCCGTCAGCAAAAGTCCGTCGGGGGTCACGACCATAACGCCCATCTCGGTGATGATCTTGGTCACGCATTTGACGGCGGTGTAGGGCAGTTTGCACTTTTTGAGTATCTTCGGATTGCCCTTTGCGGTATGCTCCATCGCAACGATGACGTTCTTTGCGCCAACGAGCAGGTCCATCGCGCCGCCCATGCCGGGCATCTTTTTGCCGGGGATGATCCAGTTGGACAGCGAGCCTTCCTCATCGACCTCAAGACCGCCGAGGATGGTTGCGTCAACATGACCGCCGCGAACGAGACCAAATGAAACCGAGCTGTCGATGAAGCAGCCGCCGTAAGCAACGGCGGAGGGGCTGCCGCCTGCGTCAACCACATGTATCGGGTCGCGGTTTTCATCGTTCACGGTTCCTGCGCCGATGGTGCCGTTTTCGCTGTGGAGGATGACATGAACGTCCTCAGGCAGGTAATTGGGAACCAGCGTGGGAAGACCGATGCCGAGATTGACTACATCGCCATCCTTGAGTTCCTTTGCGACGCGCGCTGCGATAAACGCCTTGATTTGAGCCTTATCCATTAGTATTTTCCTCCTTCGACAACGTAATCTACAAATACGCCGGGAGTGCGCACATCCTCGGGCGCGATGCAGCCGACTTCGACGATTTTCTCACCCTCGGCAATGACAACATCGGCGGCGGTCGCCATAACAATGTTGAAGTTGCTCGTGGTGCCCCTGTACCAGACGTTTCCGGCCTTATCGACCTTTGAACCGCCGATGACGGCGAAATCAGCACGAACGGGAGCCATCAAAAGATAGTCACGACCGTTGATGGTCTGCTTGCCAAGGCAGAGCGGGTTATCTTCAACGATGGTTCCGACACCCGTGGGAGTCAGCACGCCGCCGAGACCCGCGCCACCGGCGCGGATCATCTCCGCCAGCGAACCCTGCGGGATCAGCACAACTTCGAGCGTACCCTCCTGCATGGACTGGGTCGCAACCTCGGGGTTGAGACCAACATGGGTCGCGATGAGCTTTTTGACCTGCCTGTTATGAACGAGCTTTGCAACGCCGTAATATTCTTCGCCCATGGGGCCGCCGGGCATCGCTGCATCGTTGCAGATCATCGTAAGATCCTTGACACCGCTCTTTGAGAGCGCATCAATGAACTTGTGAGCGTTTCCGCATCCCATAAAGCCGCCGAACATGACGGTCGCGCCGTCGGGGATCAGCTTTACGGCTTCTTCAATGGTAATAAATTTAGCCATATATCATAATCCTTTCAGAATGTCGATTTCGCTTAAAATCAGCACTTTTCCCAGATCGTGGCAACGCCCATGCCGCCTCCGATACAGAGGGTCGCAAGTCCCTTGTGGGCTTCTTCACGCTTCTGCATCTCGTGAAGCAGGGTGACGATGATGCGCGCACCGGATGCGCCAACGGGATGACCGAGGGAAATTGCACCGCCGTTTACGTTGACCTTATCCATATCGAAACCGAGGTCGTGTGCTACTGCGCAGCTCTGTGCCGCAAATGCTTCGTTTGCTTCAACGAGGTCGATGTCATTTATCGAAAGTCCGGCCTTTGCCATCGCCTGCTTTGAAGCGGGAACGGGACCTACGCCCATGATTGCGGGATCCACGCCGCCCTGACCCCAGCTTACGAGCTTAGCCATGGGCTTGAGGCCATACTTTTCAACCGCTTCGCCCGATGCTATGACGAGTGCGGCCGCTCCGTCGTTAATGCCCGAAGCGTTGCCCGCGGTTACGCGCTGACCCTTGCCGCCGTCAGCGGTCGCGAATGCGCCACGGAGCTTCTGAAGGCCCTCGATGGTCGATCCCGCACGGGGAAATTCGTCCTTTTTAAATTCAACTTCCTGCTTTTTGACCTTGATCATTACGGGAACGATCTCATCATCGAACTTGCCCGCATTCTGAGCGGCTTCGGTCTTCTGCTGGGATGCGAGAGCGAACTCGTCGAGCTGCTCACGGGTGAGACCCCACTGATCGCAGACGTTCTCTGCGGTGGTACCCATGTGATAATTATTGTAGACATCCCAAAGTCCGTCGCTAATCATCGTATCGACCATGGTGTTGTTGCCCATGCGAGCGCCCCAACGAGCGGCGGGAATGGCATAGGGAGCGGAGGACATATTCTCCGTACCGCCGGCAACGACGATGTCGGCATCGCCGCATGCGATGGCGCGAGCTGCCTCGATAACGGACTTCATGCCGCTGCCGCAGACCATTCCAACGGTGTATGCGGGAACCTCAACCGGGATGCCCGCGCCGAGGCTGACCTGACGGGCGACGTTCTGACCAAGACCTGCGGTCAGTATGCAGCCGAACATGACCTCATCAACGTTTTCGGGTGCAACGCCTGCGCGATTCAGCGCTTCTTTAACTACGATGGAGCCGAGCTTTGCCGCGGGGACATCCTTGAGGGAGCCGCCGAAGGAGCCGATAGCAGTACGGCAGCAGTTTACAACATAAATATCTCTCATTTGAAACCTCCAAAAAATCTTCCTGTTTAAACGGGTTAGCCGTTATAAATACCTGATTACAAGTATATACCTGCTCGATGTAAAAATCAAGCATTGATGCGCAGTTTAAGACAAAAATTCAAGAATTTAAGAAAAGAAGGGAGCCGGACAGCTCCCCTAAAAATATAACCTATGGATTTAGCCTGTCGGGGCTTCTGAAGAGGAACATCGCTTCCTTAATATTGAGTCCGAGCAGCAGCATCGTAAGGCGGTCAACGCCGAGACCGAATCCGCCATGGGGCGGGCAGCCGTACTTAAAGAACTCAAGATAGAACTTTACGTCCTCATCAAGACCCTTTTCCTGCGCCTGCTTTTTGAGCTGTTCGTACCTGTGTTCACGTTGCGCGCCGGTCGTGATCTCGACACCGCGCCAGATGAGGTCGTAGCCCTGGGGTACGCCATTCTCGTCGCGCATATGGTAGAACGCTCGTTTCTCTGCGGAATAATCGGTTATGAACAGGAACTCGTGACCAAAATGCTTCTTAACCCAATCGAAGCTCAGCCTCTCAGCCTCGGTGGTCAGATCGCCGCGATCCTCGTCTGCGGGAACATATCCGAACTCTTTTTCAAGTTCCGAATAAAGCTCCTTTAGCATGATAACGGGGAAGGGCAGCGTGGGAACGATCAGATCTATGCCGAAAAACTCTTTGATTTGTTCGCCAAATTTCTCCTTTACTACGCCGAGTGCATAGGTGAGAATCTCCGCTTCGATCTGCATTACATCGCGATAGGATTCGATATAGCTGAATTCGAGGTCGAAGCCGGTAAACTCCGTCGTGTGCTTGCTTGTAAAAGATTTTTCAGCGCGGAAGACGGGGCCTACCTCAAAGATGCGCTCAAAGCCGCTTGCCATCGCCATCTGCTTGTAGAACTGAGGACTTTGGGCGAGGTACGCCTTCCTGTCAAAGTATTCGACCTCAAACACGTCCGCTCCGCTCTCGCTGGCCGCTCCGATGAGCTTCGGTGTGTGGATCTCGGTAAAATCATGCTCAACGAGATATTGGCGCATTGCGTTTACAAGACAGGATTGAATCCTGAACAAAAGCTGATTATCGTCAGTCCTCAGATCGATCCAGCGGTAGTTGAGCCGTTGATCGATCGCTGAACGCTCGACCGCCTGCTTTTTCTTGGTTGCGGGAATCTCCTTGCGAACGATGGGAAGCGCGTCCGCAACCGCCTCAATATAGAGTTCGGAAGGGAGCAGCTCGATTCCGCCCATTTTCACATACTCATTCTCCATGACCTGGCCAACGCATGTTATGACGGAGTCCGGAGTGATCCTTGCAATGTCGTCAACAAGCTGAGGACATTTTTCCTTTTCAACGGTTACCTGAAGCTTGCCCGTGATGTCCTTTATGACGATGAAGGCCATCGACTTGCCGTCACGTATGTTTTCGACAAAGCCTTGCACCTTTGCGGTCTGGCCCGCCACCAATCTTATATCCCTTATTAAGGTTCTTTCCAAAATATATTCCTTTCCCGAGCGACCACAAAAGCGATAGCCCGCAGCTTGAAAAATGAGCGATCCCTCAAGCCCTTCTCCGTTTGAATTCTCAATGATATTATACGCAGAATTGGAATAAAATCAAGGCTTTGTCAGCATATTGATAGGGAATCAATCAAGGCGATGGCCGAACGGGAAAATCGGAAGCACCGAACGTGAAGGGAAACAAGACAAATCGGATGCACATACGACCTATATAGTATTACGAGAGGAAATTGTGTACAGATTTTGAATTTTTTCGATTTTGGAGTATAAAATGATTGTGAGCTATTGCCATTCAGTTCATTTTCCCGTAAAATATGGTTAGTGAGTATGCGTTCGGTTTACGGCTCGCCTTTGCCATGCAAACAGGCTTTTAAGGTGTCGTAATCGCAAACGATCAAGGTGGAATTCGGGGCTGTGACTGCTTCGAATGCGCAAACCCTGCTCAAACAAAAAGTTTACATTTTAGGATACAATGGAATGTAAACTAAGAGGCGCGGGATGAATATCATATCCAAGCGCTTACACTTAGGAGGTCTCCCTTTATGCGAAGATTCTTGTGTTTACTCGTGTGTGCTTTAATAGCCATCAGCTTTTGTTCATGTGTCCATGTAAGCGACACGGACAGCACGCCGATCCCCACGGTCGATGTTGATTTATCAAATACCGGAGAACCTTCGTCGATGGAGCCTTCGTCGATGGAACCCTCGTTAGAGACGCATACGCCGGATCCGAACGGACCAACCGAAACGTCGTCATTGGATGGTACGGAGAACCCTGTGACCGATATTCCGACGCAGGTGTCTACTCCTACGCCCACGCCCACTCCTACGCCTGTTCCCACGCCGGTTCCGACCCCATATCGCAACCCGTATCCGACCGACCCGGGCGAAGCAAAGATCGCGGACGCGGGCAAGAAGTTTATGCAGAAGCTCACCTCAAAGGAGGATTATGCTGGCCTCAACCTCAAAGCGAGGTACGGCTATCCATACCTTATCTGCATCAACAAAGTGAGAAACTGCATCACGGTATATTGTGTGGACGAGGAGGGCAAATACACACGCCCCTTCCTTTCCATGATATGCTCCGGCGGCAACGACACTCCGCTTGGCATCTATAATACTCCCGCGAGGTATAGCTGGCATACGCTGATGGGGCCGTGCTACGGGCAGTACTGCACCAGGATCGTAGACGGCGTACTTTTCCACTCTGTACCCTATTACACGATGCATAAATATGACCTTCAGTATTACTCATACAATCGCTTAGGTTCGCTCGTATCCCATGGTTGCATACGCCTTGCGGTAAATGACGCAAAGTGGATATACGATAATTGTCCCATCGGAACCACGGTCGTCATTTATAACGACAGCTCAAGCGACGGCCCACTTGGAAGGCCGAAGCCCTTCAGGATCGATACATCAAATATATATTTACGCGGCTGGGATCCCACCGATCCCGATCCCGCAAACCCCTGGGGCGACGAGCATCTCGCAGGAACGACCATACGTTCCCAGCTTGCGCAGGAGCAGTTCGATTATGCAATGGCGCATGGCACTTGGAACGGAAGCATAAACAGGCCCGAGGCGCCTACTCCGACACCTGTACCGACCCCGACGCCTACCTTGACGCCAAAACCGACGCTTGAACCTACGCCGACGCTTGAACCGACACCTACTCTTGAGCCGTCGACCACGCCTGGGAATTCGGATTCACCGACGCACACACCGAGCGCTGGTCCATCGGAAACGCCGACGTCCACCCCAACGGGCGCTCCGATAACGCCAAGCCCATCGGCGGAGCCATCCGAGCCTCCGAAATCGGTTTCCGCTTTGATCCTGCGCCCCAAGGGACAATGGTGGGGACGAAACCGCTTCTTGGAATAACCCAAATATGAAGTAAAACCTGCTCGTGTACGCATGAGCAGGTTTTAGATTAGAACCACAGAAAGGAAGTTTTAAGGAGGACAGCTATGAAGTATGTATTATGTGCCATTGTGATTTTATACGCTCTGCTATCCATGGCTGCGGCTATCCATCAAATGAAAACGGAAAGGCGTATGGATACGCCGGTTGTGATGCTTTTCGGAGCGACGGCTTTGGTCGCTGCGGCGGTTTTACAGCTATTCACCTGGCAATATGACTGGATTATAGCCATCATAGGAGGTGCGATAATATGCATGGCAGCTTACCTGAACGGGAAAAGGGGCGGGAATTTCCATGCTTCGCATCATATAGTGAGGTTCGTCGTCACGGCGCTTTTTGTTGTAGGTTTTGTTGTATTGTAATGAACGATTTGATTTAATAATTAAACTGATGTTTAATCGAAACAGTCCAATAGCAACACATCATGCTTTTTCACATGCGCTTTTCAGCGTCGGGAATGTATCTTTGTACGATGCGAAGGTATTCATTCATGGTTTCATCGCTCGGCGCGGACAGATTGGGCTGGAGTATCTCGCCTGAGTCGACAAACTTCTGTAAGAAATAATGCTTTTCGCCTTTGAGCCAACGGCCGATATATTCAAAATCGTCGGCGGAATGCAGCTCGTGAACGACGGTCGTGCGGAACTCATGCTCGATTCCGCAGGCTTTCAGTAATTCTACACTTTTTAATATCGGTTCAATATTGAAATCGGGCATCCCCGCAAGCACGCCATAGCGCTCGGGTGAAGATTTGATGTCCATAGCAACATAATCGAGCTTTCCATTGCTAATAAGCGCGGCAAGCCTTTCGTATTCGTATCCGTTCGTGTCCAATTTGACAAGATAGCCGAGATTATGACATTCGTCGATAAAACTTTCAATATCGGACTGCAACAGCGGTTCTCCGCCCGAGATGCATATGCCATCAAGCAGTCCACGCCGCTTTTTGAGCAAATCAAAAACATCCTCCACGGAGATGGAGGGGATGGAGGCGGAGCCGATGACTAGCTCCGAGTTCTGGCAGAACGGACATCTAAAATTGCATCCCCCAGTGAAGACCGTGCAGGCGACCCGCCCGGGGAAATCGAGCAGAGTGACCTTTTGAATTCCCTTGATTATCATGAGATTCATCCTTTGAATATAACAATCGGTGTATTTACTGATCAATTATAGCTCGGATGCGCCCGGAAACAAAAATATATTTTTAAATTGCAAAAAATTTCTTGACTAAAACCTTAAGTGGGTGTATCATAATAACTGTTAGCACTCGATGAGAATGAGTGCTAACAAACCAAGGGAGCGAATTTCCTGCGATGGGTAGTAAAACGTGAATTAATGCAAAGACTATCCAAAAGCATATTAAGTCCTTGGAAGGCTTCCGGAAAGGGGAGTGAGCTAAAATGACACAGTTGCTTGATGTACGCAAGATGCGTATTCTCGAGGCGATAGTCGATGATTATATTCTGACAGCGTCGCCCGTCGGTTCACGCACGCTTTCAAAGCGAAGCGACATAGAGCTTTCCCCCGCAACCATCCGGAATGAGATGAGCGACCTTACGGATCTGGGCTTTCTCGAGCAGCCGCATACCAGCGCGGGCAGGGTGCCGAGCGAAAAGGCATACAGGCTTTATGTAAACAGTATTATGGACAGAGCCAAGCTCACCGATGATGAGGCGGATTATATACGAAGACATCTCAATATTCGCGTCAATGAGGTCGGAGAGGTAATAAGGGAGACCGCGCGTATGCTTTCGGGCATCACCAACTATACCTCGGTCGTGCTGACACCGCAGATGAAGAATGCAAGGCTCAAGCATATAAGTCTCATACCCGTCACCGAGGGGAGCGCGCTTGCGGTCATCGTGACCAACTCCGGCGGCACCTCAAGCACCATGCTCGACGTGCCAACGGGCGTTTCACCGCAGCAGCTTGAAAAGATCTCCTCACTGATGAATGAACGGCTTGTCGGATACAGACTGACCGACATTCAAGCGACTTTGCTTCCGATGCTGCGCGAGGAGGTAGGCGAACAGGCCGAAACCATCGAGGCGATGCTGCAAGGATTGAGCGAGGGCATCTCAAAGCAGGAGGTCGAGGTCGTAGGCGCTGCAAATATGCTCAATTATCCCGAGTACTCGGATGTTTCAAAAGCAAAATCCTTCCTTGCCGAGGTTGAAAAGGGCGATTACCTCAAGCAGGTTTTGGAGGATGAGGCAGGGGTTGAGATGACCGTCCGCATCGGAACCGAGAACGATAATCCCGAATTAAAGGACTGCTCGGTCGTTACCGTAAGCTACAAGGTAGGCAATGAGCAGGTCGGTTCCATGGGCGTAATAGGCCCCACAAGGATGGACTACGGCAAGGTAGTTGCGGTGCTTAAATGCATGAGCGAAAGCCTAAGCAAGGTTTTGAGCGATATGTTTAAAAAATAATTTATAAGTAATCTTCGCGGGATATACCGCGATTTACGGAGGCTGTAATGGCGAAGGATAAGGAAAAGAAAAAATCGGATAAGAACCCGGAAAAGAACGCTGAAATGGCGGAAAAGCCCGATACCGCAGCGGCTGTCGAAGATGATAGTGAACGCGCCGATGGGGCTGATGCTAAGAAGCAAGCCGCTGGCGCACCCGAGACGGTGACCCTTACCGCAGAAGAATTCGAGGCGGCGCGAGCTGAGATAGCCGCCATGAAAAAGAGCATGGACGATGCCATTCTCGATGCGCAGCGCATACAGGCGGAGTTCAATAATTTCCGCAAGCGCAATGCAAGCATCCGCGCTGAAAGCATGGATGATGGCGTGCGCGAGACGATCAAAAATCTGCTTCCGGTGCTTGATAATTTTGAACGTGCGCTTGCAAACTGCGATGACACCCCGTTCACGAAGGGCATGATGCAGATCAACAAGCAGCTCATCGACTGCCTTATTAAATGCGGACTTGAGGAGGTCGAAGCTGTGGGGATGTTCGATCCCAATATGCACGAGGCCGTCATGCGCGACGAGGAGGGCGATGTCGAAAGCGGAACCATCACAGCCGTACTCCAAAAGGGCTATCGCGTGAAAGGACGCATCATCCGTCACACGATGGTGAAGGTAAAGGCATGATAATTACCGAAAACTCCCCCATCGGGGGTTAACATAGATATTAAACAAATAAAAAACAGAAAGAAATTCAGCTAATTAGGAGGCTATTATGTCAAAGATTATCGGTATTGACCTTGGTACCACCAATTCCTGCGTATCGGTTCTCGAGGGCGGCGAACCCGTTGTTATCGCAAACCCCGAGGGCTCAAGAACCACCCCTTCCGTCGTTGCATTCAAGGGCAGCGAGCGTATGGTAGGCCAAGTCGCAAAGCGTCAGGCCATCACAAACCCCGACAATACGGTAAGCTCAATCAAGCGCGAGATGGGCAGCGATTATCGCCGCACCATCGAGGGCAAGGCTTACACTCCTCAGGAGATCTCAGCAATGATCCTGCAAAAGCTCAAGCAGGACGCGGAAGCCTATCTCGGTGAAAAGGTGACCGATGCGGTCATCACCGTCCCCGCATATTTCAGCGACAGCCAGCGTCAGGCGACCAAGGACGCGGGCAAGATAGCGGGTCTCAACGTTCTTCGCATCATCAACGAACCCACCGCGGCTGCGCTTGCATATGGTATGGATAAGGAGACAAATCAGAAGATACTCATCTACGACCTCGGCGGCGGCACCTTCGATGTCTCCATCCTTGAGATTGGCGACGGCGTATTTGAAGTTCTTGCAACTGCGGGCAACAACCGTCTCGGCGGCGACGATTTCGATGAGCGTCTGATGAACTACATTGCGGACGAGTTCAAAAAGTCCCACGGCATCGACCTTCGCAGCGACAGAATGGCGAAGCAGAGGCTTAAGGAAGCCGCAGAAAAGGCAAAGATCGAGCTTTCCGGCATGGTCAGCGCGAACATCAATTTGCCGTTCATTTCGATGGACGCAAACGGCCCCGTTCATCTCGATATCAACGTCACGAGGGCTAAGTTCAACGAACTCATCTCCGACCTGCTCGATAAGACTAAGACTTGCGTGCAGCAGGCAATGCGTGATGCGGGACTCAAGAATTCGCAGATAGATAAGGTCATCCTCGTCGGCGGTTCCACCAGAGTTCCTGCAGTTCAGGAGCTTGTTAAGAACCTGACGGGCAAGGAACCCTTCAAGGGCATCAACCCCGATGAATGCGTTGCTATCGGTGCTGCAATTCAGGGCGGCGTACTCGGCGGCGAGGTCAAGGACATCCTGCTGCTCGACGTTACCCCGTTGAGCCTTGGCATCGAGACCCTCGGCGGCGTGTTCACAAAGCTCATCGAGCGCAACACGACCATCCCGACCAAGAAGAGCCAGATATTCTCCACCGCCGCGGACGGACAGACGAGCGTTGAGGTACATGTACTACAGGGCGAACGCGAATTTGCTCAGTATAATAAGACCCTCGGAAGATTCCAGCTCACGGGCATCGCTCCCGCACCGCGTGGCATCCCTCAGATAGAGGTCAGCTTCGATATCGATGCAAACGGCATCGTTCATGTATCCGCAAAGGATCTTGGTACGGGCAACGAGCAGAATATCACCATCACCGCTTCCACCAATCTCAGCGAAGCCGAAATCAATAAGGCGGTTGAGGAAGCCGAGCGCTTCGCAAACGAGGATAAGAAGCGCAAGGAGGAGGTCGAGATCCGCAACCATGCCGACAGCCTCGTCTATCAGACCGAAAAGACGCTGAAGGAAATGGATGATAAGATCGCGGAGGGCGATAAATCGAGGATCAATGCCGAGATCGAGAACGTCAAGAACGCGCTTTCGGGTACGGATGCGGAAAACATCAAGGCGGCGACCGAGAAGCTCACCGAGGTTTCCTACGATGTATTTGGCAAGGTCTATCAGCAGGCTCAGCAGGACGCGCAGGCAAGCGGGCAGTATGATCCAGGCGCGGGAAATGCGGGCGCAGGCTTCAACGGCGGAAACACGAACGCGGGACACGATGACGGCGTAGTGGATGCTGATTACGAAGTTGTTGACGATAAATAATCGATGCATCTGTGACCGACACAAGCATAATTTAGAAAGTATTTATCGGGGCGCAGCTTTTTGGCCGCGCCCCAAAAGGCTTCAAAAATATCCGCGTGACGCGGTGTATCAGTAATTGCATGGGGGAATCACCATGGCGGATAAAAGAGATTATTACGAGATCCTCGGCGTATCAAAGACGGCGAGCGATGATGAGATAAAGTCTGCTTACAGAAAGCAGGCAAAGAAATACCATCCCGACCTTAATCCCGGCGATAAGGAGGCGGAGGCAAGGTTCAAGGAGGTAAACGAGGCATACGAGGTCTTGTCCGATTCGGATAAGCGTTCAAAATACGACCAATTCGGTCATGCCGCGTTCGATCCGTCTGCGGGCGGCTTCGGCGGCGGTGGCTACGGTTTCTCCGGAAGCGGCTTTACGGGCAGCTTCACGGGGTTTGATGATATACTCAATTCCATGTTCGGCGGCGGCTTTGGCGGCGGAGGCCGTACAAGCCGTGCTAACGCTCCTATGCAGGGCGATGATCTTCGCTATCAGCTTACGATCACCTTCGAGGAGGCAGCGTTCGGCTGCAAGAAGGAGATAACCTACAGGCATGATGAAAAATGCCCCACCTGCGGCGGTTCGGGCGCAAAGCCGGGTACGCAAACTAAGACCTGCCCCCATTGCAACGGCAGCGGACAGGTGCGCGTTCAGCAAAGCGGCCTGCTCGGCATGATGACGAGCGTTCGCACCTGCGATGTCTGTGGCGGTACGGGAAAGGTCATCGAGAGTCCGTGCGACCAATGCCGTGGCAAGGGGAGAGTGAGCAATTCACTCAAGGTATCGGTGAACATCCCCGCAGGCATCGATGACGGACAGACGATACGTCTTGGCGGAAAGGGTGACGCGGGCTATAACGGCGGCCCTGCGGGCGACCTGCTCGTTACGGTTCGCGTTAAGAATCATAAACAGTTCATAAGGGAAGGCTATAACCTCTATCTCAACCTTAATATACCCGTCACCAAGGCGGTTTTGGGCGGAGATGTGAAGGTTCCAACGCTCGATGGCGAAGTGAAGTATACGATTCCGGAAGGAACGCAGAGCGGCACGACCTTCCGTCTGCGCGACCAGGGAATCCAAAAACTCCAACAGCAGGGCAAGGGTGATCTGTACGTCAATGTTACGGTCGAGATTCCCAAGCACCTTACCGATGAGCAGCGCAGCCTGTTTGAGCAGCTTGCGGAAAGCATGGGCGAGGGCGGCTCCGTTACCAGAAAGAAAAAGGGCAAGAAGAAAATATTTTAGCCGGATCAAGAAAAGAAGTTAGTATTATTTTGACAGAACAGGGATTTTTAAAAAGGTTTTTAAAAATCCCTCTCAAAAGTTTTAGAGGGTCTGGGAACCTTTTTCAAAAGGTTCCCGGTGGGGTTTGGGGCCAAGCCCCAAGAAAAATAAGGAATAATTATACCTATGAAAAAAATCGGAATGATAGTTGCCGTGGAAATAGACGCGGTGCTTAAAAAATACGGTGGTTCGATAGAACGCCTTGACTATACCACATTCGACGTTAAAAAATACAGGGCGGACGGGTATGAGCTTTACATTGTAAGCTGCGGAGCGGGCGAGATCGCGGCAGCGGCAGCGGCGCAGTTCCTTATCTCAGAGCTAAAGGTCGACATGGTCGTGAATTTCGGCGTTGTCGGCGGATTGACGCCCGAGATGGCTGTCGCAAAGCTGTGCGTGGTCGAGAGCGTCGTGCATTATGATTTCGACATATCCGAATGCGACGATTGTGAGCCTGCCCGGTATTCGAACTATCCGTCAATTTATATCCCGACCGCGTCGGAGCTGGTCGATGCGGCGGTTAAGATTGAACCCTCTCTCAAGCGCGTCATATGCGCTTCGGGCGATAAATTCGTAGCAAGCGGCGAGAAAAAACGTGCGATGCACACTGCCTACGGCGCGGATATTTGCGAGATGGAAGCGGCGGGCATTGCGCTCACCTGTAATAGAAACGGCGTTCCCTTCCTGATGATAAAGGCCGTTTCCGACGCGATGGACGGCGGCGCGGGCGAGTTCACGCGGGAGCTGAACAGATGCGCCGATATTTGCATCAACGCCATGGATAAAATCATTGAAGGACTGCCCGAATGAGGAATGCAAAAGTCAATTCGTACAATTATTTAATGCAATAAATTAAAAATAGTATTCAAAACTGCTCTGCTGTCTCGAAAGACCGCAGAGCAGTTTTCTATGCAGATGCAAGTGCTTTTGATTCAGACAGTACGATCCAATTAGAATAATAAAGCGATGCGTATTTTTCTGTGGTGCGACTAAAAATCATATATTTTTTCACCTGTGCAACCTTTTAGGTATTTCAAAGGTATTACATGTAAGAAGCTGGGAAAAGCTGAATTATTTCAGGAAAGGGGAGCGAGGAACGGATTCAGATAATATGTGGCCGAGCCACTGCAACTGCATAATGCATATTCCGTGCAGATAGACGGCTCGAATCAAGGAAGCTAAAATATTTGTAAAAGAAAGGAAAGTGATGTATGTGAAATCAACAAGCACGGTCTGCACTTATGTACGCAAAGTTCGCTACTTTGCACGAGAGCTGCATTTTTTAGCGTTTGCGCTTTCGCTTGCCGCATGCTTCTTGCTATGCGGCTGCCTGAAGACACCGCCCGTGTCCCCGCATGGGCAATCCATCCCTGCGGACACGCAGTTGCCCAATCATGACGAGTATTACGATCAGCCAATGCGTTGGACGAGCATAAGCTGGGACGGAGTACCTGACTCTCTGCTGGAACGTTATGAAAAGGCGGATTATGCAGCCATTGCGGAGGTGCAGATAGGCAGGTATCAGCGTTGTTACGGCGGCATGTCGATTTTTACTGCGACAGTCAATAAGGTGTATGACGTTGTGGACAAGGAGAATGCGCCGCTTGAAGGTGATGTAATAATGCTCATGCAGTCGACATCTCCAAAGTCCGCAGTGGAAGGACACCCGCTGTACAGCGAGGGAACGACCTATATCTTTCTCCTTCGCTATGCGGATGAAAAGTATTATCAGGCATGGGACGATAATGACGAGACATGCGCATTAAGAAACGATTACCCGGAGCTCTACTTATCGAGCAATTTGGGTGTCGATGTGCTGAGGATAATTGAATATAACGATATGGAATATGTGTATGTGTCGGGATTCAACAATGAAAAGCTAACGCCTGAGGAGCATTTCCTCGTGGGATTTGACCTTGAGATGGTCGACGATGTGACAACCGAGGCAGTGATCGAACATGAATTCGGCGAAGGTAGATGCGGAGAATTTGATGTTCTATACCTATACGAGGATTTTGCAAACAAAATGAACGAACTATTTAAAAACGAAAGGTGAGGTTATGCTATGAAAAAGCTATCGATTATTATTGCGATTTTGACCCTTCTGTGTGCGGTAGCACCCGTATCTGCACATACGAAGTCGCAGAAAAATGAACTCGATTCGTGTTACAGGGCAGTAGAGGACAACAATGGACCTATACACTACGGCAGTGAAGAAAATACTGGGTGGTGTATAAAAGAAAACAAGCATATTAATGGAACTTCAACTAATTATAAGTTCCATAGCTCTGTTTCCAAGAGTGAGAAAGAATTGTTTTATTCTGCCGTGAAAAAATGGAGTGATCGCTGCCGGGCAACAATGAATGAAGTCACTTCAGGTAACACGGGGATTGTTTACAAGGGTTATCCGGAGGATTATGTGTATACAACAGGATGGAATGCTCTTACTATGGGCGATGCCGATTCTCAGGGTCATTTTACAAAATGGGAAATTTATATACATCCATACACGACCGTTAAGGAGACCACGCTTATACATGAGATAGGTCACGTATTTGGGTTGGGTGACTTGTATTTGGAAAGCAACAAAGATAGAATAATGTATAACTCTGATGCTAGGACTGCTACTGTTCCGACCGCGTATGATATTAGTGGTTTTAATGTTATTACCGGAATGCATACAACACATGATTGGAGATATACGAATACAAGGCGCCAGTGTGCTATTTGTAATGGTACAAAAACCGAGAAGCATTCGTACATCTGGTCTAATTATAGTAGCTCGATGCATAAAGGTGTATGCAGTCTAACAGGCGAGGTTGTGTATGAACCACACAAAGATTACATCAATCTTGCCACGGGAGCTTGCAAGCGTTGTGGAAGGACGCAACCATCCATAGTGCCAAGCGAATTTGATGAGGTGCCTAATTAATATACTGCTCCGAACAGATATGAATGTTTGGGAGATAATAAGTTAACTGAACTATATTTAGCGAATTGTGTCAGTTAAGCATTTATTTAACTGCTGCTCTGCGGTCTCGAAAGACCTCAGGGCGTTTTTCTATGCGGATGCAAGCTGTGTCAAATGCTTTTGAACCGGGCAGCAATACTAACATACGTCTAAATCATTTATCATATGTGCCGTTCTTGTGCAATTTTGCGGTGAATATTAGTCAAGATTTTAGCGGTATGTTAGTATAAGAAGTTTTTATATACCCGGGACAGCCCTCGGTTCAACTTATATTTCAAATTGGGTTTCGACTCAAAATTCATCAAAATAACACAATTTCTTATTGCCATGCAACACAAGATGTTGTATAATACCTATCAGATAAATCTACTGGTTGGTGGTGGAGCATGAGTAAGAACAGCGTTGTCGTAAATCTCGCAGGACAGGAGTTCCGTATTTCCGGCTCGGAGAATACAGAGTATATTAAGTCCCTCGAAGAAATGGTGAACCTCAGAATTCAGGATGTGCAGCAGCAGTATCCCGGCATGAGCATGAACAGGTGTGCTTTGCTCGCCATGCTCAATTTGGAGGATGAGCTTGCCAAGATGAAGGAAAGCTATGATGCGCTTGACGCAAAGATCGCTCAACTGAGGGAGATGCCAAGGGTTGCTATGCCCGTTGCCCGCGCGACGGCGCCGAAGACCCCCGTGGGTGTCTGATACTTAAGCCTTTCGACCCTCCGCTAAGGTTTCCTTTTCGGAGGATTTTATTTATAGAATCGATATTGGTGATTTAATGGAATTGCTTTCGCCCGCGGGCAGCATGGAATGCCTTGTTGCTGCGGTACAGAACGGCGCGGACGCGGTTTATTTTGGCGGCGGCAGCTTCAATGCGAGAAGATATGCCGATAATTTCGTTGGTGACAGGTTGATTCGTGCCATAGATTATTGCCATGAGCGTGACACACGCGCATATATTACTTTAAATACGCTCGTTTTCGACCGAGAGATACCCGCAGCGCTTGATTTTGCCTCGGAGCTGTACAGCCTTGGCGCGGATGCCGTGCTTGTACAGGATATTGGGCTTGCAAGCGCGATAAGGCACTCCCTGCCTAACCTAACCTTGCACGCAAGCACCCAGATGGGAATACATGATCTTGGCGGTCTTGAATACTGCCATGATTGTGGGTTTACCCGTGCCGTGCTTGCGAGGGAAACGAGACTTGAGTGGATAAAATATCTTGTAAAGCACAGCAAAATTGAGATAGAGACCTTTGCCCACGGCGCACTCTGCATGAGCTTCTCGGGAAGCTGCCTGTATTCGTCTATGTCCGGGGAAAGAAGCGGCAACCGAGGCACCTGCGCTCAGCCCTGCCGCAAGCGGGCGAGTACCAGCGGTCGGCCGGGCGAAGATGATTTTTGCCTTTCGCCAAGCGACATCTGTATGCTGGAGCATCTTAGCGCGCTGCGCGACGCGGGCGTTGCATGCGTAAAGATTGAAGGCCGCATGAAGAAGCCCGAGTACGTTGCTATTGTTACGAGGGCGTACCGCGCGGCACTCGACGGTGCGAGCGACAAGGAGATAAGAAAGCTTAAATCGGAGCTTTTCGAGCTGTTCAACAGGGGCAGCTTCAATACCGCGCATCTGTTTTCCGATTCGGTTCGCACAGACAGGGTCGGCAGCAGCAAGCCGAGCAAGGAACTCGTTGCCTTAGCTCAAAGCAGCATGGCGGGCGAGAACAGGAAGCGCGAAGTGGATATGCGCCTTGTGCTGAAGGTCGGCGAAAACGCGAGCCTGTCAGCAAAAAGTGAAGGACATGAGGTCGAATGCAACGGCGCGGTCGTGCAGCGGGCAAACCGTCCGCAGACGGCGGAAGTTTACGTTGAACGCCTGAAAAAGCTTGGGGATACGCCGTTCAGCCTTGGAAGATGCAGCGTCAGCATGGCGAAGGATTGCTATATTTCTGCTGCTGAACTAAATGCCATGCGGCGGGATGCCGTTTCGAAGCTGCTTAATGAATTCCATGTTCGAAATGCAGTTCCGAAAATTGAAGTTTCAGATAGGAATGTAGTACCTTTAAATAAGAATAATACTATCGCAGAGCCAATTGTGTATGCAAGGGCAGCATCAGCTAAGTCCGCGCGGATTGCGTTCGATAACGGCGCAGATTATGTCGCCATTGAACCGATAAAATTTGAAATCAATCAATTCGCTGATCTTCAACACTATAGGGACGAGGGCAAAAAATTGATTGTTGCCCTCCCAAATGTTATCATAAATGAGACTCAGCAGGCTTCCGTTCGGAAATTGCTCGAAAGCGGATTACTTGACGGCGCGGAGGCAAACAATATTGGTCAGACGGAGATGATAAAGAATCTTCCCATACGCATTGCCGGAATCGGTATGAACGCTATGAATTCTCATACCGTAAACGAACTGATTAGGCTGGGATATAATTTCGTCATACCGTCCCCCGAGCTTACCGGGGTGCAGCTTGCCGCATTGGCGGAGAAATGCTCCGAAAGGCTCTTGATCTGGCTCCATGGCAGGGTTCCGCTGATGCAGCTATTGCACTGTCCCGTAAAGGAGCATGGCGGCTGCCTTGACTGCAACGGAGAGGCGGGGCGCGTGACCGATGAGGCGGGGCGCGAGTTTCCGCTTATCAATACAAAGTTTTCAGATAAATGCCTTGTGCGCATGCTTAATTGCCGCACGACGGACTTGATAGATATATATGATGAGCTGCCCCGGGCGGCAGGTGCGGTGCTTAGCTTTTCGGGTGAGGCTGAGGATATGATGATAGATAGGCTTTCTGCTTTTACGGCGGCGCGAAGCGGGAGGAGCGTTCCACAGCTTCCAAACTCCACGAGAGGACATTTCAATCGAAAGGTTGAATAACACAATACACCTGTGTTCGTTCATAAATTCATAGGACTGGTGAAAAAATGATTTCCGAAAAGGTTTTAAAGACCCTTGAATACGATAAAATTTTAAAAAAACTACAAACGCATTGCGGCTGCTGCGTCAGCAGAGAGCTTGCGGATGAGCTGCGTCCGCTTACGGAGCTTGACGATGTGTACTCGGAGCTGAGGCTTACGAGCGAAGCCGAGAGTTTTTTCCTTAAAACGGGCTATTCGCCAGTGGACGATTTTCCGGATATGCGTTCGGCACTAAAGCGGATGAATGCCGCGCTGTTTTTAAGCTGCGAAGAATTGCTGAATATCGGAAAATGCCTAAAGGCCGTCCGCATAGCTCGGGAGCAGCTTACGCCCTTGACCGCGAAGGACGATGATGATACCCCGTGCGGGATTGCGAATCTTGCGAGCGGTTTGATAGCGCATAAGTACCTCGAAGAAGAGATACAGCGCTGCATACTCAACGAGGACGAACTCTTCGACGGTGCGTCTCCAGCGCTTGCGAGGATAAGGCGCAATATGCGCATTGCGAATGAGCGCGTTCGGGAAAAGCTGAACAGCATCATCCGTTCCTCGACCTACTCAAAATATCTTCAGGATCCGTTGATAACGATACGCAACGGCAGGTTTGTAGTCCCAGTTAAGCAGGAGTACAGGGCGAATATACCGGGTCTCATTCACGATCAATCGGGCAGCGGACAGACGCTGTTTGTCGAGCCGACCGACGTAGTGGAGCTTGGAAACGAATATAAAAAGCTAGTCATCGAGGAGCAGGCGGAGGTCGAACGCATTTTGACAGAGCTTACCGCCATGATAAAGCCCTCCGCTAACGATATTTATACCGACCTATTCACACTTGGAAGGATTGACCTGTGCTTTGCAAAGGCGAAGCTTGCCAAGGAAATGCGGGCTGTTATGCCGAAGCTCAATGGTAGCGGCGTTTTGCGCATCGTAAAGGGCAGGCATCCGTTGATAGCTTCGCATTCCGTAGTCCCGATTGATATATGGCTGGGTTCGGATTTTACGACTTTGATCGTAACGGGTTCCAATACGGGCGGAAAGACCGTCACACTTAAGACCACCGGACTATTCACGCTCATGGCGCAGTCGGGTATGTTCATCCCTGCGAACGTTGGCACGGAAATTTCAGTGTTTGAAAGCATTTTTGCCGATATTGGCGACGAGCAAAGCATCGAGCAGTCCCTATCGACCTTTTCGAGCCATATGCGAAATATCGTAGGCATCTTGGAAAATGCGGATGAAAAATCCCTTGTTTTGCTCGATGAGCTGGGCGCGGGAACCGATCCCATAGAGGGCGCGGCGCTTGCGATGAGCATACTTGAGGATCTGCATATGCGGGGTTCCTTCACCGTTGCGACCACGCATTACAGCGAGATAAAGGCCTTTGCGCTGACGCACGCCGGAATGGAGAACGCTTCCATGGAGTTCGATGTCGATAAGCTCTGCCCGACATACAGGCTTTTTATTGGCATTCCTGGTAAATCCAACGCCTTTGAAATAAGCAGGCGGCTCGGCATCAGCGAATACATAATCAATAACGCCCGCGCCTTCATCAAGAAGGAGGACACGGATTTTGAGGCCATCCTTTCCGACGCGGAGATGAAAAAGCGTCGCGCGGAGGAGGAGATGGAGCTTGCCGAGCAGGCGAGGCAGGAACATGACAGGCTCACGCGTGAGCTAAGGGAGGAGCGCGAGAAGCTCGAACGGGAAAAGAGTGAGCTTCGGCTCAAGGCGCGGGAGGACGCGCGTAAGATAGTTGCCGACGCAAAGCGCGAGATGGAGCAGATCATCGTTCAGCTTCGTTCGATAAAGGACATCGACAGGCGCGCCATGGACAGAATAGTGCAACAGCAGCGAGATGAGCTAAGAAAGGCCGAGGGAGAGCTTGCGGAGGATCTTCCGATGCTTCGCACGGGCGACGGAAAGCCGCCCAAGATGGTGCTCCCCGGGCAGACGGTAAAGGTGTTGAGTCTCGATAAGACCGCGACCGTGCTCAAAAAGCCGGATAAAAACGGCGAAGTGCAGGTTCAGGTAGGAATAATCAAACTATCGGTGCGGCTTGATGACATTCGCATCGCTGCAGAAGCGGAGCAGGCGAAGTCGAATGTAAAAGTGGAATATAATCCTGCCGATACGGTCGGATTGGAGCTGGATATTAGGGGTATGCTCGTGGACGACGCAAAGCCGATCGTCGATAAATACCTTTATAGTGCCAACCAGCAGGGGCTTACCGAGGTGAATATCATTCATGGAAAGGGTACCGGTGCGCTTCGTGCGGGGATACAGGAGTATCTCAAGCGGCATCCGCGCTGCAAGTCCTTTAGAAACGGCAATTACGGCGAGGGCGATTTCGGTGTAACGGTCGTGACCCTGCGTTAAAAGCAAAAATTTCTTTATCATGGCGATTTGTTCATAATTTATTAACAATTAGCTGGTGGTTAGGTGGTAAAATGATTCTGGTATCAAGCTGCCTTGCGGGCATACCATGCAGGTATGACGCGAGGCCAAAAACGAACAAAGACATTATGACTCTTGTGGATTCGGGACAAGCCATTCCCGTATGTCCCGAACGTTTGGGCGGGCTTCCGACCCCGCGGCCTAAGGCTGAGATTTTCGGCGGGGACGGGGAGGATGTACTCAACGGCTTTGCTATAGTTCACACCGATGACTGGAAGGATGTGACCGAAAGCTTCGTAAAAGGAGCCGAGGCCGTATTAAAGATAGCAAAGGATAATGGGATACGCTATGCGATCCTGCGCGCGAACAGCCCATCATGCGGCTGCGGATGTATATACAACGGAAGTTTTTCCGGCGTTAAACACGGAGGGGACGGTGTGACCACCGCTCTATTAAAACGAAATGGCATAATCGTGGATTCCATATGAATCGGGCTCCGAGTGGGTTTTGGAGCCGCCATGGAACGACCGATTTAATCTCACTTAAGGATGCACTATTAAAATGGAAAATGAATTAATTCTTGTCGTCGATGATGACGAAAAAATATGTCAGGTTTTGACGCTGTATCTCAGAAGCAAGGGGTACGAGGTCGTGATATGCAAGAGCGGAAACAGGGCAATGTCGGTCTTTCGCGAGTGCAATCCAAAGCTCGTTTTGCTCGACATAATGCTCCCAGGTATGGACGGCTGGGAGATACTTTCCAAAATACGCAAGATAAGCAATGTACCCGTCATAATGCTCACCGCAAAGGGCGATACGACGGACAGGGTGCAGGGGCTTGACTGCGGCGCGGATGATTATATCGTGAAACCATTCGATTCCAAGGAGCTTATCGCGAGGATAAGAGCGGTGCTTCGTCGCTCGGCGCAGCCCGAGGAAACGGAGCGCAGCAGCGTCACGATAGGTAATCTTGAGATCGACATAAAGAACTATATAATTATGCTTGACGGCGAACCCGTGGATATGCCGCCGAAGGAGATCGAACTGCTCTATTATTTCATCCAACATCAGGATAAGGTGCTCTCAAGAGGACAGCTTCTTGACGGAGTGTGGGGATTCGACTTTTATGGCGACAGCAGAACCGTCGATGTTCACGTCAAGCGCATAAGGGATCGCTTCGGTGAGAATAAGTATTGGCGGATACGCACCATCTGGAGCGTTGGCTATAAATTTGAAAGGCTTGACGAGTAACGATGTTTAAAACCCTTTTTGCAAGGATGCTGGTGTCATACCTCGCGGTTGCCATGGGTGTGCTTGTAATACTCGGTTTTATGGCGACAGGCATATTCAGAAGCCATTACATAAATGAAGTCAAATCCGAACTCACACGTGAATCGAATGAGATAAATCGTATCCTGCTTGAAGAATATATTGACACAAGGAAGCAGCCCATTGCAAGGGAACGATTGTTTGCTATAGTCAGGCAGTACGGAGCGATGATCCAATTCCGTTTTGATGACCCGAAGTACGGAAGCGTCGATATCGTTGACGAAGAGAATATGGCTAAGTGGCAGGCCTGCGGTGAGGCGGACCTTTCGGCTATTTCCGAGCAGATGAAAAGCAGCCCGGACTTTTATTCCTACAACTTCGACTTCATGAGCGAGTACACCGATATAAGGACTCTGACCATAATAAGACCCTTACAGTACGGGGACGGAAAGCGCATGGGCGTGCTGCTATTGCATTACGATATGCAGAGCATATATCAGGCGCTCGACAGTCTTTATCTTGACGTTTTTATGTCGGCGTTGATCGCGGTCTTGATTACGGTTCCGGTTGCGTTTATAATTACTAAGTACACGACAAGCCCGGTTTCGCATATCAACGATGTAGTAACGGATTTTTCCCACGGGAGATACGAAACAAGGGTCGTTGTGCGCAGAGAGGATGAGCTTGGCAGGCTCGGTGCAAGCTTCAATGCCATGGCGGATCAGGTGGCGGGTCTTGAAAAGGCCAGACGCGACTTTGTTGCCAATGTTTCGCATGAGCTGCGTTCGCCGCTCACCTCGATAAGGGGCTTCCTTGAAGCGATGGAGGACGGCACCATTCCGGAGGATGAGCATCAGAAGTATATTGAAATAGTGCTTGATGAAACCAGACGAATGACGGGCATGGTCAACGATCTTCTCGATATAGCCAGGATAGAATCGGGACAGTATAAGCTCAATGTAATCAATTTTGATATCAACGAGCTGATAGGTCGAGTGCTTATCACGTTTGAAGCGCGAATTCTTGCAAAGGGCTTGGATGTTGACGTAAGGCTTAGCGACGAACCGCTGTATGTTGTGGCGGACAGGGACAGGATAGGGCAGGTTCTGCACAATCTTATCGACAACGCCATAAAGTACGCAAAGGCGGAGGGAGGCATATTGACCGTGGAGAGCAGCGTCAACCGTCAGAACGTGACCGTGCGCGTCGGAGATAACGGTACGGGCATTCCGAAGCAGGATATCCCGCATATCTTCGATCGCTTCTACAAGGTCGAAAAGGCGCATACCTACGGTAGCAGGTCGGGCACGGGGTTAGGACTGTCGATAGCAAAGCTTATCATCGATCAGCATAATTGCGAGATCAAAGTGAAGTCCGATGAAAAGGGGACGGATTTCATCTTTACGCTGAAAAAGCATTAGAGAATACTAAGATTGGAGGATCTCACATGAATGATTTTAACGAATCAAACTTCGTAAACGGAAGTGTGCAGGGCGTTGCTCCGAACGGAAACGGGCAGAGTGGCGATAAGGTGCGAAGCGTGTCGTGGAGCGAGGGAGATAAAGTTCATGTTGAAACGACCGTGATACACAAGAACGTGCCTTCCGTAGGCACGATACTTATCACCGCAATAACCTTCCTTGTAATCGGTGCGCTGGTTGCAAGTGGCATCCTGCTTGCAAGGTTTATAGAGATCGACACCATTTCCGCCGCGCTCGTAGGTTCGCTCGAATCGGATGATCCATCGAACACGACGAACCCGCCCCTCATCACGAATCCTTCGCTCGCTACCAACCCGCCTGCGGGCGATGCCACGGGCGGCGGAAGCCATAGTCCATCCATCGTATTTGGGGATGCTAACCCGATCCCCAATATTTATAGTAGCTCAGTCGAGGGCGTGGTAATCATCAACAGCTATTCCGGAAACAGAAACTCCAATTACAATCTCATCGGCACGGGAACCGGATTCTTCATATCGACGGATGGCTATGTCCTCACCAACGCGCACGTAGTTGAGGACGCGGTCTCCGTTTGGATAACCTTCTATGATGGCTCGAACACCAAGGCAAGCATCGTGGGCTATGATGTAAGCACTGATGTTGCGGTACTGCGCGTTGAAGCCTCCAAGGTGACGAAAGCGCTTACGATAGGCAATTCCGATTCCGTTCAAACGGGTGATTTTGTGCTTGCGATAGGACACCCAACGGGAGAGGAGCTGAGCTTCACCGGAACCTTTGGTATGGTCGGCGCGGTAAATCGCAGCGTACTCATCGATGGTATGCGCAATACCTACATTCAGATCGACGCGGCGATCAACCCGGGCAACAGCGGCGGGCCGCTCTTTGATATGAACGGAAATGTGATTGGGATCAATTCAGCAAAGACCGTTATAGCAAGCTATAATGAAGACGGTGAACCGATCAGTGCCGAAGGCTTGGGCTTTGCGCTGCCGATAAACAACGCAATGGATATTGCGTCCAAATTGATCGAGGACGGCAGCATACCGAGACCCGGCATCGGCGTAAGCGTCATTACTATCAATGAACAGCGTGCCGAATCGTTCAATATCCCCTGCGGCGCATTGGTCTACAGCGTCATAAAGGACGGTCCCGCTCACAAGGCAGGGCTGTATGCGGACGACATCATCGTCAAGGCGGGTGATACGGAGATTACCGATAAGGAGCTCTTCGTAGAAATAATCCAAGGGCTGAACGTGGGAGATTCGATCGAGCTTCAGTATTGGCGCGACGGAGAGATGCACACCTGCACCCTCGTTGTCGGAAACCTTAACGAGATAGGCAGCGAGGTTCTCGACGATGCCTATGGCGGCAGTAATTTCGGATTTTAATGTTTTCGGGACGCTGCCCTGAACCCCGTCGGAGGCTTTTTGAAAAAAGCCCCTGAACCCCTAAAAACTTTTAAGGGAAAACAAAAAGAGGGTGTCCCTCGGGTCAAATAATGACTTTGGGGACACCCTCCGTGTTATTGATCGGTCTTAAGGCATTACCTAAATGAACCAATACTACGTTCGCTCGGTGTCGTCCTTTTTTAGCTCCGCCAAGGCTGCCTCTAAAAGAAGCAGTCTTGTTTCAAATTCGTAAATCTTCTCGGCAATCAGTGCAAAATTCTGATTAAGGCAGTTTTCGTTTGCCTTGATGTCTGCTTCGTGGTTTCGCGCGTCCTCCGTTTTTTCACGTTCGAGCGGCAATGCAATATAGTAAAGCGCACGCATATCCATAATGCTCACCTCTTGTTAGTCGACCCTGCGGCGAAGTCCGAGACAAAGCTCGACCCCGCCTTCTAACGTAAAATGACCGCCCGCTTCATTTGCAAACTTCAACCGAATGCATCGAGCCTCATTAAGCATCGGTATTTCAAGCACTTCGCTGCGGTCTTCCGGGAGTATCGCACGATAGTGCGTCTTTACGGTGCCAGCATCCGCCTCAATGAGGAGCGTATCCCCGCTCCCGCGAATGTATAGCTCATGCAGGCTCTTGATGGCAGCCTTGTCCCCGAGATCGGTCAGCGGTGTGTACCAGTATGCGTTTATTGGCTGTCCGTCGTAGGTATTGCCGCTGCCCCACAGGTAGACATGGTGCGTATTGTTGACGAGCAGCAGATTCTCTCCAAGCACGGTAATGTCGTTTACATTAAACCCTTCCCGCAGCATGTACTTATGCTCGATCAGGTCGTACTCGATTATTGCATCCGTTTTCGCGCCTCCGCGCTTTAGGGTGAAGTATAGCTTGTCCTTTACAACTACGGCCCTTGTGCCGCTCACGTCCGATTCAGAAAGGATACCCTTTATCATCCTCATATCGGGGCAGGGACGCGCGGTCACGCCGTTATAATAATAAAGCCCGTCCGCTGTTACGAAGTACAGTACGTCTCCATATGCGGCAATTGCGGTATGCACGGTGCTGCGTATGCTTGTGTCGATACGCTCGATCGTGAAGTTCGATGGTCTGTCTCCGATCAAACGATACAGGCTGTTCTTCTTAAATATAAGAAGTTGGTTGGAAAGCGCGCGTATTGCAACGATTGGATCGCCGCCGGTGCTGCCAACCTCCGCATGGCCTCCTTCGACCGCAGGCGAAGATTCAACATAGCCCCAGTCTTCAATGGTGCGTCCGCTGCCGGGCAAGCAGGAGTAATATAGGCGGTCAGGGTTTTCGGGATCGCCTGCGGCAAAAAGTCGCCCGCGATAGATGGTAAGATATGACACAGGGATATTGGAACAGCCTTCCTCGGAACCAAAAGGAGTTGCCCTGGTTCCGTCGAATTTAATCAGCTGGTGCGCTCCATCGGCGATCAAAAGGTAATCCACAGTATTTATCCGAACAAGTGCCGTATCGTAATGGATCGTTGTTCTTGCATCCTCGTAATTATAAACCTGCCCCCATACGCCGTTCTTATAGACATAAACCTTCTTGCCTGTGATGACTATGGGCATCTCTCCCTTGGAGGACTTGTGAACGGCAATGGCATCGATCGTATCGGAACCTGGAATCATCGACTGAATGTATTTTGTGTATCCGCTTGCTACGCTGAGATTGCCGTCGGTAGTGTCCATATTCGCGGCATCCGGCGAAAAGGTGGGGGAAAGCCCGTTTTCATCGCTGCCCTGATTTATACCGATAAAGCGTTGTATGGAGTATGTATTTAGTCCCATTTACAGCAGCCTCCTTTAGTATCGATTGGTGATCTTATACGCATCATCGTTTCCTACGCCCCGACGAAGTCTGGCTTTTGCCGCTTCATACATACCAAGATAAAGATTGCTCCCGCCTTGCGTTGATACATCGCCCGCCATGCGCTCCCTGCCCACGACATAGCTTACCATTAATCCGTGAAGTCCCTCGTTTAGCTCGCTGATATCGGTGGGATTTTCGAGCGGCTTGGGCTCATAACGATAGGTTATGTACGCCGTCTCATCGTAGGGAAGCAGTATATCATCTTGGGTAGCGCCGCTTCGAAACGGTACCGAACGATCGAGCTGAACGACCTTTATGACCTTGCGGCAGCTTCGCGGGAGCTTCCTTAGATTCACTACTCCATAATTGGGTTTGACTGCGTCAGTTCGCATGAGGCCGATTGCATAGGCAAGGTCACTCTGAGCATCGTTTGCATAGCGCGTAAGGCGTTCGCGGTAGGTATCGAGGGTCTGTGCATCGTGCCCACGGTCGAGCTGCGAGAGAGCGGAGACGAGAATATCGTTTAACGTCATGGATTCCACCTCCTAAGCAAGCCGTGCGCCGGACGGAGTCGTATAAGCTCTGACACGATCCTCGCTGAGCTTTCTTTCAATCTCACATTGACGTATCAGCTTTGCGAGGAAATCGGGCACTTCAACGGGTACGCCGCGCTCGATGCGGTAGTTCACGCTGTTGACACAGCCTTCCCAAGGGATGTTGGGTGCGGTTCTTTCAAGGATGATTGTTTCGGTTTTCATCTGTCTTTCTCCTAACATCGTTTTTTGTTGAAATTCTTGGTGGTTTGGTGTACCATGTACGGGAATTATCTGCGGTGAGGAGCTTGCTTATGAAGCACAAACTGTTCACGGGGGTACTTTGCGTTGTGCTTGCCTCCGTTTGCTATGGAATAACGCCCATACTGTCCAATACTGCGCTTAACGGCGGCCTTCCGGCTGAGTTTGTGACGCGCGTATTCGGCGAAAACGCGGTTTCGATCATGGCCGCTCATGATTCGCGGGCAATGACGAATGAAAGCGTAGTTGGCATCAGCATGGGCATTGCATGTCTGCTCTCGCTCATCAACGGCTTAGCACGCGGGAAGTCAGTGCGTGTGAGCGGCAAGCAGGCGTGGCAGCTCGCACTCCTCGGCGGTGGAGCGCTGCTTGCGACGCTGCTGCTGATCACATACTCATACCTTCGCATACCTGCAGGGTTGACGATCGTGCTGAATTTCACATACCCGGTCTTTGTCGTGATAGCGATGACGCTCTTTTTCAAGGAAAGGCTCAGGCCCATGACGCTTTTGCCGCTTGCTGTGGCAATAGCGGGTATAGTGCTTATCTCCCATGCTTCGATAGGAGGAAGCCTTGATCTAATCGGAGTTTTGATCGCCATCGTTTCGGGCATCGCGTATGCCGTTTATTTTCTTGCGGGTCGGAATTCTGCGTATGCGGGCTTGGACACTTCGGTATCAAACCTGTACATCACTGGCTCGGCGTGCATCCTTGGCATGATAATAGCCATAGCTTTCAATAGGTTTTCCGTGCCCTCCGATTGGTTTATGTGGCTCATACTCTTCTTTGAAGCGCTGCTTGGGTACACCATTGGGTTACAGCTTCTGTTGAAGGGTATTCGTCTGCTCGGTTCAACAACGGCATCGGCATTGAATACGCTCGAACCCGCGTTTGCGTCCATCACAAGCATGATAGTCTTTGGCGAACCCATGTGGCTCACAAAGGGCATAGGGGTGGTGCTTGTGCTTACGGCTGCTGTTGTCAGCATACTCACTCTGAAAAAGCCTGAAAATCCTGTCGAACTATCGGAGTGAGTTTATCTTTAAATTTATATTTTATGAGTTCACCGCATCAAACGCACCGTTTGAGGCAAGCGCGACGACCGTGGCGTTGATAAGAGCGATCGCAACATTTTCCAGTGAGAAAGCGTCTTCAAACAGCATCGCAAGCAGCATTAGCACGACAGCGACCACATAGCTGAATATGCGAGTGGGGATTTTTTTGATGAATCCAAGTTCCTTCAAAAACTGTGTCAGCATCGTTGTTGCGAGCGTCGCACCGGAGCATGTGAGAAGTGCGTTCCAGGTAAAGAATTCTTGCATTTTTCTTATGTCCTATTTTTCTTATAAATGCATTCAGATATATTTAGATGCATTAAGATTTATTCAGATGCGTCGCTATACTCTGTGCGCACAATGTGCTTCGACAAACTCGTTTACTCCGCCCATGGTCAGGACTCCGCATTTTCCGTCCACCGAGCCGCAGTAGTATCCGAGGGAGTTGAGCGCGGACTGCAAGCTCTTGATGGCTTCGCCCTGGATCATGGGGCTGGTTACGGTAAGTCTAATCTGCTCATCATGACAGTCCTCGTCATAGATAAGCTGTTTGCTGATGATACCGCGATGCGTCCATGGCCTTTCGGACAGCTTCGTTACGCATACGCCAAAGCGCAGTCCGCGCGCCTCCACGACGAGGGGTTCGCCGTTCAGGAATCCGCAGACGAAGCCAACATGCGTCATGCGGCTATCGCTGTTGCTGAAATAGACGCCCTCTCCAATGACATAGGGACGGTTGATGCTGCTGAGCGAACCCTTGTCGGTGCACCAGCAGCTATAGCAGTAGTTGGAATTTACGTCCATGCCAAGATAGACATCGAGCAGACCCTGACAATCGCAAACCGTAACCTTTTTTTCGGCCCAATTCTCGGTTGCCTGATCGAAGCTAGCACGAGTCCAGCCCTTCTTTGAATAATAGTCATTGAACTTGCGGTCAAGAAGATCCTTTGTAACCTTGTGACCCGTGGTTCCGTACAGGTATTCCCATGGCTCAGTACCGCATTCACTGATATCGAGGGGCAGCTGTGCGCCGAGGGGGATGCTTTCACGTTTTGCGTGGGATAATGCAAAACGGATGAAGTCGATTGCGTTTTTCATTATTTTCTCCTTTGTTAATTGTTGATATTTAAGTTAGTTGGTACAAGATTCAGAGCATCCGCACATGCCTCAAAGAGACTATGCAAGATTCAAAGCGACCGTGCATGCCTCAACGAATCCGTACAAAATCATTCATGTCAGGTTTAAACTCTTCCGCTTCCTCCAATGATAGAACCTATCTGACCAAGCGCGGTATCCACGTCCCCTATGAGGTCGTACACGCATTTTGCGGAGGGGTATTGGGTGTGCGTGCTGCTCTCGGAGATGTCGGTCACCTTGTTGACAACGTCCTCCTTTTGCTGGAGCATATTCACCCAACTGTTCCAGTCAATCTGAGTATCCGTCTTGAACGTTCCCGTGCGGTATCTGATAGCGCCCGAGGCATTTATATGCACCTGGCGTATCGTGCCGGAAGGTTTAACATGTTCACTCGAAACCTCTGAATCAACGAGCAGCAGTCCGCCGTCGTAGCTGTACCAGCCCGCTAAATATGTGGCGTCAACGGCATTGTTTCCGACAAGGGGGCTGGTATCGGGTTGCACGATACCTCTGATGATGCTGCTGCGCATCGATTCGGCTAAACGCCTTGCAAGTTCTGCGGATTCCCTTGACAGTTCCGCAGATACCCTTGTGCTTTCGGCCGCCGCTCTCTCCAGTTCAGCGGCTGCACGCGCATTTTCTGCGGATACACGGGCATTTTCAGCTGAGATACGCTGCTTTTCAGCGAGAACGCGCGACTTTTCTGCGGAAACTCGTTCCGATTCTGCGGCTGTACGCGCATCCTCAGCGGCTGCGCGGGTGTTTTCTGTGGTAACCCTACCGTTTTCCGCTATGACACGCGCGTTTTCGGCTTTTACGCGCTGAGCTTCGTTCGCGACGCGCCTGTCCTCTGCCGAAACCCTGATAGATTCGTTGTCCGCGCGTTGAGCTTCGGCCTCAAGAACCAGTTCGATGAGCTTCATCAGCATTGGGAATTCGCGTATGGTCTGTAGCGTATCATCGTTCAGAATGCTTCTTCGGCACGAAAAATTGAATTTTGCGCTCGTGACGAGGTTTGAGTATACGGGCACGCGATCTACTTCACTATCCAAGTTGGTGTAGATCTGAAGCTCACATTCAACAAGACCGGGTGCGACCGATTCCGGGAACAACTCGATGATGACTTCATTGCCAATTATGGTTACTCCTCCGTTTGCATCGCCGCTGTCCTGCATGAAGGTGCCGTTGCTGTTGGAGAATACCGCCAAAACCCGTTGCCCTGTGAGAGAGACGGGCGAGCCGCTGTCGGTAAGACTGATAACTATCTGGTTGCCGGTATCGCCGTCAACGACCTCAAATCCTCTGTTGGAGGATGATCGCTTGAGGTCGAGCTCGATTTCGTATTTCTTTACGATAGAACGTGAACCCACCCTGTTTCACCTCCCGAGTGATTGCCGTGTCCGCCGCCTCCGCTGCTTGGCGCGTCGTAGAGGGAACGCAGCCTGAGATACTCATCATGGGAAAGACTACGGATTATCTCATTGCGGATATTGACCCAGTATGCGTCCGCGCTATGGAAAACCTTGTGTCTATCGGCTTTGGACAGATATTCCATGTAAGCGCAGTACTCCGCGTAACTGGAAGTGCTGCTTTCGATCGGCTCATCCTGCTCATTGCTCGCGCTCTGACTGTTGCTGTTTCCGGAACCGTGACTTGAACCTCCTCCGCCATTGCTGCTGCCGCCGCTGCCGCTGGCGGCAGCCTGGTCGAAGGAATGCTGTAGGAATATTGTCGCAAACTGTGCTTGCAGCTTGCTTAATTCGTTTGTTGCGTTGTAGAGGTACTCCGCAATATCCGAGGTGTAGTTCGCTTCAAGCCTTGCCACATCCGACGCGATATTATCGTATTCGCGGTGCTTCATGCTTGAAAGATAGCTTGAGCCGCCCATGCCGCGCGAGTATGCGTCGGCATCAAGCTCTGCGAGTGTAGCTTCGCCGTATCTTTGCCGCTGTTCGATCGCGGCATCGACGCTCGGACGAAGCAGGGCTTCAAGTTGATCATACAGTTCATCGAAGGTCGGGAACGTCATCGGGATACCGTAGCTGTTGAGAATTGCGATTATGCGATTGTAGGCATCCTCAAAGCCGGTGTAACCGCTCCCTCCGACTCCTCCGCTTCCGCTGTTGCCGTAAGTACCGCTTCCATCGTAGTTTCCGCCGCCAAACCCAGTGCTGCCGGATCCCGTGCCGCCGGATCTGGGCTGCGCGAGCGCTCCGCTGCCGTTCCCGTTTGGATTTGTTGCCGAGGCGGTAGAAACGGCTCCTCTGTTCCTGCCAGTTGAGTAGGAAGTGCTTCCCATCTGTTGCGCGCCGTGCGCGTTTGAGACAGGGATTAATGCGCCCGTCGTGCCGTTCGCAGTCGACCGCCCGGCTTTAACGGCGGACAGGGCGGCTTCGGAATTGCTTTCATATCCGTCACCGCTGCTAACAAGACGCGGTTTGCGTTTCTTTATGAAATATGCCATGGTTGGCCTCCTTTCGATTTGGGGAGTGCGCGGGTACGGCGCGCTCCCCGGGTGCATCTATCAGGATACGGTGTGTTCGATACGAACAAGCCAGAGGTCATTGAGTATTGCGGCGGTGTAGGCGGCAACCTTAGCACCAACGGTTGCCCTCTGATCGAGAGGATCGGCGGTGCCGCTGCTGCCGTGGGGCTTTACGATGAGCTGAACCGCTCCCTTGCCTTCCACGTCGATTACACCATAGGCATCCTTTCCGAACACCAGCGTGGCGTGAACGGGCTGGCTCCTATCCGTTCCGAAATCATTGCTCTTAGACGATGCGTCATCGCTCCAAACCACGGCGTCCGCGCTAAGCGTGGCTGCTTCCGCGAGCCTTACGGTCTTGGTAGCCGGATCATAGGAGTTTTCGGCAGCGAGAGTGTACTCCTTGTCGCCGATCATTATCTTATTTCCGCCCTGGGAAAGGTACTCTATCTCCTCCTCGCTCGGTTCGTCCTTGAGTACGAACTCCTTACTGGAAGTGGTGGCTGCGCTAACGTGGTTGAGCAGGGTCTGGGTGTAGATCTTCGCTTCGGTGCTTTCGACGAATACGACACCGAACAGCCTTCCGATCTCGCCGCTGTAGATAGCTTCAGAATTGCTGTAGGTGGAAACGTTTCTCCACATCTCATCGTTCTGAAGGTCATAGGTGGACTCGGGGGAGCAGATGCAGATGAAATGCGGCTGACGACCGTCCTCGCAGAAGGGGCGAGCCTTGTTTTTCTTGAGGGTGCGAACCGCCTTTCTAATCTCCTGAGTGGTGAGTTTATCGCTCGAGGTGAGCAGGTTGCGCGCGGTCTTTCCGCCTGCATACTGAACATTGCTGCCGCTGCACATGGCATCGCGGGTCACCCATTCGATGACGGTGCCGAGCTGTTCGCCGAGAAGTTCCGCAGAATCGTTGATGACCGAATCATAAGCGGTGAGATCGAGCAGATCCGTGACCTCGACATATGCGCCGTACTGCTTTACCATGGCTTCGACATCGGTCTGGGTGAGAGTCTGACCATTGGGCGTTATGCCTTCAACGAGGCCGCGCACTGCGTTTGAGGGATTGAACAGGTTCCATCTGCGGAAATTGACGTACTTGCCGCTGTTGCGGGGGATGGGGCGCTTCTGGCCGAATTCGGCATGAACAAAGCGCGTCTTTGCGCTTTCAAGGAGCTGCCTGTCGTAGTACTTGCTGGGAAATCTCGCGTTGGTTGCTGCGTTGAGAGTGGTATTAATAATAGTGTTTGCCATTGTTTTTCCTTTCTTAACTGAGGTGATGTTATGTCCGTCAAAAGCGTGGATCTATTGGACGAGCATTTTGGTTTCGCTCATTTAAACGATGTCCGCATCAACAGGTGCGATGAGCGGTTGTATTATTGTCATAGCCTTACTCTGCGTCCGTCCGAAGCGGCTCGCTGGAGCTGTTTTTTGAGCCTGCGGAACTGTTCCGCGCTCATGCTTTCGTAGTCGGCGGCAGGCGCTTCACCAATGTTCCCTCTGATAGGGCGGGGAAGCGTGCGTCTAATGTCCTGAGGTGCCTCAGTATCAGCTTCCTGCTCGGTCTGGTCCTGAGCGGGGCTGTTCTCAGCGTCAACGGGGGAATTCTCCCAATGGAGGAGAATTCGCTCCACGACCTCGCTGCGGTCAATGCCTTCGGGAATGCCGAGTCTTGATAGCATCGCTGCTCCGAGCCTGTGTTCCGCTGTCTCGTGCGCACCCCCATCGGATGCCAAATTACGTTCATTCTCAAGCCTGTCAATTAGCTCGGTTATCGATTTTCGTGTTTTCATCGTCTTTGATTGTCCGGAAATCCCGGTATCCTTTCTCCCCGAAACTCGCTCCGCCGTTCGGGGCCGGCGCCTTCCCTCTTAAGCTCCCCAAAAATGAATTGAGCGTTCAGCGGGGCCGCCCGTCAAACGCTCTATCATCAGCCTATTTTAGGAAGGAGAGACATGCCCGTTTAAGCGGGTAGACGGAAAGAGCGGTGGCCAACGCAATCTCCATCGTTAATATTATAGCATATTTAAGCCGAATAATCAACTGTTAAGAGAATAATAATAAATATATTCCATTGAAAAGAGAATAAGGAACGCCCATATATGTGCATTTACTGTGCCTTTATGTTGTGCATACAAACAGACTATAGACATAAAACGCTCCCTACACCATTAGTCAGGTGTTCGTAAAACAGGTTTAGACCGAAATTACGAAAAAAGTATCTATCAGATGGAATTGGAAAACGAAAAGACACCATATTTAGCTTTTTGACTGGCTATGGTATCTTTTTTGATTCTCGCTTTTTCTTGTATACATTATAGCAGAAATTCCATAAAAAAACAAGACTGGTAATTTGACTGCCTTAGGCTATAATGTACCTACTGAAAAGAAAGGGAGAAATACAATGAAAATGAAGGCATATATCAGCCGATACTACACTACACGAGAATGGATACCATATCTAACTATTGCCGCAGTCATCGGCGCAATCCCCGCTGTCATGATTAGAATTAGGGGCGGCCTTATCGACTGTGCTGCAAACGGGGTAACTACCGGAGGCTTCAACAGCTTTTTCTGGTTTCTTGCGATATTCTGCGTGCTATCGTTTTTGAACACGGTGTGCAGCGCTGTTTTGCTACGCATGGCAGAGAAGCATAAAATATGCCAAGCGGCTAAACTGGACATCATTCGGCTGGATAAGGCTTCACGGGTTGCTTTTCATATTACGGAAACCCAGCAGTTTCACTCACTATGGCAGAAGGCCTCCAAAGCATCGGAATTGGATGGACAACTCTATCAGGCGCTTGGGGATATCGTTAATCTTTCCGTCAAACTGGCGGCATCACTTTTCGTATTATGGTTAATGGATCAATGGACGGCCATTGGAATAGCCATCCTTCTGATTGTTGGTATTCTTCTGAACAGGAAGTTAGCACAGAAAACAGAAGGCTTTTGGGTCAAATACATCGAAAATATGCGCCGCACCGATTACTTTTCATCACTATTGTTGCAACGCGAATTTGCGGCGGAGAGAAAAATTTTTTCTTTTGATGATGAAATTGACCACCGCTACACGGATTCATTTACTAAAGCCAAGCGTGAGAACACCCGCTTAGGACGTGGACGCTTTCAGATCGAGACCGTTATGCAGCTTTTGTTCGCGTGCTACAGCGTTATCGTCGTGTTATTACTTCTGAGACCTCTAATGTCTGGGAGAATCACCATCGGCTTGTTCACCTCTGCCTTTTATGCTGCGGCAGGACTTCAACAGAGCTGCAAGCAGATGTATGCCAGTGTCTTTGATTTGGTGGGAAGCATGAAGCAGATGAGCAGCTTTTTCTCTTTTCTGGAACTTGACGAAGATGAAAAGGCAGAGACGATCCAGATGGATGATTCGATAAGGAACATAGTGTTTCATGATGTAACCTTCACTTATCCAGGGACGGACAAGCCGATCCTGAAACATGTCAGCTTTCAATTGGAACCGGGCAAGCACTATGCGCTGGTGGGGGAAAACGGCTGCGGTAAATCAACCTTGGTGAAGCTTCTGGTGGGACTGTATACGCCAGACAGCGGCGCGGTCCTAATTAACGGAATGCCAGTTCATACACTTTCCTTGGCCCAGCGCAGACGCCTCTATTCTGTCGTGTTTCAGGACTACTATCGCTATCCGATAACGGTCCGTGAAAACGTCTCGCTATGCGCAGACGCATCTTTGAACAACGGCACACTCGACGCGGTATTTGATCAGTTGGATTTCCGACCTATGGCCGTGAATAAGGAAACAGGATACGACAGTGACCTAATGCCCCTGCATAAGACCGGAGCAGGACTATCAGGTGGAGAATGGCAAAAAATGGCTGTTGCCCGATGCGTCCTCTCGCCCGCGCCTGTGGCTATCCTTGACGAACCCAATGCCGCCCTTGACCCAGTTGCTGAGGCTGCCATTTATAAAGCATACCATCATTTGCTTTCCAAAAGGACAACGCTGTTCATCTCCCACCGTTTGGGCTCCGTGCGGATGGCGGATGAAATCCTGGTGCTCAAGGATGGAGCGTTAATCGCAAAGGCTCCTCATGAGGAACTCATGAGAGAATGCGGCTATTATGCGGAGCTTTTCAATACGCAGAAAGGATTGTATGATGAGCAATAAGCAAGTCAACTCGGTCAAGGCGCTTCTCTATATCTTCAAAGCCGCTCCCGGGAGCTTTGCTCTGATGGCTCTTATGGGGTTGCTCAACGGCGCGTTTTCGATTGTAAGCGTTTGGGCAACCGAGCGCATTTTCTCACATATTCAGGCCGGATATTCTTCTGGGCTTTTTAGCGCACTCGCCGTATACGCAGCCGTTTTTGTCCTATCGGCCGGGTATTCAGTATGGTACATCAGATATCATGTTCAATTCTACGCCATTATGGATTTTGAGGGGAAGATCCGACGGATGCTTCATGGTAAAAGCCGACGGATATCCAATGAAGAGTTAGAAACTCCGAACGCCTATGCCTTTATCCGACAGGCAGACGGTTCCAGACAACACCTATTCCGTTATGGGCAGATCTATGTCGAAGCGGCCATGGCCCTGGTTCAGGCAGTTATGATCGCGTCTTACGTGTCGTTGTTCCATATCTGGTTTGTCGCTTTTCTCCCTCTGTCCATTGTTCCTTCGCTTCTCAAGCTGCTGTACAATTCACTGCTGTGGAAGCGCAGCTATGAGACCGTGACCCAGTGCAAGCGCGAGGAGGCTGAATACGAAAAAGCCATAACTGATGAAATCGCGTGTAAGGAGACCAGACTGACTGGCGCTGCTACTCTGCTCTCTGAAAAGTGGCGAATCAGCAGAGAAAAACGGGATGCAATTGAGAACAGGAAATTAAAAAGAATGTTCGCGCTCCGGCTTGGATTGAGCGCTATTGAATGTATAGGAAGTATTGGAGGATTTGTCGTTTCCGTTTTTCTGCTCTTTACAGGCAAAGTCGATTTAGCGTCTTTCACTGCTGGCGTAGCCGCATATTCCTCTTTGACGACAATTTTGAGCGGATTTGCAAGTACAGTTGGCAATGAGACCCAATACCGCCGCATGATCCAGCCCTTTTTTCGATATTGGAATATGCCGGAGAGAGGTGGGCATGTGGAAAATTGCTCCTTTGAGCAATCTGTAACGCTTTCAGATGTGTGCTTTGCTTATCCAAATCAGACCGGTAACGCGCTTAATGGGATCAATTTGACATTGAATAAAGGGGAAACTGTTGCGATTGTCGGCGAAAACGGAGCCGGAAAGTCCACATTAGTCAGCGTGATTTTAGGATTGTATCGTCCTCAGTCCGGAAGGGTATGTTATGATGGCATTGATATCTCCACTGTGAACGAATCCGTTCTGCATCGTAGACAGTCTGCCGTGCCGCAAAACTTCTGCCGGTACAAAATGACGGTGGGTGATAATATCGTACTGGGTGACTTTACAAAATCGGACGAGGTGGATGTTGTTAAGAGAATCTCCAGCATCTTCCCTGATGGCGGCGTTACGCGCGATACTCTTTTGGGCAAAGAGTTCGGAGGAAGAGAGTTGTCCGGAGGACAGTGGCAACAACTCTCTTGCGCCAGAGGTTTCTATAAAGATAATGATTTTGTAGTTTTGGACGAGCCCACCTGCGCCATTGACCCTCTACGGGAGAAAGCAATCTACGATCAGTTTAGAGAAGAATTGCTTGGTAAAACCGGCATAATTGTGACACACCGTTTGGGCGCTGTACAACTCGCAGACCGTATCATAGTCCTCCAACATGGGCAAATTGTCGAGAGCGGCACCCACAAGCAGCTTTTGGATGCGAAAGGACTTTACGCGACCTTTTGGTCAGCTCAGGTGGAGGCATATAATGAGTAAGGCCATTTATAAATAATATCCATTGGTTACAATGGAGCACTTCTATATGTGACCCCGCGCCATGTGTGTACATCAGCCCTGCCACCCGAATGGTAGGGCTGTTTGCTTCACTTTGCGACCTACAAGGGTCTGCCCCCAGCGCCTCATCTCCCGATAAAACAAGTTTTGCGGCTCCACTTGAAGTCATTACAACGCAACTAAAAAATAAGAAACGGCATGAACATAAAGTCATACCGTTCTCATAAAATTAGATTACATTCTTATGTCACCCTGGCATTTCGGGGGAGCGTATATAGTTAAGAGGCTTAACTTCAATATTTATACATTGCTTGTCAGTATTACGATACTTTGCCGAACAAGACTACACCGCCCAAAGTAGCTCACCTCAGCCATGCCAGCTCTCGGAGCGTTGCGGCGGAATCGATGCCATAGACAACCAGCATATCGGTTATTCCGAGCCTCTCGACCGTTTCGCTTGGCAGCTCCATGCTGCTGCTGAAATAGCGGACATCAAGCATGATGATCTCATGGTAGTGCGAGGTGAGAAACGGAACTATCGCGTTGCCGTAGCTGTCCTTGAGTACGAGAAGAACGCCACTCTCGACATTCGGGTTCACGATGGAGGTGTAACCATGATTGCTGTAGAGATACGCCGCGTATTTATCAACGACGCCGTCCTCAAGGCAGGCATGATCGATCGTACCGCTGTGGACAGTCACGATGCTGCCATCGATGGTCGTGACCTCGATGGCGGGGTCCTGCGGGAGCAGCCAGGTTTCAAGCGCATCGGGCTTTGTAAGATACAGTCCGCTTCCGCCGTAGGATGTGCCGTAAAAATCGTATGAGGTCTTGGTAAATTCACTCTCCGAAACGGGGGTGAAGCCAAGGGTCTCAGCAATTTTGGTGTAGAGCAAGTACGAACCCCTCATCGTAAGATGATGATCCGTGCGATAGTAAAGCGATCCTACATCGTCCTGTGCCTTGAAGAACGCTTCGACGTCGATAGGTGTCGAATGCGCTCCGCAGCCACCTTCAAACAGATCGATTATCTCATCATCCCTATACTCAAGATGCAGCGCGGGCAGCTCGTCTTTAAGCATGTAGCCCGAGGATGGTATGATGGCGGTGTACGCATTGAGACCGTTTGCCAAGATGAATTCCGAAACCATGCTGCCATTGTCCGCAACGGTTGCTTCATCGATCTCGACAGGTGCGGGAAAGAGCCTGTCATTCTTTCCAAGGATGATGCTTTCGACAGCGTTGCGTCCCGTGAGCCGATTGATGTATGAGTAAACGGAAACGAAAAAAGTCCTTGCCGGAAAATGATCCTCAAGCCAAGCATCGACTTCCTCGGAAAAGCCTCCGCCCAAGATATTATCAACGCTTGCGTGCGGCGCGGTGACGAGCACACGCCGTTCGTTCGGACTAAGCTCGCCTTCGTGCTTCGGAAGAAGGCATATCAGCACGAAAAACACCGAAAGGAACGCGACGAATACCGCCACTAAAATATTATTTGTCATCCTTGAGGGCCTGACGGTTATCTTTTTTTTCGGTCTTCCCATCCTTATTTTGATGCTTCGCTAACGATGCCGTCAAGAACCTTCTTTGCCGAGGTGTTGTCAGAGCAGATGATGAGGAATACATAACGGCCGACGACCCTGTTGATGCAGCCATTGATCTTTAACATATCCTCCTGACCGTAGCGGATGGAATCTTCCTTATAAGACTTTATGGTTGCTTCAATTGCGCCGCTGCTTATAGTCTTGGCATCCGCTGCGCTGTTTGCTTCGATAACGAGTATGGTTTCGGGATTATCGGCTCGAACACAAGCAAATACTTGATGTTTTGAATCCCTCTGCATGACGAGCGCGCTGTCAATGCCAAACAGCCTGAGCGCATGTTCGCCATCGATAACATCCGGCTTAATTACGGTCACGCCGTCCTCGTGGGTCTCAAACGTACAGTTCTCAAGCAGTGTGTTTCCTGCTTCGAATACGTCAAGCTCTACCTCATTCTGCTTGCAGCCGCAGATGGAGGCCGCAAGGGTGATGATAGAAAGCGCAAATGCAATAAATTTTTTCATTGGTTGATTCCTCCGATTGATGCTCTTATTATTCTTTATATAACTCGGGCAAATAATGCACGAGCATTTGCTATCTCAGAACGGACATGACCGTGAGACAAATATGATCCGCCCAAAGCTTTGAGTACTGAAGGTTCAGATGGAGACCGTCGCTCGATGCTTCGGGAGGGAGCGCGCCGTTCGATGTCATCAGTGATTCGGGAACCGACACGAAATGACAGCCGCGACGGGTCGCAAGATCGACAAGCTGTGCGTTGTAGAGCTGAATGTTTTCGTTGGTGACACCGGTCGTACTGGAGCTGCTGACCGATTCGGAGACGGGCGGTATGCCCATGATGAAGATCTCGCAGCCGGGCTGACGCTGCCATACATCGTCTAGCAAATCTGAGTATTTATTTATGAAGGTATTGAGGTTTGGCCAGCCGAGCTCGTTTTCGCCAAACATAAGGATGACGGCCTCGTAGTTCCCGGTGTTCAGCTCGTCGATGATGGGTATGCTGCCGGTGCTGGTCGTTTGTTTGTATACGCTGAGTATATTAAGACCAACGCGGGTAAAAAAGCTGCCCTGCGTGATAACTCCGTACTTATAAAGCCCTTCAAAGGTAGAATTGCCGACAAAAGCGCAGTTGTTGAATACGGAGTAATCCAGCTGAGGAGCTTGGGTGATCTCCGGAATGTCGGTGGGGTCAACATAAGGGGGCTCGGTCGGCGGCGCAGGGGTAAAGAGCCCTGGATTGGTTGCGGAAACGACCGTCGGGACTGGCGCGGTAGACGGTGAGTTGATGTCGATTATGACATCGGGTTCAACATTGCAGGCGGTGCATATGCCAAACGCTGCAATGACAACGGCGCAAAGACCGAAAAGACGTTTATTCATATGGCTGTATTATAACCTTTTCATTACATTATTAGCGAAGCACTCTCGAAGGGAAAGCGGCTTCAAAAAATCGCTCCAAGGAACCGTCCACGGTCTTAGTTGACGGTATGGGAACGAATCGGCTAATTATATCAAAGCCGCTCGTATATTTCAAGCAAGCGCAACGGCGTACTGCCGTGTTTTAAATTCCAAATGTGGCATTTTTGTAAATATTATAAATATCACAAAACGGACTTCTTTCAATGCAAGAAGTCCGCAAATGACGTTATCCTATGTTTCAATCTGAAATTCAAACGGAAGAGACCGCATATTGACGGATCATTGATCCTGCCAAATGTAACCGATGTCTGCGCCGCCGTCGCAGGTGTAAATCCATACGATCTCATCGCCATCGTTTACCGTGATCGAATCCGCTCCAACACCGGGATACTCGCCGTTGATGCGAAGGAGCCAATAGCTGCTTTCTCCGCAATCACCGTTGTACAACCCGCCGATACCCTTAATGAAGCTGCCAAAATCACCGGACTCAATGTCAACGACTATGTTGGAAAGTGAGCAAGCAACAGTGAAGATCTCGGTCACGCTTTGTGTAGCCGCACTGGCCATCTTTACCTTGTTGAGGATCATGCCGTTATTGCGAAGCTCGTTACGGATGGCATCATCAAGGCCAGGGTTGTTGAATGCGGTCGATGCGTCAATGGTAACGAGGCATGAATACATGCCTTCCGGAATATATTCGGTAGCGTTTGGATCCTTGGTCACGATGGTCGTACTGCCGCCCGGATTGGTAGGATTTGGACTGTCGCCGGGGGAAGTTGTATTGCATCCAAAGCAGACAACGAGCATAATGACGCAGATGATGACGGCGGTAAGGCGCTTGAGATTGTGTTTCATGATTGTGAGTATCTCCTTTTCTGTTTTGTAAAGCGCTGCGGCAAAGCTGACGCAATCGCGCACTGCGGTTTGCAATGACGGCAAAACGCAACAGTATTGCAAGTATTTGCGGATCATTGATCAATGCTTGTGAATATTCAAGCAGATATGATCAGCACAACATACAGGCATTTTATTATACACCAAATTTATGAATTATCAAGCCCCTGCCCGTAAATTAATTGAATAAGACGAAGGGGGGCGGATACAGCACGCCGTACCGTCCCAGGCTTTCTTCGCCTTTAGGCATACCTTTTTGAAAATCAGGGGATAATCCTTTTACAAGCATTTGAGCATTTGAAGGAAGGAACGAAAATTGCTAACCTTATTTATCCGTACACTTTTAGTGTATCTGTTCATGTTCGCCGTGCTTCGCCTCATGGGGAAACGGCAGCTGAGCGATATGCAGCCGTTCGACCTTGCGATAACGCTGCTGATAGCCGACCTTGCATCGGTTCCGATGTCCGATCCGTCCGTACCCCTCCTATATGGCGTGGTGCCGATCATAGCGATGTTCCTGCTGCATCGGGTCGTATCGTATGGCGCGCTTAAGAGCGAAGGGCTTCGGAAAATCGTCTGCGGCAGTCCGCTCGTCGTGATCGCGAAGGGCATAGTTCGAGAGGATGTGATGCGATCAGCAAATTATACCTTGAACGACCTTACCGAACAGCTTCGGGCAAAGGATGTGTTTGCTATATCGCAGGTGGAATACGCGATACTTGAAACCAATGGCAGCTTGAGCGTTCTTTTAAAGGGACCGTATCAGACTCCCACCAACGAGGGCCTGAGTTTGCAATCGGAATCCGCACGACCGGCGCTTCTACTCGTTACGGATGGAAAGCTGCACAACGATGTAGTTCAGGCGGCAGGGCTTGATGAGAACGGATTGCTTAAAATCTTAAATTCCATGGGATATAAATCGGCGCGGGAATGCTTGTTCGTCTCGCTGGACGCGAGCGGTATGCTTCACGCACAGGATAAGCAGCGGCCTTTTGCTAAAACCAAATCGCATTTTGTTCAATTGAATTCATGACGGAAGTGTGAAAAATAAACTTTTCACACCGGAAAAATAGACTTTTCACACCGTGAGAAAATAGTTTCTCACGGCAGCGTTCTTTGAGCCGTTACCGCACCGAGCGGCAAATTTCCATTCGGGAAAAACGTCTCAAATTCCGAAAGTAAGGAGACAAAGTAAATGACCGATTTATTAAAGAAAAAGGGCGATAAAAAATTGCGTGCGCAGGCGGCTGCCACGTTTATCGGACTGGGCGTTGCTATGCTCATACTCTTCGCGGCGTTCGTGCTGTCTAAGCTTTATCTCGATGGCCTCCAAATGAAGGTGACGCCAATGCTCGACGCGGCGCTTGAGGCGGCGGACGCCGAGGATTTTGAGACTGTTAACGAGTATGGTAAGCTGATACAAAAAGAGCTTCTGCACGCGGAACCCAAATTAAAGCTGATAACGAGCCACCGTGACATTATGGAAATGATGCGGTATGCGGAGGATTGGGTTCTTCTTGATACCGATGGCGACAGGATGGCGTATATAACGGACATTTCGGGAATACGAAACTGGCTTGAATTGATATGCGAAATTACGGATACCTCTATAAGCGACATTCTATAGGCAAAGGTCGATAATGGATCTTTCAATAACCAATGAGGTTGATAACGGACAATTCAACAACTAATATTGAAATAAATTCAATGTCAATGCAGGAAAAACGGGTTTTGCGGCGAATTCTGCAAAGTATCGCATCCTACATTATAATTCTTTGTGATGACGGATATAATGCAGGATATTGGGACTTTGTGTCTAAGAATACCGTATGAGGATTTTGCCCGAAGCAAGTTTTTGATACGACTAAAGGTTTTGATCCAAATGCATTTGGATGTAAGGTAAACGTGAAGGAGCTGCGAAATTGGCTTTACCCGAATCATGGATGAATGAACTCATGAATAGAAACGATATAGTTTCGGTCGTATCGGAGTACACGAGGCTGAAGCCCAAGGGCGGTCGCATGTGGGGTCTTTGTCCGTTCCATCCCGAAAGGGATGCCTCCTTTACTGTAACTCCCGATAAGCAGCTCTTTCATTGCTTCAGCTGTAAGGCGGGCGGCAGCGTGATCCAATTCATCATGCAAGCGGAAAATCTTCCTTATATGGATGCGATCAGATTTCTTGCGCAGCGTGCTAATATGGACATGCCCGATGAGATGGACGATGCCCGTCTCAGAGAGGAAAAGGCGCGCAGGGAAAGGCTATACAATGCCAATCGAGCCGCAGCGAAGTATTACCATTCAATGCTCCTTTCGGATGCAGGATTAAAGGCAAGGCAGTATCTAATAAGGCGTGGCATAGACGGCGGCACTGCCACGCGCTTTGGCCTTGGTTATGCGCCAAACGATTGGGACGCGCTGTTTAAGCACCTGACGGAGCTTGGCTTTAAGCGCGAGGATTTAATCGATGCGGGTTTGTGTGTCAGAGGGCGAAAGGATGAAAGCAAGACCTACGATTTCTTCCATGACAGGCTGATGTTCCCCGTAATTGCCGCAAACGGAACGGTTGTCGCGTTCGGCGGACGCATTCTGGATGGCGGGGATGGCGCAAAGTACATGAACACGGGGGATACCCCCATTTATAATAAAAAACATAATATCTATGCGATTAACCTCATGAAGGGCAAGAAGCTTGGCGAGCTGATAATGGTTGAGGGCTATATGGATGTTATAAGCCTGCATCAGGCGGGTATAGAGAACGCCGTTGCTTCGCTGGGCACCGCATTGACCTCACAGCAGGCGCGTTTATTGGGACGTTATGCACCGCGCGTGTGCTATGCGTATGACGGAGATTCCGCAGGGCAGAAGGCGATGCTCAGGGGTGTCGATGTGCTTTTAGAAAGCGGTGTAGAGCCTCGGGTGATAATCATTCCAGAGGGAAAGGATCCCGATGAATTCGTTAAAGCATATGGAGCCGAAGCGTTTTTAAAGCTCAAGGATTCTTCGATAACGGCAGTGCAGTTTAAGCTCGAAAGCATCGCTTCGGAATTCGACCTGGACGATCCCGATGGCAGGGAGGGCTATGCAAAATCAGCTTGCCGTCTGCTGGCCGGCTTACAGCCGGTTGAAAGGGACAGATATATAAGGCTTGTTTCGGAGCGAAGCGGCATGAGTATTGATACGATCAAGCAGCAGTGCGGTGCAGTCGGTAATTCCACCGATCCTGCCGATGCAGGCGGCGAGCCGAAATGGAATAATTCGCCTGATTATCGAAATAATAACTATAAAAAACGACAGACCCTGTCCGAGCGGGCAAAGGCGGAGCATATGCTTCTTGCGTGCATGATGGCATCAAGAGCCGATGCTGCGCAGATAGTGCATTTAGAGGGCTATGACGAAAAATTGTTTTCGCTTCCGGGCATGGCGGACTTCGCAAGGAGGCTTATCGCAGCCTATAACAATGGCGCCAATGTCGAAAAGGTCGCCAATATCGACAAGGTCGACATACGAATGATGATCGCATCGCTCGAGGGCGAAGAAAGCGAAGGGCCGAGTGCTGCGGTCGCGCAGGCAGAGGATATAGAAAAGCCAATCGATTCGGCGGCGGATTGCATCAGATTCATTTTAAAGAGCGAATATGATGCAAGGATTCGTGAGCTTGCGGAGCTTTCTGCGACGGAATCCGACCCGAACAAGCGCGCAGAGCTGCTCAAGGAGCAGATGTCGCTCGTTATCAAGAGCCGTGCCATAAGATGATGCTTGAAAACACAAGCGCTTGATCGAGTGTTAGGCGTGGCTTGGAATCAGCAAAAGCAAGAGACAATAATAAGCATTAAGATAAAAGTTAAGTAAAAGACAAGGTAAAAAACACAGAAAAACCAAGGAGGCTCAATATACATGTCAATGGACGACGAAAAGCTTACAACGATGCAGAAGGTGGACGAGCTGATAAACAAGGGCAAGGGTACGGGAGAGTTGACCTATCGCGAAGTGATCGATACCCTTGGAAACGATATGCTCGATGTCGACCAGATGGAGGTCGTGTTCGACCGCTTTGAGGATGCCGATATTTCCGTTGTGGAGGAAGTGGACGCAAATGAAATAGCCTCCGAGGATATTACCGATATAGACCCGAAGTTTGCCGCCAGCGAGGGCATTGCGATTGACGACCCGGTTCGCATGTACCTTAAAGAGATCGGCAGGGTTCCGCTTTTGACGGTGGACGAGGAGATAGCGATCGCAAAGCGCATGGCGGCGGGTGACGAGGATGCCAAGCAGGAGCTTGCTGAGGCGAATCTGCGCCTTGTCGTCAGCGTTGCAAAACGCTATGTGGGCAGGGGCATGCAGTTCCTTGATCTTATACAGGAGGGCAACCTCGGTCTCATCAAGGCCGTGGATAAATTTGATTATCGCAAGGGCTATAAATTTTCCACTTATGCAACGTGGTGGATTCGTCAGGCGATCACGCGGGCAATAGCGGATCAGGCGAGGACGATCAGGATACCTGTTCATATGGTCGAAACAATAAATAAGCTCGTAAGAGTTAACCGTCAGCTCCTTCAGGATCTTGGACGGGAACCTCGTCCGGATGAAATAGCTGAGGCGATGAATATCAGCGAGGAGAAGGTTCGGGAGATAATAAGAATAGCGCAGGAACCCGTATCTCTGGAAACCCCGATAGGCGAGGAGGAGGATAGTCATCTTGGCGATTTCATTCCAGATGACGATGCGCCCGCGCCGGACAGTATGGCGACCTATACGATGATGAAAAGACAGCTCATGGAGGTACTCGATACCCTCACTCCGAGGGAGGAAAAGGTACTCAGGCTCAGATTCGGTCTCGATGACGGCAAGACCCGCACATTGGAGGACGTAGGTAAGGAGTTCAATGTCACACGGGAGCGTATACGTCAAATCGAGGCCAAGGCGCTTAGAAAGCTACGCCATCCGAGCAGGAGCAAGCGCTTGAAGGATTATCTCGATTGACGAGTTGCTTTTGAATATGCATTTTATGTTGACAAACGCACAAAATGCATATAGAATGACAATGGATTAATATTGACAATGATGAAGTGAGTAGGCAGAGCTTTCCCGAAAGCGGGGATCCGCATCAGAGAGACGGCGTTTGGTGTAAGTCGGACGGGGGAACTGCTGAACATGGCTTCGGAGTCTCCGATGCTGAACGGGTGATGCCCTATAGAATAGGCAATGCCCCTTAAGCACGGCGTGTGCGCACGTTACAGCGCAGCCATGAGCCCATGCAATTACGCATTTGTTTGCGCATTGATATGCAGCATGTTTCGGATTTGCGTGGGGAAATAGGGTGGTACAGCGATAACACGCCCCTATGTTCAAACGAACATAGGGGCGATTTGTTATTTAGGTCTGCTCGTTTAGTGGCAATCAGCCATTGATCCTATGGTTAAAAAACTTAAATGAAAGGATATAAAATGGAAAAGAAAACCTACTACATTACAACCCCAATCTATTACCCGAGTGCGAAGCTGCACATCGGGCATACATATTGCACCGTAAATACCGATGCGTTCGCAAGGTACAAGCGGCTGACAGGGCATGATGTCTACTTCCTCACTGGGGCGGATGAGCATGGTCAGAAGATAGAGCGCAGCGCAGCGGATCAGGGCGTTACACCGCAGCAGTATGTCGACAGGATAGTGGAGGGCTTCCACTCGCTGTGGAACCTTATGGATATATCTAACGACGGCTTTGTCCGCACGACCGATGACTACCATATGGAGTGCGTACAAAAGGTGTTTAAAAAGCTGTACGAACAGGGCGATATTTATAAGAGCAGCTATAAGGGAATGTATTGCACTCCCTGCGAATCGTTCTGGACGGAGACGCAGCTCAAGGAGAGCGGGGGAGTCTGTCCCGATTGCGGAAGACCCGTAGAGGAGGTCGAGGAGGAGAGCTATTTCCTGCGCGTCAGCAAGTATGCGCCCCGCCTCATAGAGTACATTCAGGCCAACCCCGATTTCATCCAACCCGCGTCACGCGCCAAAGAGATGCTCAATAACTTTCTGCTCCCGGGTCTTGAAGATCTTTGCGTCAGCCGCAGCACCTTCAAATGGGGCGTTCCCGTCAGCTTTGACGAGCGTCATGTAATCTATGTTTGGTTTGACGCAGTACTTAATTACCTTTCCAAGCTTGGGTATCTGAGCGAGGACGATTCAATGTTCAGAAAGTATTGGCCTGCCGATGTTCACATCGTGGGCAAGGAGATAGTGCGCTTCCATACCATAGTATGGCCCATCATGCTGATGGCACTGGGTCTGCCGCTTCCGAAACAGGTTTACGGGCATGGTTGGCTGGTGCTGGACGGCAAAAAGATGGGTAAATCCACAGGCAATGTCGTTGATCCGGAGAAGCTTGTCGAACGCTACGGCGTTGACGCGATACGTTATTTCCTGTTGAGCGAGTTCCCGTTCGGCAGCGACGGAAACTTCAATAACGAGACTCTTATTACAAGGATAAACAGCGATCTTGCCAACGATCTTGGAAACCTCCTTTCGCGCACCGTTGCAATGATAGAAAAATACTTCGGTGGAATGGTACCCGAAGCGGCGGCGCCGATACCCGAGGAGGATGACACCATTATCCCGATAGCCGCAGCGCTTGCTGATAGGGTTGAGGAGTGCATGAATGCGCTTCATCCCAATGACGCGCTTTCCGAGATATTCAAGCTCATTCGTCTCTGCAATAAGTATATCGATATTACCGCACCTTGGCTGCTTGCGAAGGATGAGACGAAAAGACCGCGCCTTGGTACGGTGCTTTACAACCTTGCGGAGTGCCTGCGCATCGCCAGCGTATGCCTGCGTCCGTTCCTAACGCGCACCGCCCCCAAGATATTCGCTCAGCTCGGCATTGGTGATGACGCAAGCATTACCGAGTTTGATTCAATTCATGAGTTTGGCAAGCTCCCAACGGGGCTTAAGGTCGAAAAGGGCGAGGCGTTGTTCCCACGCATCGACATAGCGAAGGAGCTTGAGCATCTTGAAACCCTTCTCCCAAAGCACGAAGCGGCCTCAGTTCCAGAAAGCTCCGCAAATGACATCGTGGAAACAAAGTCCGAACCCGAAAGCGGCAAGGCTCAGCCCGATGCGACGAAACCCGAGGAAAAGCCCGAAATTTCCTATGACGAGTTTGCAAAGCTAGATCTGCGCGTTGCAAAAGTCGTTGCCTGCGAGGAGGTAAAAAAATCCAAGAAGCTTCTTAAATGCACCCTTGAAGTAGGGCAGGAGACCAGAACCGTTCTATCGGGCATTAAAGCTTGGTACAGTCCCGAGAACTTGATAGGCAAAACCGTAGTTTTGGTTGCCAACCTTGCTCCGAAGAAGATATGCGGCATAGAGAGCCATGGAATGATCCTCTGCGCGAGCGACGAGGGCGACGTTAACCTGTCCGCGCTCACCACGATGAGCGAGATGGAGAGCGGACTTAAGATTCGCTAAAAAACTTAGGAATAAAAAGCGTGAAAAATAAATTCTTCAAACCCTAATTCATCCGATTACACGATGTTTCTACAATAAACAATCCCCCGCTCCATAATTGCGGGGGATCGCTCTTACGTATTTGATTATCGTTTGATCCGTTGTTTAACGTAACTAAAGCAGCCGATAGCCGCGAACACATACGACAGGATCAGACTAAGAAGGAAGCTCGACAGCGCCTCGGTCTCCTTGAACACTTCAGGGAGTATACGCAGACAATCAAAGAACGTAATTCGGGTCATACCTTCTTCGGTTAGCACCTTCTGGAGTTCATATGCCCAAGAGCAGCATTCGGCAAGAAACAGCATCACTATCGTAATAATTATGCCAATAATGATCGCTTTTTTCGAGGTTATTCCCTTCTTTTTTGCGCCTGAGAACAGATCGTATCCAAACACTGCAAGGACTATCGTGACCAATCCGCTGATTGCTGCAACGAAACCGACCAGTGAAAGGACGAACGCTATCAGACCGCCTCCGATAGAGAACAGAAACGCTCCCACGATACCCGCAAGCGTGTTTTCAGTCTCCGGTGAGCCGTTGTTATAGGCGGGGGCCTGCTGACCGTAGAAATATTCTTCGGCAGGATGGTCATTCTGCTCCGTCACGGCAGAATGATCGTTTTCAAAATCACTCATATGTGATACCTCCTTTATGTCGAAAAGTATACCATAAGCATTCATTTAACGCAACAGGTCGATTGTTGAAAGAAAACCGATTTTTGAACGGGATTATAATATACGATTGAAAAACACTTGAAAAACAAAAAACAAAGGCCGCTGCCCTTGCGACCCTTGTTTTTCTCAAATATAACAGGAAGGAAACTCTATGAATCGGAACCCCTTGTTGCTCCTCATCTGACTATATAACGAACGAGAAGCAGTTTCGGTTGAAGTTTTTTAAAAAAACTTAAAAATTTTTTGCACTTTTAAACGATGCCAAATCAATAATACCCAATCATAGAAGCGTTCGAATCATGTCGGACAGAACCCCTGCATGGGTTCTGGGGATGTCATGTCCGGCATTTTCAATATACTTATGTGAAGCGCGTGGGATAGCGTCCGCAATCTTTTCGGAATGCTTGTGGTCTATCAACCCATCCTTGCGCCCGAGTACGATCGTCGTTTCGGCGATCACGCCCGCGAGATCGTGCAGCGTGATGTGAGGCTCCTCAAGCATAAGCCTCATAAGCTCCGCCTTATGGGGATCCTTCGCGCGCCCGGCTCGGCGCTGTTCCGCCCTGATTTCGCGAACGGCTTTTGATGTAAGGCCGCTCGGATCCGTATTCACTCCTATCGTGATCAGCCTACGCACATTGTATGTGCGCATAGCCATAATTAGGGCGATTATGCCGCCATCGGAATACCCAACGATGTCATATTCTCCAATATCGAGATAATTCATCAGCGCGATTGCATCATCCGCCATTATCGAGTAGGAGAGCTGTTCGGAGCCGCCCGTAAGCGCATGGGATTCGCCCTGCGTTCGGCTGTCCATAAGAATGAAACCGCGTGAACTAAGCAATGGAGCGATCATTTCGTCGAAAATATGCATATCCTCGCCGTTGCCGTGCAGCAAGAGTACGGGCGTTTTAAGCTTGAACTCCTCAACGCCTGCGATTTCGTAATGGATGGATTGATTATCGTAAATAAATTCTGCCATACAATGCCTCCATCCGTAAGTATAGCATAACGGGTAACAATTGTAAATTATTACCGCCAAATGATATGCGGATATCACATTTTTTGTGTTTTTAAGACAAAAAATGCAGAGCATGGCGGATAACGCAGGCAGGGTCAAACTTTCCGCGCTTTAAACAAAGGCTCGGAATAAATCCGAGCCTCAAAACCAATTATTTGTAAGTCATTAGTTCTTCTTTCTGCGAAGGAACGCGGGAATGTCAAGATTGCTGCCGCGATCCCTCGGGTCATAACCCGTACTCCTTTCGGGGCTGCGCCGCGTCTGAGAGGAAGCATCCTCATTGCGGAAGGGAGAACTATACATGTTGTCTCCGTCAGTCTCCTGCGTGAACTCCTCAGAATCGTCCCTCATCCCGCGGCTGCTGCGTGCGCCGGACTCGCGGCGAATGTCCGAATTACGGTCGCTGCGGTCTGAAGCGATGCCGCCGTTCCTGCCGGGGATGGGACGCCTTTCGGGCGTTGCGCGCCTTACGTTTTCATCCAGCTCCTCGGGCCAATTGAATCCGGTCGCAATTACGGTGACGCGCACGGAATCGCCCATGCTGTCGTCGATACCCATCGCAAATATGATCCTTGCCTCGGGATCGGCTGCCTCGGTGATGAGGTTTGCCGCTTCATCGACTTCGAGCATACCGAGCGTTCTGCCGCCGACGACATTGATGAGCACGCCCTTTGCGCCGTCAATGGAGGTTTCAAGCATTGGGCTTGCGATCGCCTGCTTGGTCGCCTCGATGCAACGCTTGTCGCCGGTTGCGGTACCGATGCCCATATGCGCCATGCCCTTTTCGGCAAGGACGGTGCGGACATCGGCGAAGTCGCTGTTGATCATGGTGGGGAAGGTTATGAGGTCACTGATACCCTGTACGCCCTGGCGAAGTACATCGTCAGCAACGCGGAGCGCTTCATCCATCGGAGCGTTTCCGACGATGGAGAGCAGCTTCTGATTGGGGATAACTATCAGGGTATCTACAACGTCACGCAGCGCACGAATGCCTTCGAGCGCATTGCGCATGCGCGAACGTCCTTCAAAACCAAAGGGCTTGGTCACAACGGCGATGGTGAGGATGCCCATTTCCTTTGCGGCCTGTGCGACGATGGGTGCGGCACCGGTTCCGGTTCCTCCGCCCATACCTGCGGTGATGAAAACGAGGTCGGCTCCGCGAATGGAATCGGTCAGGTTCTCAATGCTTTCTTCGGCTGCGCTCTTACCGACTTCAGGGTTTGCGCCCGCACCAAGACCCTTGGTGGCCTTTTCGCCGATCTGCACCTTAACATCCGCCTTGGAGGTAAACAACGCCTGCTTATCGGTGTTTACTGAAATGAACTCTACCCCGCGCAAGCCGAATTCAACCATGCGGTTGACGGCGTTTCCGCCTGCGCCGCCTACGCCGACGACCTTCAATTGGGCAACATTGCCACGCTCGTTATCGATCTCAAGATCAAATGCCATAAATTTACCTCCTTACAGCGTTAGCTGATGAAAAATTCTCTTATATTGCTAATAATTTTACTATTATTCTTTACGGAAGCACCGCTTCCGTAAAGCATAAACTGAGCAAGCCCGAAAGCGGGCGCATAGCTTATCGTGTTCAAAAGGCTTGTCCTGGGCATGTTTACATTTATGTCCCTTCCGATGCATGAGGAAAGGTACTCGGCACCTCCGCGCATGAGCGCGATGCCTCCGCCAACCATATAAACCGGAGTATCGAGGGAAAGCCCGGGAACCGCGTCACAAATTACTTCAAACATCATCTGTCCAAGTTCATCGGTTCGCGATTCAACGATCATCTGAAGATCGCCATACTCCACAAGCACTATCTCGCCGGAGGGAAGGTGCAGACGCTCCAAACCACTCTCATAATCTATGCCGTAGACAAATCTCCGCTTAAGCTCGTCAGCAGACGCATACGGCAGACGAAGTCCCATCGCAATGTCATTCGTGATATGCTCGCCGCCGATCCCGATGCTTTCGGAGAAGACGAGCGCGTTTTCGCAGATGAAGGAAATATCACAGTGGCTCCCGCCGCAATCTATCAGTAATGCGCCTCTTCGGCGCTCCTCAAACGGGATGGTGAAGATCGCGCATGCCATTGCGGAGGAAACGAAAGGATCCGCTTCAATGCCGATAGAACGCAAAACATCGGATACCATGATGCGGAAATCCGTGCGAACGAACATATGTGCAACCTGAGCGCCGAGCTTGTCCGCAGACTTTCCAACGGGGGAAGAATCGGAATCCGTTCCATCCAACGTAAAGCCGAACGGCGTGCTGTGCATAAGCTCATACCCATGCGGAGCGGGCGGATCGCAGGAAAGCTCAAGAAGATAATCGACGTCTCGCCTTGAGACCCGAAATCCTCGAGATTCGACATCCACCTCACAAGAGGTAACGATGGTTTTTGTAAACGGCGAAGGAACACCGACGCAGGCGCTTTTGATACGGATCCCGGATTTTTCCTGCGCCTCGTTTATTGCGGCTTCCAATGCCTCGGAGAGCGCACCTACGGTGGGAAGAACCCCCAAGCGATAGCCCCTGTAATTCCGTATACCGACACCTTGAACGACGATGGCTCCATCGCTGTCGGAACCGGTCGTCATGCACATGACCTTGCTGCTTCCTATGTCGATCACGGTTGAATACTTCATCGGAGTACTCTCCAAACAATGATAGCATATATACGCCTAAATTATAACATAACCACAATATGTTGCGCAACACTTAAGCATGGCAAAACAAAAATATTTAACATATTTTATGCCGGATTGTGCCGGGCGAACTCGTCCGTATTGATTTTGCCATTCAATTCGATCCCATCACAATACGCCGGAGAGTGCGCACATATCACTTCACAATATAGTTTTTATTAATCCGTTGGCTCGTCCGTTGCGGGAGCGTCGGTTGCGGGCATATCCGGCACCGGTTCATCGGTTGACGGTATGCCGTTGGACGGCGAGCCGGATGAAGGTTCTTCGGCAGCACTTGGCTCGGCGCTCGGCATCGAGCTTTCGGGCGGATCTGCCGTCCCATTCGTGGGCGCATTCGTCACCCCTGTCCCGATCTTATTGGGCGTAAAATCGACCACGGTCGAGCCAAAGAACACGTTTATCGTGCCTCCATCGGGATAATCGGGCAGAAACAGCGCATATGCCTTCGCGGCAGTAGCAATGTTATCGGCCGCATGGCTGCAATCGCCGAGAATGATGACAAAATCATTTGCAAGATCCAACTTAACATAGGAGGAATTTGCAACGTCGATGCTCACTACCTGTCCGTTCAGGCTGCTTTCGGCGATAGTGCTCATAAGGACGAGCGTGGTTTGAGTGCGTATATTGAGATTTTCTTCGGTTATATAAGTATTGAGCGCGAAACCGATGCCCGTAAGACCGTGTATAACGGGCAGTCCGCGCGAATCCGTCTGCCCCGTGCTGAGTACGAAACCATCGCTATCTATCAGCGTATAGGTGCCGTTCGCGGCAAGCAAAGCCGCCTTCGCGTCGTGATCTGCGACCACGATTTCTATGCGGTTCGGAAAAACGCGCCGCACCGAAACGACGGACAGCTCGGGAATGGCATCGACGCGTGCTATTATGTCATTTATATCATACAGAAAGATATTGTCGCCCTTTTGAATTCCGGAAATGCTGAGTATCTGCGCCTGCGAATACCCTTCGCTTCCGGTTATTGCGATTTCGTCAACAAGGGTGAGTTTATATATCAAGAATCCCAAAGCGATCACCGCGATAACGCAAGCGAACGTGAACAGGATTTGAAATGCGTCGCGTCGATTCTGCCTGCGACGCTTTTCTTCATGGCTGATGCCGCGAGCGCTCTCGGTGGCGGTAGTATCAAGTCCTCCGTCAAGCTCCATCTGTTTCCGCTTTTTACGGGAAACGTTTCGTTTCTTAGAAGAATTGTTGTCCTTAGTACTGCTTGTCCCGGATGCGGCCGTGGCAGTACCATTCTTTGCATGGGTAGCTCCCGATGCATTGTGCGAATCGCCGTTTTTTGTATGCGCAGTTCCCGACGCAGCATTGGTTTCGCTGCCGTTAATATGGGCTGCCCAAAACTTACTTCGCGCGTCGTTGTTTTTTGCATGAGCCGCGCCCGATGCACCGTGGGAATCCCTAATATTTGCAGAGGTCGCTCCAGCTTTGCTGCGGTTTTCGATTGTCTGCCGCTCGTCAGTTCCGTTTTGTATTCTTCTATTGCGCTCACCGAGACTGGGCATGTCCAATTCATCGGTATGGCGATTCCTCGTAAGGCTGCTATGCCCTCCGATAGAACCGCTGTTGCCGCCGGGAGTTGAATTGTGCTTTTCTCTGTCCCTGTTCATGGTACCTCGGTTATTTGCGAATTTCAATGTATCTTGAGATGTTCAGAAGGATGCCCATCGCCGCGAGGAACACCACGATGGACGTGCCGCCGGCGCTGACGAAGGGCAGCGTTTGTCCCGTTGCGGGTATGGAGTTTGTGACAACGGCAACGTTAATGAGTACCTGCACCGCGAGTATGGAGGAGATCCCGCCCGCCAAAAGCGAAGCAAACCTTTCCCTGCTTGCAAGCGCGATACGGATGCCTCTATAGATTACGAAAGCATAGACGACGAGCAGTAAAGCAACTACTACGAATCCGAGTTCTTCGCCGATTATCGGCAGAATAAAATCGCTTTCCCTATAGGGAAGGAACAGCAGCTTCTGGCGACTTGCGTTGAGTCCCTGACCAAACCAGCCGCCATTGCCGAAAGCATACAGGGATTGGATTATCTGATAGGAATCGCCGCCAACATCCTCCCAGGGATGGAGCCATGCGGTTATGCGGCTGGATCGATAGCCTGCGAGTCCTATAAGCACGGCAATGCCTGCTGCGCCAGCTAAAGCAGGTATCGCAAGCTGCTTGATGGATGCGCCGCCGATGAAGAGCATTATGACCGCAACGATGCAGAGTATGATTATCATCGACATATTGGGCTGGAAGTAAATGAGTGCGCAGGGTAGTAATAGCAGCACGAACATCGGAAGCAGCCCACCAAGGATCGTCGGCATTCGGTTCTTCCGCTCCGTCATGTATTTGGACATGCATATCACAAGCACAAACTTGGCGAATTCCGAGGGCTGGAACTGGATCGGACCTATGCCTATCCAGCGTTGTGCGCCCTGCGCGGATTTACCGATGAACAGAACGACGACAAGCAGTCCGAGGAGAACCGCATAGGAAGCTCTGGCCGCCTTTGCATAAATCGTGTAATCTATGAACGACACCCCGAACATTACCGGAATGCCCACCGCGAGGAACATTAGCTGCTTCTTTACATAGAAGTAGCCATCGCCTTGAAAGGACTGCGCATAGTAATAGCTTGCGGAAAACAGCATGACCACCCCAAATGCGCACAGAATGATGACCGCCAAAAACAGAGGGAAGTCCATCCCATGCCTGTTTATGCCATCGGGCAGCTTAATTTCAAGCTTGGGTTCCTTAATGGGACCCCGTCTGCGCTTAGCTTTAGGCCTTATTGCGGTTATCTTGCTTTCCATACAATACCTCTTAATGGGGGGTGTTATAATCTTTTTAAATACGTTCTCTTAATAAAGCCGCATGAACGGTTTCTTTGAAAACGCTATTGCTAGGTCACAGCGAGTTAACAATCTCCTTAAATATGCGCCCTCGTTCTTCAAAATTTTTAAACATGCCCCAGCTTGCGCAGGCAGGGGAGAGCAGCACGGCATCCCCGGTATCCGCAAGCTGCAACGCCGTAAGCACCATTTCACGAAGGTCATCACAGCAGGCATGAATATTTTCGTATCCCTCGGCTTCCGCTGCTGCCATGATGGCTTCCGTATTGGAACCGTTCACCACGACCGCTTTTACCTTGCCGTTAAACGCGCGGAAAAGGGGGCGATAGTCACTGTGCTTGTCGTAGTTTCCAACGCCGAGCATGAGAACGGTGGGTTGTTTCATCGCCTCGACTGCTTTGATGGTGGATTCGGGGTTGGTACCTTTGGAGTCATTATAGAAGGTGATCCCGTTGAAGCAGCGGGTGTATTCGATCCGATGCTCAACGCCCTTGAAGGTTTTCAGTACCTCACAGACCACTTCGCTGCGAACGCCCATGCAAAGGCTCAGACACACGGCGCACAGCGCATTTTCGAGGTTGTGACTGCCGATTATTCCGAGTTCATCAGCTAAGATAAGAGGTGTTTCTACGCCGTCCATGCGGAAGATGATCCGTCCGTTTCGAACGAACGCTCCGTTCTCGACCTCATGAAGACGGGAGAAAAACAGCTTCTTCGCGCGGGTCGGAGCGGCGGAAACTATGGGATCATCCGCGTTGAGTACGGCATAGTCGCTTTCCGTCTGATTCTCAAACATGCGGAATTTAGCCGCAATGTAAGTATCCATGGATTCAAAGCGGTTCAGATGATCCTCGGTAATGTTTAAAAGCCCTGCGGCGTTGCAGTGAAATTCCTTTATGCTTTCGAGCTGCAGTGCGGCGGTTTCGGCAACTACCGTATCACCTGCACGGGTTTCCAAAGCATGTTCTGTGATGGGAATGCCGATATTGCCAAGAACAAAGGTTTTTCCGACGCCGTTCGCTTTAAATATTTCACCCGTGAGCGCGGTGGTCGTGGTCTTGCCGTTCGTGCCGCCGATGCAGACGAAATTCGTGCCACGGTCGCAATAACGATAACCAAGCTCGATCTCGCCTATGACCTCAATACCCTTGCGGATCGCGGTTTTAACAAACGGCTTGAATATCGGAATAACGGGGGAGAGAATCATAAGATCCGCCTCGTCAAGCAGAGCTTCTGGGGCGACCCCAAGCCTTGAAACGTAATCTATTCCATGCAATTCATCATCAAGTCCCGGAATATCAGACTTTAGGTCATTAATGATGACTTTGTATCCGTTTTTATACAGCAGTTTTGCGCTTGAAACACCGCTTTTCGCCATTCCGACGATCAATGCTGTCTTCTTCATGCGTATACCTCCTTACAGCTCGGTAAACACTTCTTGTCTTTATGCTTAATGTTTATGCGGATGCTTTAAGGCATCGCAGTAAACAATCTCTACACACATATTTAATGTTTATGCGGATTATTATCGAAAAAAGACCGTCCGAGGGGTAAGGCTCTTGAGAAGGGTGCCGATGCTCTCTCAAAAACCTTGACCTTGTCCGATTGGCGACTGACGTGCCAAGTGCCAACAAAAACCACGTCACCCGAATTCTGCCTCGGACGGCAATACTAATATCCGTCTAATTCATTGACCATATGTGCCGATATTGCACAATATAGCAGCGCATAATGGTCAATGTTTCAGTTGCATATTAGTATAAGAAAACGATTAATTTTGGGCAAATGCCGAAGCAAGCCCAATGCCTCACATGCTTACAGGAACAGCGCAAGCGCGACAAGGCATGTTATCGTGGTAACGATCATGTACCCTGCCACTATCTTCGTTTCGTGATAACCCGAAAGCTCAAAGTGATGATGAAGCGGTGCCATTTTGAACACGCGCTTTCCATGGCGGAGCTTATAGGAGCCGACCTGAAGCACATCGCTGACGGCGGATGCAACGATGCAAACGCCCATTAGAAGGAAGAGCATAGGGGATCTGCTATAGATGACCATGGCGGACATTGCGCCGCCGAGAGCCATCGAGCCGGTATCGCCCATGAAAACTTTTGCGGGGTGACTGTTGCTCTTAAGGAATCCGAGGCAGCCTCCTGCGACCGCGAATGCGAAAATGCTCATGCTGCGCATTCCGTCGCTCTGGGCGACGAACATCGGCTGGTCAACGAAATATTCCGTGAACACCATGGAGAAGTACAGAAACAGTATGCCCATGGCGACCGAGTAGATCAGCGTCACGCCCGAGAGAAGTCCGTCAAGGCCGTCGGTCAGGTTTGCGCTGTTTACTATTGCTATTATAACGAACATAATGAAAGGAATATATCCCCATCCAAGCTCGATCTTTCCCAAAATGGGGTCGTAGAGCGTGGAGCCTATGAATTCGCTCTTGTATGCGTAGAATGCGACGGCAAATGATAGAAGGAGCTGTGCGGCGATCTTCTGATACGCCCGAAGGCCAAGGTTGCGTCTGCGTTTGACCTTGATGAAATCATCAAGAAAACCGACAAGACCGAATGCCAGCATCGTAATGACCGCAGGGATGGAGTAACGTAACGCTATGTCATAATAGCTGAAAGCAAGCGTTGCTATCACTATCGCTATTATGAACATGACGCCGCCCATCGTAGGCGTTCCCTCTTTGGCGGAGTTGGCATGCGGCCCCTCCACGCGTTCGACCTGACCGTACTTAAGCCTGCGCAGCATGGGAATGACCACGGGGGACAAAAGCATTGCAACGGCAGCAGATGCTATGAAAGCGAAAATCATCTTTTGCATGGCGTTCAACTGTTGACTTGAGCCATATTGCCCAAAATCAAATTCCTTTCCTCATTTCGTCAAGCAGCTCCGAAACTATGTCCTTTTCATCAAAGGGATACTTGACTCCGTTGATTTCCTGATAGTTTTCATGCCCCTTGCCCGCAAGGACGACCACATCATCCTTTTCGGCGATCGAAAGAGCATAGCGGATGGCTTCACGTCTGTTTTCTATCACCTCATGCTCACACGCGGTTCGTCGCACCCCTTCAAGCACCATGTCTATTATGCGCATGGGATCCTCAGTGCGGGGGTTATCAGAGGTGACAACGCAGAAGTCGGAATACCGCGCACTCATTTCTCCCATGAGGGGGCGTTTGAGCTTATCCCTGTCGCCGCCGCAGCCGAATACGGTTATGACACGACCTTTTGCGAATTCCTGAACCGAGGTGAGCAGATTGACGAGTCCGTCCGGCGTGTGCGCAAAATCAAGGATGACGGTGAAATCAAAGCCGCCGGTGTTCAGCGCTTCCATTCGACCGGATACGCCACTGATGTCGGAAAGACCTTCGGCGATCACATCAAGGCCGAAGCCGAGTTTGAGCATCACGCCCGCCGCAAGCATCGCGTTGAACACATTGAAAAGCCCCGGAATATTTACGGTGATATGCCTTGTTCCCTCCGGACAGCTCAAATCGAATTCCACGTTCTTTGCGCAGATCTCGATGTTAGTGGCGCGGATGGCCGCGCTTTCGTTTCGAATACCGTAGCCGATGGATGGCAGATTAAGCCCTTCGAGCATGAGCGCGCTGTGATAGTCATCCGCATTTACGACAGCAAATTTACTTCGAGCAAACATCCTTTTCTTTGCTGCAAGATAGTTCTCGAAGGTTTTGTGATAGTCAAGATGATCCTGCGTAAGGTTGGTGAACCCGCCTACAGCATATTCGATGCCGTGTACTCTGTTCTGATCGAGGGAATGTGAGCTGACCTCCATAACGATCAGCTCCACGCCTTCATCCCGCATTATTCTGAACACACGCTGCAATTCCACGCTCTCGGGCGTGGTGCGCTCGGTGGGAATGACCTTGTTGCCAACAAGATTGCGGATAGTGCCGATAAGGCCGACTTTGAGTCCTGCCTTTTCGGCAATGGTCTTTATCATATATGTGGTCGTAGTCTTGCCGTTGGTTCCCGTGATGCCGACAACGGGGATGCCGGCGGTCGGATGTCCGTAGAATTCCGCAGCGGCCTCAGCCATCGCGATCCTTGAATTCGGCACGAGTACCTGGGTTATATCTATTGGAAGCCTGCGCTCCACCATCAAAGCGGATGCTCCTGCATCCACGGCCGCCTGAGCAAATTCATGCCCATCCTTAAAGGTGCCGTTGATGCAGCAAAACATATCGCCCTGTCGAACCTTTCGAGAATCGTACTCAATGCGCTCGATCTCGCAATCGGCACCGATCAAATCACATTCAATATTCTTCATCAGCTTGGTAAGCCGCATGATCAAATCTCCTAAAGCTTTTTTGTACTAAGTTTTTGTACAATATCATGGTGCAATAGCGTGGTGCTATACCCGTATCTGCGCATTCATGCACCAAATTGATAGTTTAATTGTCATCCTTCGGGTAACCGAAGTATATCGTTACGGTCGAGCCGTATTCGACCGGCTCTCCGGCGTAAACGCCCTGCGCTATAACAACGCCGAACGGGTCGGACGGATCGCTTGCCATATGTAGGCCCATGCTTTCCAATGTATCGTGTGCCTGAAGCACCGTCATGTCCATGAGGTTGGGCATGGTGACGTAGTACGGTTCATCCTCCTCTTCGTTGTTGACCCCTTCGTATCCGGTATAAAGAAGCACCGAGGAACCAACGCAGACGCTCTGTCCCGCCGCGGGAACCTGAAGCGTTACTGCTTCTTCGCATTCATAGATGCCCTCAAGCCCAATCTCAGCAAGCGCGGCACACGCTTCTTCAGTGGTCATGCCGGTCAGATCAGGAAGCGTGACCGTCTCGGACTCGTGAGAGGGGAGGATGCCTGAGTATGGAAGTATCTGTGACAGCACGCGGCGCACGAACGGAGCCGCTACCGTGCTTCCGAAAATGGAGCTGACTCTGGGTTCGTCGACTAGGATCAGGCACACGTACTTGGGATCATCGGCGGGCGCGAATCCGATAAAGGAACAAATATAGCCCCCTGCGGAAACGTTGCCGTGTTCATCATACTTTTGCGCGGTTCCGGTCTTCCCACCAACGAAATAGCCCTCAATTTTGGCGTTTCTGCCGGTGCCGTTGTCGACAACGCTTTGAAGTATCTGCCGGACAAGGGCGGAAGTCTCGGACTTTATTACCCTGCGCACCGGAGTGATGTCGGCAGAAAACACGGTTTCGCCCGAGGATGAAACGATTCTGTCAACGATATACGGCGTATGCAGTTCCCCGCCATTTACTGCGGCGGATACCGCAGTGGCAAGCTGTATTGGGGTCACTGCAATGCTCTGTCCGAAGCCGATTCGAGCAAGATCATTGTCGGTAACGTATTTTTGATGGGTGACGATGCCTGCGGATTCTCCGATCAGACCGCTGCCGGTCGTTTGACCGAGGCCGAATGCGTACAGATAATCGTAGAACTGTTCTGTTCCCATGCGAAGCGCCAGATTCATGAAGCAGCAGTTGCAGGAATTTTCGGTTGCTACCGTAAGATTCTGCGTTCCGTGTCCCGCGTGCCGCCAGCATTTAATGCGTTCGCCGTTGACGATATAACCACCGTTGCAGAAGAAACTTGAATCAAGCGTTGCATTGCCCGAGTCAAGCGCGGAAGCGAGGGTAAGTATCTTAAAAGTGGAACCAGGTTCATAGGAATCGGTCACGATTCGATTCTTAGAAAGGCTCGCCAAAAGCTCAAGATCGCTTCTTGGCGGGTCGTTCGGATCATAATCGGGCTTTGTAGATATTGCCTTGATCGCACCCGTGTTGACATCCATTATGATGCCCTGCGCATTTGAGGCATTGTTAATGGATAGCGCCTCCTCGAGCGCATTTTCAAGGTAGCTTTGGAAAACATTGTCGATGGTAAGGATGAGCTTACTCCCGTCCTCGGGCTGAATGTATTCAGTAACGCCGTCCAAAAGCACATTTCCGCTGCTGTCGATTTCGGAAATGAGCTTTCCGTCGTTACCAGCGAGGTACTTATCATAGGTAAGCTCCAGCCCGCTCTGTCCTTCGTTATCGCGATTGGTAAAGCCGATCACCTGTGAAAGCAGAGTGCCGTAGGGATAGTAACGCTTGCTGTCGTTAGCTATGCCAACGCCGCTGCCGAGCTTAAGCTGCTCGACCTTCTCCTTGGTCGCGGCATCGACCTGACGCTTGAGCACGACTTCGCGCAGGGTCTCGCTTTTAGCACGTGAAAGAACCGTCTCATAGTCCAGATCAAGCACTTCGCTAAGCTCCCTTGCAACCCTTTCCTTATCATTGTCCGCTATCGAGCGGGGCCAAAGGAGGATTTTGTAAACGGTTCCGGTCGTTGCGAGCACCTTGCCGTTGCAGTCGAGTATTTCGCCGCGCGCGGCGGTGAGCGCAGTCGTGCGCGTCCATTGCGAAAGCGCCTTCTGCTGAAGCTCGGGCCCCTGTAAGATTTGTAAATAGAATATTCTGCCGATAAGCGCAACAAAAGCGACCGCAAACAGTATGAGCATAGAAACTATGCGCTGCTTCATCGTCCAATGCGGTTTTGCTGCGTTGGATGCTCGGTTTTGGCTTTTGTGCTGTTTCCCTTTGGAAACCACTCGGATGTCCATGCTGAGCTCCCTATAAAATATTGCGCTTTCAGTGCGTTTTTATTTCGCTTTTACTGCTGTCCTATTGCGCCTTCTTTGCATTTGTATTGCGTTTTCGTCGCGCCTTTGCCACGCCGCTTTTATACCTTTGGCGGGTTTTAAGCGGGCGTTTGCTTGGTTCAGGGGTTTACGGGCGTGATGGCGGATGCTTTGGTCATTCCAGCAGCTTCCGCTGCCGCCTGCGCCGCTGTTACATCAAGCGAAAATAGATACTCCATGTTGAGTTCATCGAGCAGAGTGTTAGTCTGCTCGATTTGTTTATTTAGATGATTGATCTCCTTCTGCGCGTTTGAGATCGACTCATATCCAAGCAAAGTGAACAGAGCCGCAACAGCGACCGCCGCTACAAGCGCACATGCGGCAACCCGGCTGTAAACATGATTGACCCTCAGGAATTCCGAGAGCGGAACATGCTGCTTATTCGGCTTCTGTACCCTGCGAGGTTTGGGGGCAGCAGGGGTCGGCTCGACTCTGCGGACGGGCTGCGCAGCCAAACGCGCGGAGCTGTACGCGGTATCGGTTTTGTACGCGAGCTGTCCCATGCTCGGGGCATAAACGCGCATAGGCTCGACGTTAGCTCTCGTCCTAACTTCATTATCGCGGCTCACACGCTCCCGAGGATTGCCCGCATTGCGGGAACCCACGGAGCTGCGCGTATTGGAGGAACCGTATGCGTTTACCGAGCTGCGTGAACTACTGGCATAGCCTGAATTGCGTGAATTGCCTACATAGCCGGAGTTTCGGGCGTTTATGGCACTGCGGCTTTGATGATTTGTGCTATTGCCGAGACCATCAATACTGCGACCGTTTCCGTAGCTGCGCTCCTCGAAATTATCATAGCTACGATTCACGGAATTACCATAGCCACGATTACCGTAATTACTGCTGCCGCCACCGCGATTTACATACTGATTGTAATCGCTGTAATGGCCGTTCTTATTATAACTTTCGGCGTTTGCGTTATTACGGTAATTCCTCTTGTAGGAGTAATTGCCGTAATTACCGCGCCCCATGTTCGCCTCTGCCATATTATTCGTCCCCCGTTGTTTTTATGAGCTTTCTCGCAGCCCTCAGTTTTGCGCTGCGCGAGCGAGGGTTGCTCTCAAGTTCATTGTCGTCCGCAATTAGCGGTTTGTTCGTAATTATTTCAATCTCCGGCTTTCTGCCGCATACGCATATCGGTGCGGAGGGCGGGCAGATGCAGGGGTTTGCAAGCGTTTTAAATACGTTCTTGACTATTCTGTCCTCAAGCGAATGGAAGGTGATGATCGCTATGATGCCTTCGGGATTAAGAAGCCTTATCGCGTCCTTAACGGCCCTTTCAAGCCCATTTAGCTCACCGTTTACTTCTATCCTTATCGCCTGAAATGTTCTTCGCGCCGGGTGCGGCCCATCACGCCTTGCGGCGGCGGGAATGGCGTGCTTTATGACCGAGGCAAGCTCAGTCGTGGTTTCGATGGGTCGGTCAGCCCTTGCGGAGACGATCGCGTTCGCTATGCGTGAAGCGAACCGCTCCTCCCCGTAATCTCTGATTATCTCGAACAATCGTTTGCTCGTATAGCCGTTTACAACATCATAGGCACTGAACGCTGCTGACCTGTCCATTCGCATATCGAGCTTCGCTTCGATTCCGTAGGAAAAGCCTCTCGTTCCGTCGTCAAGCTGGTGGGAGCTTACACCGAGGTCGAGCAGAATGCCGTCCACGCCGTGGATGCCCTTGTACGCAAGAAGCTGCGTCATCTCGAAGAAATTGCCTCGTATGGCTGTGAACGCCGGGAATGCCGAAAGCCTTGCTTTAGAGGCATCGATCGCGTCTTCGTCCCGGTCGATACCAAAATGTTGTGAGCCTTCCGGAAGCTTGCGGAGGATTAACTCGCTGTGCCCGCCGCCGCCGAGGGTGCCGTCGACAAAGACACCGCCGCGCTCCGGCTTCAACAGCTCCATCACCTCACACGGCATGATGGGGATGTGATAAGCGGTTTCCATTGGTTCGCCCCCTCGTCAGTTGACTGCTAAATTGCCTGAATTGATTTGCCCGTTGGAATTCGACTGTCTGTTGGCAAGTGCCTGAAGGTCGGCCGCGAATTCACCGAAGCCGTAGTCAGCTTCGACCTTCTCAAGAGCATCGGGATTCCAGATCTGTACGCTGTCACCGGTTCCGAGCATTCGTACTTCACCGCTGAGGCCCGCATATTTAGCGAGATCCTGTGGGATCAGCATGCGTCCCTGCTTGTCCAGCGAGCATTCCTCGGAATTGGGGAAGATGTAGCGTTTAGCTTTGATGAACGTGATGTCGGTGGGCGGAAGCGATTCGACAGCTCGGGTAAGCTCGGTAAACTTATCGAGGCTCATCACCTGCAGGTATCTTTCATCAGCTGTTTTTCCAAAACCTATGAGGATTATCAGATGGTCGGTCAAGTCGACACGCCACTTTACAGGCATAAATACACGGCCTTTGGAATCCATACTGTTTGTGGATTTACCGATGAGCATGCCGACACCGCCTTTCTATTACAAAAATAATTACCACTTAGCGATAATGCAGATTGATTATAGCACCTTTAATACCACTTCGCAACACTTTCTTCCACCTGAATCACAAAATTCTCAAAAAATTTTTTGGACGCTTGCCAATTGCCCGCAGGATTGGTATGCTTAAAAGGTCAGGATATGCTTGCGGCTCAATATGTATGACATAACGCGAGTCTTGATGACGTATCGGAGCGCCGGAATCGGCGCAGAACAAGAAGGGAAGGAGCCGTTTTGCCGACAAAGTTAAGGAGAGCACCACTTCCAAATAACTTTGTCGGAAAACCAGGTAATGGATATGCGTCTTGTACTTGCAAGCGGGTCGCAGCGGCGAAGGGAGCTGCTTACCATGTGCGGATACGATTTTGATATAGTTGTAAGCGATGCGGATGAGAGTATTACTGAGACTGATCCCGAAAAGCTGGTTTCAGCGCTTGCGTTAAGGAAGGCGAGCGAGGTTTATTCGCGTCTGCACGGTGAAAACATGGATGATGAACTTGTGGTAGTTGGTTCCGATACGGTCGTTTCGTTCGATGGGTGCATCATCGGAAAGCCGAAGGATGAAAGGGATGCCGTGCGCATTTTGACCATGCTTTCGGGCAAAACGCATCATGTATATACGGGCGTTGCCGTTATTACCGCAGAGCAAGTGCAGATAGAGTGCGATGTAACCGAGGTCACGTTCAAGGAGCTTTCCGAGTCTGAGATAGAAGCTTATGTAGCTTCTGGCGAGCCTATGGACAAGGCGGGCGCCTACGGCATACAGGGTTCGTTCGGGATGTTTGTTGAACGCATAGCGGGGAACTATTTCACCGTCATCGGAATGCCGCTGCCGAGATTATACCGTATGCTAAAGAGCGTAGGCGTGCTTCCGAAAAATTTTCAAAACACGCCAACTCTCTAAACAGTCAATAGTTACATTTTATCCTATCCGGCTCATATCCGAAGACACGGCGTATCCCAATCGAACGCCCTCAAAATATCTCGGTCTATCGATAAGATAATCTTTCATACCGTCAGCAACTGCGGTATCCGCATTACCCGCGACCGTTATTGGCACGCCGAGATGCTCACTAAATTGATTAGCAAGTCCGAATTGCTTTGCTCCTCCGCCGATCAGCGTTATACCGTTTTCAATAAGATCCGCTGCCGCGTCAGCTTGCAATGCCTTGATCGAATCGACGATCGCGCGTATCATGACAAGCACGCTTGCCTCCGCCGCCATGCGTACCGAGACCCCGTCCGCAGTAACTGTTTGTGGGAATCCGCTCTGACAGGAGCGTCCATCCACGCAAAAGCTGTGTTTATCTAGATTCTGCTTTATCGCCTCCGCAGTGCGTTCCCCAATAAGGAGGCGGTGTTCCTCCCGAAAGTACTGCTGAATGGCTCTATCGACCATGGAGCTTCCGCTCAGATTAAAGCTTTCCCAGAGTATCCCGCCGTTGGCGACGGCGGCGCAGGATAAGGTATCCGCTCCGATATTCACCAGCATTGACGCGGTATCCGAGAATACATCCATCCCCGCGCCTATCGCGCCCATGAGCAATGCGTCTTGAAACTCAATTTCCCTGAAGCCCGCAAGCTTTATCGCCTGTTTCAGTGAATTCTGCTTGATGGCTCCAAGTACACGAGGTACAGCCGCATGAAACTCAACATATGACGGGTTGCGCTTACCGGTCAACTCACAGGCAATGCGGCGAAGGATTATCGCAAGCAATCTCATGTTTGCAACTGCGCCCTCGCGCACGGGATAAGCAATACTGCTTCCGCGCTTTGAGGCCGCCTCATCTCCTATCGCGGAAACATGAATACCGTCTCCCTGTTCCATCGAAAGACAGCATGCCTCCTTCAGAACGCCGTTCTTAGTGGCAAATCTCATATTCATTGAGCCGATATCGGCAGCAAGCAACGCTTTAAACACGGTTTACCTCCACGTTGGAAAAATAATCTTTTAGGTACAGTATTTTCCTGGCCTTCAATAAAGATTATTCCCCATATATGCAAAGATTAACCATATGTATAGTGCAAGATTTGTCAGTAAATGGTCTATATTAAACATTGGAGTAAAAAGAAAGGGTAGAGCATAAATCTCCAAAATCATGTGGAATGCAGTTACAGAAAAACTACAGGAGGGGATTTATGCCCTACAAAGATTATACAACAAAACTACTTGATATGGAAACATGAAGGTGATGAAAACGGAAAATTTTCCGGCACCTTCATGTAACAGTACACTTATTATAAATGCAGTAAAAGCTGATACCGATCCGCATGATCAGGATGATTGGCTAAATGCTCGTCCAAAGCTTCCTTGAACTGTGGGATGACGCCGGCGTTAGAACGCAAAAATGCTGCGATATCCTCAACAGTGGCGTGGATATCGTGATCTTGCTGCTGCAGAGTCAGATTGAACCAAGTCATGGCATGGTCCAATTGAATGCTGTTATTCTCAGGGTATCGATCCAAAATTGCCCTGGAGCGAGTGAGGGTATCGAGGACTTCGGTCTCACTTTGCTGACAAAGCGAGAAATTTACCAGACAACCTGTAAATTTTGCTGCCACACTCTCCCAGTCGGGATGTTTTTGATACAGCTCGTATAGTTTAGCAACGGTTTCCGTGCATCCCTTTAAATCCTGTTCGACAGTCAGATTGACCAATCCTTTTGCATATTCGATTGCGACTTCGGGAGTGTCGGGATGGTTTTGATACAGCTCGTATAGTTTAGCGATGGTTTCCGTGCACCCCTTTAAATCCTGTTCGACAGTCAGATTGACCAATCCTTTTGCATATGCGTCCGCGATCTCAGAAATGTCAGAATGGTTTTGATACAGCTCGTCCAGTTTAGCGATGGTTTCCGTGTGTCCATTTAAATCCTGTTTGGCAGTCAGATTGACCAATCCGTTTGCATATGCGACCGCAATCTCAGGAATGTCGGGATGGTTTTGACACAGCTTGTCCAGTCGAGCGATGGTTTCCGTGCAGCCCATTAAATCCTGTTCGACAGTCAGATTGACCAATCCTTTTGCATATGCGACTGCGATCTCGGGAGCATGATTCATTTCATTATACAGCTGCGAAAGTCGGTCAATGGCCCTCCTTGCATCATCTGGATACTTTGCTATGTATCCCCACAGAATATGTCCGTAGATGCTGGCTGGAAGAACATTCCGAGGTTTTGCCTGGAAAAAAGTGTTCCAATAATTGCGTTGTTCTTTGAGCCGGTCACTGTAATCCGCAAGGAGCTTTACAAGGAAATCCAGCCGCCCGGGGTTCTGCTCCCAGTCCTGCGGGAACAGGAGCTCTTTCTTGCCTTTCTCGAGAACTAAGTTCAGAACCAGGTGTTCCTTGATAAGGTCGGGGCAGGAAAGCGCAATAACCTTTCGTTCCTCCTCAGACGGCTCGCCAAAGAGGGTGCCAAACTCGTCTATCGGAATTGAATATGACAAAACAGTACGGAGAACTCCTAATCCCTCCAGGAACTCCGAAAGATCCATATCTATATCATTTATCTTTTTGACAAGCTGCGGATAACTCGCCTCCTCTACATCCTCCAAAGGTAGGAAGCCGTGAATACAGGAACGAGCCAGCAGTTCTTTTAGCTGCGAGAGTAGCGTTTTGGTGACTTTCGTACCGATCATACCTCGAAGACGATTGAAGTGGAAGCTCAGCTCTCTTTCCAGCAATGTGTCCAAAACCATTTTTCGATCCCAGTTGGTAGGATCCTTGCCCTGGCAGCGGGCATCAGCGATGGCAATGGCATACAAAGGCCGCTTCAATTCGGGATCCACTCGTTCCAGCGTTTTCAGCAGCAGCTCTGCATTCAGCTTTTTTCCGGAAGCGGCAGCATAATCATTCATGATGGACATCAGGTCTTCATTTGTCATAGGCTCCACGCACAGGAAATTTTCATCGTAGCACCACTCGCCCGGGATATCGTTACAGGGATCTACTCCAAGCCATGAAGATGAATCAAGGTCCTTCCCCTCTCGTTCCAGCAAAAGTATTCGAAGCTTCTCACTGCGGGGACGGCGGACTACCGTCGTGAGCCATGTCCTGACCCGTTCCATATGGGCTTGAACATCGTCCAAAACTACAATGGTGCGCGAAGTCCCAGGGAACCATGCCTCCAAAGCTTCGATTTCAGTGGCTTTGCTGTCTTTGGATGGGTGTGCCTCAAAGCGCTTAATCTGCCAGCCATCTTCACGCCTTTGATTGGTAAATTCGTAAACAAGGCGGCTCTTGCCCATACCGCCGGGTCCCGTAACAGCCCACCAGCTTATGTTCTCATCGCTGTCACAGAAAGCTTTCAGTGCCTCCAGCTCTTTCTTTCGTCCTGTAAAGGGAAAATAATCCGTGTCAAACAACAGGCGGCGTTCTTCCTTCGTCACAGCAGGAGCCACGCGCGATGCTGCCAGGAGGTTTTTATAGGATTCTTGGTTCGTTTTTTCTAACAGCCGTTCCAAAATAACACGGACTGCATCGTGGTCGCTATCATCGTAAAAAATAGGCAGGATGCCAAGGTCGCTCAGTTCCTTCAGACGCTTTGAGAAATCGGATTTTTTGCAGCCCAGGATAGCATAGTGACGGATGCCCGACTGGTCTTTTGTCACGCGCTTTAACACTTCCATCGTTTGATCCGCACTAAGACTACATCCCAAAAATAGCAGTATGCGGTTTTCGAACCACCGTGTCAGCTCCTGAACCAAAGGGCTGTCGCTTTCATATTTTTTCCCATACTGTTTCCCTGTGAACACAAGATCATCTCTAGAGACGGTATCGCTGCCGATATCGCCGTGAAGTTTGAACAGCCCAAGGGACTGGTTCTGACGAAGCTGTGCCAAACGGTCTTGCTGATTTGGAGTCACTGTCTCAATTTGCTTACCATCGAAACTATGATAGACGGTTTCCAGAACACGGTCGAAATTGGTTGTTATGACCAATCCTTTCTGAAAGAGATAGGGCAGCGTAAAGGCAGCACTGGCCCGGAGTTTCTCCTGCGGACAGTCATTGAGCTTATCCGGAGAAATCAGCCCTGGAAGCTGATCGAGCATTGGTGGATATGCTTCAAAAATCGTCTGCGCAGCTTCCGCATAGCGGCAGTCATTAATATGCTTTATAGCGTCTTGTTTCCGTTTGTCATCGCTCGGTATAAATTCTGCCAGTTCGTACAGCACAGCACCCCAGAGCTTATAGCCGCAAAATACGGACATCCCTGCACCAACAAATGGAATCAGATTGCCGCTTTTCTGCGCTTCGACAATCATGTCGAAAACCGAGCGGTTATGCTTAGGATAGAAATTCATCACATCGTCGAATTCAATTCTGCTCAATATGCACACCTACCATTCTCTGTGTAGTATGGTTAGTGTATCATAATATTTGAGTATTTTCAACTATTTTCGACTGTTGGGTACTTGTGTGAAAATTGCAACAAGAATACTCGATATGGAATAAATGAATGTGGTAAGAACGGAAAATCTTCTGGATTGAATCATCCTTCATGTAGAGATGAAGCAGCGGGAGGCGCAATGCTCATGCTGCGTGGCTATAACAAGCAATGTACACGATCAGAAGGTAACGGTAATCTCGAAACTCGATTTACAAGCTCAACCCTAACCATTGACATTGAGCCGTATTATTCCGCATTATAAAAAGAATCGGAGCAGACTGACCCCGATTCTTAGCTATCAATCATTTCACTTTGAGCATTTTATTACCAGTTGATAAGATGCAAAACGTTCTGGTCGAGGATCACGAAGATACCGAGCAGGGCCGTATAGATGATGAATCCCTTGAACGAATGCTTGGTGATGAGCTTTATCATAAAGCGTACCGCAAAATAGCCCGAAATGCCGGCAACGACTACGCCCGCAATTACGGGCAGCCAGTCAATATTTGCTGCGCCCTCTCTGAAAGCATCGGGAAGTTCCAGCACAGCACCGCCCAAGATTGCAGGGATGGAAAGCAGGAAGCTGAATTCCGCCGCATCGTCCTTCTTCATCTTGCATAGCGTCGCGCCGGTGATGGTCGAGCCGGAGCGGGAAATGCCCGGAAGTATCGCTATGCCCTGCACGAAACCGATGAGTGCGGCATGATACCATTTCATATTGGGCACGGTTAGACTGCAATCAAACCTTTTGCGCATCATATCGCAGATTAGGAGCAGTACCGCCGTAAGCAGGAAGCAGTAGCCGAGAACCCGACCTTCGCCCGCTTCATCAATAATATCCTTGAACGCGACCGCCATCGCGACCGTTATGATCGTTGCAACAATCAACCACAGCCAATACTTTGCCTGCTTAACAGGATGGAGCAACATTTCCAATATGCGCTTTCTGTACACTATCATGACCGCTATCAGGGTTCCGAGATGGAGCATAACGGAGAAGAAATAGCCGCCCTCATTGATACCGAAAATGTTTTGCATGAGCAGCAGATGACCGCTGCTTGAAATCGGCAGAAACTCGCATAAGCCCTGTACTAGTCCAAGAATGATTGCCTCGATAAAATTCATATACACCTCTTATTAATGAAATTGAGGAGACCCTATTCCTCCACTCGCTTTATGTCCGCGCCGAGCGCACGGAGTTTTTGTTCGATATTCTCGTATCCCCTGTCGATATAGTGGATGTTGCGAACGACGCTAACTCCCTCCGCCATGAGCGCAGCAACGATCATAGCTGCGCCGGCTCTAAGGTCGGAGGCATAGATTTCGGCACCGTAGAGCCTGTCAACACCCTGTATCGCCGCAGTCCGTCCATTGACCGTGACCTTTGCGCCCATGCGGTTCAGCTCACGCACATGGTTGAATCGGTCCTCAAACAAGTTCTCCGTAACGAAACTGCTGCCGCCGGTCGCAATGGAGAGCAGCGCAGTCATCGGCTGCTGAAGATCCGTGGGGAAGCCGGGGTAGGGCAGTGTTTTGATGTTTACTGCTCGGGGGCGGTCGTTTGCAATGATCTGCATATAGAAATCCGCTCCACTGTCGCCCGTGATGACTTCTATGCCGCTTTCCATAAGCTTTGCCGAAATCGCCTCAAGGTGGGTCGGGATGATATTGTTGATGATTATATTGCCTTGGGTCGCCGCTGCCGCGATCATGAACGTCCCAGCTTCGATCTGGTCGGGAATGATCGCATATGTGCAACCATGAAGGTTCTTTCGTCCCTCGATGCGTATGACGTTGGTTCCCGCGCCTCGGATGCTTGCGCCCATCGTGTTCAGAAAGTTTGCGACATCCACGACATGCGGCTCCTGTGCAGCGTTGTTGATGACGGTTCTCCCCTCGGCACGACAAGCGGCAAGCATTATGTTGATAGTCGCTCCGACACTCGCCATATCGAGATAAATATCCGCTTCGGTAAGCTTATCGGAGGACGCGGTGACGATTCCGCCTCGATTCTGCACCGTCGCGCCGAGCGCACGCATTCCGTTTATATGATAATCAATGGGACGCTGGCCTATTGCACAGCCTCCGGGTTGAGCTACCTCCGCATAACCGTACCTTCCGAGCAGCGCGCCGAGCATATAATAGGAAGCGCGCAGCTTTGCCGCCATTTCATTTGTTACCGCATACTTTTCGATGGTTCTCGGATCGATAACTATGACTCCATCGCAGGGACGCTCAATTTTAGCCCCCATCATTTCAATGATTTCGGTAATGCGGCGCACGTCATCTATATCAGGAAGATTTTCTATTCTGCACGGTTCACCTGCAAGCACCGATGCACAAATTATCGGCAGTGCCGCATTCTTGGAACCGCTTATCGTAACGCTACCGTTTAGAGGCCTTCCGCCATTGATTACATAGTATGCCATACAGGCCTCCTATACTTGAATCGGGAATATTTTAGCATATGTTTTGCAACAGCGTCAACCGCGTGAAAACATTTTGATATATTATCAGTGTTAATTCCGTCTGAATCTCCCAATATTATTGGTAAAATCAAACTATCCGAGCAAATATATACGCGGGTTGCGAGGTCTGCCGTTGAGGATGATCTCGAAATGCAGTCCATTGCTCCCGACCTTACCTATCTCATCACCTATGGATACCGTATCGCCAACAGATACGTTTGCAAAAGATAGCCCTGCATAGCGCGTTATCAAGCCGTCGCCATGATCTATATCGACCGTAAGTCCGTATGCGCCGCGCTCCATTACCGAGCGAACCGTTCCGGCGCACGAGGCACTGCATGATGTATTTTCCTTTGCGTCATAATCAATGCCGTTATGCAGAACACCATCGTAAAAACCAAAGTATTTTACAATATCGGCGATTACCGGCTGACGAAAACTGCGATTGATAGTTGGGCAATCCGATTTTTCGAACTCGCCGCCAAGAGTATCGCCTTTGGGTATCGGCCTGGTGCCAACGATAACGACCTCCATTACGGCAGGATAAAGATTCCCCTCGTCGAGGACGGAGGTATCGCTCAATACGCCATTCACATAAGTATATTCAAGCGTCTGCATATTCTTTCCGTCGCGGCCGTAGGAGCTTACGAACATTGTGCCTTCATAGTATTCATCGCTGCGGATAGTGTTTACGCCGTGCTTCACCACAGTGGTTTCCATGACGCTGCATCGGCTTATTACCGTTACGGGCGTTTGCGCCCCAGTCAGCAGAGCAAACGCGTCGTCGTAGCTGGTGATTTCGTCCGTATCGGATGCGGCGCGGTATTCAACCGTATTACTTATTTCGGAAATAAGCCCGAATGCGGCGCATTGCGCTTCGAAGTGAGCGACAGCATGGTCTATTAGCTCCTCTGCGGCCTCCCTGCTTGCAAGCACGGCAAGAACCTGACCATCGATGATGATACAGGTCTTTGTATAGCCCACCGGAGTGGGTTCGGGCGATTGCGATTCGATAATTGGATCGGGGGTGCTTTCATTAATAACAACCGTATTTGAAGGTATAGCAGTGGGCGTAGGTGCCGGCGTAGGATTTAGCCGCAAATAGCGGGCAGCACCCGTTTGCTCAAAACCGAGAATCAGAACGACCGAAATCACAAGTAGCGCGGCAAGACCTGCAAAAGCAAATCTGCGGTGCTTCGCAAAGTTTATTTTTTTTTGTATCTTTTTCTTGTTATGCCCCATATGTACATTATAAACCATACTTTGGCTTTAGGCAATTGTGTAAAGTGGCAAATTTGTAAACACTTTGTTAAAGCGTAAATGATTGGTAACACCAAGCCCGCATCTGTCCGGGCTTGGTGTTACCAATCATTTACGCTTTAACACTCCATACTTCTTTGCTTGCTTTATTAACCGTTGACGAAATTGTGCTTCTGTGGTATTCTTCATCTTAGGGAACCTCTCTCTAGTGGTCGTTTTTCGTCAAATTAACTATACCACATCGGTTCCCTTTTTGCTTCCTTTTTTGTTACCTATCCATTGTACCATAACAATAGAACGGTGGATGAACGAGTATCCCCGTGCTCTGCTTGACGGCAAGTCCGCCAAAATGGCAGTTCTTGCCCGAGGGCAAGAACTGGTGAGTGCTTGAATGATGCTCTT
>JAFLSU010000040.1 GCA_022510765.1 Christensenellaceae bacterium
CGCAAACCTCACACGGAAGCCCCGAATTTCAAGAAATGCTTGAAAAGCTGGAAGCTTGAACGTATAATTAGGTTAGTGCGCGCGGATTAATCCGCTGTGTATGTGATTCCCCACATATGCAGGTCGGTGGATGGTATGAGCATCCTCCGACTGCCGCACTTTTTTGTTTCTAAATCAATTATAATTCCCGATGCAAAAATTGTCAACATTAATTATGTTGGGTATCCAGGAACCCCATCTTACCGATTTGCAGGAATTTGAACCGATCCCAGCGCACCGAAAAAGCGCGAATTCACCGCTTTCCGCTCTTCGAAGTGCCTCGTCTGCTTTCATCTCCCGCTTTGAAATTGTAGACTGGCTTGATCGTTCGCTCGATGCTTACGGTATCGCCAATGTTTGATACGATGCTGTCGATGCTCTTGTATGCCATCGGGCATTCATCCAAGGTGTCCTTACCCACGGAAGTAGTATAAATTCCCTCCATCCGACGCGCAAATTCGCTTACAGTAAAGCTGTTTCGAGCCTCCGCTCTGCTCATCAGCCGTCCCGCGCCGTGCGGAGCCGATTCGTTCCAGTCCTCATTGCCCTTGCCAATGCAGATAAGGCATCCGTCCTGCATGTTTATTGGTATGAGAAGCCGCTCGCCGGACTTTGCTGAGACGGCACCCTTGCGAAGGATCATGCGCTCGGTATCGATATAATTGTGTATGGTGGTGAAGCAGTCCGCCTCATGGAGCTTCATGCCGCGAAGGATCTCATCCGTGATCGCCTGCCTGTTAAGCACCGCGAAACGCTGAATTATCCTCATGTCCTCGATATAATTGTCAAACATCGCGCCTTCAACATAGCATAGCTCCTTTGGAATCGAGGTGCGCTTTGTGTTCCTTAGCTGCTTTACGGCCGACTCGATCTGACGCTGTTTTCCCTGCGCTCTTAAATCCGCAATGAGAGCTTCGACATCCGCATCGCTTGAGGAGTTGAGCGTTCTATAACCCTCGTTCTGATAATGCTCCGCCGCTTCCTTGCCAAGGTGTCGGCTGCCGGTATGAACCACCAGGTACAGCGAGCCTTCCTCATCCCTGTCGACCTCGATAAAATGATTGCCGCCGCCAAGCGTACCGATGCTCAGCTCCGCTCGGTTCAAATTTACATGCTTACGGCAGTTGAGCGCATTAAGGTCGACCTCCGAGGCATACGGATGCGGGGTTCTGCGGATATCGAAGCCGGAAGGTATGCGCTCCCTGATAAGCATATCGAGCTTGCGAAAGTCTATATCCTTTTCGACAAGTTTCACCGTTTCCATACCGCAGCCAATATCAACTCCCACAAGATTTGGGACGATTTTATCGGTGATCGTCATGGTCGTGCCTATAGTGCAGCCCGCCCCCGCATGTATATCCGGCATAAGCCTTATCCTGCTCCCGCTTGTGAACTCCTGATTGCATAAAAGCAGCACCTGTGCGATCGCACTTTCGTCCGCGCAATTAGCAAAAACCTTTGCGGTATTGTATTTTCCGTTGATCTCGAACATAATGTTTCCTTTCACGGGAGATATTCTTATAAAGTTATGATACCATTTTTAAAGATTTATATCAAATCAGACAATGACGGATGGATGTCGGACATCTAACAACAGCAAATATATTTTTTATCCGAAGTTTTTTTTGTTGACACAAAGGCTTTGTACCGTTATAATGTTACGGCAAATGAATATCCGCCATAGACAGCAGGTGCCGCGAGGCTTAATTCTTGGGAATGTCGATTTCCGATAAGGCTTGACCTTCCAACGGCTTAATTTCCTGCCGAGGTGAAAAGATAGTTCATGCTTTACGCTATAGCTATGTTCATCCCCTGTCCTATGGTCGGGGGATATTTGTTTGAAACTGTGACAAGGAGGAATATTCCATGGCAAATGCTTCTATTATCCAGATGAAGGAGCAGCATGTGCATGAGATCGCGGATCGCGTAAAGAAGGCGCAGTCCATCGTGTTCTTCGATTATCGTGGACTTACTGTAGATGAAGTAACAAATCTTCGTGTTGAGATGCGCAAGGCAGGAGTCGAGTACATCGTACTCAAGAACTCCATGGTCGAAAGGGCATGCGATGAAGTCGGAATCGATGCTTCCGTCAAAGAGATGCTCAAGGGACCTTCCGCATTCGCTTTCGGCTACGACGACGCAGTTGCACCCGCTAAGATTCTTAAGGATTTCATTAAGAAAGTCAAGAAGTGCACCATTAAGGGCGGTATCGTCGATGGTACCGTTACCGATGCAAAGGGCATTGAGGCGCTCGCCGATCTGCCTCCCCGTGAGGTTCTCATCGCTCGCCTGTTGGGCAGCATGATGTCCCCCATCAGCGGTCTTGCCATTGCGCTCGACCAGCTCGCAAAGAAGCTTGGTGGCGGATCCACCGAAGCAGCGGCCGAATAAGTCGCACAAACTAACAACAAAAAATTTATTGGAGGAAAACCAAAATGACTAAGCAGGAATTTATCGATTATATTAAGTCACTTACCGTTCTCGAGCTTGCAGACCTCGTTCATGCGGTCGAAGAAGAGTTTGGCGTATCCGCAGCAGCAACCGCGGTTGCAGTAGCAGGCCCCGCAGCAGCAGTTGAAGAAGTCGAAGAAAAGACCGAATTCGACGTAATCCTCAAGGGCTTCGACGCAGCACAGAAGATCAAGGTCATCAAGGTCGTTCGTGAGCAGCTCGGCCTCGGCCTTAAGGAAGCTAAGGAAGCCGTTGACGGCGCACCCAGCACCCTCAAGGAAGGCATCTCCAAGGAAGAAGCCGAGAAGATCGCAGCATCCTTCAAAGAGGTTGGCGCAGAGATCGAAATCAAATAATCTCTCTTGTCACGCACAAAGCACCCATGCGCCGCATGGGTGCTTTTATTGCACAGTGTCAATGGTTTAGTATTCTATGTTATTGCCTAATGCAGCAAAGGGCGATGTAAAAACCAGCCAAGGGTATTTATTCATGCCGGCAAATCGGAGTTAGTTTAGCAGTTTTGCTCCGGGGTATAGGCGTATATATAGGTTTTGCTATCTTCAGAAACAATAGTTATATTCTCAAGTGCCCTAATAAGAGCAATACTTCCGTGATTGTCTTTCTTTACATCGAACAACACACTTTTTATTCCTATTGTCATTAAATAGTCAAGAACCTCCCTTATTGAACGGGCACCTATGTGCCTTTTCCTGTATTTCGTGGCAATCCAGTAATAAATATAAATTTCCCCTGTTGCTTCGTTATAATCATATATCCCAATTCTGCCGCAGGGATTGTTTTGATAGAAAACAACAAATGTCTCATCATACGGAGGAGTCTTCTCATCCACATAAGCGTAGTCGTTTTCTACTGTATAACTTTCATCAAAAGGAAACCAACGGGACAGTTCCTCTATGTCAGCCATAAATAAAGGAAACAGCTCTGTCGCGTTCTCCTTATCCAAAGGCTTAAGTATTATCTGATTGTCTGCAAACAAGTCCATTTGTTTTATTCCCCCGTGTGCCCATGTCGTTTACGAAAATTCCAAATCCGTCAGGTTTCATATTTCCCCTCCGTTTCTGCACATATTATGCCGGATTATATGCAGAAAAGCAAGTGAATGAGGCGGAAATGGCATCCGTATGCGGGTATTACTCTGTGCGGAAAGAATCGCGCACGTTGAATATATTCTGTATGGAATCAAACTTTTGATCGCATGGCATGAGCCGAATTCCGACAGGTTCTTTAGATTTTTTCGCCCCCGATTCGACCTTTGAGTGTCACCCGCCGTGCTAACATATGAATCACGGGAGGGGGGCCGGTTTCATGGAGCGAAGGAAAAGAATAACGGTGTGCGCATGCGCTCAATTAACATTTTGTGCAAGCACGCGGTTGTTGAAACGCCATGTATATTGAGCTGTTCCTTCTCGACAACCTCCTGATGAACCTCTTGATGCTGCGGCTGGCGGCGGCGATGCTCTCCTTGCGGGTATCTGCCAAGCGGACGCTGCCTGCTTCGTTCCTCGGGTCGTGCTATGCCGCCGTCGGCGCAGGCTTCCTTCCGATGCTGCTGTCCCCAGCGATGAAGCTCGTTTCCGGCCTGCTGTTTGCGTTGGCTCTGCCGTTTCGCAGTTTCCGAAGTTACCTGCACAACGCGGCGGTGTTATTTCTATCCGCGTTCACCGTGGGCGGAGCCGTACTCATCATCGCACTCGCAGGCGGCGGCTCCATCGACGGCAGCATCGTGCGCTGCGGAATTTCGCTTCGCACCGCTTTAATTGGCGCAGCCGTCGCATCGAGCCTGCCCGGATTGATAAGGCGAATACTCGCGCGTCGGGTGAAGGAGGAGTCCCTTGTGCGGCTTGCTATCGATGTCGGAGGTACGCACATTGAATGCGCCGCGCTTGTCGATACGGGCTGTACGCTCACGGAGCCGCTCACCGGACTGCCAGTCATCCTGCTGCCCAAAAAGAAATTTGCAGATGCCGCACGGATGGCAGACATTCCCGCCGGCATTCCCGCAGGAATGCCGACCGGTCTTTCCATAGGGATGCCGGTGCCCATGCTGACGGCAAATGGGCGCAGCATCGTATATGCGCTCAAGCCCGATCGCGTATTGCTAAATGGGATCAGCGTAGACGCGTACATCGCATTTACGGAAGCGGCGATCCCGCTGGTGCCGCCAATGCTAATAACTGCGGCAGTTTCTAAAAATATCCCCGAAAGGAAAGTGAAAAACGATGCTGAAGCTGATACGGAACCTGCTTGCGCGGCTGCTCGGCCGGCTGAACGATGGAAACGGGGTTTATTATATAAGCTCCGGCGAATCCCTGCCTCCGCCGCTTTCAAAGGAGCAGGAGACGGAACTGACGAATAAGCTGAATTTGGGCGATGAGACGGCAAAGAACCTGCTTATCGAGCATAACCTCCGCCTTGTGGTTTACATTGCAAAAAAGTTTGAGAACACGGGCGTTTGTATCGATGACCTGATTTCCATAGGCGCGATTGGACTCATCAAGGCGGTGAATACCTTTAGGGCGGATAAAAACATAAAGCTCGCGACCTATGCAAGCCGCTGCATCGAAAACGAAATCCTCATGTACCTGCGCAAGACCAGTAGATTAAAGCTTGAGGTGAGTCTCGATGAGCCGCTCAATGTGGACTGGGATGGCAACGAGCTGCTGCTCTCCGACGTGCTTGGCACGGATGGGGATGTCGTCAGCAGGGATATCGAGGACGCTGTCGACAAAGAGCTGCTTCATTTAGCTCTAAATAAGCTCAATGATCGGGAAAAGCGCATTGTTGAGCTGCGTTTTGGGCTGAACGGAAAGCATGAGTACACCCAAAAGCAGGTGGCAGACCTGCTCGGCATCTCTCAGAGCTATATATCGAGACTTGAAAAGCGTATAATGAAGCTGCTGTATGATGAAATGATGTCCATGCAATAAGAAATTGTTTTTCATATAGAAAGCTTTTGGGCGTTGAATGAGGGCATCTCCAAAGTCATGTTTGTACTTTAGGGAGCCTCTTTTTATAAAAATGTGTCGCTTTGAAAATTAAACGCTGCGCCTATATCGACAATGGTTTTTTCAAAAAGTATGTTAAAATTGAATCGAGGGCTTAGTTTCCCAAAAAACTTGAAAAAGGGAAAGCCTGACCGTATAATAAGGCTATAAAAACTTTAATTATTTTGATTTCCTGCGGAGGTGTGCTTTGCCTGAAACAATTCAAAAGCGACCGCTTGCTCGGTTCATAATACTTGCGGTGGTGTTCTTCATGATGCTGGGCCTGCTGCTTTCACGCCTATACGCATTGACCGTGATGCAGGGCGACACCTATTCGACGGCTGCGAACGCCGAGGCTACAAACACCATCGTCACAAAGGGAAAGCGCGGCACGATATACGACCGCAACGGCCTTGTGCTTGCGTATGACGAGACATGTTACAACGTGGAATTCCTGCGTGACGGTGATAACCGCAGCAATTACGACAGCACGGTATATACCGATGCGCTTATTGAAGCCATACGGATAATCAACGAGGGCGGCGGAAGCACCATCGACACATCGTATATCCGCATGGACGAGAACGGCGAACTGTATTACGATTGGGGTTCCCAGTCGGAGCGCACCATCAAGGCAAGATATGAGAACTTTTGCAATGTCTGCGGCTTCGTCATTCCTGAAAGGTATAAGGACGATATGAGCAAGTGGATCTCCGCCGAGGATGCCTATTTAAGGCTCAGAAAATCCTGGGGTATCCCCGAGGAGCTGCCCTTTGACGAAGCGGTGAAGATAATCTCCATCCGTCAGGAGGTGCTGTTAAACGATTATCAGAGCTACAAGCCCATCACCATCGCCTATGACGTCAGCATGGAGGTCGTTGCGCAGCTTGAGATGGAAAACCTGCCGGGCGTTCAGACCGCAAAAAGCACCATACGCGTATATCCCTATGGTGAGACCGCCGCGCATATCCTTGGCTACTGCCAGCGGATGCCCGAGGAGAATGCCGATAAATACCTCGAGCTCGGCTACGATTATAACGATTACGTCGGCGTATCGGGCGTAGAGGCCACGATGGAGGACTATCTCACCGCCTGCAAGACCCAGAACCACGGCAAAATAGTCCTGCGCACCAATGCAAATAAGTCCGTTATCGAGGTCGTATCGGAAACGCCCGCAACGGACGGCAGCGATGTTACGCTTACTATTGATTTAAGGATGCAGACCGTTGCCGAAGCCGCGCTCGAGCATATCATAGAGAGCATCCATGAAAAACAGCTCAAAAAGATAGATCCGGACGGCGACGGCAATTATGATGACGATTATGCCCAATACGATGATATTAAGCTTGCAAAGACCGGCGCGATAGTGGTTTTGGATGTGAAAACTGGTGATCTCATTGCCAGCGCATCCTATCCCTCCTTCGATCCCAACTGGTTCATACGTGGTCTAACGCCGGAACAGGCGGAGTATCTCTATAGCAGCGATGAGGCTATCGACACCACGCCGACGCGCAACAAAGCGATTTCGATGAAGCTCGCGCCCGGCTCGATCTTCAAGATGTGTACGGGCTTTGCGGGGCTTATGGAGGGGGTAACGACCCTCAGCGAGACGATAGATGACGAGTCCCCCTATTATGTTCGGGATACCGAAACGGGCGAACTTATCTTACAAAACCCTGTAAAATGCTGGACGAGTAACCCGCAAAGGCATAGCGACCAGACGGTTGCCGATGCGCTCAAGAATTCCTGCAACTACTATTTCTGCGAGATAGCAAGCAGGCTCGGCATCGACAGGCTTGCAAACTGGGCGGATAAGCTCGGGCTTTCGAGCAGAACCAATGTCGAGCTTACGGGCGAATCCACAGGCACCATCGGCGGTCAAGCTGCACTCTACGATAATACCAAGCCGCATGACAACCAATCGACCAGCCTGCCGCTGCTCGTTTTCCGCAGGCTCTGCGAACTGCTGACGGGCTATCAGAACGTCAGGGGAGTTGAAGCGGACGAGGAAGCAATCAAAGCGTGTGCCGAAAGGATAATGCAGCTTCAGGACGGTTCCCTGACGGGCAAGGGTGCTGACGTGCGCCTTATCCTGAGCGAGGAACTTGGCATTCCCGACGGCATCTCCAGATCACGCGGCTGGGTCATTGAAATAATGTCCGTGCTCAATGAGATTCAGTGGAAATCCACCCTCACCATCCGTACCGGGATCGGGCAGAGCATCCTGCTCGTCACGCCGATCGCCGCAGCAAGGTATGTGGCAGCCATAGCAAACGGCGGGACGGTGTATGACGTACACGTTGTTGACAGCGTAACCTCCCCGAGCGGCGAGCCGCTGCTTGATGTGGAACCCACCGTATTCAATAAGATAGAAGCACCGAGTCAGTATTGGGAAGCCATCCGCACCGGCATGGCAGGCGTTGTGTCGCCCGAGGACGGCGGTACCGCAGGCGATGCGTTCAGCAAGGAATTTGAGGAAGCGGGCTATTTAGGCAAGATCAGCGGCAAGACCGGCTCAGCGCAGGTCGGAAACGTCACCATCGACATACAAAACACGAGCTGGTTCGTAGCGTTCGCGCCCAACGACGATCCGGATATCGCTATCTGCGTGTGCATTCCGAACGGACTTTCCGGCTCCTCCTCCGCAGGTGCCATCGAGGAGATCCTTACCTATTATTTCAAAAAGCTTGATGCTTCTTCCCCCGAATCACTCTCCGCACCCGATGAGGTAACGCCATAAACCAATGAACGATCAACAGATATTGGAAATCGCCCTGCGGCAGTCCGCATATGACTGCAACTGCAAGCCGGAAGATTTTTTATCAAAAGAGAACATCGTTCATGAATCCCTCGAGTCGGAAAAGGCAAGGCGGTATCTTAAACTGCCGCTCATCTGCGATCTCGTATCCTATGGTACGAACATAGTTGCAACGGGGCGGGCGGAGCTTCTTTCGGACATAAAGCTTTTCATTGACGGCGTTCCGAATATAGAAAACTGCTTTGAAACGCCCGGACTGTATGCGCTGAACAAGGTGCTCGAAAGGGCTGACGCGCGGATATGCTTCATGGCGGATTATTTCCTTCCGAATATCGATGAGGTATATCGGTTTAATCAATACTGCGGATTTGAACTTCGCATACTGGAGCCTACCGAATTTGCCGATTTATATAAACCCGAATGGAAGAACGCGTTGTGCGCGGAGCGGAAGCAGCTTGATGTGCTGGCCGTCGGCGCCTATGATAAGGGTAGATTGGTGGGATTAGCCGGATGCTCCGCCGATTGCGACACCATGTGGCAGATCGGCATAGATGTTCTTCCCGAGTACCGAAGGCAGGGTATAGCGTCAACGCTCACGAACAGGCTTGCAAGAGAAGCCTTGGAACGGGAACGCGTTCCGTTTTACTGTGCGGCATGGTCGAACGTGAAATCGGTAAGGAATGCCATCCGCAGCGGCTTCAGGCCCGCATGGGTGGAAGCGACCGCAAAGAGCAATGATTATATTGAAAATATGCTGAAAAAGACTTGAACAATATGAAGCTGTCCTAGGCAAGTCCGTAAAAGATCGTTCGCGTGATGAAAAGCAATCTGCGCTCGGTCTTTTTCTTTACCCAAAGCTTAGTATTGAGCATCTTTTTTACCGAATCCTTGGGACAGCGAAAAAACTCTTGACAAAACAATACAACGTGTGGCATAGTATTGCATGAAGGGAGGTATCGGATGGATATTCAATTAAAACGCGGCCTTTTGGATGCCTGCGTGCTTGCCGCCATCAAAGAAGAGGATTCCTATGGCTATCAAATCATTAAAGATATTAAGCCGTATGTGGAAATATCGGAATCAACGCTTTACCCGATCCTCAGACGCTTGGAGAAAACGGGGCTTCTGACGGTGCGAACCGCCGAGCATAGCGGCAGGCTCCGAAAGTATTATCACATCACTCCGTTGGGATTAAGACGCATTGATGCTTTCAAGGAGGAATGGAATGAAATCTTATCAATTTACAAATTTGTGACCAGGGGGGATGCGGGCAATGAATAAGCATGAATTTCTTTCCATACTTCGCGACAGGCTGTCGGGACTGCCGAAGGAGGATATTGAAAGGTCGCTTGATTATTACAGCGAGATCATAGACGACCACATCGAGGACGGATTGACCGAGGAGGAAGCCGTAAAGAAAGTGGGTTCCATCGATGAAATCATTTCGCAGATTTTTATGGAAACGCCGCTGACTAGAATAGTAAACGCAAAGGTGAAGCAAAAGCGTTCCCTTCGGGCGTGGGAGATCATTCTTTTGATACTGGGCTCCCCCGTATGGCTGCCGCTGGTTATTTCCGCCGCAGTCATAGTTCTGTCGATATATATCGTGCTCTGGTCGATCATAGTATCATTGTACGGAGTGGTTATCTCGATTGCGGCGACCGCGGTATCGGGCATATTCGGCGGTTTTGCGCTGCTGATCGCCGGCAATTCAGCTTCCGGCGCGCTGCTGATGGGAATAGGACTTATCTGCGTGGGAGCAGCGATCCTGCTGCTGTTAGGCTTTAACAGGATCGCAAAAGGTATTTTTCTATTGGGTAAAAAGTTATTGTTTGGTATCAAGAACTGCTTCGTAAGAAAGGGGAGAGTAAAATGAAAACCTCAATGAAAGTCGCGATAATCATCGCCGCCACTGCAATTATAATCGGTATTTTAATAGGTTTAGGGGCTTTAATAGCCATGAAATCTGATTTTACCGCACTGAACACCATAAACTATGTAACGAATACATATCAGGTAGATGATGCGTTTACCGATATATCCGTCGAATGCGTCGAATGCGATGTAAGGCTGCTTCCTTCGGAGGATGGTTTGTGCAAAGTCGTATGCAACGAGAGCGATAAGATCACTCATTCCGTCACCGTGCGCGGCGGTACGCTTTCGGTCGAGAGGTTCGATAACCGCAAGTGGTACGAGCGCATAGGCATAAACCTAAACTGGGGCAAAATGGAGCTGATAGTTTACCTGCCGCAGAATGAATACGGTTCGCTTTATGTGAGGAACGTGGCAGGGAATATCGATATTCCAGCGGGATTTTCGTTTGCCAAATCCGATATTCGCAATACGAGCGGCAATGTAAAATTCATGGCGGACGCCAAAAATGAGCTATCCGCAAAGACCGTGAGCGGAGAGGTGCAGCTTAGCGGTGCAAATCCCGTACAGCTTAGAGTCAGTACCATAAGCGGAAATGTGGCCATTGATTCAATAAAGGCGGAAACGAATATTGAAGCGGAAACCGTGAGCGGAAATATAACTTTTACCGATATGGAATGCAGAAACGCTGATGTTGAAAGCACGAGTGGGGACTTGCGTTTTTCAAGGCTTTACGCTTCAGGAAACATTCATATCGAAAGCACGAGCGGGGATGTGATGCTTACGGAGTGCGATGCCGATTCGCTTTTGATAAAGACCATAAGCGGGGATGTTTCAGGCTCGCTCCTTACGGAAAAGATATTTATAACGCATACGTCGAGCGGAGATATTCGCGTTCCCGACTCGACCTCCGGCGGCAAATGCGAAATAAGAACCACGAGCGGTGATGTTAGAATTACAATCACGGAATGAACAAATGAAGGGCATCGCGACAGCGATGCCCTCAGACCACTGACAAAGACAAGTCAGTGGTCAATTTTTGCGCAAGGAAGTGGAAGAGCGGAGCGAAATATGGTATAATAGAAGCAGAAAAAATCAAAGGAACAAAAGGGAAAAGCTGAGAACAACAAATAATCGACAGGGCAGGATGGAACTTGTTTGCATAGAGGATCTCGTGCCGCAGGATCACCTTTTAAGGAAGATAGACAAGCACATAGATTTCACTTTCATCAACGAGCTATGCAGACCGTATTACTGCGAGGATAACGGAAGACCGGCGATAGAACCGGTGATAATGTTCAAGATGCTGTTCATCGACTACCTTTACGGCATTAGGAGCGAATCACGGCTCGTCGAGGAAGTAAAGGTCAACATGGCATACCGTTGGTTCCTTGGTTACGGTATCGAGGACAAGATA
>JAFLSU010000041.1 GCA_022510765.1 Christensenellaceae bacterium
ATTTGTTTTGCCTGAATATCAGGGAAAGGGAATCGGCAGAAAAATCATCGAGACACTGGAAAGCGATGAATTCTTTTTGCGAGCTAAACGAATAGAGATACCAGCCTCCATTACAGCTTGCGAGTTTTATAGGAAAATGGGTTACGACTATAAGAATGGTATCAATGTAGTTGATGAAGAGCAGTTATTCAGACTGGAAAAATTTCGTTAAATTCCAGTTTGTCGGTATGATTGCATTTTTCTGCGGTTGCAACCCTATGCAACCTAAAACAGCAAATGCAACCCAAATGCAACCGAGTGCAACCCGTATCAAAAATTGCGTTTGTTGCCATAAAAATCACCTCTTTGAGGTGGTTTTTTATTTACCTGATTTGCCGAATACCGTTGCACAGCAAGGGTGCCGCATTCCTGCGACACCCTTGCTGCATTTAATAATTTTTACATTGCTCTTCTGTAATGCGGCATCAGAACTGATCCAGCAGCCCCATCGCTTTGCGAAGAATGAGCAATGCGTCCTGTATGTTTACATAGCCGTCGCAATTTACATCCGCGGCAAGCAACTGGATATCCGTAAGATCCGTTAATCCCATTGAATAACGCAGCGCAAGAACCGCATCCTGGATGTTGATCTGTCCATTATCGTCAATATCACCCAAAGTGTAATCTGGATCGGGTGCATTCACGAGATGGAGTTCAACATTATCCAGCCAGCCCGTGTCCATATCGGTATTTACGGAACCGTCCTTTTCGTATGCCCACTTAAAGGTGTAACTGCCGTTGGAGGTTACATTGTAAGTGTATGTGGACCATGAGACATCACCGTTTATATCGGTTATCAAGGTTCCATTCACATAGAACTTGAGCTTATCGTAGTTCCGCTCGCTTGAAACGCTCCATTCGAAAGTAAGTGAATCCCCCGCTTCAAGGATCATGCTGTTTGTTGAGATTTCGGATGAGCTGCTTGATGCGCCTTGATTGCCGCTCTTTGCTGCAACGCGTCCCGCGTAGGTATCCATATCAACACTCCAGGCATATGTTCCGGAGGTGTCGAAGATAATGTTGCCTCCCGATACATTCAGAGCTTCACTTACCGTGGGATAATCGAGAACGTTGACCGTAACGCTTGCACTGAATACCCTGCCGGTCGCTTTATCGGTTGCAGTCGCCGTAATGGTTGTCGTACCCTCGGAAACGCCGTGTACGGTCGCCTTGAGGATACCGCCGTTGACGGTCGCAATGTTGGGATCTCCGCTCGTCCAAACAACTTCAAAGTTATTTGCATTAGCAGGTTCCCTCACGATATTCAGTATTGCGGAAGCGCCTTCATACGTTTCAATTGCCGACTGTTCAAAGCTGATGCCCTGGAGTTCGACAGGTTCAAGCGAACCGCCCTCGCCGGAAATGGCCTGCGTAACAAAGTTGTATGCGTAGTCTCCGACCTTTACATATACCTGATCGCGATTTCCGACATCGAAGGAGAGCATGGAGAGTGCGCCTCTTGAATGCTCTTCTACGACCTCTTCGGCGATGAGGCTGGTGCAAGCAGAGTCAGAGTATACGCCAACGTAAGAAGTATAATGGTTATCCTGTACATAGAGCAGGAGCTGTCCACCCTGGAGGTTCCAATAGACGACTTCTGGCTCTTCGTTATCGATAGTGATTGGGATCTCCCATGACGCATTCTCGTTTGCCTCGGGATCGAACTCATCATAGGAGTGCATATAGCCCGTCATCTTAAGGATTACGGTAGTGCCGTTGGGCAGATTTCCGCCATCCCAATTCGGTAATTCCTCATCGTAGTATCCGAAGGGAACGTTGGCGTTATAGAAGCTGCTCTCGAAATTCTTGCGAGCCCAATCGACACGGTAGTTGTAGTATTCTTCACCCGTCACCGCATCAACGATGGAGTACTCAAAGTACTCGCAGTTCCTAAGCAGATAATGGTATGCGGTATCGACAGCGTCCATCTTTCCGTCGCCGTTCGGGCTGATGCTCGAGCGATCAAGCAGGAAATCGGTTGTAGTTGCAAACGGATTCATACCGAATTCGATGTAATTGCTGCTGCTGATGGAAGAACCTGCGGTATTGACACCCCAAGCCTTGGGCCAATCGGTGGCACTGGTGCCAAGGAGCGAATCATAGTAGAATTCCCTGTCAAGTACGCTCGCATATTCCCAATCGCCGTAGAAACCGAGATACGGGATGCAGAGATCGACCTCGCCGTCAAGGTTGACAAAACCTTCGATGTATGCGCCGTTTATGAACTTCTCGTTAAGAGTTGCCGCATAGGGGTTGACATCGATGGTGACAGTTACCGTCGTCCTGCCATGCGCGGGAACGGTGATCGAGCCTGGCTGCGTAACGGTGACGTTATTAGTGATATTGAGCGGACTGCCCATCATGTACGCCACAGTCTGTCCACTGACCGTCATATTTCCGGTGTTTTCCGTAAGGACGGTGGTGTTTACGGTATAAGTAAGAGCAGTATTGCCGAAATTGACAACATCAAAGGTAAGCGTAAAGATACCGGTACGCTCATCATCATCGCCGATTTCGAGCTTAGGACGAGTGCTTCCTGCCACTTCAAGGTAAGCCTTGGTGGTTACCGCCGCAACGAGATCCGCCTCACCTGCGCCCTGCTGACGCGGGGAATACGGAGTGGAAGAAGTCCTCGACGGTACAGCGGTGGACATGAGGAGCGTATTGACCATCTCAACGCGCTGTGCTTCGGTGAGATTCGGGAACTGCGCATTTACATACTGATTAACAAGTGCCATGGAACCAGCAATATGCGGTGTGGCCATGGAAGTACCGCTCTTGGTGCCGTAGTTTGAAAATGAATAGCTGGAATCCGTCGCCGCATAGATGTTTCCGCCCGGAGCCATCAGCTCGGGCTTAATGCACAGATTGGAAGTGGTTCCCCAGCTGCTGAAACTGGAAACAGAGCAAGACTGCGAATTATCGCTGGATGCGATACAGAGCGCACTCAGCATGGTTCCAGGAGTTGAAACAACGCCATTATCCATGTTGAATGTCGGATTTCTGCCGCTGAAATTATTGCCTGTACCCGCATATGTGCTGTTGCCTGCCGCTATAGCGACATTGACTCCTTCCTGCGCAAGAAGACCAAAGACTTCTTCCATATCGGCATCGCCCTCGGTGAAGCCGCAATCCGAGCCAAGGCTCATGTTGATAGAGTCAACATGGAGATATGCGCAGTCTTCAAGAGCGGCAAGTATGGTGCTCCATGCCGCGCCACCGCCTTGGAACACCTGCATGGAAATGATCTGAGCATTATACGCAACGCCGCGTACAGTGCTGTCGTTACCTGCGGCGATGGAAGAAACATGGGTTCCATGATCGCTGCCCGCACTTGAGTGCGAAACATCGGTCGTTCCGGTTACATAGTTAAATGTAAAGGGAATTTTTGCGCTGTAATAGAGATTTGAACCGGTAAGGGTGCCGCTGTAAAGCTCCTCAGCGCAGAGCTCGTATTGATCGAGTATGCTCTGAAGTCCCGCAGCGTCAAAATGCGGCTGCTCGGGCGCGGTTGCGAAATTGCTGTGGGTCTTTTTGATACCGGTATCGATGACCGCGATGGTCTGACCCTGTCCCGTATAGCCAAGCGCCCACATATCATCGGCGTTTATCCAGCCGACGCTCGAGTTGAGCTTTGTGGGATCGTCGGACTTGATCTCCTCAGGGAGCTCGTAGACATTGCTGCGGTAGCAATCAGCTACTCCGTCAATGCCCTTGATCTTCTCAATAAGACCGTACTCTCCGCGGAAGGAAAAACCGTTAAAGAGAAGAGTGTAATGATAGGACAAATCCAACGCTGCACCCTTCATCAGGTTTTCGCTGATCTGTGCAATGACCTTATTCTGCTTTGCGATCAGGTCATTTCTCACATCCAGCGACTTAACGCCGTCAAGCTTCGTGACCGCGAGGACGGGTTTGTCCGAAAGCTTAACGATAATTGGTACGATCTCGTGTTCGTCCACAGCTTTATCGCCGCTTATCTTTTCACGAACCGAGCTGTTTGCGGACAAATTTATGACGGTATGATTCGCACCGACAAATCCGAATGCCGCAAACACCATTGCTGCCACCAGAACGATACACAGAATGCTTTTGAGTGTTCTTTGCATGAGTTACCTCCGTTAGTTTTTTATATCGGCACGCTCACATCGAGCATGGGATATCGTGGTCTTTACGGTATCATTCATTGACATACACGCCTTCTTTCAAAAAAATTCTTTATGATATTGGAACATTCTTCAGCCATTATGCCACCCGAATATGGTATGGTTATATTGGTGATGCCGTTCGAAAGTTCACATTTTGAAATGCAGCATCCTGCCGTTTCATCAAATGCGCCGAAAGCGATTGCACCTACCCTAAAGTTCAGCATTGCTCCCATGCACATGGCGCACGGTTCGAGCGTAACATATATTACGCAGTCGGTAAGCCTCCATGTATTAAGTTCGGCTGCCGCAGAACGCAATGCAAGCAGCTCTGCGTGAGCGGACGCATCGTGAAGCTGTTCGATACGGTTATGCGCTCGTGCAACCACTCGATCTTCACAAACGACTACTGCGCCTACCGGGACTTCGCCCTCGTCGTATGCAAGCTGTGCTTCTTCAAGCGCAATACGCATGTATGAATGCTCTATTTTAAGATTCCTCGCCACATTAGGTTATTGTATCATAAATCTACCATGATTTAAAGCGCTGAAAATACTTGTATTTTCAAGATTGTTCAAAATACAAAGCGTTACTAAACCGTAGAAAAACAGGGCAATTAGTAACAAATTAGTATCACGCGATCGGGTCAAAAAATAGTGACTGCATTTAATGTGAAATAAATATATTCACGCGTCGCAGTGATGGGTTCTTCTACTCAACAAAACACCTCCATGACGCACACCCCCGCAGTGTTTTAAGTTTTTATCTCAAATGCTGTCCAAATGGACCATCGCGAAGAATAGCTTGGCTTGTATTTAGGAAGCATTTGATTGTGAACTTCAGAGCATCCCACCGTTTTCGATATGGCTCAGAGGCAGATGGCTATTCAGAGCATAAATCCCCTGCGGTTTTAATACCACAGAGGATTATCTATAAACAAAATAGTTTTCATCACTAGGGAGATAAAGTTAGCTTACATTCGTACAACTTTGTCTCCTAATTCTGTTTCATCGTATAATTCATATGAACAAGTAACAAAATGCATTTTACGTATCTCTATAGTTGGATTGTATACATCCCTCCAGTATTCAACCCAACGTAAAGATGCTTCATCAAGCTTTGCCCCAAGAAAAATTGTTTTGATTGTATTAGGACCAATATGTAAAAAAGAGTCATGACGACTAATAAAACGCCATTCTTTTTCATATGCCCATGATGACTCCTTATATATTGCATATTTGTCATAGTCGCTTAATGAAGAATGTGACATTTTCACGGGAGTGTCAACATAACAGACTTTTTTTAGAACAACAGACTCTGTATCTTGCCAATCTGAAAAATCGAAAGCAATACAGATTCCTGTATGTGATGCTGCATAATGTGACCACATCAAAGCCGAACGATTGGTTTCTGATAGTGAAAAGACCCTTGTGTCTTCTTTTCTATTTCTTTCTTCAAGCAGATTTCCATATGTTTTATATTGATTGTCGATTTGTATTTCCGCAATTGATTCTTTAGGATCATTTAATGATCCCAGAACAGGTAAATACAGTTTTTGGTTAATAAATATATCTTGCGTATTCTTGAAACCTGCTCCAGATATATCCCTGTATTTATATAAAAGCATATCTCACCCCATAGCAATTTGTTTGATGACCTTATTATACCTAAGAAACATGAATAATTCCAATATACTTCTCAATGACTTTCCAAACTCGAACACCATCTGAGAGAAAAATCAAACAGTGTAGGGGACAAAATCAAAAGGTATAGGGATAATCAGATTGCATCAAAGACGACCTTTGCATAGATGATGGAATAATGGAATAATGGGATAATGGATGTTGAGTCCAATCTGCTGATCGATTCATTGCGAATAAACTCGAAACAAACTTCGATTATTGTGCTAATCACGCCGTTGCGGTAATTGTAAAAAGAGTTGCCGATACCTACGCTATCATTGGTGCGTTATGCGAACCGTGAGGCGTACATAGAGATATGCGAAGACCGTGTGTTCGTGCTGACGATCCGATAAGTTGTAAGAGGATCCATCCCTTTTGTGGTGGATTTTTCTATTGTCTCTGCAATGTCACATTCCGCTATATTATCATACATGCTTATCTAGTAATTGAAACATCCTGAAATGCGTTTCAAGTAAATTCGCTTTGCGGCGGCAAATTCGATAGTTCAAATTTTTATTTTTCAAGCATGAATTTGCATTTTCGATACATACTAAATCTTAAGGATAGTTAAACCCGAAACTACAGCGAAAGGATTCCCGATGAAAAGTTTTTTCAAATATATGGTGTCAAAATTTTGCAATCGCCCCATCCTCATCGTGCTTCTTTTCTCGTTGGGATTAACTTTTTGGGGGTGCAACAACGGAACGTCAAATACGGATGAAACGCCCCTGCCCTCCGAGGATTTAGCGCATCAGCGGTTTGAACCGCAAACCTTCGTAGATGGGTTCGATGTGGGCGGAATGGCTCTCGAAGACGCATACAAGCTGCTTGAGCCGGCAATATCCGAAAGAACCGCCTCGTACTGCTGCGTGCTGCACGGTGCAGAGAGCAATTCTTCTGACATCATGCTGACGCAAAATGAGGTGCCAGTTGAGAACGATTTGGAAGCGGTGCTTGCCTGTGCGCTTACAGACGGCACGGGAGATTATGGGGTTCGGCTAAGCTTCAATGAAGTCGCTCTAAATACTTGGAGCAGTGAGCTGGCGCAAATGCTGTACGTCCCCCCTGCTGCCTACGAATTGGAAGTAATTACCGAGCATGATAAAGCAGCGAACGAAGGCCGCTTCAAGCTGCTCCCGCCCAGGGATGGCAGTCAGCTCGATACGGAAACTCTGATTGAGCTAATCAACGATGGTCAAACGGAAATCACGCTTCCGATGATTACAATTAAATATGACGGTGAACCCGCAGATGCTCCAGAAGACTTGCTGCCGAAGCTGCTAAGTTCCTTCGCTACAAGCTTTTCGATATGGGGCGAATCCGCTTCGAACCGTGCGTTCAACATCGAAAAGGCGGCAAACCTCATCAACGGATACAAAACTGCCCCTGGTGACAGTTTCTCGTGCAATGAGATTCTCGGCGAACGGAGCGAGGAAAACGGATGGAAGCCTGCGACAGCGTTCATAAACGGCGGCAAGGATACCGAAGATCAGTTTGGCGGAGGAATCTGTCAGGTAAGCTCCACCCTGTACAACGCCGTATTGCGCACGGAGCTTCAGGTTCAATATCGCAGCGGACATTCACGCATGGTGAACTATGTCCCAGGTGGAACCGATGCCGCCATCAGCGGCAACAGCCTTGATTTCGTTTGGCGCAACAACACCGATTCGGACATCTATGTGTTTATGTGGATAGAAAATGAGACCGAACTGCATTGCGAGATATACGGTCGCCGCAATGACCGCGATTTTGATTATATAGATGTGGAAAGCGTCCTGCGCGAAACAATTCCCCCTTCAAAACCCAAGTTCACGACCGACCCCGAGCTGCCCTCGGGCGCGTGCGAGCTTGTGGAGGATGCAGCGGAGGGAAAAGTATTTGAAACATATAAAGTTTATTACAAAGACGGCGAGAAAGTACGCAGAAAATCAATTTGCAAAACCGAATATAAAATGCGCCCCGCCATTTACGCCGTAGGTAGCGGAAGCTGATTTTAGTCTTTAAGCTGCCTGTAGAATTCTACCGCAAGAATCTGCAATAATTTGCTGCAAAAAGTTGCATATTAAACAAAGAACTTGAGGCGATTCAATGCTATGGTAGCCTCCTGCCGCATTTATTGCAGAATTCATACTCCTCCGAAACTGGATTGCCGCAGTATGGGCAGTATTCGCTTGTGTTCATACTCGAACTTAAACGCTGTCTGACTGTACTCATATCATACCGATCTTGCGAGCCGTAACGAACATTAAGCGGATCGACATCCCCATCATCATCGGCAATATCGTATTCGGAATAGCGGTTTTCGCTTGTTGCATTTTTAAAATTGTACACCGTCAAGGCTATGGCTGCAAGAACAAACAGAACGCCGAACACCGCAAAGAACCAGCCACCGACGCTAATTGCCGCCACCGTCCATACGATTCCAAACAGAACGATTATTAGACTCACGAACGCACCCATCATCGACGGCCCTCTGCCTGGCTTTATGCTTCTCATTGACTTTCCCCGCTTTCATCATATGGTTTTCGACCCATCCACCGCATGGCAGACGGGTCGAAAAGTAAATCTTATTTTACAACAACATTAACAATGTTTCTTATCGCAATAAGTTTTACGACGTTCTTACCATCTATCCAAGGCTTGACATCCGGATTATCCAGCACCAGCTCTTTCAACGCATCCTGTTCCATTCCGACCGGGATATTCATCTTGGCACGAACCTTTCCGTTGATCTGAACGGCGATCTCGATCTCATCCTTCACAAGAGCGCTTTCATCGCAAACAGGCCACTTGCTTTCATAGATCGGGGTCGTATAGCCAATAATTTCGTTCATCTCCTCGGTAATATGCGGAGCAACGGGGTTCATAAGCACCAGCAGCGTATGCAGCTCCTCGCGCGTAACGTCTCCCTTCGCGTAAAAATCGTTGACAAGGCTCATCATCGCAGCGATCGCGGTGTTGAACTTCATGCGCTCAAAGTCCTCGCTCACCTTCTTTATGCAGCCATGAACCGATGCCGCCAGTTCCTTGCGAATTCCGTCACGGCATTCATTGGAATCGACATCCGCTATCATATCCTGAAGCCTCCATACGCGCTCTAAGAACCTGCGGCAGCCCTTAACGCCCGCCGTACTCCAAGGTATCGTCTGATCGAACGCGCCGATGAACATCTCGTATGCGCGAACCGTATCCGCGCCGTACTCCTTGACGAGATCATCGGGATTTATAACATTGCCGAAGGACTTGCTCATCTTCCTGCCATCCTCGGCAAGGATCATGCCGTGGCTCGTGCGCTTTTTATAAGGCTCAGGACAGCCGACAACGCCAATATCATACAGGAACTTATGCCAGAAGCGTGAATACAGCAGATGCAGCGTCGTATGCTCCATACCTCCATTGTACCAATCGACGGGCAGCCAATAATCCAGCGCTTTTCTGTCGGCCAATACCTTATCATTATGCGGATCGCAGTATCGCATATAGTACCAGCTCGACCCTGCCCAGTTAGGCATCGTGTCTATCTCCCTCTCGGCCGGTGCGCCGCATTTGGGGCAGGTGGTATGAATCCAGTCGGTCGCTCGGGCGAGAGCGGATGAACCATCGTCGGACGGACGGAAATCGTCAATTTCCGGCAGACGGAGCGGCAGCTGATCCTCCGGAATCGGCACCCATCCGCAATGTTCGCAGTAAACGAGGGGTATGGGCTCGCCCCAATAACGCTGACGGCTAAAAAGCCAGTCACGCAGCTTGAAATTGGTCTTCTTCTTGCCGATGCCCTCTTTTTCAAGCCATTCTATCATAGCCTTTTTAGCATCATCTACCTGCATTCCGTTCAGGAATCCCGAGTTCACGAGTATGCCCGTTTCGCAGTCGGTAAACGCTTCCTTCTCAATATCGCCTCCCGAAACCACTTCTATGATGGGCAGTCCCATGGTTTTCGCAAATTCATAGTCCCTCGTGTCATGAGCGGGAACAGCCATTATAGCTCCTGTTCCGTAGCCCATGAGTACATAATCGGAGATCCAAATGGGTATCGGATTGCCTGTCGCGGGATTGATAGCGGTCAGCCCCTCAAGCGGTACGCCCGTCTTATCCTTCGCAAGCTCAGCACGCTCAAAATCGCTCTTTCGCGCGGCCTGCTGTTGGTATTCATGAACGGCATCAAGGTTTTTGATCCTGTCCGCCAGCGCGTTGACTATCGGATGCTCGGGCGCGACTACCATATAGGTAGCGCCGAAAAGCGTATCCGGGCGCGTCGTGTAGATGCGCAAGCCCTCATTGTAGCCTTCGATCTTGAACACTACCTCGGCTCCCGTGCTCCTGCCTATCCAATTCTTCTGAGAAGTCTTGACACGGTCAATGAAGTCAACGGTGTCGAGATCGTCGATCAGCCTGTCGGCATACTCGGTTATTTTAAGCATCCATTGGCTGCGTACCATACGCACAACGGGCGCGCCGCAGCGCTCACAAGTGCCGTCTACGACCTCCTCGTTTGCAAGCCCCACCTTGCATGAGGTACAGAAGTTTATCGGTAGCTCCGCCTTATACGCAAGCCCCTTTTCAAAAAGTTTAAGAAATATCCACTGCGTCCAACGATAGTATTCGGGATCGGAAGTGTATACCTCCCTTGAATAATCGAAGGAAAAACCAAGCATCTTGAGCTGATTGCGAAAAACCTGCATATTGCGCTCGGTGACCTTTGCGGGATGTTCCCCTGTCTTTATAGCGTAATTCTCGGTCGGCAGGCCAAAGCTGTCGTACCCCATAGGGAACAGCACATTATAGCCCTCCATGCGGCGCTTGCGGCTTATTATATCGAGTGCGGTATTGCTGCGCGGATGTCCGACGTGCAGGCCCGCTCCGCTCGGAAATGGGAACTCGATAAGCGCATAGTATTTGGGCAAGCTATAATCGTTTTTCGCCTCAAAGCAATGTGTGTCCTCCCATACCTTCTGCCATTTGCTCTCTATAGGCAGATGTTCATAGCGTTCACTCATAAATTGAAACTCCTTTCGGTTGATTGCAAATAAATAACCCTCGCTTCATGACAGTAATCAAGATTACTGTTTCCGAAGACGAAGGCAAGAGTCCTACGCGGTACCACTCCGGTTGAAAAGGCATGATCTTCAAAAATGCACGAACACCATAGCATAAATAGCTCTTGCAATGTACAAGCGTTTCTTAAATATGCCTTGACCACTCATAGCCTTTAACGCAGGAATACGCCCGCAACTACTAACAAAGCACCCAATACTTGCGTACAATGCTTTCATAACGGGAGCTCCACGGTGAGTTTTGAAAGGTTTTCCGCCGTTTTGCACCAACCAACAGCTCTCTTAAGGTGTATTCCTTTCAAATTATCCGCTTCACAGCCTATACGTTGAGTAGTATAACCAATTCACGCAAGCCTGTCAATCATTATTTTTATATTACTAATGGCAATATCATTTAGTGGGACATGTATAACAAAAAGCATCCATTTCCATGGATGCTTCTTTGGCTCCCCCTGTTGGACTCGAACCAACGACACTGCGGTTAACAGCCGCATGCTC
>JAFLSU010000042.1 GCA_022510765.1 Christensenellaceae bacterium
AAATCCCTCCTTCTCCGCCAAAGTCCCGAAAATCATTGAGTTTTCGGGACTTTTTTTATTTCAGCCCAAACAAGCAAGCCCGATTACAAATTAGAAAAACATAGATAGAATTTTATAAAAACTTGTTCTACTGCTTACATTGGTGCCTACATCGCTTTATTTTAGGTGCCTACAGTGATGCCTACAAAATTGTCGCACTCACTGCGGCATCTTTATCCTTTGTGCAGGAAGCTCAACAGGTCGGATATGCGGATTCAGCGTATTGATCGCTGCTACACTGTCCGAGCTATCAGGATGAATATAACGCTGGGTTGTTGTTATCTTCGCATGACGCATTATGCGTTGAATGATGGATGGTGCAATATTACTGCCGATAGCAAGTGCGGTCGCGGTTGTGTGCCGGCAAGAATAGGGCGGAAGCTTGCGACAGCCGTATCTCTCAAGCGTTTCATAGTACCTTTGATAGAATCTGTCCTTGTTTATCGAGATAAGCTTCTTGCCTTTAGCGAGACTCAACAGGGATTCGACCACCGGTACAATGAAATCCGCAATAACGATGGGCTGGGCTTTTCTTTCGGCGGTCTTGATGCCGCAGCCAATAATTTGATTGTTGGGAAGATCGATCATGCTTTTTTCGCACTTGAGAAGTTCACCTGGCATCATGCCGCTGTAGATCATTAGCAGTATGTAGCCAACCCATGTGTCGCCTGCATCATATCCGCCCCACAAGGCCTTAAGCTCATCGTCACTAAAGGGTGTTTGCTCTGATTCGATAAGTTCCGGCAGCTCGATGTACTGAGCGAGGTTTGTAGCTACATCCTGTTGAGCGCAAGCGATTTTGTACAAGTGCGAAAGCAGTATCTTAATGTCCTTCGCTTCATAGTAACTTCGCCCTTCAACCAGTCCCTGCAACATTCCGATGTCGATATTTTCAATTTTCGCATACGCCAGATCGCCAAGCTTGCGATATGCGATTCTATATGAAGTCTGCTTTGATTGACTAAGTTTTGAAAGCTTTGTTTGCTCGTAGATTGACCATAGCTTTGCTAAGGTGGCATCTCTTCTAACAACGCCCATGTTGCTTCTTAGTTCAACGCAGTACTCGAGAGCCTCCCGCTTTGTTTTGAAGCCGCCTTTTGCTTTTCTTACCGGAACCAACTTTTGAGCTTTTTCATCGGTTTTCCATCCGATTGTAACCTGCGCAGTCCATGTACGGCCTCGCTTATACGCGGTACCGCTGCCATTAGACCGGGTTCGCTGCCTTCGCTGAATCGACACCGATTGGCATGTTCCGCATTTGATACAAAATTTGCCGTCAGGCACTTCTTGTTTGCATTTTACGCATACCACATGATTCACCTCCATGAACCAAACCCAAAGCTTATCATTTCCCAAGGCTAAATATGTACGTGAATAAAATAATGACGGTAATTACGACTACAATCATCATTGTCAGCCCAGTTGATTCTTCCGCATCACCAGAATCATACGAGTTATCGTCATGCCCGGCAGCTTCGGTCGAATCATAGGCTGCGTTAGCCACTCGGGGTTTCATAACCACGGTTTCAACGGGCTTTTCAAAGAAGACATCCACTAAAAGCGAGTATTTATTGTCTGAATCCTTTGTTAAGCTTTTGATAAAGACACGACACGAATCTTCGCTATCGATGAACGAATTAGCAGCCTTGGGAAACACCGCTACATTGCAAGTATAATCAGTAATCACGTATCGGTCGATTGAAAAATCAAAGTCTAGATCAAGCTCGTCCTTATCCCGATAACGATTCAATTCTATACTCTCGGTATCACAGTCAGATAGCTCAAGAGTGACGTGTTCAACGCCTTTAGCAATTAGCCTAACGTAGGCATCAGCGGAACGTTCTTGATAATCGAGAACTAATGTTGCGCATTGATCGAAAGTGTCAACCGAAGCAAGCACGCGTTCGCCGCGTCTATTATAGGCGTGCCACATTGCTTGCAATCGGTTATTTGGAAGATGACCGACTTTAACGCCATCGACAATAATGTTTACGGGCAATGATTCATCTCCTATTTCACCATCGCAAGTGAGTTCTACTTTATAATAAAATTTGTTTGGTTCGAGAATCGAATAGTCTCCATATCCATCAATGCTTACGTTGCTATACTTATAGCGAGATGAAAATGAAGTTCTTGGCAGGTGCGCTGAATCAAAATCGGGTTTTCCGACTGCGATCTTATGTTGGTTTTTCTGACTATTCTTGAAATTGTCTGTAAATTTATCTATATCCCCGGAGACACAAACACGCTCATGGAGTGCAAGGAAACATTTATAGGTAGTATGGCAATCCTCCAAGGCTCGATGGAAGCCGGATGGGTGAACTTCAAGTGCTGATGCAATATCTGTTAAACGGTGATGCTCCAGTCCCGGAAGCACCTTTCTTGAAAGCCGCAGCGTATCAACAAAGTCGTTTGTAAACGGCTCGTTAAGTATGATTTCAAACCAGTCATACAAGAAGTTTATATCGAAATTCACGTTATGACCGACAATGACATCATCACCTATAAATTCACGCACGGATGGTAGAACATCTTCCGGGGGCGGCGCAGCAGACACCATGTTGTTTGTAATCCCGGTTAATTTGGTTATGGTCTTGCTGACTTTACAGTTCGGCTTTACAAGCGTTGAAAACGAATCCACTATCTCATTGTTGCGGATACGCAAAGCAGCAACCTCGATTATGCAATTAGTTTGAGGTTCGAGACCAGTTGTTTCTAAATCAAGAACGGTGTAGTCGGGCGGAAAACCAACAAGGCTTTTGCCTTTGCTCTCCCGCTTTGTTCGAGTCATTGCTCCATTACCTATTGAGACATCATCCGTTCCGGCAGTTAATACAGTTGACATAACGCAGACCCCCTTCTAATTACTTTTTATGTCATGTATAGTTGACTTCCGCTTTATTATCGTTGAGCTGCCAAGAATTTCCCGGCAGATGATCAGATGAGTACTTAGCGTGTTCGTTTTTGTTAAGCTCTTTAGTAACTTTTGCAAAATCATTGAGTGCATCAATTTTTGTGCGATCTGAGAGCTGCAAATAAACGTTCAAACCTGATTTTGAGGTTATAAGCAATTTACCGTAGAGACATGTGGGCATTAAATAATTATTGTTAAAGCGTCGGTCGCGCGAACCGTCTTTGTTCACGAACCGCCATGTTTCGCCTATTACTTTGGCATCCCGCGGAACCCGTGCTTTTTCCGTGAAGCATTCCATTGAAAACGCAACTTTAATATCCGGATATGAAATTGGGGTAACATCGAACCCATGAATCCAAAGGAGCATATCAGGAAGAAAGCAGAGAGTTCCATTATTCAGTTTGATACGAAGCACATCACAGTCAGTATCTAAATAATATGGTTTTTTATCGGTCGCGCTAACTTTGCGCCGAGTAAGGATTACGGATGAGCCAGCATTTCTTTTTATGTCATCCGTGTGGGTCACAGATATAACCTGCCAAACGCGTTTGCAATTCATTGATTCTCCCCAAGCTTTAATGCGTGCTGCATGAAGGATAGCTTCATCATCCGAAGAAGAGTAGCTAAGTTTGACCTTGCCAAACGCATATAGAATTATTTTCAGAATAAGTCCGATGGCAGCGGCCGGGATTCCGACAAATAAAATAATTTCAGAATGTTCAGGCGAATTATAGAGCAATGCGATAAGTACAAGCAATGCTCCGCCGATGAGGAATAAATTACCAAACAAATTAAGCATTAGTGCTGATTTGATTGATTTGCATATCGTTCTTTTGTCGGCAGTTTGAATTTGTTTAACGCCAACGCTTTCCGCATCGGAAACCAAGTTTTCATTAAGTTCCATGTCAATACTCCTTTTCTGTCTGAGCTGCCGAGGAATCATCGGTAGATGTGCGTAAAATTTTTATTATTCGATTGCAAAGTGCTACATTCAATTGAACAGACCGCCGTATAAATAACAGTTGTCCTGCAAAAAAACCTGAACGGAATCAAAATCTTTGGAGCAATAAACTTCTTCAGTCCACGTTGTTCCGGCTGGTATCTCTCCGGCAGCATTCATAAAGTACTGAGTTAAATAGAGGTATACCGGATCGCCATCTTTGAAGAACAGCGTACTAACGGAAACGCTTTCAGCCGCAAAAGAATTATTGTTTGTTACCGAGACAATTGCGCCGCTGCTTGCACCCTTTGTGCTTTCCCAGCTTAACCCAGCGATTGCGCAGTGGGATAGCTTCCTCTCAGCCACAGAAATTTCGTATTCCATCGAAGCAAATGGTTGTTTTAGCGAGAAACTTTTAAGAATTGTCTGCCCCGAAGCAGCAAAATCTGGAACCGATGTTTTTGCATTAAGAATATTCCCACCTTCATCAAATGATTTTAAGCTTACAACAATTTCTACATCAAAAGAAGTCGGGTTTTCGATGGCAAGACAAACGCATTTATCTCCAAAGGAATCATCAAACATGTACTCGGTTACTTTCATGCTTGAAGCCACTTGCTGACTGTCGAAATGTTGAACATTAATATCTTGTGTAGGCGCAAGGGAAAAAGATTCAACCGGCAACGTCGGCGATGCGGTTACGGCATCGTTGGGCTGCTTTCCCATTGAAGTATTGCTGCATCCCATGAGCGCAAGCATGGCGGCTGCGAGTAAAGCAGCTTGGATACGATGAATTCTTTTGTGGTTCATGTTGTCCTCCTTTGTTAGCAGGCTTATGCCTGTTAAAAACATACAAATCCTATGGTTTACGTCTTATCTCCACTACTACACCTGCGATGCTTATAGGTTCATCATCCGGATAATAGGTTTTAGGCGGGTAGGAGGTGTTGAAGGGTTGAAGACGTATCCCGCCATCATTGAGCCTAATCACCTTTTTTAACGTAGCCTCATATCCGTTAACATACACAACGCAGTCTTGTCCACTTTCGAAAGAAGGCTGCTTACGGACAATTATAACATCGCCCTCAATGTATTTCGGGTACATTGAATCACCGCAAACGATTGTTGCGAAATACTCACGTCCCCCGCTTGTCCATTCTTCTGGAATTTCTTCGGTGTCCACAATATCATCAATGACTTCAAGCGGAATGCCAGCTGGAACGCGGGAGTAAACACTGATTTTCACTCCCCTTGATCGTGGCTTTTCATCCCAGCCCATAAGGTAGGCTGCTGTTACGTTTGTTGCCTTGGCTATAGCCTCAATTCTATCTATAGGAATTTTTCCAGTTTCACCAGTTGCATAACGTTGTAGTGCGGATTTTGAGATGCCGCAAAGCTTCGATAATTCGCCATAAGATAATCCAGCATTATTAATTGCTAAAGATATTCTTTCTGAGAGTTCGTTCATAACTTGCCTCCTTATGTCACATATAATAGCAAAATCGTCCCAAGAAAGCAATATGGTTTTAAAAAATATTTTAAAATCGTCCCAGATAAGGGTTGACATCTGAAAACGCATATGATAAACTCGTGCTGTCCCACAAATGGGACTGAATGGAGGGGTTGAGATGCTGAATAAAAATATGCTTGCGGGTGCTATCGCAACGGTCGGAATGACGCATGGTGAAGTTGCCGCTGCTATAGGAGTATCGAAAAATACATTTAGTGCAAAATTAAACGGTCGGTCATGCTTTAATACACAGCAGATTGATGACATCTGCTGTATACTTGGGATTACTGATCCAATAATCAAAGCTAATATTTTTTTATTCAACCCATCCCAAAACAGGGACGAAATAAGAAAATAACAGAAGGTGTACTAATAATTACTATCGACGCGAAGGATCGTCTGAGCGACCAACGAGGTAGTCGATGGAAACGTTGAAGTAGTCAGCGAGGGCGCATAGAACCTCAAAGCTGGGAGAACGCTTGCCGCGTTCCATAAGTCTTACTGCCTCATCGGTAATGCTTAGGTAATCTCCTAATGCTGCCATTGAAATGTTATGGGCTTTTCTCATGGCGGCTAAACGTTCAGAAAAATTTTTTCTAAAATCCATAAAACACCCCTTGACATTCCAACTTTCAGTTGTTAGAATACATCTACCAACTTTAAGTTGGGCAATGAGGGAAAGGAGGTAATAATGACGCTTATGATGCGGCAAGAACGATTAAAACGCGGATGGTCGTGCGAACACATCAGCAAACAAATAGGTGTGTGCGCTGAAACTGTACGGCTCATTGAAACAGGCAAACGCAAACCATCCTACGATGTTCTTGTCAAACTGTTAGACCTTTTTGGGTATAACGATCCCCGCCAACTGTTTGCGGCAGTTGACGATAGCTGACCTCCTATAATCCCAAGCTGAGGTTAGCACGAAAATTGCAAGAAGTCAACAAAATATATATCTTTTGAAGATATAGGAAAGGAAAAAGGTGGCACCATGCACGATCGGAAAGAGACTATCTCATGTATAGCCTTAGCGCTGTCGGTCGGCAGCTTTGTAATGGCATTGGCTGCGCTCCTGTATGTTACGAGATAGCTACTTTTTAAGCAATGTGAAAGGAAACACACATGGATCAAAAAGCAATCGACTGTGCTGTGCAGCATATAAAGACTTTCCACCGCCAATTTTGTGACGGTAAACCGGCCGACTTCGGAGAGCCATGCTCAAAATGCAAATACGTTAAGGAATGCAATTTTGATTGGCTCTCCATACTCGACCCTATACTATCGAGATCCTCGGTGTCAATTAGCGTAGGGACATACGCAGCTCATCAGGAGCATCAAGAAACACCGGGCAGCTACTGTGAGAGGGATCTCGTAATGAAGCAGGGAAAGCCTTTTGGGTTTATCTATATTCCACAAAAGACCAGCGTCCCAATAACCATAATCAGGGAGGCGTTCAGAGACATTGGTGACATGAAAATGGATGAACTGACCCTTTTATGCTCATGCCTCGGATTGGAACTGAAACTGTTCGACCCGATATCGAAAGATTTACAGCAAGGAGATAACACATGAACAGTAGTATGCAAGCGGTGCTGAACAGCACGGACATAACCATTAACGCACAACAGGCAGCATCCTTCATCGGAGCCGATCCGGCATATATCCGCCATCAAGCACGGAAGTGTCCCGAAAAGCTTGGATTTCCGGTCATTGTTTACGGCAAAAGGGTCAAAATCCCGAGAATACCGTTCCTGCGGTATCTTGGGTTGATGGATAACGACGGAGATCAAAGCACTGCTTCCATCGTTGGAGCTAACAGTTAAGTTCGGCAGGACGCGAAAGGAGAAAGCCGCCATGAAGCCAAAGAATCAAAAAGCGATTGACTGTGCTGTGCAGCACATTAATACCTTCTATCATCAATTTTGGGACGGAAAAACGGCCGAATTTGGAGAGCCTTGCTGCGATTGCAAATATGTCAATGAATGCGGTTTTGATTTTCTTTCAGTAATCGATCCGTTACTCCGGAAATCCACAGTGCCATTTAGCATGCGCTCGTCAAACACAAGTGCAAGCGCAAGATGAGCTTAACGGAGGGACGAGTATGAACGTGAAAAAGATTCGTAAATCCATCGCAGAATACGGCGCAGCCCTTATTATCGGCATCATATTGTACAAGCTCTGCCGCCCGTATGCGATTGCATTTCGTGGCAATGAGCTGCCCGGCGGCGAATGCGCGCTGTGGGGTATGCCTTTTTACTGGGGGATGGCAAAATGCGCGATTGCCGATCTCCGGCACTGGATCACAAGAAAAGTAAGGAGGAAAACCGCATGAAGCTGAACACTTGCCATAATTGCGGAGCGAATCTCGATCCCTGCGAACGCTGCGACTGTGAAGCGGAGGTTCATGTATCGAACTCAGATGCTGACCAGTTAAAACTAAAGTAGCCGCTGATGCTGTAGTGAGCAATTAAGCGGCAAATCAAGGGATCATAATCATTATACAAGGAACCAAATTGTCGATTCAATCTTAAATCGCGACAAATGCGATATTTGTTCTGGGCTACCATTTTAATGATAAGGAGGTTTAAAACATGGTTACCGAACGAGAAAAACAGAATCTCGAAGAACTGCTGAGGCTAATTCAGGAGAACCCGGATCTGCCTGTTGTTCCGATGGTGGACAATGATATTGTGGCAGGAGATGAGTACTGTCGTTGGCGTGGCTCGTTCGGAGAGGTCAAGATTAGGGAATACGCCGTTGACGATTATTATTATGGCATCAGCGCTGTAAGGTTCAAGGATGAATGCGGAGCGGAAGATGCACTTATTTCTGAGGTTTTATGGACAAGGGCGATCATTGTAAACATTGACTTGCCGGAATCAGTAGGAGGAAAACAACAATGTACCCCAGTAACGATAAGATCATTGCGGTTCCACCGGGAGCAACCATAAAGGAGCAGCTTGAAATTCGCAAGATAACGCTTGAGGAATTCGCCAAGCTAATGGGTATGTCGGAACAGCTTGCAAGCGATCTCATTGATGGCAAGGTTGATCTTACACCAAGTATAGCGATAAGGCTTCAACGTATTTGGGGAATATCTTATGAATTTTGGATGAATCTCGAAACGGGGTACAGGGACAGTCTCGCCCTGATTAACAGGACAAACTGAATGGAGGAACGCATTATGAGAATAGGCACAAAGGTAATTATGGTCAACTGCCGGGAGGCAGAAAAATACGAAGGACGAGTATGGGTAACGCGCTCAAAGCCGTTTATGTGCTGCGGAAAAGAAGTCGTTCTTTTGGAAGGTAAGTCAGGCGGTTTTTCAACCAAATGCTTGAAGATCGTGGACGAGGAGGAACAGAGGGGAGGCATCAATATGATTTTTATTGCAAAAGGACATGCATATGTTGGGTTCAACAAGGTGGACAAAGACGGAAATATTATTGAACGGAAACCGGGAAGATTCGAGGAGGCACCGGACGGAGGAAGCATTGCCGTCGGACTAATGAATTCTGATACTTACAAGGTAGAGGGTGACGTTTGCGTATTTGGGGACTGGCAAGCAGCAGAAATCTGCGCAAAAGTACTTGAGCTTTTAGCACCAACGCGTCCAGCAAACATCCCCGATTTTAGCAATATCATTCGCAAAGCTTACGCCGATGGTGCGGACATATGCGAATACTGTGACCTAAGTTGCGATCGCTGCAAGTATTGTATCGTAAATGAATGGAGGGAAGAGATAGAGGAGGGCAAGCAATGAGTGAAAAGAAAATCCTTGATGCAACCTGCGGCAGCAGAACCATTTGGTTTAATAAGCATCACCCCGCTGCTATCTATATGGATAATCGGCGTGAGTTTGATACACGCATCTGGAAATCCGGCGATGGATTAAGCGAAAGAACTCTGACGGTGGATCCTGATATTATAGGGGATTTTACCAAGATACCATTCCCGGACGAAAGCTTCAACTTGGTGATTTTCGATCCGCCTCATTTGAAACAAGCGGGAGAAACAGCTTGGCTTGTAAAAAAATACGGCAAACTTTCGGATGATTGGCCGCAAATGCTGCATGATGGCTTTGAAGAGTGCATGAGGGTGTTAAAACCGAACGGAATACTTATCTTTAAGTGGTCGGAGATTCAAATAGCCGCAGATAAAGTTTGGAAAGCGATTGGACAAAAGCCGCTTTTCGGTCATCGTTCTGGCAAGAACAGCAAAACATTTTGGGGTTGCTATATGAAGGGAGAGCAATGAGTACGCAGCTAACAATGAACGGAGTTGTACCAATGCGGGTACGCGGATCATGGCGGTGTGCGCTACAACCGCCATGGGGACAAGCCTTTGCGACGTTCGGCCTGACCCATAGCGGCATAAGGGCACTCAGGAAGCGGATCGGGATAATGATTTGCTACCGTTGACGCTACCGTGCTGCGCCGAGCGTGAATGCGCTCATGTTCGCACATGGATCTCCTGAACCGAGCTCCCACCGCTATGGTGGGCTCGGCGGAGCACGGTGGCCAGCCAAGTGACATCAAATACGAAAGAAGGTTGAGGGAAATGATTTAATGCAAAAAGACCAAAACGAAGAAGCGTTACGCATCTATTGCGGCGACTGCCTGACGGTAATGGATTTGATCCCTGACGGCTCGGTCGACATGATTCTGTGCGATCTGCCGTATGGCATCACGGACGCTAAATGGGACTGCGTAATACCGTATGACGCGCTATGGGCGCAGTATGATCGGGTGCTGAAACCGAACGGCGCGGCGGTATTATTCGCTGTACAACCATTTTCGGCAAGGCTGATCGGCAGCAATTCCAAGGCATATCGGTATAGCTGGTATTGGCTTAAGCCTTACTCGACAGGCTTCGCATACGCACGCTATCAGCCAATGCGGAAGGTCGAGGAGATATGCGTATTCTATCGCAAGACAGCCACATACAACCCGCAAGGGCTTGTGCCGATCCAAGCGGTGACGAGGAAAAAGAGAGTGATGCGCGACGGGGGCATTTATAACCACGGTCTTGATAAACCGTATACACAGCGGTTCAGAAATTGGCCTGTAAACGTCCTTGAATATGGAGGCGAACACGGCTTACACCCAACGCAAAAGCCCGTGCCGCTGCTTGAATACCTTGTGCGCACCTACACTAACTCTGGAGAGACAATACTCGACAACTGCATGGGTTCAGGCTCCACGGGCATGGCGGTAATGCGCGTAGGAGGCGGTCGAAAATTTATAGGCATCGAGCGCAGCCGGAAGTTCTACGTCATCGCTTGCCGCAGACTTGGCGTACAGCAATCGCAGTAGTCAACCAGAAGTGATTAAAATCGACCCACGCGAGATCGGGGTGCGGTCAAACTGTTGGCGAATAGAAAATAAGGAGTGATTCTTATGGATAGGCCACACCCCTTCTTAAACGTAAAAAACATGGAGCAGCTATGAGTTTTTCACTTAGAAACGAAAATTATTTGAATATTCAAGGCTGGATGGTGAGCGAGCTTGAGCTAAAGGGCAACGAGCTAATCATATATGCCGTCATCTACGGGTTTTCACAGGATGGGACGACAGCGTTTGGCGGGTCGTTAAGCTATCTCATGCAGTGGACGAAAGCGAGCAAGCCCACGGTCATTAACTGCCTTAAGAGCCTTATCGACAAGGGGCTTGTAGTCAAGCATGAGTATGTTCATAACGGGGTCAAGATGTGCGAGTACACGGCCTTGTGTGACCGCGAATCGGGTGCCGAAAACGATGCTTCGGATGATAATAATGCCGATTTGAAAGACACAGAAATAGGTGGTAAAGAAATTTTACCAGGGGTTAAAAATTTTAACCAGGGTGGTAAAGAAAC
>JAFLSU010000043.1 GCA_022510765.1 Christensenellaceae bacterium
TGGGACTTGAACCCATACGGTCTCCCATACGCCCCTCAAACGTACGCGTCTGCCTATTCCGCCACAACCGCAGGTATTTAATTGTCGCAGTTTTCCGAGCTGCGGGAAGTATTATACATCAAGGAATTCGTGGTGTCAATACCGTTTTTAGATATTAGGCACATATATTATTATTTTTTGAGCGAAGGTTTCGACTCTTCGGTCACGAATCGAACGACCCCCCATTCCGCGCAAAGCCGCTCCAATGAATATGAGGCATTTGCTGGGCTTGTCGATGGAAGATATACCGCCGAAACATGGATGATTGGCTCGATATGCTTGCGATAGAGCCGCTCCGCAGTCTTGCCGTTCACGAAGATTTGAGCGATATTGCAGGAATTGAGTATCATCGAAATATCGTTCGCAGCAACATCCCGTATGCTGCTGTCCGAGGAACCCTGAATTGAGCAGGATGCGATCACATCCCAAAGCGCGATACCGCTTGAACGCAGTAAGTGCTTCTTTTCTTCAATTCCTTTTGGAATTGGGACATCGAAAATCGCCGAAAGCACGCGCCAAAACCGATTCTGCGGATGCCCATAGAAGAAGCCCTGTTCGCGCGATTTTACGGAAGGAAAGCTGCCCAAAATCAATACCCTTGAATTTTCGTCAAAGAATGGCGGTATCGGATGTGAAATCATTCCGTGCCTCCTAATATTGCTGCACAGCTTTCCGTTGGTGCATTCTCGCTATGTTCGCTCTATCGTAAAACAGTCTTTTACGCCCTATTATTCGCATCGCGCTCGCGGATCTCGACGTGGCGAATCTTTCCGCTGAATGTGCGCGGCAGCTTATCCACATAGTCGATGATGCGCGGAACCTTATAATCCGCAGTCTTGTCCTTCACAAAATCGCGAAGCGTGTTGGTCATCGCGCGATCGGGGAGATAACCCTCGCGAAGAACGACCGTCGCCTTGACCACGAAGCCGCGCCGCTCATCGGGCACGCCCGTGACGGCACACTCCATCACGGCCGGGTGCTGAATGAGCACGCTTTCCACTTCAAAGGGGCTTACACGGTACCCGCTGGATTTGAATACATCGTCCACGCGTCCGATGAACCAGAAATAACCGTCCTTGTCGCGGCGCGCTATATCGCCCGTGCGGTACAGATCGCCTTCCCATACGGTGCCGCCCATTTGCAAATCTGGTATCGAGCGGATGCATAAACCCATGTCGCAACGTCCGGCAGCCGGAAGTACTATCTCGCCAGCCTCCTCATCGGCGCATTCATTTCCGTTTTCATCCACGATGATCGGATGGTACAATGAGGAAGGCTTCCCCATCGAGCCCGGTCTTATGGGATCGCCGCGGAATTCTCCAACGAGAAGCGTGGACTCGGTCTGTCCATAGCCGGCATGTATTTCAAGACCCGTGTGTTTTTTAAACTGTTCTACTATCTCGGGATTTATAGCTTCCCCTGCGGTTGTAGCATACTCCACTTCGCCAAAACCTTCGTTAAGAAGATTATTCTTGACGAAAAATCTATAGATAGTCGGCGGGGCGCAGAAGGTTGTGACCTTCAGTTTGCGTATAACCTCAAGCATCCGCACTGCTGAAAACACGTCGAAATCATACGCAAGCACTGCGCTTCCGCACATCCATTGGCCATATATCTTGCCCCATGAGGCCTTGCCCCAGCCCGTATCCGCCACCGACAGATGAAGTCCGCCATCGCGCACGTTCTGCCACACAAGTGCGGTCTGAATGTGGGCAAGCGGGTAAGTGCCGTCCTGCGCGACGATCTTGGGCTGCCCGGTGGTCCCGGAAGTGAAGTACAAAAGAATCGGATCTTCTATTTTGGTATCTACCCGAGCCATCTCGGTGGGATAGGAATCTATTGCGGTATCGAAGCGTTCAAAACCCGGATAATCGCATCCCACGCAGAAAAGATGCCGCACCGTCGGGCATTCGGAGACTGCATCCACGACCTTGCCGCAAAGAGCGTCCTCGCCAAGGCAGACGACGGCGGAAGCTTTTGTCGATTTCATGCGGAAGACAAGCTCCTCCCGACCCAGCATGCAGGCGGCGGGCATGGCCTCAGCGCCTATCTTGTGAAGTCCGAGAAGGACGTACCAATAGGCGTAATGCCGCTTGAGCATCAGCATTACTCTGTCGCCCTTTTTGATACCGCAGGAGGTTAAATAATTGGCGGCCTGATTGGATAATCTCGACATATCGGCAAAGGTAAACGTCCGCATATGATTATCCGTATGCTCATACAGCAGACAGCTTTCGTCCTGAAGCCATATCAGTGCGCATCGATCCGGCTCCTCGGCCGCGATCCTGTCCACCACGTCATAGGCAAAATTAAAATTATTTGGGGCATCAAGCGTCATTTCCCCCGTATCTTTCAAAGTACAGTATTCTGTAAAGATAGCACTCATTTTACTGCGCTCCCATTTTCCTCATAAACTCCGATGCGACGGAAACGGTTGTATCTTTCATCGAGCAGCTGCGGGACGGAAAGTCCGCAGAGCGTGCCCAAATCGCGCAGCATAAGCTCCTTCATTTCACTACACATACGGTCAAAATTTTCAAAATCCTCGCGGATGATCTCTTCGGCAACGCCGAAATCCAACATATCATGCGCGGTGATATGCAGACAGTCCGCAGCATCCTGCACGCGCGCCGCGTCCTTCCAGATGATGCTCGCGCAGCCATCCGGAGTGATCACCGAATACACGGCGTTCTGAAGCATATATACGCGATCGGCAACCGCGAGCGCCAGCGCACCGCCGCTTCCTCCTTCTCCAAGTACGACCGAAATGATCGGAGTCTTCAATCCCATCATTTCGTAAAGGTTTTCGGCGATGGCCTGTCCCTGACCCCGCTCCTCGCCGTCTGCACCGCAGAACGCACCGAGCGTGTCCACAAGGCAGATTACGGGGCGGTTGAATTTTTCCGCCTGCTTCATCAGGCGCAATGCTTTACGGTAGCCCTCGGGCATGGGGCAGCCGAAATGCTTCTTCATGCGCTCGTCCAGATCCTTGCCCTTATCGATCGCGACATACGTTACCGCATGTCCGCCGAGATATCCGATTCCGCCGATGATCGCGGGATCGTCAGCAAAACGGCGGTCTCCGCAAAGCTCCACGCGATCCGTAAACAGTGCTTCAACAAAATCCCTTCCCGTAGGACGGGTGGAGGCTCGCACCGTTTTCAATTTTTCATATGCGGTCATACCGTCTAAGTGGTTCGATACCTTCACCGTCTTCAATCTTTCAAAGACGGTCACTGTACCATATCGGGCGGGAACCCGTACCCGCTTCAATCTCTCATAAGCGGTCATACAACCTCCTTTTGATGAAGACGCAGTATCAGCGCAATGGTTTCCCTTTGCTTCTCTCTAGGCAGCACCATATCCAAAAAACCATGTTCCAAAAGAAATTCTGAGGTCTGGAAGTTCTTAGGAAGCTCCGTACCGGTCGTTTGCTCTATGACCCTGCGCCCCGCAAAGCCAATAAGCGCCTTCGGTTCGGCCATCGTAATGTCCCCCTCCATCGCGAACGATGCGGTTATGCCGCCCGTTGTGGGGTCGGTCAAAAGCGACATGTACATTAGGCCTGCGTCGCTGTGCTTGCGAACCGCGCCGCTGCATTTTGCCATCTGCATCAATGAAACGATGCCCTCCTGCATCCTTGCGCCGCCGGAACAGATGATTCCGAGGACTGGCAAATGCATCTGTGTCGCGTATTCAAAAAGTCTTGTTATCTTTTCTCCGACGGCGGAGCCCATGCTTGCCATGATGAAGCGGGAATCCATCGAAAACACTGCGCATGATACTCCATCCATCCGCATGACCCCCGTCACAACGGCGCATAATTCACCTGTACTCTCGCGGGCTTTGACCAATTTCTCCCGATACCCTGGAAAATCAAGGAAATCATGGGAGGTGAGTGATATATCAAATTCCGCAAAGCTGCCCTTATCGGCAAGCAGGCGTATGCGGTCGCGTGCCGGAATGCGCATGTAGGTTCCGCAACTCGGGCAAACATAATTGCAGCCCATAAGCACGGAACGGGTGTGCGATTCCTTGCAGGCGTGACATTTCACTTCACACTCTTCATATAGGGTCGGTTGATGACTTGGTGTACCGCGAGAAAACAGTCTAAGCATTGCCGGTCTCCTTTTCGGGGAATACGGCGAATGAGAACGAGGCGCTGACGCAGAGTTCGCCCCCAACAAAGCCCTTTCCCTTCGCCCAATAGAATGGGCCTTTGCTCTTTTCTATCTCACAGACGGTGGTGAACAGCTCCCCGGGTCGAACGGAGCGTTTGAATCTGACATCGTTAAGCCCAGTGAACAGCGTCCGAACCGAGCCACTCAGCCCTCCTCCGATGAGTACGCAGGTGGACTGCGCCATTATCTCGCACAGAATCACGCCGGGAACGATCGGATTGCCGGGAAAATGCCCCTTAAGGAAGAATTCATCTCCGGTGATATACTTTCTGCCGTGGGCGCGGCCATCGATCACTTCGGCCTCGTCCAGCAAAAGCATATTGTCCCTGTGCGGCAAAATATTCATTAATTCTTCGCGGTTCATTTCTGCACCTTCTTAAGAACCAAACAGGTGTTGTGTCCTCCAAATCCGAGGGAGGTCGATACCGCCGTATCGATCGGGGTATGCACGGCCGTGTTGGGCGTGTAATCAAGATCAAGCTCCGGATCGGGTTCGATCAAATTGATGGTAGGAGGCACTATATCCTCATTAAGCGCAAGCACACATGCCATAGCTTCTGCGGAGCCGGCCGCACCCAGCATATGTCCCGTCATGGATTTTGTTGAGCTTATATGGAGTTTTGAAGCATTCTCCCCGAAATAGGTCTTGAACGCATGCGTCTCGACCTTATCATTTAGCTTCGTACCTGTTCCGTGCGCATTTACATAGGTACGCTCGGGATCGTATTCGACCCCGTCCATCGCCTGCGCGATGGCGCGTATCGTCTGCGTGGCGGAAGGATCGGGAGCCGTGACGTGATGCGCGTCACAGGTTGCTCCGTAGCCGCATACTTCGGCGTAGATATTAGCACCGCGCTTTACGGCATGTTCGTACTCCTCCAAGATCATTATGGCCGCGCCCTCGCCGAGGACGAAGCCTTCTCGCCTGATGTCAAACGGCAGCGATGCAGCGTTTGGATCGGTGGCCTGGGACAGTGCCATGCAGTTCACGAAGCCCGCGATTGCCAAGGGATTGACAGCCGCTTCAGTACCGCCGCAGATGGCTGCGGTAAGATACCCGTCACGAATGGCACGAAACGCCTCGCCTATGGCGGTGGAGCCGGTCGCACACGCGGTCGACACGTTCATCGCAGGACCATGGGCGTGGAAACGGATGGCGATCTGCCCTGCTGCGATATTAATTATCATCTTCGGCACGAAATGCGCACTCACCATCCTTGCGCCGCCGCTCATCATCTTCTGATCCTCTTCGCAGAGGGTGTTTATGCCGCCGACGCCCGAGCCAACGTAAACGCCAAGCTCGTTTTCGTCGATATTTCCGAGAATGCCGCTGTCGTCAACCGCCTCCTGTGCGGCGCATACCGCATATTGGACATACAGATCGGTTTTGCGGCGGGTGAGCTTATCAAAGAGTTTGGAAGAGTCGAAATTTTTGACCTCTGCACAAACCTTGCACTTTGAATCACTGACATCAAATTTGGTAACTTCGGTGATTCCATTGCTCCCCGATCTGAGACCTTCAAAATATTCGGGAACATTGTTTCCGATTGGAGTAACGGCACCAATGCCTGTAATAACGACTCTTTTTCTCATAAATTCAAGTTCCTTTCTAAGGTATAGCAAGTTAGCTTTTTTAAGCGAGCCTGCCATTATGCAGCAGATTAATAACCTGCTCTTACATCGCCAGTCCTCCGTCGATACGGACGACCTCGCCCGTGATATAATCGGCATCCGGAGAAGCAAGGAAGCAAACAAGCTTTGCTATCTCCTCGGGACGCGCAAAACGGCGGAGCGGTATATTGTTTGTCAGCGCATCGCTGCCTGCGGGAAGTGACGCTGTCATATTGGTTTCAACAAACCCGGGAGCGACTGCGTTACAAGTGATATTTCTTGAAGCAAGCTCGCGTGCGAGGGATTTTGTAAGCCCGATCAAGCCCGCTTTTGCTGAAGCATAGTTGCACTGTCCTGCATTTCCCATGATCCCCGCAACGGAGGCGATATTTATGATTTTTCCGAAGCGTTTCCGAACCATGACGGGAATCGCCTGCTTCGCGCAATTGAATGCGCCCGACAGGTTCACACTGATGACCTTGTTAAAATCATCCTCGCTCATCATCATCGCAAGCTTATCGCGCGTGATGCCCGCGTTATTGACCAAAATATCCACCGTACCGAAATCGGCAATCAACTGCTTAAAGGTCTCGCGCACCGCGTCCGCATCGGACACATCGCAGCTATATGCCATCGCACGCACATTCATTTTACGGATGCTTTCAAGCGTTTCTTCGGCGACCTCGATGTTTCCGACATCAAGAAACGCAATATCCGCGCCCTTTGATGCCAATTCAAGGCATATTGCCCTGCCTATGCCGCGTGAACCGCCGGTAACGACGGCAACCTTCCCTTTGAACATTGTTTCATTAAGCATTGACAAGCCCTCCTCGTCCTACTAAGCATTCAATAATGCTTCCTTTATCTTTGCGCAATCCTGCGCCGTTTCGGCGGTAAAAACCGCACAACCCGGGAGTATTTTAGAGATAAGCTTTGCAAGCACGTTTCCAACGCCGGTTTCGATGAAGGTATCGAAACCATCCTCCGCCATGCGGCGTATCGTGTTCTCCCAAAGAACCGGGTGATTCATCTGTTCGGAAAGCGTGTTTGCTATGGGTGTCGCGTAGGGCTTTCCTGTGCGGTTTGCATATATGGGCATCCTCGGCTCCGCAAAATTCGTTTTCCCAAGCAGATCGGCAAATTTAGCTGCCGCTCCGTTCATAAACGGGGAATGGAATCCGCCCGATACCTTTAAGGGCAGCGCAATCCCGCCTCGGGCTTTGATGGTTTTTGAAAAATCTGCTATTTGCGCAGCGTCCCCCGCCACAACGAGCTGCCCGGGGCAATTATAATTGACGGGATAAACCTCGCTGTATTCGCTGCAGGCTTCCTCTATGACTGCGTTATCGAGCTTGACGACCGCCACCATGGAAGCTTTTCGCTCCTTCGTTGCTTCACCCATGAACAATCCTCTGTGGACGGTCAGGGAAAAGCCCGTAATCAAATCGAAAGCTCCTGCGAAGCCAAGCGCGGGCAGTTCACCGAGGGAGAATCCCGCGACACCTTCGGGATGCACTCCCGCTTCATTAAGAGCGATGGCGGGAGCAAGATCCGCAAGGTAAAGGCAGGGTTGGGTGTTTTCGGTTGCCTTCAGCGTTTCATCGTCACCCGAAAACATCTGTTCAAGCGTTCCCGGGCGCAATTGATCGGCGCGGTCAAACAGCTCCCGCACAGACGAGTTACTTTCGTACAGTTCCTTTCCCATTCCGGGATGCTGTGTCCCCTGTCCGGAAAAAACGAATGCTATCTTAGCCATGCGCCGCTCCTTTTCAAAACGGTCTCACACTCGGTGCAGACCTCGGTAATAATATCCGCTGCGGGCATCTCCTTTTTTACCATGCCGGAGATCTGTCCTGCGAGGAAACAGCCTTGGCGGGTATCGCCCTCCGCGGCTGCAAGGCGCAGAGCGCCTACGCCGAGCGAAGCCACATCCTCCGCGGTCGTTTCGGGTTCATATTCCTTGCGCAAAAAATCCCTACTGAACGCATTTTTTATGCATCTGCATACATTTCCGCCGAACCTGCGTCCGGTCGCGACGGTAGAAATATCCGTAGCTTTAAGAACCATATCCTTATAGTTCTGATGAACGCCGCATTCGTTTGCGACAAGGAAGCGCGTTCCCATCTGAATTCCGCATGCACCCAGCATCAGAGCAGCAGCCATTCCTCTACCATCCGCGATACCTCCGGCAGCGAGCACTGGGATGTTCACCGCGTCGCATACCTGAGGAACGAGCGCCATGGTTGTAAGCTCTCCGATATGGCCGCCCGACTCCTGTCCCTCCGCGATAACGGCATCCGCGCCCGCGCGCTCCGCCATTTTTGCGGAAGCTACGGAAGCAACGACGGGAATAACCCTAATTCCCGCCTCTTTCCACGCAGGGATGTATTTACCCGGGGAACCTGCGCCGGTGGTAACGACGGGAACCTTTTCCACTATAACGGTCTCAGCCACCTGATCCACAAACGGACTCATCAGCATTATGTTCACCCCGAAGGGTTTATCGGTAAGCGAGCGAGCGATTTTTATCTGCTCCTGAAGGTAATCGGCTCCCGCATTCATCGCGGAGATAATACCGAGGCCTCCCGCTTCGGAGACCGCTGCGGCGAGCTTGCCGTCGGAAACCCAAGCCATCCCGCCTTGAAAGACGGGATACCTGATTCCGAGCATTTCACAAATCGGTGAATTGATCATTGCTTATTTGAGAGACTCAATCCGCGCAACCAGAGCGCCGACCGTATCCATGGAAGCATCAGCTTCGAGCGTTACGCCGAATTCGGCTTCCGCATTCATGAGCATCTCTGCCATATCGAGCGAGTCAAGTCCGAGATCCGTAAACTTGGATTCCACGGTGATCTCATCAACGGAGAGATCGAGTCTTTCAGCCAGCATTTCTTTTACTTTTTCGAGTACCATAATGATAATCTCCTTTTTTATATTAATTTTTGGGTTTGCAAATCAGGATTGAACGATCTATTCCGAAACATACAGACCGGCCTTGACCAGTTTATCATGAGTCATATTATTCATCTCCTCAAACCGATCGCAAAGCCTGTTGAGCGTTCTGTACATTACCTCCAGATCCTCTTCGGGAATCCCTTCATCAAGAAAGGTCTGCACGTTGTGAACATACTTCTGAATTATATCCCCAACCTGCCTTCCCTTTTCGGTCAGAATCAGCTTAGCTCCATAGCTTCGCTTACCATGCATTCTGCCCGGGCGAACTATCAGTCCCTTTTCGATAAGCGATCGAGCGTTTCGGGAAATCAAAGAGCGATCCAGCTTGCAGATGTGTGAAACCTCCTCTGCCGACAATCCTTCGGGGACTCCGTTGAGAACATGAACCATAAAAACTTCGCTGTTTTTTAGGTTCATCGATGGAACACGATATGTCTTCGCACGTTCCAGGTTTTTCTCCAAAACGGTAAGAACCGTAGAAAGCCTTATAAAACCGCTCATGGCTATCAGTTCGTTCTCCATAACCTTTCCCTTTCGCCGTACTTACGCTAAATGCCGAATCCCCAATATCGTCAGATATTGAGGCCGCATCATTAGTCATAACCATATGATACCATGGAAATATTGACCTGTCAACATTTCCATGCAAAAAAATTTATGCGGAATCAAAAATCATTATTCCCTCATTTGTTTTCAGTAGATTAATGAATTGATCTAATTATAAACGCAATCACTCACCGAATATCATTCGTACGCCACTGGTGCCGACTGCATTTTGCAAGTTCTCGGCATCTTCTATATACCCGATCTTTGTATAGCTATATGCGCTTGAAAAGCTCTCGTAAAACACAACCAAGCAATTATCGCCATAAAGCATTACATCGCCCGCATGTATCATTCCGGGCGAATGTGGATTAGTCGGCAGAGTGAACGGAAGGTAATTGTATTTTTCGTTTCCGTTCAACTCGCTCATAGCAAGCTCTAAAGGCAATTTCTCCTTTAACGCCGCTGCGGATTCATTATCTTCAAGCACGATTGTAAACTTGAACTCCCCTATCGTAAGCAGCATAGTTCCATTCTCCTTTGCTCCATTCTCGGTTTCCAGCTTCGTTGGCACTGACGACAAAGTCGGCAGTGCCGTCGGCTCACGAGTTATAATATCCGTTTGATCTCTCTCATCCGTTGGCCAATTAGTCAAGTGAACCGAACCTTCCAATGAAGGAACCACGCTCTCCGACGAGAACCCAGCTTTATTGGCATTTTGGCAGCCCATAAACGCCGTAATCGCAAGGATGCCCGCATACAACAGCTCTCGCCAAAAAACTCTCATTGCACTTCCTTTCATCCCTCGGGAATCGGAAATCATTATTCTATGCTTCTTCCGAATTCAAGCAGCTCCCTCAGCTTCGCGTCAGATTTGTTTTCATTACCATATGCCGTAAAAATTCCCATGTTTTCCAGCTTTAGGTAATCCAAAAAGGAATTCTCATACTCATATATCGCTCCGCCGAATACGTTATCGCTGCCCGAACTCAGTATTAGCGCCGCCTTTTTGAGACAGCGAGGCTTATCGAGCGCATATATACGGTTGATCGCGCACTGAAGCTGTCCCGTAAACGAATGATAGTATACAGGTGAAGCCAAAACTATCATCTCAGCCTCATCAAGGATCGGATAAATCTGCTGCATATCATCCTTTTGCACGCATACCCGGTTTCCTTTAGTATGACAGTATTCGCAGGCAAGACAGCCCGCGATCTTCTTTTGGCACACAGGCACTACGGTAATATCATGACCGTTTGCTTTTGCACCCTCAACGAAAGCGCCTATCAGTGCAGCAGTATTCCCGTTGGGACGCGGGCTGCCGTTCAAAACCAAAATCTTCATGTCAATTCCTCCGTATTCAATCAACATCATTTCGAGCAAAAGAAATACTAAGCATCCTGCGGCGCGCCGCAGAGGATACCTTTTTCCTCTCACCTGCGACTATTTCCTGCCGCAGTTATGGCATTAGATACCTGCCATTGTCAGTATATCATTATTCCGGCGTCCTTGCAACCGTTTACCTATTGCTTTAAATCTCCCTAAAGCGCTAACTACGGTGACGACCCGCGTAAACAGGGCGCCACTCTTTATATTGTTTTCTCAGGTGCGGGCCAGTCCATCAACACTCAACACTACGCCGGTTATGTAGCTGGCTTTATCGGAAGCCAGGAACACCAACGCATTTGCAATGTCTTCCGGCTTGCCGATGCGGCGCAGCGGGATGGAATTGATCATCGGCTCAATGACCTG
>JAFLSU010000044.1 GCA_022510765.1 Christensenellaceae bacterium
CAGGCGGTCAGCAAATGGGAGCGTGCGGAAGCCTCCCCCGATACCGACAACCTCATCATGCTTGCTCGATTGTATGGTGTATCCATTGATGAACTGCTCGGACATAAACCTACTGTCACGCTTGAAAGCTCGGAGGTTGATGCTGAAATCCATGACGATTCGTACGATGCCGGACAAATTGAAGTGATAACAAACAATTGCGATGAGTCAAGCAACAGGTTTGATCGCAGGCATGAACGCATCCAATTGCTCAAGCGAATCCCATTTGTACTGGTTGTGCTTATTGCGTTTTTTCTGCTCGGATCGGTTTGGGGGCTTTGGCATCCAGCATGGCTGCTGTTCATGCTCATCCCGGTATACGCTTCCCTGGTTTCAGCGATTGAAAAACGTTCTCCAATCAAATTCTGTTATCCGGTATTGGCAGCGTTCATCTATCTGCTGCTTGGCTTCTATTGCGGCTGGTGGCATCCGGGTTGGATAATATTCCTTACAATACCTGTCTACTATTGCGTCGTACCCGATAAAGCGGAATTTGAGGGCAACGTAAGGATCAATCTCGGTGACGATGATGACGAAAGCAGCGAAGTTTTTGATGATTGCTTAGGTTCTTAGTTGACTCATAGTCGATACGCATAGAAAGTAAGCACCATACCCGCCGTGCGCCAAAGCATGGCGGGTATCTATTATCAAATGATCCATGTAAAGCTTGTACTAATTGGATATGAATTCTTATCGCATTTAATCCAAAAAACTATTCCGCAAAGCTGATCTCGATCGAAAAATTCGCATACAGCTCCTCCCGATCGGTGGCGGCAATTAAGTGCAGCGTTCCTACAGTCTTGTCCAAGTTTATCCGTTCCTCGTATGCGGAGATAATGTCTGAAACTATACCTTCAACCTCTTTGCGCGGCAATTCTTCCGAAAAGTCCATCTTTTGAACCGCTATTCTCAGGAATTTATTCAACAGCTTCTTATCAGCAGCAAGCCTTCGAGCGTACTCAGCTCGCATGATATTGCTGATCTCACCATTGTTCGTCGGTTCGCCGTAATACAGATACCGCCGCTTAAGAGTGACTGACGTGACGCCGTCATACTCATCCACTTTAAGGAAGATGCCGCCCGTATCCGTATGGTGTTCAAATATCAATTCGTATTTGAACGAACCACCGGATTTGTTCGGAGCGGAGATCTCACACCCAATATCTTCCTTCAAAAGCTCAAACATTAAATCGAGCCGATATGGCAGAGTTGGCGTTGGCTGCGCAATCGTTGCGCGCGGAGTTGAAGTCTCGTCAGGTCCCGGTTCGATCAAATCATCTTTCTTGTTGAATACTATAAACAAAATAACGCAAAGAAGAACCAAAACGGAGTAAACCACAATTTTAATGATTTCCATTCGGTTCTTCTTCATAATAAATCTTAAAATATACTATTTAAGTTAGATAGCAAAATTGCCGTTTTCGAATACCGCTATTCTCCTGCCGTCATGGGTTATACCGATTATCGACAGATCCTTTGTACCCACCATGAAGTCGCAATGCGTGATGCTGTCGTTGAGTCCCTTTTTCAGTAACTGCTCGGAAGTCATCTTATCCCCATCCTTAACGCAGGGATAAGCCGCGCCGAACGCGAAATGACAGGACGCATTTTCATCAAACAGAGTATTATAGAACAGCACGCCGCTGTTTGAGATAGGAGAATCGTAGGGAACCAATGCAACTTCACCAAACCTTGAAGCGCCCTCATCGATGGAGATAGCCTTTTTAAGATACTCCTCGCCCTTTTCGGCATGTACCTCGGTAATTACGCCATCCTTGAGGATCATATAGAACCCGTCTATGATGTTTCCTCCCTCGACCAGCGGACGCGAGGCGACTATCTTTCCGTTTACGCCATCGCGCTTTGGAGCCGTGAATACCTCCTCGGTGGGCATATTGGCAACAAACTCGATGCCGCTCTTGCTGAGTTCCGATCCGGCCATCCAAATATGATCCTCCGGAAGCTCAACCATGAGGTCGGTTCCAAGCGAGTTGGAATAATGCAAATATTTAAAATTGTATTCATTTAGCAATTCACGCTTTTGCTTAAGGTATTTGCAATGCTCACGCCACCTCTCAACGGCACCACCTGTGCTATCGATGCGTACGGCTTTAAAAATCTCCTGCCAAAGCCGCTCCATCGCCTCGTCTTCGGGAAGCTCCGGGAACACCTTTTTTGCCCACGAGGGAACCGGAATGCTGGCTACGCACCAAGGGAAGCTGCTGTTCATCATCATCTCATGGTATTCTCGATTCGCCTCTCCGAGTGACTTATCCTCTCGTTCGAGCCTTCCCGGATCAACGCCTTTAAGCAGCTCGGGATCCGAAGCGGATATGGACAGTCTCGCCGCATTGAGCTTTGCAAGTCCGAGGTTGCGGTCAACATCCCATTGGAACACCTGATCGAACACTTCATCGGAGGCATTCAGATAATACTGGCGGGAAATGTAGTCATCCCTCCACTGCATGATGACCTGCTTAGCACCGACCTCATATGCCGCTTTAACGCAAAGCCTTGCAAAATCGGCGCATATAACGGGCGAATTAATTACAAGGTACTGTCCCTTTTGAAGATTTAGTCCCACTTCTATAAGCAGATGCGCATATTCCTCAAGCATTTTGAGCATTTTGTCCACCTCATATCAACAAAATTATACATTATTGTACAATATAAGCATAGCATAACGCATGATGGTAGTCAAGCTAAACTTGGCATTATCTAAGTGTTAAACAAATTTTCCGGCCATTCACCCATCCTCTTAAGTTTAAAATAGATTTTCAAATCCGGTTTTGTGCGACCACAATCTTGTGGTTTCGGAAGCTCCGCGCTCCCGATTTTGTTTTACAAAACCAGCCACAATTTCCAAATAAAGGAAGATTTCGCTGCGCGGAAGACATTATAGTAAAAATATGATATAATTCTTCAATCTTATTCTCATGCAATGGATTTTATGAAAATTGATGCTTTTGAGAATAAGGAATCTTACGCTCCCGAACGAATAATAGATAAAAGCGAGCCGCTTTTACAGTCAGGAGGAAATCACATGGACAACGGTGCAAGTAGCTACCGCCGTTATCTCGATGGAGACGAATCCGCCTTTGTTGAAGTGCAGAAACTGTATTTCGATAACCTGACCTTTTTCATCAATCGCTATGTCAAAGACTTAGCGGCAGCCGAGGATATTGCCATCGATACGATGGTCGATCTGATAGTCCATCGGTACAGGTATAACTTCAAAACTTCGCTTAAAACCTATCTTTTTTCGATAGGCAGGCATAAGGCGATAGACTACCTTCGGCATCATCGGAAGACCACATTTGTTGACCTTTCCGAGGCTGACGGATTTGGTATCGGTTCAAGCGATGCGGAGCACGATATGCTTGAAGAAACCGTGCTTGCTGACGAAAGAAGGCGCATCGTCAATGCAGCGCTTGATAAGCTGCCGGAGAACATGCGCATCGCCGTACACCTCGTCTATTTTGAAGGGTTGACCTATGCGGATGCTGCAAGGGTTATGAAAAAGAATCGGAAGCAAATCGATAATCTTCTGTACCGAGCAAAGGCCGAGCTGCGCTCCATCATCGGTAAGGAAGGAGAGCTGTTATTATGAAACGCACTCAGGAGCAGATTACCGAAGAGATCATGCGCCGAAGCGATGAGTATCGCAGACGGATGAAACAAAGACGCAATATCTCAGCAGCACTTTGTGCGCCGCTCGCGCTTATCTTAGTGTTGAGCGTAACCATGCTGCGCTTAAACCCATACAGAATACCTTCTGAAAGTGAGATGATGGATGGAGGTAGGTTTGATATTTTATCTTGGTTCCAAGAGTTGCTTTCAAAAGATATCGATTCCCTGCCGGAAGCTGAGCCTACCCAAGGCGGTGCTTTGGACGGCGAAAGCATTCACCTGCCCTTCGTGACGGTTTCCGAATTCATGCTTCCAACCGACCCATCAATTCCGGAAGGCTACCCCTCTCCCACGAATTGCATATGGTGGTCGTTTGAGTGCGCCCATGTTTGCAGCGATGAGCATAGCATTACGATCATCGAGCTATTGAACTCGGCACAACTTAATGATTGGCCGCCGATACACGAAAGTGCTCCAGCTTTCAGGGATGATGTTGGATATACCATTTCCATTCATGCAGACGATGGGAGTATCAAAACAACATATACGCTGATCGGCTGCGTGCTTTACATGGAGAACGGCGAACCAAAATATATGAACGAGGAAAATGCCGAGGAACTGCACCGCATTATTTCGGACGAACTATATGATTGAACGCTTGCCGCTTTGCGGAATAAAAGCGATTAAGATAACATCAATTTTGTTTTTAAGGAGATCTTAAACTGTGAACCATCAGACTACCGAACCGATAAAACGCAAACTCTCCATAGTATGCGCATTCATCCTTGCATGCGCATGTGTTTTGGGATGCACGAGCCGCCGCAATCCGATTCCCCCCGTACTCGATAAGCCCGTAATTTACTTATATCCTGAGGTTGAGACGGAGGTCACAATCAAGCTCGATTTCGATGGAACGTTTACATCGACCTATCCAGGGAGCGCTGGCACCTGGAAGGTAACAGCTTTCCCCGATGGGACGCTCACCGATGAGAACGGAATGTGCTACAACTACCTGTATTGGGAGGGCGTGAGCGATGCCGAGTATGATTTTTCAAAGGGCTTTGTGGTACCGGGAAATGAAACTTCAAAATTCCTTGAAACGGCACTCGAATGCCTTGGGCTTACCCGCCGCGAAGCAAATGAATTCATAGTTTACTGGCTGCCCAAAATGGAAGATAATGCGTATAACCTGATTTCGTTCCAGTTCGATGCCTATACGAGCCATGCCCGATTGACGGTCGAGCCGGAGCCTGATACAGTAATTCGAGTTTTCATGGCGTGGATGCCGCTTGATGAAGCTGTATCCATAGAACCGCAGGAGCTGACTTTCCCCGAACGCAGCGGCTTCACCGTTGTTGAATGGGGCGGAGCAATGGTAACAGAATAAACAATAAGGAGAATTTTATGAGAACCAACACTTTAAAAAACATTTCATTATGCTTTTTGCTTGTTTGCACCATGCTGCTTAACGCTGCAGGCTGCACGCTAAAAACTCCCATTGAAAATCCAACCGCGGTTCCCAATGCGAGTTCAACTTCCAATACCGATGCCGATACGGGACGTGTTACTCCCGATCCAGATGCCCAGACAAGCGAGCTGACCGCAAATATCAAAGCGAACAATGTGAGTGGTCTTGCGGTGGACGATCAATTCATTGAGTCACAAGCTGATTTTGCAGTGAAACTGTTCCAAAACACGCGCAAAGAGGGAGAAAACACGCTGATTTCCCCGCTTTCGGTCATGCTTGCGCTTGCAATGACGGCCAACGGTACCGATGCGGAAGCGAAAGAAGCGATGGAAAAGCTTCTTGGCGGCGGAATACCCATCGAAAAGCTGAATGCGTATTTGTATTCATATATATTCAACCTTCCCGACGGCGAAAAGTACAAACTACGGATAGCGAACTCGATATGGTTCCGCGAAGGCGTGCTGAATGTTTACGATGACTTCCTGCAAACCTGTGTGGATTATTATGATGCTTCGGTCTTTGCTTCGCCCTTTAACGATCAAGCGGTCAATGATATAAACGGCTGGGTGAGCAAAAATACAGATAAAATGATCGACAAGATCATTGACGAAATTGATGCTGATACCGTCATGTACCTTATCAATGCGCTTGTTTTCGATGCAGAATGGCAGGAAATATATGAAAAACACAATATCTATGAGAGCGTTTTTCACCTAATGGACGACGATGATACCGAACGCCAAGTCGAGATGATGAGTTCGGTTGAGAGCCTGTATCTCGACGACGGTATGGCAACGGGCTTTATTAAAAACTACAAGTATGGCAAGTATAGTTTTGCAGCGTTGCTGCCGAATGAAGGCATTTCGCTTGATGATTATATAGCATCCCTCAGCGGTGATATGCTGATTGAGATTATCGGCAGCCCAACGAATGCATCCGTATTTGCTGCGCTTCCAAAGTTTGAAAACGAATATGAGTTCCAGATGCTGAAAGCGCTTGAAGCAATGGGACTGCCAAAAGCCGGTCTAACCAAGATTGGGGACTGCCTATGGGGTGATTTAATGATAAATGAGGTGCTTCATAAGACATACATCTCCGTTGATGAGCGCGGCACAAAGGCAGGCGCGGTCACCAGCATTGGGATAATTTCCGAGGGGGTTCCTGTATATGACCATTATATCCACCTTGACCGACCCTTCCTGTACATGATCATCGATAACTCAACCAATCTTCCTATATTTATGGGAACCGTCTTGGATGTTGGAGAATGATCCGTTTGCAGGAGCTGCGATTTGCACTCTTCGCTGAATTAAGGCTCTGCTCAATAAAGAAATAATTATAATAAAATGAAAATTGGAGGTGTATTCCATGAAAAAGCTTAATCTATTAAGCATAATAATATGCATTATCCTTATCTGCTCCATGTTGTTAAACGCCGTAGGCTGTGCTATACATTCGCCCGTAGGAGGTGTTACTCCAAACCCCAACGCGAAGACAGAGAATTTGATTGCCAATATCAAGTCGAACGATGTGACCGGTCTTACTGCTGACGCTCAATTTATCTCTGCACAAGCTGATTTTGCAGTGAAGCTGTTCCAAAACACGCGTACAGCCGGAGAAAACACGCTCATTTCGCCGCTTTCCGTGATGCTTGCGCTTGCTATGTCTGCCAACGGTGCGGATGCCAAGACGAGAATCGAGATGGAGAAGCTTCTCGGCGGAGATATTCCTATCGAAAAGCTCAATGCGTACTTATACTCTTATGTATCCAGCCTCCCCATTGATGAGAAATACAAGCTGCAAATTGCAAACTCCATATGGTTCCGCAACAATATTGTGGAAGTCAACGATGCCTTCCTGCAATCCTGTGCGGATTATTATAATGCTGCAATATATGATTCCCCGTTTGACAACATAACCATAGACGATGTCAATGCCTGGGTGAACGAAAGCACGTACGGAATGATTGATGAAATTCTTGACAGCATTGATCCCGATGACCTTATGTTCATTATCAATGCGCTCGTCTTCGATGCCGAATGGGGGATGCCCTATCGAGAGGATGAAATCAGTGAAGGTGTCTTTCGCCCTGAGGGTACCGAAGATGCCGTCCGCAGCGTTGAGATGATGCATTCGTTTGAAAATCTGTATCTCAATGACGGCATGGCAACGGGATTCATTAAAAACTATAAGGATGGAAAGTACAGCTTTTTAGCGCTGCTTCCGAATGAAGGAGTGTCGCTTGATGATTATATTGCTTCGCTCAGCGGCGAAAAGCTGCTCAATTTAATTAACGATGCTGAAGATGCATTCGTTTCCGTCTCGCTTCCCCAGTTTGAATATGAGTACGAGATCAAGCTGAATGACGCGCTCAGTTCGCTCGGCATGAAAACTGCTTTCAACAATAGATCTGCGGATTTTTCAAGGCTCGGAACTGCACCCGCCAATATATATATTTGCGATGTGCTTCATAAGACATACATCACGGTTAATGAGCTTGGAACAAGAGCGGGTGCAATCACTGACACTGTTTTTAGATTTGAAAGTGCAATTATCTCCAACAATAAAGTCGAACTCGACCGCCCATTCATGTACCTGATAATCGATAATGCGACAAATCTTCCTATATTCATGGGAACGGTTCTGGACATCGGCGAATGATATGCTTGCGGGGGCTGCTATCTTCACGCCCCCATTTTCCATCATTAGCAGTTCATTCGGCATACAAGCATTTATAGACTTTTGAGAAATGCTGTTATAGGCTTAAGCTGGCGGTAATGCTTTCTTCCCCGTTTACCTTTTCAAATCCCATGCGCCTGAAAGCATGGATAGCAGGAAGATTATCCTCATCCACCTCTAAAACCATTCCTTTATCGCCGTTAAAATTGAGCGCAGCTTCCAAAAGAGCCTTGCCCATGCCGCGGAATCTATGCTCTTTTCTAACAAACATATTGTAGATTTCATTCTCCGAATGCACATGCGTAACATCTATATAGCCAACTGCCCTATTGTTTTCCAAAGCCAAAAACACTTGAAAAATATGCTGTGAAGCCAAAACGCGCTCGCCCGTCCAATAGCAGTCCGTATCGTGAATCGCCAGATACTCGCTTCTATACTCCTCGCTAAAAGGAATAACAGTATGATTATGCTTATAATGAATTTGCTCCTTTAGACGCATTCTAATCTGCATAGGATAAAAAGACGCGCCGTATTCCTCGAGAGCAAGCCGCACCGCAGAATTTGTAGGATGGATCACACAATCGAGCTTGTATCCAGAATAATTATGCCGAAGGTATTCGATAGCTTTCTTGCAGGCAGCATCGCTCGTAGATAAGGCGGCTATCATTTCAATGTACCTTTCCTCCGGCTCCACAAGGAATGAAAATACACCCACAAGCCTTCCTTCCTCATATGCGCCCAGAACAAAATCGTTAGGGTGTTCAAATACTTTTAACAGGTTCTTTTTGAGCTGTTCGAGCGTATTAAGCATCGGACAACAATAACCTTTGGCGAGAAGCAATTCAATAAACTGAATTACTTCCGATTCGTTATTCATCGTTCGTATCATGGTACCTCCACAAGCGCATTCTTAACGCAATGCATTACACGCATTAGTACTTTATCCGAACCGAACGGTTTCACACAGGTAATGCCATTCGCAGTCCCCACATACGGACGTAAATTTTGCTTTGTTTACAAACACTTTTTCGAAAACAAGCCGGGTAAGCTCACCATAAGTAATGCTTTCATTTGTGGATATTTCAAGCGTTTTGAGCAGGTTTTCGTCATATCTTGCAACCTTTTCACTAAACCTGCATCCGACCGGATTATCCTCCGTAATCTCCGCACGATTGGGGCAGGCAAGGCACAGTGAATCCGCTTCCGACACCAAAGATAAGCAGGCACGGTTATTTAGGCTTTCAATTATGCGTGTCATATTCTTTGAAAAGGCATCATCATAACCTTTGCCGACGTAATTTAGCATGCACATAGCATGATGAGGTCTGATATTCATGCTGATCCTCCCCTAACAGTATCATCGGTTAATCATACCCAATTCAAAACCCAGATTCAAGTGCATATATAGAAATTTATCGTAATATTACGTTCGAAATGAATTCCCAAAGTGAATTCCACGATTGAAATTGTTTAAGATATTTGCTTTCGCGCAAAAAAATGGCCAAAGTTTAAAAATAACTATTGATGCATTCCCAGATTTATACTATAATCGCCTTAAGGTATGCAATGTTTGATTACTGTGTACTCAGGCTTGCAGCCAAATAAATCTAAGGGTCAAGGTAAAAACTATGAAGAAACTTCTCTCCCTCCTGCTTGCTGTAATTTTTGCAACTTGCTCCCTCTCCATCGTGACCGCAGAGCCGGTCGATGAGCCTACAAAAGAAGGCGTTGGCATGAACATAATGGGCTTCAGCACCACCGACCTCGAAGGCAATCCTTACGACAGCTCTATTCTCCAGAATGCGGATCTTACTTTCATCAACTATTGGGCAACCT
>JAFLSU010000045.1 GCA_022510765.1 Christensenellaceae bacterium
TGTCTCGATGATTTTTCTGCCGATTCCCTTTCCCTGATATTCAGGCAAAACAAATATTGTGAATAAACTGCTTTCATCCTGCTTGCCCCAATAGGGGCCTATTGCTCCGCAGCCAATAATAATATCTCCATCACAAACAACATAAAAGTGCGTCCACTGCGAGCGCTGGATTAAATATCCAGGTGTTAATAGGTTGATATCATTTTCTATATATTCACTTGAATAGTCCTTGCTGTTTGTGATTCGCAGTGTTTTTGCAATTAAATTAGAAACTTCATTTGCATCCGTTTCTTGAAACCGTCTTATCTGCATTAACTTATCCTCCGTCAAATTTCGATTTGTCGAACCTATTATAACACACAAATGTGAAATTTTCTACCACAACAAAAAAGGCTGGGTTTATTGTGCCCCAACATCAATGTCCGTTCCGTTCTTAAATCGCAAGGTTATTCTGTTGTACTTATGTACCAAGCCGTTTTTGAGAAAAAGAAAAAGAACTAAAGTCGCAATACCAATGGTATCATAACTTTAGTTCTAATCTGGTCGGGGCGAGGTGATTTGAACACCCGGCCTTTTGGTCCCGAACCAAACGCGCTACCAAGCTGCGCTACGCCCCGAAGATGGAGCCAATGAAGGGACTCGAACCCTTGACCTGCGCATTACGAATGCGCTGCTCTACCAACTGAGCTACATTGGCCTATGCAGGTAGTGATTATAGCACAGGTTTCCCGATTTGTCACTATGTTCGCGGCAATATTTTTGACCCAAACGTAATATATTATTTTTGATAAATATTAGCTTTACATCGGGATAAATTACTGTTAAAATCCATTGCGCACAAAGTGAGGAGGTTAGCAATGCTTAAAATCAAAAAAGCGGAGTTTGTAACGAGCGTGGGATCGAACGGTATATACCCCCAAAAAAACCTTGCGGAAATTGCAATGGTAGGGCGATCCAATGTCGGTAAATCTTCTCTCATCAATTCGCTTTGCAATATGAATAAGCTTGCAAAGACCTCTCAAAAGCCCGGAAAGACGAGGCTTATCAACTTCTTTCTCATCAATGGCGAATTCCATCTGGTCGACCTGCCCGGATACGGCTTTGCAAATGCTCCAAAGAGCGAAAAGGAGAAATGGGGCGAGCTGATGGAAAGCTACCTGTCATCGGGTCGGGTATCGCATATCTATATGCTTATTGACATCAGGCATGAGCCTACGCTGGATGATAAACAAATGTTTAAATACATCCTGTATTATGCAATTCCGTATACGCTCATCGCTACGAAAGCGGATAAGCTTGCGAGGAGCAAGCGGCGCTCGGCAGCGAACGCCTGTGCCAAAGCGCTCGGCGCACCACCATATGCCATAGCCTATTCGACGGAGACGGGTGACGGCAGGGAAGAACTTCTTGAACGACTTGAAGCAATTGTATATCGGGACAACAGCTTGGATGAAGAATCCGGCGGATGACAAGAAAGCTGATTTTTAAAAAATGTATTGACATAGAATACCTGTGTTAGCATAATAAGATAATGAGTCAGCCGGAGCGGCTGTTCATTTTGGTGCGAACGCGCCAGAATAATATATTAAAATCTCGAGGATAGAATGATATGGGCTTGAAAAAATGTCCTAAGTGCGAGTTAAACTACATCCGTGATGATCAAAAGCTTTGTGAGGTCTGTGGGAGAAAGCATAAGATTTCCGATGATGAAGAGCAAGAGGTACTGATGTGCATAGAGTGCGGAGAGCATCCCGCCATGAAGGGCAAGGAGCTTTGCACTTATTGCTTTAAAGAAAGTCTGCGTCAGGAGCAGCTCATAAAGCAGCGCAAAGCTGCTTCTGCGATTGAGATTGATGATGCTGAGACCGATGATGTCGGAATTGACGATATTGAGGTGCCGCTCGATGACGAGGGTATTCCGGAGGACGAGATCAATGATATGGATGATGGGTTCGAGGACAATGATGAAGAGCTTATCGACGAAAATGATGATGAGTTCGACTCTGAGTTTGAGGATGAATGACATTGTCCTAAAGCATCGGCGAGTGCTATTGGAAGGCACTAACCAGTAGGTATTATATGAAAATTTTTGCAATCGCCGATTTGCATCTGGATGGACACACGAATAAGCCCATGGATGTATTCGGCAACAACTGGGAAAGACACAGGGAACGCATTTTCGATGCTTGGCAGAGCGTTGTTGGCGTTGATGACTGCGTTCTTATTCCCGGCGACATCTGCTGGGCGATGCATATTGAGGACGCAATGGACGATATAGACTCCATTGCTGCGCTCAATGGAACAAAGATACTGCTCCGTGGAAATCATGACTATTGGTGGACTTCGCCGACACGCATGCGCAGCATGTTCCCTGATAGCATTAAAATAATTCAGAACGATGCCGTTGATTTGGGGGGCTTCTCGGTCGCGGGTACAAGAGGATGGCTCATGCCCGGTATGCCTAATTACGGACAGAATGATGAGAAAATCTATAAGAGGGAACTCATCAGGCTCGAACTGTCGCTGAAGTCTGCAAAAAGCGCGCCGATCATAGTAGTGATGCATTTTCCGCCTATTTTAGAAGATGGTGAGCCGACCGGGTTTACAAATATAATCGATAATTATCAGGTTTTAAAGGTGCTGTACGGTCATCTTCATGCGCAGTCATGCAGGAATGCGTTCAATGGTGAGCTAAACGGTAAGGGCTACGAGCTGTGTTCGGCGGATTACCTGGGCTTTGCACCGAAGCTGGTTGTTGAGATATAGTATGATTATAAAATAAGGCACACAGAATTATTAATGCTACAAAGCATGAGCATCCGTCGATAGAGGGATGCTTTTTTTTATAGCATTCTTGAACCGATGTTTGAATCGGATTTCATTTGTTGAGCTCTCACATACTAAAGCTGGCGGCACTTATGAAACACAGTATATTGTTGTCGATATGTTGACATTTGGTGCGAAACGTGCTTTAATTACGCTGTTCGGGTTTAGCAATGTTAAACTGAATGTTTAGCGTTGATAACTCGGAAAGGAGTTGACAGTCATGATTGACATCGGAGATAAGATCAAACGCCTGCGTTTGAAACTCGGGCTGACACAGGAGGAGCTTGCCGCAAGAACGGAGCTGTCCAAGGGCTTCATTTCGCAGCTTGAAAGAAACCTCACTTCTCCGTCCATTGCAACTCTTTTGGACATTTTAGAGGCACTGGGTACCGATATTGCGGCCTTCTTCGCTGCTGATGCCGTGAATGAAAAGGTCGTGTTTTCGCCCGACGACATGTTTGTTAATGAGGACAGCGAGATTGGAGCGAGCATATGCTGGCTCGTGCCGAATGCGCAGAAGAATGCGCTTGAGCCGATCCTCGTAACGCTTGCGGCAGGCGGAAGCACCGTTGAGGATGATCCCCATGAAGGCGAGGAATTCGGCTATGTGCTGTCGGGCAGCATTGTTCTCACCATCGGAAGCAGCAAGCTGAGGCTCAAAAAGGGCGACAGCTTCTGTTTTAAGCCGATCGAGACACACTATATATCAAACCCCGCAAAGAGCGAAGCGAGGGTTATCTGGGTGGTTACACCGCCATCCTTTTAATTCACAATAAGGTAGGTTCGTTCCATGGAAAACAAACGCTTGATCGAATTTGTAAACGTGACAAAGCATTACGATGGAGATGTTGCGCTTGACAACATCAACCTCTATATACGCGATGGCGAGTTCCTGACGCTTCTTGGTCCTTCCGGATGCGGAAAAACGACCTTGCTCCGCCTGATAGCGGGCTTTATCATGCCTTCGAGCGGACAGATCCTTATGGATGGAAAGGATCTGACTTCCATACCCCCATATAAGCGTCGCGTAAATACCGTTTTCCAAAAGTACGCGCTGTTTCCTCACCTTAATGTGTTTGACAACATAGCTTTCGGTCTTAACATAAAAAAATTACCAAAGAACGAAATAAAACAGCGTGTCACCGAAATGCTGGAGCTCGTGAATCTTTCAGGCTACGAAAAAAGGTATATCGAACAGCTTTCGGGAGGTCAGCAGCAGCGCGTTGCGATAGCGCGCGCGCTCGTCAACGAGCCGGAGGTGCTGCTGCTTGATGAACCGCTTGGCGCACTCGATTTAAAACTTCGAAAGGGAATGCAGATCGAGCTAAAACGAATGCAGAAAAAACTGGGCATTACCTTTATCTATGTCACACATGACCAGGAGGAGGCGCTCACTATGAGCGATACGATAGTGGTCATCAATCACGGTGTTATTCAGCAGATAGGCAAGCCCACGGATGTATATAACGAGCCTAAGAATCGATTTGTCGCGAGGTTCATAGGTCAAAGCAATATCTTTGAAGCCACGATGCGGAAGGATTACCTTGTCAATATCAATGGCCTTGACTATCCATGCGTCGATGCTGGCTTCGGCGTTGAGCAGCCCGTTGATGTCGTCATTCGTCCCGAGGATGTTGATTTTGTCCCGGTCGATAAAACAGCATTGCATGGCGTTGTTACGAATGTGCTTTTCATGGGCGTTCATTATGAATTCACTGTGGATTGCAGTGGTACCGTTTGGAAGGTGCATTCAACCGATTATGTCCCGGTCGGCGAAACGGTTGGCATCGAGGTTCTGCCCGACGCTATCCATATAATGCACCCCGGCGACCGCAGGGATTCCGAGGACAGCGCAGTATTTGGCGAAACAGGGGACATGACGAAAACTCATAACGATACGCAGAAGGGAACCTTTGCAGCGCAAGGGCACGGTGATTGACGTGAAAAGAGCCAGAATTGCTTATCCGTACATCTTCGTTTGGATGCCGCTTTTCATCGTTGCACCGATGATCTTCGTGCTGTACTATGCTCTGTTTAGGGATGGACAGTTTACGCTCGATTTCGTAAAGCAGGTTTTTTCCGATACGACCTATGTTCCCGCGCTCTGGAACTCCGTGTGGATCGCACTCGTTACTACGGTCGTATGCCTGCTTGCAGGGTATCCGGTTGCATACATACTGTCACATATGAAAACGCGTACGGCTGCGCTCGTTTCGATGCTGTTCATCCTCCCTATGTGGATGAACATGCTCCTTCGCACACTTGCGTGGAAGATACTGCTTTATGATGACGGAATCATAATCAACGTGCTTTCATGGTTTGGCATAAACAGCGGACAGCTCCTCTACACCCCCGGCGCGGTGCTGATTGCTACCATATACGACTTTCTGCCGTTCATGATTCTGCCCATCTATACGACCTTGATGAAGATCGACAGCTCCCACATAGAGGCAGCGCATGACCTGGGCGCAAACGGCGCACAGACCTTCATGAAAGTGGTTTTGCCGCAGTCAGTGCCCGGCATAATCTCGGGCATTACGATGGTATTCGTGCCGGCAATGTCCACATTTGCGGTCTCTACGATGCTTGGCGGAAAGAAGGTATTGCTTCTTGGTCAGGTGATAGAAGAAAAATTCCTTGCCAACAAATCGTTCGGCGTTGGTTCGACGCTGTCGCTGGTACTGATCGTGCTTGTGATACTTTCGATGGTCATAATGCGCAGCGTGGATCGTGAGAACGGACGGGAAGGGGGGACGCTCTGGTGAAAAAGCTTGGTAAGTTCATTAAAGGGGCATACTTGGGCATCATCGTTCTGTTTATGTACATGCCCATACTGGTCATGATCGTGATGTCCTTCACGGAATCCCGCTCGGCTGCATCATGGAACGGTTTTTCGCTTGGCGCATACAGCGCTTTGTTTGCGGACGGCGATGTGATGGACGCATTGCTCACCACATTGCTTGTTGCGGTCGTTGCCTCGGTGCTTGCGACCATCATCGGTACGCTAACGGCAATCGGACTCTATTCTATGAAAAAACGTCCCCGCGCAGTGGTTGAGTCGATAACCCAGCTTCCGATGGTAAATCCAGATCTTGTCACGGGTATCGCGATGATGCTGCTGTTCGCATTCATCGGCATCAAGCAGGATTTTGGCGTGATCCGAATGATAATAGCTCATATCACGTTCAACATCCCGTATGTGATATTCTCCGTCATGCCCAAGCTGCGTCAGAGCAGCGATGCGCTCTATGAGGCAGCGCTCGACCTCGGATGCAGTCCGCTTACGGCGTTGACAAAGGTCGTCATCCCCGACATAATGCCCGGAATAATTTCGGGTCTGCTGCTTGCTTTCACGCTCAGCATCGACGATTTTGCAATCAGCCTCTTCACGGGCGGAACGAGCACGAACCTTTCGATGCTCATCTACTCCAAAACCGCCAAGGGCGGCGTACACACGAAGTTCTGCGCGCTGTCCGCACTTATGTTCGTAGTTGTCGGCATATTGCTGCTGATAGTAAATTTACGCAGTATAAGTCAGGAGAAACAGGCTGCCGAGCAAAACAAAAAAGTAATGCGCCGCGTATAGCGTGAATGCTTGATGATAGAATAATCTTTGGAGGTATTCAAAAATGAAAAGAATGACCGCTTTGTTCCTTGCAATCATCATGATTGCATGCTTCACTCAGGTTTTTACGGCTTGCAATTCCGAAAAGACGTTGAACCTTTTGAACTGGGGCGATTATCTTGCGCCCGAGCTCAAGGATGAGTTTAAGAAGCGCACGGGAATAACCATCAAGGAAAAGCCCTTAACCAGCAACGAAGAGATGATGATCCAGCTTGAAGCGGACGACTGCCCCTACGACCTTTGTATTCCGTCCGACTATGCCGTTGAGCGCATGATCGCCGAGGGCAGGCTCGCTGAGATCGACCATGCCAATATCCCGAATCTTCAGTACATTGGCGAAAGGTTCCTTAATCTCGACTTTGATCCGGGCAACAAGTACTCGATACCCTACACCTGGGGCGTACTCGGCATCATCTACAATAAGACGATGGTTGACGAAGCGGATCTCGGTTCATGGGACATCCTCTGGAACGAAAAGTATTCCCAGCAGATAATTATGTATGACAGCATTCGCGACACCATGGCTGCTGCGCTTAGATACTGCGGTTATGACATAAATACGGAAAATCCTGACGAGCTTAAGGAAGCGGCGGATGCGCTGATCGCTCAGCGTCCGCTCGTCAAAGCCTACCTCACCGATGACGTGAAGGACAGCATGATCCAGGGCAGCGGTGCTCTCGCGCTCGTATATTCGGGCGATGCCGTTTGGTGCACTGATCCCGACGAGGGAAACACCGATCTTGGCTTCTTTATTCCCGAAGAGGGCAGCAATATCTACTTCGACAACATCGTTATCCCGGTAAACAGCTCCAAAAAGGAGATGGCGGAACAATTCATCAACTTCCTGCTCGATCCCGAAATTGCCTCGATAAACACCGAATACGTCGGATATTCCTCGCCCAATACCGCAGTTCTTGACCTCCTTGACGAGTGGTTTGTGAACAACGCGGCGTATAATATCCCCGAAGAGGATACTGTCAACTGCGTTATTTTCCGCGACCTTGGTGATAAGATCAACCTGTACAATAACGAGTGGGATAGGATATTTAAGTAAAAATATATTAAAACTTTAATTGCGGGTAACGGTAATTTGTGCTAAAATGCATAGATAATTATCCGTAAACGAGGTTCAATTATGATTAGATTGTGCGACCTAAATAAATGCCCGGAGCAATTCACGGGTGATATAGAGGTATCGGGATGGATAAAGACCGCGAGGGAAAGCAAGAATGTCGGCTTTATTGAGCTTGGCGACGGTTCAGCTTTCCGCAGCGTTCAAGTGGTTTATGAACATGGCGCGATCCCAGAGGAAGTCAGCAAGTTCTTTGCTACCGGCACCGCCATCACCGTAAAGGGAACGCTCGAACTCACCCCGGGCGCAAGGCAACCGTTCGAGATCAAGGCAAACGAGATTTCCATTGAGGGCGAATGTCCGAACGACTACCCGCTTCAGAAAAAACGCCACACGCTTGAGTACCTGCGCACGATACAGCATCTGCGTCCGAGGACGAATACCTTTCAGGCGGTATTTCGTGTTCGCAGCGTAGTTGCGCAGGCAATTCACCGCTTCTTTGATGAGCGAGGCTTCCTTTATGTACATACTCCTTTGTTCACCGGAAGCGACTGCGAGGGAGCGGGGGAGATGTTTCGCGTAACGACCCTTGATATGGCAAATCCGCCCAAGACCGATGACGGCAAGGTTGATTTCTCCAAGGATTTCTTTGGAAAGAGCTGCAATCTGACCGTTAGCGGACAGCTTCACGGCGAAGCATTTGCATTGGCCTTCCGTGACATCTACACATTCGGCCCAACCTTCCGTGCCGAAAACAGCAATACCGCGCGTCACGCAGCCGAGTTCTGGCAGATCGAACCCGAGATGGCATTTTGCGACCTCGAAGGCTACATGGATACCGCAGAAGCGATGATCAAGTACATTATCAAGACCGTTCTCGAACGTTGCCCAGATGAGATGGATTTTTTCAATCGCTTTATGGACAACAGTCTGCTTGACAGGCTCAACCATGTCTTAAATTCCGAGTTCGTGCGTTGCAGTTACACGAAGGCTATCGAATTGCTGCTCGCGTCGAACAAGGAGTTCCAGTACCAGGTATTCTGGGGATGTGATCTCCAGACGGAGCATGAGCGCTATATTTGTGAAGAAATCTACAACAGCCCCGTGTTCCTTACAGACTATCCCGCAGAGATAAAGAGCTTTTATATGCGCCTTAATGACGACGGAAAAACCGTTGCCGCAGCGGATCTTTTGGTGCCCGGAGTTGGTGAGATCATCGGCGGTAGCCAGCGCGAGGAACGTTACAATGTACTTAAAAAGAAGATCGAGGATCTCGGAATGGATATGAGCTATTACGAGTGGTATCTTGATCTTCGTAAGTACGGCGGCGTAAAGCATGCCGGATTCGGTCTCGGCTTTGAGCGCATACTCATGTACCTCACCGGCGTTGCGAATATTCGCGATGTAACGCCGTTCCCGAGAACTGCAGGCAGCATGGAGCTGTAATTAAGCGCGCAGGGCTATATAAAAGTCCATTGATCTTTAGCTGATTGTTACTTAAACCATATGCGGGCATAAAATCGAATGCCCGCATATCATGCCTCAAAAATATAGATAGTATATCTTGCTTTCCTTATTTCTTTGTTGTTGACAAGCGTGCTTGATTTTGCTATAATGCTACTGTTGCGAACGAGGAGAGATGTCCGAGTGGTTTATGGAGCTGGTCTTGAAAACCAGTGATGCCGCAAGGCACCGGGGGTTCGAATCCCTCTCTCTCCGCCAAAAATCAATATGGAGAAGTACCCAAGTGGCTGTAAGGGGCTCCCCTGCTAAGGGAGTAGGCTCTGCGAAGGGGCGCGAGGGTTCAAATCCCTCCTT
>JAFLSU010000046.1 GCA_022510765.1 Christensenellaceae bacterium
TCTTCTCAAAACTCCTTGCTTTTTTCCACAACCTGATTTGTGCAACAAAACCCGCTATTTCGCGGGCTTTGTCAGTAGCCTGAGGGCATCGCGACAGCGATGCCCTTTTTATCATATTATATGATTCCATCAGACCATCAAAAGCACCTTATCCCCATCGGCCAAGGTTTCACCGATGTTCGGATTCAGTTCGCTCACCCTTGCTGAAGGCAGTCTGAACCGCTTCGCCACGTCAAACACCGTTTCACCTGCTGCCGCATTATAGATCACGATGCCGCTCAAGGTGGGTTCCGCTTCGCATTCCGCGATGCCGACGACCGCACTGACCTTCGTTTCTCCGAAGAATTCCGCCGTGGCATCGATACTGTAGGCAATCTGCGCCGTGCGTCCGCCGCCGCCCGTCACGTTCGCCGTACAGCCCGTGCGCAGCTTTGCATAGGAGCTTTCGCGCGGGGCGGCCATCCCGATCGAGAACGGAACGTCCTCAGTAAACGAATAGAGCCTGCCGCCGCTGCTTCTATATATAAGGCGCGTTATCAGCAGCCCTTCAACGGTCATTTCGCCGTTATTGAATGCGACCGAGGTCACAACGGAGGCTGCCGAAGCGTAGTGTGCGGTGAAGATATCCGGCAGACCCTCGGGGACGGAGATGTTTTCGCGCAGCGAATGCTGCATACCAGAGCCGCCCACGGAATTCGTCAGATGCAGATTTTCCCTAATGCAGTTGAAATTTATCGAGGGCGAGAACGCATCGAGCGGCATACTCAGGCTCCCACGGCGCATTCCGTAGACCCTGAATTCGGCATCCGCGTCGAATGCGATGAGCGAAAACTCGGTACCGAGTGCGCGAACGCTCACGCGGGATAGCTCGGCAGTCGCATATATTTCATCCGCAGAGCCGTTCAGCTCAATATTTTCACGGAACGGGATGCTGCGGGTAAGCTGCATGAGCTCGCCCTCCGCGCTCATGCAAAGCGCGTTGAGTGTCACGGCTCCGCTTATCGATGCGCCGCCGTTCTCAAAGGCGGTGTCGCGCACGGAGATCCTTGCCGCATATTGAAGCACCTTATCCGCTCCCTCCGATGCGATCTCCTCGGAAAGTCTGATGGTTTCGTTTGAAAGCTCCACTCTGCGCGCCGTTTTAAGCTCCGACGATTTCATCTCGAGGTCGGCTATGCCCGACACGCCCGAAAGCACCCTGATGGGGGATGAAGAAGTTACCGTGCAATCTATGTTTATTATCGCCGACAAACTCAATCTTTCGTCCGAGGTATTGCGCACGGTAAGCGAGGCGATCGAAGGTATTGCATCGACAAACATTCCGGCATCCACGTTCTCCGCCGTAATCGTATGCGAGAACGCAGATGCCGATGTGAAGGAGAATACCCCGCCGCTTTCCTCCGCCGCGACGACCGTGACGGTGATGCCGCCGTCAAGATTCAGCCTGCCCTCATCCGCTCGGCAAGTTTCGACGGACACCTCCGCCTTATAGTCCAATATTTCCGCCGCACGCTTTCCCTCGGGCGGCTGGAGCATGCCCTCCACCTCCGCCTGATCCGTGCCGCGGTAAATAAGCCGCTGTGCGCCAAGCTCATTCCATAACAGTTCCATAATTAATAATCCTTCCTATCAGAATTAATTTAGGTTAATATGCATCCATACGATACTATCGGTAGAATGTATTCGCACACGAGCCTGCATATGCACGTTTTTCGGGGCACTGCCCCGAACCCCGACAAGGGGACTTTTGTAAAAGTCCCCTTGGAACCCCAAAACTTTTAAGGGAAGGGGGATTATTCGGCTTTGGTGGGCCCACTTCCGGATAGACCGGAAGCGGGAAGAAGGAAAATGGGTAAAACTTTAGGGCGTTGCCCCAAAAACGGACAACGCCCTAACGAAGTCTCCATTGAATTCTATTGAATTCAATCAATTCGCTCATGCGTATCGAGCGGAGAGATTCTCCACAGCTCCTCCGCATACTCCATGATGGTGCGGTCGCTCGAAAATTTGCCGGCGTTGACCATATTTATAAGGCATTTACGGGCAAAACTCCGCTCATCGCGTGTGTCGTAGATAGCTCGGAGTTTCGCGTTCACATAGCTTTCAAAGTCATAGAGGTTGAAGTAATAATCGGGCTTGCGCCAATCGCCTATCAGAAGCGAATGGTAGATTTCGGAATGCACCCTTCGGCTGTCGTCCGCGCCCGGTGTGCCAAAGTTTATCATGCTGCCGTCCACAAGCGAATCCACGGCCCTTCGCACCATGGGTGAGGATTCATAGATAGCGCGGGGGTTGTAGTGCGGACGAAGCGCAGTAAGCTCCTCCACGCGCGCACCGAAGATATAATTGTTTTCCTCGCCCGCGCATTCGACTATCTCGATGTTCGCGCCGTCGTAGGTGCCGAGGGTGACGGCTCCGTTGAGCATCAGCTTCATGTTGCCCGTGCCGCTCGCCTCCGTTCCCGCAGGTGAAATTTGCTCCGAAATATCGGCTGCGGGTATGATATGCTCCGCGTAGGAACAGTTGTAATTCTGCACGAATACCACGCACATCTTCTTATTCACATCCGGGTCGGAATTGATCTTCAACGCAATATCGTTAATGAATTTTATTATGTTTTTAGCCATAATATAGCCCGGCGCGGCCTTGGCACCGAAGATGAACGCCGTCGGCGGGAAATCGCTCAATCTGCCCTCTTTTAATTCCTTATAGATATGCACGATGCTGAGCGCGTTCATGAGCTGACGCTTATACTCGTGCATTCGCTTGACCTGAACGTCAAAGACGAAACCGTCGGGGATTTCCACGCCTTCCTTTCGGTATACAAGCTCCAAAAGCTGTTTTTTAAGGTTCCGCTTTATCCCGATGAATTCGTCAATCATCGCTTCATCTATCATCGGTTCAAGGCGCTTAAGCTCGAAAAGGTTCGTGAGAAACTCGTAGCCGATGCGCTCCCCGATGAGCTTAGTAAGTCCCGGATTGCAAAGCCCCAGCCAACGGCGCTGGGTGATGCCGTTGGTCTTGTTTTTGAATCGCTCGGGGAATACATCGTGCCAGTCGCGTAGCACATCCTGCTTGAGCAGGTCCGAGTGAATCTTCGCAACGCCGTTTACATAGGTCGAAACATAGGTTGCAAGCCTTGCCATATGCACCCTGCCGTCCGCTACTATGCGCATTCCCGCAATCTTGCGTTGAATGTCATGACCCGCATATCCCTTCGCGGCAAGCCTGCCCTCGAGGTCGGCCGCCATGAAGCCGTCTATTTGGAAAATCAAATCAAGCACATTGGGTATGACGTTTCGCATCAGCTCCACATCCCAGGTTTCAAGCGCTTCGCTCATCAGGGTATGGTTGGTATAATTGAATGTCTTATTAGCAATTTCAAGCGAACGCTCAAAGCTTAGTCCCTCGTTCATCATCAGGCGCACAAGCTCGGGTATGCTGACGGTCGGGTGGGTGTCGTTAAGCTGGATCGTGTTAAATTCCGCAAAGCTTTCCACGTTTCCGAATACGCGCTTATGCCGCCTCAAAGCGTCCTGCAATGACGCGCTGGAGAGGAAATACTGCTGCCTAAGACGCAGTTTTTTACCCTCATAGGTGCTGTCGTTCGGATACAGCACGCGGGATATGTCCTCAACATAGTTCTTTTCGCGAACGGCGAGGGTGTACTCCTGCGAATTGAACGCGGCAAAGTCGAATTCCTCAGGTGCTTCGCTCTGGAAAAGGCGCAGCGTGCCTATGGTGGAGGTATTATAGCCGATGACCGGCATATCGTAAGGCACGGCAAGCACGGACATATCGGCAAAGTCCACGGTAACTATCTTATCGTCCCTTCGCCTGCTCCACGGGTCGCCCCAACGCTGCCAGTCGTCCGCACGTTCGAGCTGGAAGCCGTTAAAAAAGCTCTGTTTAAACAGTCCGTATTTATAGCGTATGCCGTAGCCGTCGAGCGGCAGGTCGTGCGTCGCCGCGCTGTCCAAAAAGCACGCGGCAAGCCGCCCGAGACCTCCGTTGCCGAGGGCGCAGTCCTCGATGTCCTCCATTACGGCGATGTCGACACCGCGCAGCTTCAAAAGACGGCGCACCTCGTCCAGCAGGCCAAGATTGAACAGATTGTTGTAAACCATACGCCCGGTGAGGTATTCCGCGGAAATATAGTACGCACGGCGGCCGAGTTCACGGCTGCGGCGGCTCCTGCGCCAATCATCCGCGACGGCGTACATGACCGCGCCCGACAGCGCACGGTGAAGCTGCCTTGCGTCGGCGTGTTTGAGTTCTATCTGATAATCGCTGCGGAGGATGTCCTCGGTGCGGCGAATTATTCCCTTTGCGTCCATCAACATGATTTAGGTCTCCTTACCTTACAAATTCTCTCTCAATTATAATGAATGTCAGGCTATATTGTATCACACTATCGACCCAATTGCACCATGGATTTGCAATATGGAATAAATTCTCTGATGAACACTATTTAGGATAATGATATGTTTTGTTTACTTGAAAAAATCGAATATCTCCTCATACCATTCTCTGGCATCATCCTCTTCACAGTAAAGCAGCACTTCGTCTGCGAAGCTTAGTTTATAAAAAGGTTCTACATCAAACACTTCCGTGGGCAAGCAGGAATACAGCCGATAGCACCGTGCGCCGAATTCTTCCAATGAAATTATATTTGCTTTATAGACCTCTTCCAAACCCGCAAACAACGCTTTTCCAAAGGCATTGATGGAATAACGAGATTGTTCATGCAGAAAATAGTGGTATATTGCTTCAGTAGTTTTTGCAAAGTCCGAGGATCGCCATTCCAATTCCTGCAAGAGTTCGTTGTTTGGATCTTCGAGAAATTTTTCGTCAAGCAAGCTGTTGTAATCCCCTTGCGTGCCTAAATCGTTCATCCATAGAATGATTTTCGCTAACAAAGCTTCCATTTTTATCACCGTCATGCTCTTTAATATATCGTCATTTGCATCACGGAGGATATTTCCCGGGAAATATCCTCCGTTTTTATGCCTGCGGTGATTGCCAATTCAAGCAATGCTTGCCTTTATAATCACTATTTACTTCACAAATTCAAGATCGACCCGCTCCCACGGGAACACATCGCCCGAAGGGAAACCCTCGGCAGTTCTTCCGAAATGCCCGTAGGCGGCGGTTTCGCGGTAGATGGGGCGGCGAAGTCCGAGCCGTTCGATGATCGCGGCGGGGCGGAAGTCAAAGCTGCGCTTGAGCATCTCTTCAAGCTCCGAATCGGGCATTTTGCCGGTTCCGAAAGTGTCCACGCGGATGGAAACGGGCTTTGCAACGCCTATCGCATAGGCAAGCTGAATCTCGCAGCGCCTTGCATAGCCCTGCGCGACGAGGTTCTTTGCAGCGTAACGTGCGGCGTATGCAGCCGAACGATCGACCTTGGTCGGGTCCTTGCCGGAGAAGCTGCCGCCGCCATGCCTGCCGTAGCCGCCGTAGGTATCGACAATTATCTTGCGCCCGGTCAATCCGGAATCGCCCTGCGGCCCGCCTATCACGAATCTGCCGGTGGGGTTTACAAAGAATTTCGTCTCGTTATCCATCAAATCCTCGGGTATGACCGCTCGGATGACGAGTTCTATTATGTCCTTGCGCAGCTGCTCCATATCCACATCGGGGTCGTGCTGGGTGGACAATACCACGGTCTCGACGCGCACGGGATGACCTTCTTCATCGTATTCGACCGTGACCTGACTCTTTCCGTCGGGGCGGAGATAGGGGAGCAGTCCGCTCTTTCTAACTTCGGTAAGCCGCTTTGTCAGCCTATGCGCAAGGCTTATCGGCAGCGGCATGCACTCTGGCGTTTCATCGCACGCGAAGCCAAACATCATGCCCTGATCCCCCGCGCCAATATCATAGGGGTCAGCATCGCCGTTCTTCGCTTCAAGGCTCTTATCAACGCCCATCGCAATATCGGGGGACTGCCCGTTTATCGCGCTGATCACGGCGAGGGTATGACCATCGAAGCCGTATTCGGGCTTATCGTAGCCTATCTCGAGCACGACGTCGCGCACGAGCTTCGGAATATCAATATAACAATTGGTCGTTACTTCGCCCATTACCATAACCATGCCCGTCGTCGCGCAACATTCGCAGGCAACGCGCGAGTTCGGGTCGTTCGTCAGCATCGCGTCCAGCACCGCATCGGCAATATTATCGCAAACTTTATCGGGATGCCCCTCCGTAACCGATTCGGAGGTGAATAACCGCTTTTGTTTTTCCATTAAATGTCCTTTCCCATGCCTTATCATCCAATATGGGTATGAAGCGGATTTTTTTGCATTCAGTGGCAATTTCTTTCCCGCAGTTTCAACAAAAAGACGCCCGCATGATGAGGCGTCATAAGAATCAAAAGTTTCTCGCGCACTCATCTCCCGGTGGCCGAAGCCTTCCCGTCGGAATTGGCACCTTGCTAAATAGCTTTTCGCCTTCAGCAGGTTGCCGTGGCTTCATAGGGCCGTTCCCTCTGCCACTCTTGATAAGGCATATTCGTATTTCACGTATAATTGTAGCACAGCGCGGAGGGACATGCAATAGTATTTTCTCAAATAACGACAGAAAGCCGCCCCAAACCCGGGCGGCCTTCCGTTTGGAGGGATCTATATGAAACGAAATGACACAAACTAACGCTTAAATGATCTCGATCTTCGGTCTCCTAAAGTATTTAAATTCGTTGCCGCAGGTGGAAACCACCACATTATTCATGGTATACGAGCATTGGGCGATCAGCGGCTCCCCGCTTGACTCAAAGCCCACACATATGCCCACATGGTTGCCTAATTTGGTCGGGTAGCTGTTGATGAAGGCAAGGTCGCCTATCCGTAAGTCCGCCTTGTTGATCTCGACGGAATTGTTCCATTGATTCCACGTCCCATCGCCGATAAGCTCTATTATCTGTTTGGGGGAAAGCTCGAGTTTTCTACAAAGTTGAATGAAGCACCAGTTTACATATCCTGAGCAATCGAGCCCGTAGGGCTGCTGCGTGCCGCTCGTCTCGTGCCCTTCGCTTTTGACGGGTCGAAGTTGTCCCCACTCGGGATCGGCACCCACCGAATCGCTTTTTCCGCCCCAGAAGTAGTTTACCTTGCCGACGAGCGAGGTTGCAGCATTGACGAGCTGTTTTTGACCTTCGCTTTCATAATCATTTGATTTGATAAGGCCGTCTATCTCCCTTTCGTCCAGGTACCGTATCGCGTTTGGATCGGGCGTGGCCGTTGCGCTTACGGTAGCTACGGGAGCCGAATTGAGTTCGAAACTTGGTTCAGTGTATAGGCCCGTGGGCGTTGCAACATCCGTACCCTCGGGAGTAGACGGCGCATCCACATATGACTCTCGATCGGCAAAGGGGACGAGAGCGAAGATGCAGACGATCACAATTACGACTATGATCGGAACGGCAAGCACCGCTAAGTACGGCAGTGGATAATGCCTTCTTTTAGATTTATGTTTAACGATCCTGTTCGGCAGGGTCTTTTCATTTATC
>JAFLSU010000047.1 GCA_022510765.1 Christensenellaceae bacterium
GAAAGTTCGGCTTGGTGTTGATAAAGGCAATCCCCAGAGCAGCGCTTTTTGGGAAAAGAACCACTTTGCAAAAACGGGTGAGGAGCATTCAAATGGAACATATGACTATGTTTTAATGGAGCGAACTCTATAAACTCCAATTTGTCTTGTTTTGGTCGTTATGGTATAATATCGATAGGTTGAATTTTAGCGAGGTATTGTTATGAACATAGTTCTATTCATGGGAATATTTTGGTCAATATATGGGATTTTAGGATTGTTTGGCGTTCAAAGAATACCCCCAAAATATAAAGGAAAAAAATGGACGAAAAGTTATATCCGCTGCTGCGGAGTATCATGGATGCTTTTGGGATTTCTGTGGCTCGCTTTTTATCTGGCAGCCCACAACGTGAATATAAATTATTTCACAGCGGTGATTATCTTAATTGCAGTATCAATCCCAGCCATTATATTTACGTTTGCCTATGATAGAAAGTATAAAACCATGTTGATGAACAAACCGGAATAACAAATTCCGATTTGCTGAGATAATTTCAAGGTGAGCTTGCCTCATGCTTACAACTCCATACACCGGTCATATAGGATTTCGGACGAAATCTTCTGAAACTTAAGAATTTAGGAAACTATAAAGGGTGACTTCATTGGGTTTGCAATAACCCGCAAAGTCACCCCTAAATCTTTTTAAAGAATATGTTTCCAATAAGCAGATGTCCGGCTAAATTCTTCCGTACATTTTGGTATAAACGCGTATGCGTTCCGCCAGCTCCCGCGAAGCCTCGCCCTCCAGCATGCGCCATCGCCAGTTTCCCTCCGCGATGCCCGGAGCATTCGTCCTGTGTCCCTCGCCTAAGCCTAAATAATCCTGCATCTGGGCGATAAACACATCAGCAACTGAGCCCATTCCGCCGCGAATAATGCCCCAGTTATAGCCTTCGGATTCATTGAGCGCAAAATACTTCTTTGCAAAGGCAGCTTCTGCTGAGTCAGCCTCCTCAAGCCATAGCATCAAAGGACTATTATCATGCGTACCCGTATAGCAGACGCAGTTTTTATCATAGTTGTGCGGCAAATAATCGTTCTGTTCATCGGCACCGAAGGCAAATTCAAGCACCTTCATGCCCGGGAAACCGGACTTCTTCAGCAGGTTCTTAACTTCCTTCGTAAGATGTCCGAGATCCTCCGCAATTATCTCAATTCCCGGAAATGCATTCTTAACGGCGTTCACAAAGTCCATCCCGGGACCTTTTATCCATCTGCCGTTTTTTGCGGTATCTTCCCCGAATTTGACCGCCCAATAGCTTTCGATTCCACGAAAATGGTCTATTCGGATGACATCGTAGAGTTTTCTTGCACCATCGACGCGTCTCAACCACCAGTCGAAGCCATCCTCCTTCATTTTGTCCCAGCGGTATAAAGGATTACCCCAGAGCTGCCCATCTTCGCTGAAATAATCGGGGGGAACGCCCGCAACTTCGGTCGGTTCGTACCGTTCATTAAGCTGAAACTGCATAGGCTCAGCCCATACATCGGCTGAGTCCATAGCAACATATATCGGCAGATCCCCGATGATTTGAATTCCAAGCCCGTTTACATATTCTTTGAGCCGTTTCCATTGCTGAAAAAATACATATTGAATATATGTGAACAGCTCAATATCATCTTTTAGGATGGTTCGATATGCCTTAAGTGCTTCGGGTTTGCGAATTCGCGCATCCGCATCCTCCCATTGTGTCCAAGCCCTCATGTCAAAATGACGCTTGAGCGCCATGAACAGCGCATAATCGGGAAGCCAGCTCTCGTTTTCGCGAACAAAGCGCTTGACCCGAATAAAATCCCGCTTCCAGCCTCGTTCCTTGGCTATTCTTAACAGATTAAATCGTGTATTGTATATATGTTCATAATCCACATATCGTGGATCGCCTAAACATTTGCAATTTGCGGCCTCCGATTCAGTCAACAGGCCGTCCTCTATCAGAAGCTCAATGTCTATAAAATATGGATTTCCCGCAAACACCGAAAGGCTCTGATATGGAGAATCGCCAAAGCTTGTCGGGTTGAGCGGCAGGAGCTGCCAAAAACGCTGCCCCGCCTCATGCAGAAAATCCGCGAAAGCATATGCTTCTCTTCCCATCGTTCCGATGCCGTATGACGAAGGAAGGGAGAATATCGGCATTATGATTCCATTTCCGCGTTTCATGTGTTAAAAGTCTGCATTTACAAACACATTCCCAAGAATTCGTCATTCAGCGCAGCGAAGTATATCCGTCGTCGGGTCGATCCAGAGCCGTTCCACGTTGTAATACTCCCTCTCCTCGGGATGGAAAATGTGTATGAGTACGCTCGAAAAGTCAAGCACTATCCAGCGTCCCTCGTTGTAGCCTTCCCTGCGCCTAAGCACGAGCCCCAGCTCGGCGGACTTATCTTCAAGCTCGTCGCAAAGGGATTTGACATGGATTGCAGAGGTTCCGCTCATGAAAACAAACCAATCCGCAATTATCGTCTTATCCCCGACATGTACGGCAATTATATCGTTTGCCTTCTTTTTATCGGCCGCGGAGATAAGTTCGTTTACAATCCCACGCAGCTCCTCCTTAAACCGAAGCTCCGGCTCCATAACGGCGTTCCTTGATTCGATATTAATTTCCATATTCTCCATAAAAATCCTCCTATAGAGTCCCTTTGTTCTCAAGTGCTTCGATCGCGCGAACGGTCATTGGATGGACTCTCCTTCCGCTCGATTTAGTGTAGTTTATGGCATGCCTCATTACGGCAACCACGGCGGCATCCATATCCCTATATGCAAGCTCCCTTAGCGAGCCAAGCTTTCGATAATTCCTTGATGGTTCCAGCTTATCGGCGAGATAAATGATCTTATCAAAATCCGTCATATCCTCGCTGCCGAGCGTGTGCCGCCTTATCGCATTCAGTATCTCTGTATCCTCTATTCCGTATTCGCTCCTCGCAATTTCGGCACCAAGCCTTGCGTGGATCAAGAACGGATAAAGCCTTTCTTCATCGGTAAGCTCAAACCCGCGCGCATCCGCATATTCGATCATCTGTTGTCCGTTTAGCTTCGCACAGTCGTGAAGCAGTGCGGCGATCCGCGCTTTCTTGACGTCCAGTCTATACTTTCTTGCAAGCAGTTCGGCTTCTCTGACGACAAGCATAGTATGCTCCAAACGGTACTCGTCCAAAACCTTGGCAAGCGCAGCGCCAATGGCGCTTATTTCCTGTGGAACATAAAGCTGTCGTTCGAAAATAATTATTTCCGCCGCATACGGCACCATTCCGAATATCGGCAGTGCATTGAATACGCGATTTCTTATATCAGTCGAAGAAACATCCGGGCCGCATACGTCCGTAATCAGCACCCTTCCGCCAAATTCCGCTTCGATGCGCTCGGCGACCTGCTCCATGTTATCGGAACCGTGAGGCCTATGCGCTGCGGCAAGGGTTGCAAGGCTCAAAATCTCCCCGGGACGATACCATGTCGGGAAGTTCTCAAGCATATCTTCACCTACAATGAAATACAGTTCAGCATTTTCGTACTGCCGCTTGAAAGCGTGAAGGGTCTCAACGGTATAGCTTACGCCGTCCCGCCTAAGCTCGATATCCGAAGCAGCCATCCCTTCCTCGCCCTCCAATGCTGCACGCACCATGGACAATCTTATATTGCCCGGCGTCCTTTCGGAGCTTGATTTATGCGGTGGATCAGCCGCAACCGTAAAATACACGATATCCAACCCAAGCTCACGCCTGATCGACTTCGCTATGCTTATATGCCCGTTATGTATCGGGTCAAAGGTTCCGCCGTAGATTCCAATCTTCATGGCATTATTATACAGCATAAAGCGCCTTTTGTGAATTGAAACATGAAATTTATGCCAAACTATTTTTATGAACGACGAACTGAAACAATCATATAAGCGAAGCTTTTACGGAGGAAGAACGATATTTTCACGCATATCGGATACAGTCCTTTTCGGACTTTTGCTTTTTGCGACCTTTTACCTTGTCTCCGCCGCAAGGATCGGTAGCCGTCCTATCTGCACGTTTTTGTCCATAATCTTGGCAATAATAGGGCTGCTCATTTCCGATATTATCGTCAAAAATCGATTTGAAAAGCATAAAATACTGCTGAGGGAACAACTGAAGAGTGAGCTTGCTCGGCAAAAGCTGCTCCTAATCGATCTAAATGAGCTGCGTCCGGTATTGGAATCCGCTTTCGGCAAACCCGTTTGGGTTGAGCAGTCCACAAGCTCGATTGCGCCTGATACAATCTATTCCGTTGCCAGATACATGAAAGCAAACGGTATTAAAAGCTGCATGATCGTGAGCATCGCCACGCTGTCCGAGGAAGCCGTGAAATGCCTTGAGGCTCTGCCTGTGTACAACATCGAGCATCGCTTAGTCGAGGATATACCCGAGATCTCAAGTGGAATCAACGTAACTGAGGACGAGATCGACGCGGCAGTACTTCGAAAGTTCAAAAAGCACACGAAACGCCATCCAAGTTTATCGCTCGCAATCGCGCCCGATCGCATAAAAAAGTATTTTACGATGGGGCTTCTGATTTCGATACTATCATTCGTCATGCCCTACGGCATATATATGCGGGTCATCGCGTCGCTTGCGTTCAGCGCTGCGGGCGGGCTGTTCCTGCGCGAGGAAATCAAGCACAGGAACGATCGGCGTAAAGTCGGCAACTGATCCATAAAACAGATTACTTGCAAGATCGACAAAGAGCCTTAGGCATCTTCCTCGGGTGGAAGATTTGGATCGACCGAATCATCAAATTCAAGCAATTCCCTCGCGATCTGGAACTTAAGCGACGTATAATCGCTCGTATCCGGAATCTCCAGCATAACGATCACGACCCTCTCATCCGCTTCGTCCACATTCAAACGGAAACCCGCAAACCATGAAATTATCCTGCTCTTATCGCTTCCAATTTCGGCAGAACCGGTTTTGCCCGCTACGTCGCAGTTCGTTACCCGAAGCGAACGTCCGGTGCCGTTCTTTTCGGGATCCACAACTCCCTGGAGCATCGGAATTATCGTGCCGATCGCAGAATCCGAAATGACGTTCTCAAGCCAAGTCTCAGGCTCGTTCTTGTACACGCATTCGTAATCAACGCCGTTCGTCCTATAATAAGCATCGGTTAAATACGGCATCGGGATATCACCGTCATTGCAGAACGCGCAGAACATCGCCGCAAGTTGGAGCGGTGTCACCAGCACCTCGCCCTGACCGTAGCCCGAATCCGCCAAGAGCTTATAGTTCATGACCATCCCCTTGTTCAGAAGCTGTGCCTTCCGCACGCTAAGCTCAAATGGGATCGATGAATCCATTCCCATAGCGTCCAGATAATTTATAAAATTCTCCGCTCCAATTTTGAGCGCAGCGTTGGCAAAGTAGATGTTATCCGAGTGGAGCATCGAATTAGTCATATTCATCGGCTCGGTACGGTGAAAGACGCGAGTACGCTTGATCGCCGGCCAATGCCATGCGCCGTAGCCCGTCGGAGTCCAATAATCGTCCACGATGGTTCCGTTGAAGATATAGTCCCTGTCCATAACGTGAAGATCGAGCGCGGCGGCGGCCGTAAACGCTTTGAAAGTCGATCCTGGCGGGTACAGACCTTGGATCGTGCGGTTGTATAAGGGGGTATTTTCCTTTTCAAGCAGCTCATTGTATGCTTCGGAGCTTATGCCTGTAGTAAACTCATTTAAGTCAAACGAGGGATAGGATGCAATCGCTTCAACCGCCCCAGTTTTGGGATTCATAACGATTACAGCGCCTGCGGTATCCTCCCCGAACATAACAAGGTCAAGCATCTCCTCGGTGCGAAGCTGAAGCTCTAAATCTACGGTGAGCTGAATATCTAGACCGTCCTCCTGCTCCTTGCGATACAGCGTTTTCTTATTCGTCCCATCGCTGCTTCTGATAAAGAAGTAATAGCCGTCCTTACCCCGAAGCTCGGTTTCGTAAATCTGCTCGATGCCGCTCTTGCCCACGATGCTGTCCTCGGTATACAGCCCTTCCGAAGGCAGCCTTCCCTCGTTGTACTTTTCGACCTCGTCCGCATTAGCGTAGCCCACATAGCCAAGGGTATGCGCAAGCAGATTCCCATATGGATAATACCTCGCTGTACCGTAGTTTGAGGTGTCTATATGTACGCCCTCTATGGCTTCAAGCGCTTCTATCGTCTCGATCGAAAGCTCGCCCGGATAGTATTGCTCGATCAGCATAAAATCATTGAATAACGAATTGAATGCCTTTTCGACGGCCTCGGCCTCCATCTGCTCCGGAGTTTTGGTAGGAGCGGGTTTCGGAGTTTCGGTGGCGTCAGGCTCGTCGGTCTGAGCCGCATCGGGATGCAAAGACTGTGACACATCGGGTTTCAATGTTTGATCGGCGTTCGGTTCCGATACAGGATTGTCCGTAAAATTGGGTGAAACACCCGAGGTATCGACCTCGAGGAGCGCTTGAAGCAGCTCCGAGAGGGCATCAAAGCGCTCCGGCGCGGCATAATATAGCAACTCGTAATCGTTCGTATACGCATTCAACCTAAGCTCCGCTGCCGCCTTATCGATTTCTTCATTATTCATTATGTATTCGATAAGATTGTCCCTGCCGATGACCTCCGATGGCACAATGTAAACGGATACGAGATTGACCGTACTTGCGATCGACTTTCCCTGCGCGGTGATGTCCCCGCGCTTTGCCCTGAGCCTTGCTCGAACCAATGTGTCGTTTTCCGTTAGGTCTGGCAGAATAAGCGTTGTCGACCAAACCACCTTCCATGCACCGCGCTCCGCGACCGCGTTCATCTGAAAATCAAAGGTGAGCTTGTCCGCATATTCGGTATCATAGGTAAGGGTATAGTTCACAGTTTTCTTCGTACCGTCAACGGTATCTTCCTTTAACTCATATGTGAAATCGTTTACCCCTATAAGATCGAAAACCGTCTTATACCTCTGTTCGAAATCGGAAACGGAAATGAAGCTTGCATTATCGGTTCCGTCATCATTCTCAGGTACAGTAAACTTTGAACTCATAAAAGAATATGCTTCAACGTATTCGCCGTTGCGCACGGCATCAAGGAACAGAGAAGCAATATTCTTATCCGCAAAGTTATCCCCGTCCCCGGTATTTCCTGAGGTATTGCACGCACAGCTTAGAAGCATGGAGATTGCAAGCAATGCGATCGTAATTCTCTTTATCATAAAGTAAAATCCACCTCATTTGCAAAAGTATTCATCATATTATACCGCCGAAAGCCGTTTCTGTAAACGTGATTATGCCGATTTTCATCATGTGAAAATTGCAACTTTAAATGTCCACTCTCACAAAGAGCATCATTCAAGCACTCA
>JAFLSU010000048.1 GCA_022510765.1 Christensenellaceae bacterium
TCAGCTGATTGCGCGGGCCTCCGACGACGAAGTGAGCCTCGAAATGCGACGCCTGCACTATGTGTACGAAGCGGAGGAGTCGCCCAACGGGCAGGAACAGGACTATCGCGCCGAACAGTGGATTACGGACAGCGAAGCGCTGAACAAGGCTGGTACGAAGCTGTTGCGCGTGCCCGGCAAGTTCCGCCGTTTCACGATAGACCGTAAAAATGAAATCTTCGCCGGCGCCGCCCGCGCCTGTGGTTTGCAAGGGTTTAAGAACAGTTGAATGACTCTGCCGCAACGGGAGAGCAAGGCTTCCCGTTGCGGCAGATTTGTGGCCGGGACATGAGGATTTTTCTTCAAAGTCTTTGCGTTCTGGCGCGGCGATATGCCTAACGAAAGCCGCCACCGGCGATTCCTGTCACGACGAAAGGCTGGAATATCGGTGGCGATTCTCGTGACAACCCGGACTTCGACAGCCCCCTTCCGGGTGGATTCTTATCAGAAGTGAGTTCCTCTGACGGGTTGGATGGGAGCGAGGTTCAGTTTCGCTGCCGAGCGGAGCATTTTCCTCAAGGAAGTCACAAATTCCTGACTCTCCTGCAGCGCATTGAGATAAACATACACCACAGTCATGTTCTGCGTGTCTCCCCGATGGAGCAAATCGTAGAGCTCGTGGACATTGCGGGACAAATCTTCTTTTATTTCGTTGCATTGGCGGCGCAATTCGCCGATTGCCTCAGGACGATGTTCCGCAATGGACGTTTCGGCCTCGTCGATGACGGTCTTTATCCGGCTGCATAGTGATTTGAATGTATCGTGAAGCTCAGCAGGCAGCGGACGGAAATTGTTGTCGACATGTTCCTTGAAAGCTTCGTTTATGCGGCGCAGGTTGTACGTCATGGCCATTGCCATATTGTTGCTCAGGTGAAACCATGTGCTTTTTTCCATGGCGACTTCAGGAGTTACGAGCCTTATGCACAAAGTCATCTTGCGTCGTTGGCCCTTCAATACGGCTTTCTCCGTAATGAGCGCTTTTTCAGTGCGGGAAAGCAACTTGGCCTTTTCGTAGAGAAAGCCTTCGGTAGTGTCGGAAAAGCATTGTGAGATGAAACTTAGAAACATGCTCTGTTTTTCGTTGATGTAGATTTTCAGAAGAGGCCAGACATCGGCCGGATTCTCTGTTGTCAGAATCGTTTGGAACAACGTTTCGTCGGGAATTTCTTTCTTTCTGTTGTTAAAACGGATATTGCTGCGTATCAGCAAAGCGACAGCGATAACTCCGCCGGCAATCATGACGGCCACTCCGCCTTTATGCATGAAAAAGACGATTATTCCTGCACTGACGAACGCGACAATGGCCGTGATGAACCATCCGCCGATTACGGAAATGACGCCGGTAATGCGGAATACGGCACTCTCACGGCCCCAAGCCTTGTCGGCGAGCGACGTACCCATGGCAACCATAAAGGTGACGAAAGTTGTAGACAAGGGGAGCTTCAGAGAAGTGCCGACAGCAATCAGCATACTTGCCAGCATAAGATTGACTGCGCCTCGCACGAGGTCAAATGCCGCGTCCTGCTCTTCTTCGGTCACTTTGTTGTCCATGCGGCGGTTAACCCACTTTCTCAGTTTCTCGGGAGTGTGCTCGACAACCCAGGAATGGGCATTGAGCGTCGATCTGACCAGCGAACGGCCTAACCGTGACGAGCCGAACATTTCATCGCCCTGCGTTTTTGAACTCAGTCCTACGGTCGTCTGCGTGACCTGCCGAGCCTTTTTCGACGTAGCGAGGGATACAACCATTATGGCGCCGGCGCCGAGCAGGAAATATACCGGAGTGTTGGCCGAACCGCGCAGACTCTCCATCATGAAGTTGTAATAATCTCCGGCACCGGCGGATGTGTAGTCCTGATAAGCGGCAAATGCGGTTAGCGGAACTCCGATAAAGTTTACAAGGTCGTTGCTGGCAAATGCCATCGCAAGTGAAAAAGTGCCCAACATGACGACTACTTTGAATACATTCACTTTTAAATAATGGAGAAGCTGCATAAGGAGGGTAAATGTCAGGAAAGCGCCTCCCAATATGAGGGACGTATTATGATCGTTCCAGCTTTTAACTTCGGGAGTCATTATCGAAAGATCCTTAATTCCTTTCAGCAACATGAAATAAACGATGGCTGTGCAGGCAACGCCTCCGAAGATTCCGACTTTCCATTTCAGCCGGCTTTTGTATTCGAAAGTGAACACCAATCGGGATAGGAACTGAACAATCGTGCCGAATACGAAAGCTATGGCAACCGAGAGGAAAATACCCATGATGACGGAAAGCGCCTTTTCCGTGTTCAGCAAGTCTCCTAATCCAAGTGTGCTTTCCGGCATAAAAATCTTGAATAACGCGACTACAAAACTTGCGCCCAATAATTCGAATACGAGCGAAACTGTTGTTGACGTAGGCATGCCGAGCGAATTAAAAACATCGAGGACGATAATGTCAGTGACCATAACAGCCATAAATATGGCTATCACATCGTAGAACGAAAGATTCTCAGGATTAAAAATGCCGTGTCGGGCAATGTCCATCATTCCGTTGCTCAAGGCTGCTCCTATAAAAACACCTATGGCTGCTACGATGATAACGTGTTTGAAAGAGGCGGCCTTCGAACCGACTGCTGATGTCAGGAAATTGACCGCATCGTTGCTTACACCAACCGACAGATCGAAAACTGCCAGAATAAACAGGAAAAGGATGATTCCGAGAAAAAAGATATCCATAACTTTTAACTTTATTTCGTTTAGTTTTTAGGCATGAGGTACAAGTTTATTATTTACTAAAACAGAAAAACCAGCTCTGCTACCAATTTGTCGTTCCTGCCGTCGGGAGCTGTGTAGCCTTCGGGGTAAAAGTATTTTTGATAGTTGAGCATGATTTCGCATTTTACGCTTTTTTGCGTGTAAGTCAATGTTGATCCTATAGTAATCCTTTTACGCGAGGGGTGAGATTCTGTTAAAGTCTCGTTATCTCCTGTAGCATCAGAGTATCGCGTGGCTGCATCAAAACGAGCTTGAAAACTCAAATAGTTGAAAACAGTCTTTACCAGCGGCATCTGATAATCTGTCCATATATTGTATGAATGACAATCAGGAAAAGAATTGCTTACATAGTGTTCATAGATATACTCAGCTTCCGTGCTCCATCTCCCTTTGGAAAAAGAAAAGGCGGCATCGGCCATATTAACTCTCACGAAGTTGGGTTTGATGGTTTGAAATCCTCCCGTAATCTTAAACGGACCGATGGGGATCTCTGCTTTTAATGCATAATAGAGCGTCTTCGACCAATGATTCTGGTCTGTAATGGCATTTGGGCCAGAAACACCCAAAGTGATTATTGCAGGGAGATGTTTCTGGAAAGTATAAACGGTTTGAAATCCGACAGCACGGATATCGTCGATATCCCGGCCGATAAAAGAGCGGTCTGCAAAAATAAAACTGCCCGGTCCGCGGAAAGGGTCTACGCCGAATGGAATACGGAATTGTCCAGCCTGCATGGCTACCCCTTTTCCAATATCGAACTTCCCGTAGGCATCTAAAAATTTGAACTTACCTTGATCACAGAGATCTGTGCTGACGACATAACTGATTTTGGGAATGATATTTCCCTTTACCCACACTCTTGCATTTCTGACGGCAAACCTGTGGAGTTTGTCGAGTGTCATGTATTCGTAGCGGGTCCTTACCACGCCTCCGACAGAGGGGGATTCGATGGCAAAAATATGGAGAGAGACGGTGCCCCAAAACAAGACGAGGGCAAATCGTTGTCTGATATTTTGTTGTATGTTCATAAGATGCTAATTTTGTTTTTCTGGGGCAAAATTAGACACCTTATATTGCTGAACTATGAACTTTTTGTTACGTTTTTGTTAACTTTCAAACTAAACCGGTATGTCAAACCGTTGGCACTTTCGGCCTTTATTTCTCCGCCGTGAATGGCTATGGCATTACGTACAATAGAAAGCCCAAGTCCGGTTCCTCCTGCAGCTCGCGACCGGCCTTTGTCCACACGATAGAACCGCTCGAATATGTATGGCAGATGCTCTGGAGCAATTCCGCATCCATTGTCGCTTACGGTGAAATTACCGTTATTATCGGCTGCGATTCTCAATTCGGTCGCTCCGCTGTATGCAATAGCATTGTCAATCAAATTCCGGAATATAGATTCGAGCAATGTCCTGTTTCCGTCAATCTTCAATTGTGGAATAGTAAGGGAGATTTTCATGTCGGTTCGCAAACGTTCCTCCTCGACAATGTTTCGGATAAGCGACGTAAGGTCCGTCTCTGTTTTCTCAATTACATTTGCCCCTTCGTCCATTCTCGTTATGGTCAAAACATCTTTGAGCAATGCGTCCAGACGCAGTGCGTTGGATCGGATTTTTTCCATGAAGTCCGTTTTCTTTTCCTCCGGAAGTTCTGGGTGGTCTTCAAGCAGTTCAAGGCATAAGAGAATAGATGCCACCGGGGTTTTCAACTCATGATTGATATTGTTGGTAAGCTGTTTTTTTAGTCTTATTTTGTCTTGTTCGTTCCTGAGCGCCTGTTTGTGGTGTTCGTCGCGTTGCACGTAAAGATGAATGATGTTACTGGCAATATTTCCGAGTTCGTCGTTTGGAAACGCCTCTTCGCCGTAAATCGGTTCGCCGTGTTCCGCCTTTTCTGCAAAACGGTTCAGCCGGGTTATGCTTAATGATATCTTACGCGAAGATAAGAAAGCAAACAGACTCATGATAAATGTCAGACTGGTCATTACCCATAATAGGGTGCTGTCTGCCTTGAGCATATCCATAAGAGAGTGGGTGTACGGAGCTGCCGAACGGACTACCATGCCCTTGTCTCCCAATTGTGCTGAATAGAAATAATGAATGTCGTCGCTTTCGGAGACCCGTTCCACCGCATGTCCTTCGCCGTAAGTCCTTGCGTCGATAATTTCAGGCCGGTCGTTGTGATTTGTAATCGGCAGAGAGACATGACGAGGGTTGTTATCATAGACCACGTTTCCCGTCGAGTCAATTAAAGTCACCCTTAATCCGTCGACGGGCACTCCGATTCTTTTCACAATAGCCTTAATGTCCTCGCCATTCCTCAGATCCTCAATGATGCGCTCGTTGTGCATTTGCAGACGTGTGTTGAGCAGTTCTGCTTTGAATTCCTTTTCCCGCTGATACTGCAACACCATGAAAATCCCGACCAGAAACCAGCAAAATGTCAGCACGATCAGGAACACACGCATCTGAAAGGGGAACCTAATCCTGCCAGCCATACCCGTAACCCGAACGCGAGATTATATTCTTGCCGTATGGAGAAATTTTATTGCGAATCTTGGTGATATGCACATCAATAGACCTGTCTGCCACAATTACATTTTTCGGCCATACCTTTTGCATCAATTCTTCGCGCGTAAAGATTTTTCCGGGACTTTCCAGGAAAAGAGCAAGAATCTCGAATTCTTTTCTGGGCAGTCTGATGGCCTGGCCGTCGACATTGCACATCAGCGCGCGCCGGTCGCAAACGACTCCGCATGCCTTCCGCTCGGTTTTACAGCGCCGCAACACAGCCTCAATTCTTGCCAGCACATTTTTTATAGCAAAAGGTTTTACAATATAGTCGTCTGCCCCGAGCCGCAGTCCTTTTACCATATCGTCGTCGTGATCCTTAGCTGTGAGGAAAATGATAGGAATTTTCGCCGTTTTCTGATTTTTCTTCAATACTGATGCAAACTCCGTTCCACTCATCTCTCCCATCATTATGTCGAGGAGGATGAGGTCGTAACGGACAATATCAAGCGTAAAGGCTTGTTCCGCACTCTCGGCAGAATCGACCGAATATCCCTCTTGTTCAAGGTAAGTTCGCAATCCTTCCCGAAGGGTTTCTTCATCGTCGACAACTAATATCCTTGTATTCTGTGTATTCATGTTTGATAGCTGTGTTATAATCTTTTATAAACGTTTATGGCTGGTTCTTATGGGCGGTTTGCGCTGGCAAAAGTAAAAGTTTTTCTGCGGAATGCGGCCGACGAGGGGTGAAAGTTTTCTTTTCAGCAGAGCGGACACTATAATTATTATAAATTTTTCGTTTTCGTCAGTTTTTCGGGTCTATATATATAATAATGACGATAGCGCGGGAAAAACTGTTGATAACTCTGAAAAATCAGGCCGGAAAAGTCGCGTGAGTTTTCAACTTGCAGGGAGTAAGTTTGAACTTAGTC
>JAFLSU010000049.1 GCA_022510765.1 Christensenellaceae bacterium
TGACGGCAGCGGAGCAACTGTAGTAGAATACCTGTATGATACTTGGGGCAAGCTGATCTCGGTCACCGGAACTCTCAGCAGTTCTGTGGGCACTAACCAGCCCTTCTGCTATCGTGGGTACGTCTATGACAACGAAACAGGCTGGTACTATCTCAAGAGCAGATACTACAACTCCGAAATAGGCAGGTTCATCCCCGCTGATGTCTACCTTTCCACAGGTCAGGGTGTGCTGGGGCATAATACCTATGCGTATTGCCTGAACAATCCGGTGAATATGATCGATGGATCCGGCAACAGGGCAAATCCCATTAGTTTTTGGGATGTTTTAGCCTAGGGAGCAGGACGCTATTATGCACCTGATGGAGGGGTTATTGTAGTTCCGGAGGGGGATCAAATTGCGCATCCAATGCAAGTAGTGACGAATAGTGCTTCAAGTATTACGGCAGGAGAACCTAAATTCGGATATACTGCTACTGATGACAGAAACAGACAATGCAGTATTCCTTCTATATGCAGTTGTAAAGGTCGCTGATCTATCCGAATTCTGGAACGGATAGCCAAAGATCACGTTGCTTGATCCGAAATCTACTTGCATGTGAGGATCGTATGGAGCTACTCCATCAGCTCATAGAAATCGGCAATATTCAGGACTGTTACTCTAACGAGTAATAGTCCTACTCTTTATTTAAGCGAATACAGGACAGGCAACATGGCATACATTGTTTATGCAAGTTATCGAAAGGAGGTGTGATATATTTAACATTATTATGCATTACCCAGATAGTACAGAATCACAACGAGAACTCGCCAAAAAGGTTGCTACCGTCCATGCGCAGACAGTAATTGAACGAATCAAATTACTGCTCAGCTCTGAGGAACAAAAAGCAGAGTTAATCGAGAAGATAAAGCGTATATATTTAAGTAAGGTTGGGGTGGTGTAAACCCCTCCTTATTCTCACTCCTTAATCATCAGCATCTTCCATGCGCTTTTTGAAATTCGAATACGCTCCGTTTCCCATTCTTTCAATGTCACAATAGGAACACCAAGCCACATTGCAAACTCTAACTGTGTCTTATTTCTTCGTTGACGCATCTTTCTGATTTGTCGGCCTTGTCCGTTGTAGTGAAATAAATTAAAATTGTCCAGCAATTCCGTAACAGGAACTAGTACAGTTCGGAGATTTTTTTATCATCTCTATCGGGTAGGCTCCCTTTTTAGCCATCTCATAGTCGGAATAAGCACCACGAGTAATCACCGCATACGCAGCAACATCTCTTTACAATAACCCTGCTCTGTTCCTACAACACCGCAGCTTGTCCGCTATATTTGCGATTTGAGAAAGATTGGTATAACTATTGTAGATCTTCTCGGCCTTCGCAGCTACATAGGACACAGCAACCCGAAAATAATGAATATAAAATGACGAATAGATTGTTTCTTCAGGAGAGGGGTGACATCAACATCATGTTTCTTGATGTGCGGCAGAAAACACTCCATTTTTCAGTAGGGAGCATTTGTTTTTCGTTCTGCACTGGATGGCATGCCGCTATGATAGGATAGCATTTTCAATACATCTTGCTGCATACGCAGCGACAGTGCGTCCTTTTTCATCGCTGAATGTTCCAATTGCTTTAACAAGGCCAATAGTTCCAATCGCGATCAAATCATCCGTATCTCGTCCCTTTGCGGCATATTTTCTGGCAATATGGGCCACAAGCCTAAGGTTGTGTTCAATGAGCTTTTCGCGCGCTGTAGGGTCGCCCTCTTTCATGCGCATGATCATTTCCGTTTCCTCCTCGCGGGAGAGAGGCGGGGGAAAGCTGATTTTTGTACCTACCATACCGACGAGTACGAATAGATTCTTAAAAAAATCCGCAATCAAGTTGAACATAATTTTTAGTCCTTTCATAACGCTTTAATGATTTTTATAGGAGTTTATGCCGCATGAAGACGAAATATGGCAGTTATATCAATTTAGAGCAAATAATTACTGCTCTATTAGATAGCGAAGCGAATATTGAAGTCGTAGTGAGGCTATACAGTGTAGTCGCAGAATGAAAAAAGGCACCCGATTGTGCCGGATGCCAAATGGTAAGTAGTAATTATTTACGCCTGCGGCTTGCGATAACAGCACCGCCAATGATGGACGCTATACCAAGACCAACAAAGCTGATTGCGCCGGTATCCGGAACTTCAGGATTGGAGGGATCTGCGGGCGCTTCGGTTTCTACTGGAGTCCCGGTCTCTACGGGAGCTTCGGTCTCTACGGGGGCACCGTCGCCACCAAGTTCAAACTCATAGGTGAAGGTATCGTGTTCGCCGTCGCCAAGGAAGGATTCATCGGTGAAGCTCGTCTGGGTATAGTCAAAGCCAAATAAATCCATATACTCAACGAAGATGGAGGTCAGGGTTGCAAAAAGATCGGTATCCGCATCAATGAAATCGCCGTTATCCTCAAAGTTATCGTCAACGGGGATGAATGCGATCATAACACCGTCAGTGATAACGCGGTGATAATGGTTGTTTAGAGCCGCATAGACGGAGTATACACCCATCTCATCGGCACGGAATTCGACTGAACGCTTCTGGACGAGGAAGAAATCGGAACGATGTGCGTTATAGGTGGGGAAACCGTTTGCTTCGCCCTTTTCAACAACGCCAAGGGAGAAATAAGCGGGGAAGTGATACTGACCAATGGAGATTTCAGCGGCGGCCGTGATAGTCTCAGCAGCAACGGTTCCGCGAAGCACAACGGTTACATCGCTGTTAAGTTCAGCCATAACGGTGCAGGTATTGCCTTCAACGTTGATGGTTGAATAGCCTTCGCCGGGCATACAGACACCGAGCTCATAGTCGCAGTTTTGATTTCCAGGGCATCCATATGCCTCAAGAACTGTGAGACCATCGACACCGTTCACGGTGACAATATATTCAATGCTTGAAAGCATTTCCTGCTCGTAACCCTCAACGGTTGCGGGTACGGTATAGGTAAGGGTAAGGGTCACGGTTTCACCAACGGTGAGCTTTGTATTGGCGGAAATGGGGTTCCAGACATTGTAGGGAACATCCCATTCGTCATACTCAACGGTTGGCTCATTGTCAACAAGATTGAACTGAGTGTCAAAGATGGGCTCATCGTTTTCGGCTAGAGCGGGGAGGGCAAGCGCAGCAACAAGCGCGATCGCCAGCATGAGGGCGAGAAGTTTCTTCATTGTGTTTCTCCTTCTAAATTTGTTTTTATTTTGTACTTTAATGAGGTTATTTAGCCTCATTTCGCACTGACCGCGGCATCAATTGCAGCGGGAGTGGTTTTCTTAATCTTGCCGAAACCTGCGGAGATCGCATGGTGCGGGCAAGCTGCCTTACAGTCACCGCAGCGAATACACTCGGGATTGTTCGGCGTCTTTGTGATGTCAACACCCATGCGGCATGCGTGGCGGCACGAGCCGCAATCGGTACATTTGCCCTGATCAACGCTGTATCTATAGAGGGATATGCGATTGAAGAAGGAGTAGATCGCACCGAGGGGGCAGACATACTTACAGAACGGGCGGTAGATCATGATGGAGAGTATGATGGTTACCGCAAGGATCGTGAGCTTCAACGCGGTTATGGAACCAGCTTCCGCCCAGGACGTGATGCCCGTACCCGTTATGCTTCCGACGGTCATAAGCGGGATACCGCCCAAGAGCATGCCGGAGGGACAAACGTACTTACAGAAGAATGGGTCGGGTGCGTAAAGCAGGGGGAGGACGATTACGAATACCACAAGGAAAACGTACTTGAGGTAGCGCAGAGGCTTATCTCCCGGGAAAGTTCTTATCTTAAGCTTTTTGGGGAGTGGGATCTTGTGAAGCAGATCCTGGATTAGACCGAAGGGACACAGGAAGCCGCATACGAGTCTACCGCAGAGCGCTCCAAAGAGCATAAGGAAGCCAACCACATAGAATGCGAACCAGTAATAGGGCGGTACAACGGGATAACCGGTATCGGTAGTAACCCACATTTTGCTGTAATTACCCCTGTTCAATACTGCCTGAAGCGAGCCGATAGGACAGGAGCCTACCGCGCCGGGGCAGGAGTAGCAGTTCATGCCGGGTACGCAGAGGTTTTTGAGGCTGCCGGTGCTGATGGTTCCCTTGATGAAGCCGATGATATAGCTGTTGGTAAGCAGAGCAAAAACGGCCTGGATGGCAAACCTTCTGTGCTCAACGGCTTTTCGAACCTGCATCAGGGTCTTTCTGGGTTTTGTCGTTACTTTAGTTTCCATCAGCCGATACCTACACATTCACGACATAGAGCTGTCGCCTTGCTGAAGACTGTGAGAATCTCCTCGTCATATACTCCGTACGCGATGAACGCTGCGGCAAGCACAATTAGAGCGATTGGAATTATATAACGAAGCTTACCGTCCAGAAGAGTACTGTATGCTTTATTGTTTTTTAAATTCATACTTTACCTCGCAATTAAAGAAGTCTGTCGACGATGGCTTTCCATTCGGCATAGCTCTTGCTCGAAGTAATGCGCTGTACGATATGGCCGTTGGAATCAACAAGGAAGGTGTTGGGCATCGCCGCTACATTATACGGATCAACTATCGCGCTTTTAATAGAGGCGTTGCACCGAATCACTGGAATGGTCATGCCGATACCCTGAATTATGCCGAGGGCTGTCGGTATTGCACCGGAAATCTCGGAATCGAACAGGACTGTTACGACTCTGAGTCCTTTGGAAGCGTATTCATTGGATATCTGCTGAAGATGCGGCATTTCCTGTATGCAGGGAGCGCATGTGGTTGACCAGAAATTAACCAAAGTAAGCTTGTATTTCGAGAAATCGCTGTTGCTGAAGCTTCCAGCATTATTGATGGAGGGAGCCGAGAAATCAGCAAAATCGGAAGTGACGGGAGCCTGAGTGGGCTTGGGCGTCGGTGTCGGCGTGGGAGCCTGAGTGGGTTTAGATGTGAGCTTAGGTGTCGTTGTTGGCGCTGTCGTGACATTTGCTGTCGCGGCTGCGGTAGCGGGAGCCTGCGTATCCGTGGTGCCGCTCTCGGTTGGAGTCGCAGTATCGTTATTAACGGGTTCATCCGTAACGACGGGTTCGTCCGTTGCGGGTTCATCCGTGGGAATGTCGGTTTCGGATGGGTTTTCGGTCGGCGCGCCGGTATCAACCGGTTCTTCGGAGGCATTGGGATCTTCGGTCGCTTCGGGTGAAGATGACGCCTCGGGCACGGGGGTATTATTGTTCATCGCAATCCTCCATGGGTGCGCGCAGCTCGAAACGAGCATGGCGGCAACTAGGATAAGAGCGATAAAAAGGGTTGATTTAGTGCGTTTCAGCATAATATTCCCTTCCTTTACTCAAAATGAAACTATGGATACAGAGCGCAGCTATAGTACCCAATATGCCCTGCACGGGTGCGTTTTCAATCCATGCAGGGCACCAAAACTATCAGCGGGGATCAACCAGCAGATTGCTGGTTGATAGAATCGTATAATCAGTTGTTATTAAAGACCCAAAGCAGCGCGTATTACAAGGGTCGCGTCAGCTACTTCGACCCTGCCATTGCCGTCGAAATCAGCAATGGCTTCGTCGATCTGCTGGAGACCCAGAGCTGCACGAGCGATTTCCACTGCGTCGGCAACTTCGAGAGTGCCGTTGCCATTAACATCACCGGGAATGGGATCATCGCCGGGTTCGGGAGTCGGTTCGAGTTCGCTATCGGGCACGCAGATACCATGAACATCGGTATTTTCGGTGATGCAGTTGATGTCAACGTCCCAACCCATGAATGTGTAGCCTTCGTGCTCGGGGTGCGCGGGGGGAGTTGCAGCTTGACCATACTCGACCTGCTGTACGTTGATGAGGTTGCCGTTTACGCCGTCATAGAATCTGACCCTATACTTTTGAACATTATAGTTGGCGGTAAAGGTGATGTCACCCATTGCGATGTTGTAGATTGTTTCATAACCGGTTTGATAAATATCACCGGACGCAGTCCAGTTAGCGAAACTATATCCTTCCATTTCGGGT
>JAFLSU010000005.1:0-74275 GCA_022510765.1 Christensenellaceae bacterium
ATCTGCCTGCGACCGCCCTTACCAGAGGAAGATTATCCACGATCAGGCGTTCGGCATCATCTTCGTCCGTATCCAAAACAATAGGACGATTATCTTTCATCGTTATCGGCTATGCGCTTTTTCATAGTCACCACGGTACCGCTTCCAAGCTCGGATTCGACCTCGAGCGAGTCCATGAACGCTTCCATCACCGCAAATCCCATCCCCGAGCGCTCCATGCCTTCAGCAGTTGTGAAAAACGGCTGCATTGCCCGCTCTATATCTGCTATGCCATGCCCCTCGTCGATTATGCGCACGATCAAAACACGTTCATCGTCAAGCTCGCATTCCATCGTAACCATTCCCGATGTGCCTCTGTAACCATGAACTATCGAGTTTGTTACCGCTTCGCTGACGGCTGTACGAATATCCGCGATCTCCTCCATCGTCGGATTGAGGTGCGCAACGAATGCGGCTGCGGCGGTGCGAGCCATTGCCTCATTTTGCGAAAGGCTGAGAAACTCCAGCTTCATATAGTTATTCATGCCCTTGTCCTCCTGTCGTTTCGTTCAATGAGTGTGTATATTCCACCCATCCGCAGTATTCGCTCCACCCTCTTTGACGCGTTGATTATGCTCAGTCTTCCTCCTCGAGCCGCAAGAGTTTTATACCGTCCCAGCACTACGCCAAGCCCTGAACTATCCATAAAGACCACACTGCCAAGATCCAGCACCAACTCCGAAACATACTCGTCCGCGATCGCTGCATCAAGTTTGTTTCTCAAGCCCTCCGCATAGTGATGGTCGATTTCGCCTTCAAGCCTGGCAACGACCGTATTGCCGCTTCTTGAAATCAGTATTCCCATCCCGTCTCCTCCATATAAAGAATCCCCCCGTGAACGAAATATTTACCCATGCACCCATCCCTTTCCTGCATCGAAAAAGCTCGTGTTTTGTCGTGTTGCAAAAATCGACGTTATCGTTTATCATAAGCGTGTAGATTTGATGCTCGGAGGCATCGCTATGAAGCAGCTATGCTTTGAAACAAATAGTAAATACGAAGTAATAATTTGCGACACCCTTTTTGATTTGCTCTCTAAGGATGCTGCATTCATAATGGAATCCGCTTGCGGGAGCCGCAGGGTTTATATTATCACCGACAGCAATACCGCAAAGCTGCATCTTGAAACGGTCATAAAAATGCTTTCAACATATCATATAGCTGCCTGCCCCATCGTCATTCCTGCCGGTGAGGAAGCTAAAAGCATGGAAGGCTATTCAAAGGTTTGCTCGGAGCTTCTGTCGTTTGGCTGCGGACGAAATGACTGCATACTCAATTTGGGCGGCGGCATGGTCGGAGACCTCGGCGGTTTCGTTGCTGCTACCTATATGCGCGGCATTCGCTATATCAATATGCCCACGACGCTAATCAGCATGGTCGACAGCTCCATGGGCGGAAAAACGGGCATTGATTTTAACGGTTCAAAGAATATTCTTGGAGCATTCCATGCTCCAAGCGCAGTTCTTATCTGTACCGATTTTTTAAAGACGTTGCCGCAGAGGGAATTTCGTTCAGGGATGGGCGAAATCATAAAATATGCGGCGATCGACGGTGAAAGCGTTCTTGATGGAGTTCAATCCTCATTTAGCATCGGTGAAGAGCTTATCTTCCGCTGCTGCCAAATCAAACGTGAATACGTCTGCGGCGACGAATTTGACAACGGCAAGCGTAGGATTCTCAATCTTGGGCATACCTTCGGACACGCGTTCGAAGCGGCAAGCGATTTTTCGCTCAGCCACGGTGAAGCCGTCGGTCTTGGTCTTCTGGCGGTAACTGAATTTGGGGAAAAGCTTGGCATTACCGATGCGAGCGTTTCTCAAAAAGTAAAAAAACTGGTGAAACGCTTTGACATGGCAACCGACTATCAGTCTTATGCACGAGCGGCGTATGAGCATATAAAGCATGATAAAAAACTGAGCGGCGAAATGCTCGATATGGTTTTCATTAAGAATTTTGGACTTCCCATCCGACAAAACATCCCTATTTCCGCTGTCGACAATTTTTTACAGGATGGATGAGCTTTAAAGATGAGTGAAATTTACGTTCATGCTAATAAGCTCGAGGGCAGCATTGCACTCCCTCCGTTTAAGAGCGAGGTTATACGCTATTTCCTGCTTTGCGCGCTGTCGGGCGCTCGGTCGATAAATGTCGTACGATCGGCCGACTGCCTGAATGGTGCAATTTCTACTGATGATTCCCGTTTGTGCGACGATATTCGGCATTCGATGAATGCGTCTTCCTTCCTGATTGACTATCAATGCACCGATGACTGCATTGACGTTGGAGGTTCCGCGACGCTGCTGCGTCTGCTCATTCCTCCCCTTCTTGCAAAATATGGCTTTGCAAGGTTCCGCACCGATGCATCACTATATAAGCGCAGTCTTGAATCATACATAGATTGCATTAAGTGCGTCATTAAGCGTCTCGAAAATGGGATCATAGAAGTATCGGGGCGGCTTTCTCAGGACATGAAGTATTCAATCGATGCATCAGCAAGCTCGCAGTTTGCAAGCGGAATGCTGCTCGCCCTGCCGCTAATAAAAGGTATGAGGCTTCATATCGATGGAAATCCGGTATCCGAGCCATACTTTGAGCTGACTCTCAGGATGCTGAATGCATTCAATATCTTAATCGAACGCGATGCCGATGGGTTTTACCTCGCATCGTCCACCAAATTTACCCTACCAGAACACTATTCCGTTGAGGGTGACCATTCCTACGCAGCCAATTTCCTCGCCGCAAACTATATGAATCCCTGCTGCAATATCGTTCTAAGCGGCTTAAATCTCGATAGCATACAGGCCGATGCGGTCGCCCCGAGGTTGTTTGGGCGTGATGAAATATCCATAATGAATTGCCCAGATCTATTCCCGATCCTCTGCATTGCAGCCTGCGCAAAGTCAGGAAAGACCGTAATAACGGGTACGGACAGGCTGCGCGATAAGGAAAGCGACCGAGTCAAATCCATGCTGAATGGGATCTCTGCAATAGGCGGAAATATCGAGGCGCATTCCGATCATGTGATCATTCATGGTAACGGCAAGCTGCGCGGCGGCAGAGTGGATGCTTTTAACGACCATCGCATCGTGATGGCGTTTTCGATCGCTTCATTGATTTGCGATGAACCTATAGAAATTTATGGGGCTGACGCAGTAAAAAAGAGCGCACCCCGGTTTTTTGATGATTTTAGAAGCTTAGGGGGTACCGCAATTGAATACAATCGGTAATTCATTTCGCATTTCCATCTTCGGAGAATCCCACGGCGCGTATGTTGGCTGCACTTTGGACGGGCTGCCAGCAGGGTTCATGCCCGATTGGGACTTGATTCATTTCGATTTAAGCAGACGTATGCCAAATAAGCGCACCCACAGCACCGAGCGCCATGAAACCGATGATTTTGAAATCATATCGGGACTGTATAATGATGCGTTCACGGGTGCGCCGCTGACGGTATTGTTCAAAAACCGTGACTTGCAAAGTGAATTCTATCTTGAGCGTATCGCCCGCCCATCCCATGCTGATTACACCGCATATGTAAAATATGGCGGATACAACGACCCAAGGGGCGGAGGTATGTTTTCGGGACGGCTCACCGCTCCCATCGTTTTTGCCGGCTCCATCGCAAGGCAGATCCTATTAAAACAGGATATCCGAATCTTTTCGCATATCTACAGAATCGGCAGCATTTCGGACGAGCCGTTCGACCCCTTGCTCACCATGGAGACTCTTCCATATCTTGATATGAAATTCCCCTTGGTGGACGAGAACAAAAAAAGCGAAATAGAGAAACTTTTTTCTGATGCAAAGCAGCGCGGAACGAGCCTCGGTGGTACGGTCGAGTGCTCCGTGCTCGGGCTTCCCATCGGTATCGGAGAGCCGTTTTTTGACAGCGTCGAAAGTCAGCTTTCGCATATGCTGTTCTCAATACCTGCCGTACACGGCGTCGAATTCGGAGCTGGCTTCGGTTTTGCCGAAATGGATGGTGTTACGGCAAATGACAGGGTTCTTAGCGGAGGAAAGACCGAAACGAATTTTTCGGGAGGCGTAAACGGCGGGATAACCAACGGAATGTCGCTCATATTCCGAACATGCTTCCGCCCTGTGCCGACGGTTCGAGCAGAGCAGACAACTATCAATATCGAAACGGATACCGAAGTAAGCTTCCGTGGCAATGAAAGGCATGATGTTTGCATACTTCCGCGTGGATGCGTAATCGTTGAATGCGCGGCGGCTATTGCATTGCTCGATCTGCTGATGCGGTAAATGATTGAATGACTATTGATTGAGGTAACAAATTTGCACGAAGCGTACAGTATTGAAAAACTTGATAACTTGAGGGAACGCATTGATTCCGTTGATGAGCGCATCGCGGAACTCTTCTGTGAGCGTTTGCAAATCTGCGGCGAAATCGCTGCATACAAGCGAATGCATTCCATGCCTATTGAGAGTCCTGCCAGAGAGAAAGAGATAGTTGCCGCTCGATGCGGCGAGCATCCTGACCTCGAGTGGGAAATCGCTGCTTTATTTAGAACTTTATTTGAAATTTCCAAGAGTTTTCAGCATTCCAAGCTGAATCTGTACCTTGTGGGTATGCCCCACTGTGGGAAAACGCGCTTTGGCCGAAAGCTTTCCATGCTTTTGGATCGTCCCCTTGCCGATACGGATGAGATGGTTATGCAGGAACAGGATATGACGATTGATGATATATTTGATAAATATGGTGAGGCATACTTTCGCGAAATGGAGCATAATGAACTTATGAAAGTTGCCGCCATGGGTGGGCTTGTTGTATCGACCGGCGGCGGCGTACTCACGAATCCCAATAACATCAAGCTTATAAAGCACAGCGGAAAGGTCGTTTTTCTTAACCGTAAGCTCGAAAATCTGCTCGGTGCGAACCCCCTGAACCGCCCCTTGCTTCGTGAAGGTGACAGCACGATAATTAGGCTTTACAATGAAAGAATCGGCACATATATGGAGTATGCCGATTTCATTATCGATCCTGATGAGGTTAACGCAGTTGAACAGATTTGCAAATACTTCGTTGAAGCAATAGGGTACAATACATAATGCAAAGCGTTATATATTGGGTGTACCGAATTGCACGGCACACCCATCTTTTTATCTCAATCAGTCAATTATGAACGAAGATCCGCATCAAGACGGAATTTCAACGCTTTCAATATCGCCTTCATCGCCTGATTGATATCCTCATCGTTCAATGTCCTTTCGTCTGAACGAAGCTCAAAGCTGAACGCCATGCTCTTTTTACCCTCGGGTATGCCCTTGTCACCCGGCTTTTCGGGATAGTAAACATCGAACACATGTGCGTTTTCGATGATCACCCTTGCCTTTGCGCTGTTGATCACATCGATGACCTCCTGTGCGCCTACATTTTTATCGACCACTATCGCAATGTCGCGCGGAACCACCGGGAATTTCGGCAGGGGCTTATACTTTCTGATGCCCGCCATATGCGAGCAAAGCCTGCGGAAATCCATTTCGGCAATGTATGCTCGGGTTGAAAGCCCGAAGCTGCGCTGCACCGCCGGATGAATGGTGCCCATTTCACCTATCTGCTCGCCGTCAATCGTGATTATCGCTTTCTGACCAGGATGGAAGTACTCTCCTCCGCCCTTTGAGAAGCGAGCGCTTTCAATTCCAATGACGCTGAAAAGATGCTCTATCGCGCCCTTGAGGGTGAAGAAATCCTCGTCCTCGCCAAAGCACATGATGCCTATAAGCTTGCGCTCCTCCGGCAGATCTGCATTGTTATTGAAATGGACGTTTCCGACCTCAAAAAATCTGCCGTGTCCCGATTTACGGTTGCAGTTTACTTCCATCGTGCGCAGCAAACCTCCGAGCAGAGTCGTGCGCATAAGGCTCTGATCCTCGCCAAAGGGGTTGCTTAGACGCACCGTAAGGCGCTTTTCGTCATCCTTCGGGATTCGGAGCACATCGTACTCCTGCGGAGAGGTGAAGTTGTAGTTATAAAGCTCCATGAAGCCAAGAGATACCATGGTGTCCTTAACGGTATCCTCCTGGACGACTTCCTTACCGAGCTTGCCTTGGAAGGTATCGCCGTACATGAGCGTTGGCTCTATGTTGTCATAGCCGTATATTCTTCCTACCTCCTCGGCAATGTCCCAATCCGTCTCGATACCGTTCTCAATATCGGTACGGAAATGCGGCACGGTTATGTTGATGCCGTCGCCATCCGTTACAGCGGGTATATTGATGCTTCCAAGCAGCTCACACATTTTCTCTCCGGTGAGCTGGGTGCTGAGGATCTCATTCACGTGCGCAATATTTGCTCTTACATGTTTCTCGCTAAGATCGGCGGAGCAAACATCTATCATATTTCCGATGACGCGTCCCGCATTCAGTTTATTTACAAGCTCGATAGCGCGGTTTACCGCCTTTTCAGCGTTCACTTTCTCAACTCCCTTTACAAAGCGGGCTGATGAGTCCGTGGAATGACGCAGCTTTTGGGTGGTCTTTCTGATGTTTGCCGGTATGAATACCGCGCTTTCAAACAGCGTTGCCTTGGTGTTCTCGGTTATTTCGGAGTTCTCCCCTCCCATTACGCCTGCGATGCCAACGCCTTTATGCGGGTCGGCAATGAGGAGCATGTCAGCCGACATCGTCCGCTCCTTGCCGTCGAGGGTGGTGATGACCTCGCCCTCCTCCGCATTGCGGACGACGATATGTGCTTCATCCACGCAAGCAAGGTCGAAAGCATGCATCGGATGACCGTATTCGATAAGCACATAATTGGTTATGTCAACGATATTATTGATGGGTCTCAACCCCACCAATTTCAGACGGAGCTGCATCCACTTGGGGGACGGTTCGATCTTAAGATCGGTCACGACCCGTGCGCAGTACCTTGGGCAGAGCTCGGGGTTGAGCACCGTGACCTTCGCATAATCGGCAGCGTCGCCTTCGCCCAAAACATCCTCGATCATAGGCTCCTTGAAGGGCTGCCCGAGTGCGCTTGCAGCTTCCCTGCATATTCCGATTATGCTTTGGCAATCCGGACGATTGGGCGTAAGCTCGATATCGAATATAACATCATCAAGCCCGAATGCCTCCTGAATGCGCTGTCCATTCGGATGCGCTTCATTGAGGATGAGCACGCTGTCATTGCCCGCACCCTCGTACTCGACATCGTTTATTCCAAGCTCCGCACCGCCGCAGAACATGCCCGCGCTAATTACGCCGCGCATCTTCGTGGGTTTGATCTCCATTCCGTCCGCAAGCACCGCACCGTCAAGCGCAACGGGAACCTGGCAGCCTTCGTATACATTTGTCGCATTGGTGACTATCGTAAGCGTCTCTTCCCCGCCGACATCGACCGCACACACGCGCAGACGCTCCGCATTGGGGTGCTGCTCGATATGCGTGATAGTGCAGACATAGACATTTTTTACATTCATCTCGGGAATGATGTCAGCAACCTCAAATCCCCTCCAAAGCATTCGCTGGACGAACTCCTTGTGCGTTACATTATAATCGACATAATCCCTTAGCCATTTAAGCGGTAGTTTCATAACCTATTCCTCCCTGATTAAAGCTGCCTGAGGAATCTGGCATCGCCCTCGTACAAAAGGCGAATATCATTGATTCCATACTTTAGACACGCTACTCTGTCAACGCCCACGCCGAAAGCGAATGCTTTCCACTCGTGCGGATCGAGACCGCAGTTTTCTATCTCGTGCGGATTAGTAATACCGCAGCCCATTATCTCCATCCAGCCCGTGCCCTTGCAGGAGCTGCATCCGACACCGCCGCATATAGTGCAGCTTATGTCAACCTCAGCCGACGGCTCCGTGAACGGAAAATAGCTTGGTCTGAGCCTTGACTTCACGTTTTCACCAAATACCGCCTTGACGAATGTATCTATCGTGCCCTTCAAATCCGCGAAGGTCAGATTCCTATCGACCACAAGCCCTTCCATCTGCATAAAGACGGGGCTATGGCTTGCGTCCGGCTCATCGACCCTGAACACCCTTCCGGGTATCACGAGTCGGAATGGCGGCTTTAGCGTCATAAGTGCACGCGCCTCGCAAGGCGAAGTGTGCGTCCTCAAAAGCACCTTATCGTTGACATAGAAGGTATCCTGCATATCCCGCGCAGGATGATCGAGCGGGAGGTTCAGTTTCGTAAAATTATAATCGTCATATTCGATCTCGGGTCCTTCAAATGTGGTAAAGCCAAGACCGATGAGGGCATCGCGTATCTCCCTATATACGACCGTCAGGGGACTCAGTTTGCCTGCGGGGATGTTGACCACGCCCGGTAGGGTCACATCAATCGTTTCGGCTTCGATGCGGCGGGCTTCCGCACGCTCCGCGATAGCCGTTTTGCGCTCATCGAACGCGGCAGCGAGCTGCTGCTTCGCGGCATTTGCTGCCTGTCCAAGCTGAGCCCTTTCCTCCGCCAAGAGTTTGCCCATCGTGCGGAGGATGGCTGTCAACGCTCCGTTTCTGCCGAGGATCGCGGTGTTAAGCTCGTTAAGCTCCGACTCGGTTTCGACTTTCTCCAGCCTTGCAAGCGCATCATCGCGAATTTTTGCAAGTTCGTTTAACATTTTAACACTCCTTATACTAAAAATAATAAGCGCATCCATCCCATAGGGACGAGTGCGCTTCTTCTCGTGGTACCACCCTTGTTCACATCGGTGCTTTATGCATCGATGCCTCGAAAGCTGTAACGGGCTTACCCAGTGAACGACTACGCACCACATTGCTTTGACCGAATCACGACTTACCGTTGATACGGCATGATAACAAATGCGGCTTCACCGACACGGCTCGGGAGCGAACTTTGTGATAGCAGACTGCAGTTCGCTCACAGCAACGCGAACCTCTCTGAAGCAGGCTGATATCTTTTCTCCTTCAAAGCCGGAATTCAATTACGGTGGATTATAACTGCAAACGGTTTTATTGTCAAGCTTAAAGTCACGGCCGCATAATATCTCTTAATCGCGATGCTGCGCGTTATCTATACTTTCCGTAAGCCGTGCTATCTCCCGCTGGATGGCATCGACGGATTCTCCCGTGGTATCGCCCCATTCCTCCGTCACGATTCGCAGCTCCTCCTGCCTGGTGGAGATAGCTTCGGTAAGATCGCCGTCCATCTCGCAAGCCTGCGCCAAAGAATCCAATGGATCCGTATAGTAGGCGTGTCCATTAGCGCCATAACCCGGCGATAGCTTTCCTTCGCTAAATTGTACTCACCCATCTGAGTCCAAAAGTCCCCGATCCAGTGTTGTACGCTCCAGTTGTCCGAATATTCATCTGCAAGCTATCTAAGGAGTTCATTCGCGGTCTGCCTTTCTCCCCGAGCAAAGGTCAGCTTGATTCGCAGCATCAACATATAATAGCCATCATCCAGCTCAGCATATGCATCGAAATATTTATGAGCCTCGTCAAGCCGACCATCATCAAGCAGTTGCTCAATCAGCCATGAATATGTGTTTTCCGCCCGTGGATACCGGGCAATGTGTCTCTTATAGCGGTCAATCAGAGCATTGTGAGTGTTGTTTCTTGGATCCACATGGCGTCCGCCCATAGCGTTCGCCAATGCTGCAATGCCTTTCCCGGATGCCGGGTTCCGTGACATAGCCTCCAACGCGTACTCCTCCGCCATGGAGCAATGCTCCTTCGCCAAATGCAGTTCCAAATTTGCCAATAACTCATACGGTTCTGAATTTTCCGGCTCCCGACGAGCTTTTTCAATAAGGAACAACCGTTCGTTTTCGATATCCGCAGGATTGCAGAAGCGCACTTCCCACAGCATATTTTGAATTCTCTCCATCCGTGTTTCATCCGACATAGAGAACAGCTCATCAATGCTTACGCCAAAATAAGCAGACAACGCAGGAAACATACCGATATCAGGCAAGGCGGTACCACGTTCCCATTTGCTGACCGCCTGAGAAGTAATTTTGAGATGCTGTGCCATTGTTTCCTGAGTAACGCCTCGGCGAAGCCGCAGAGCATGGTACAACAGCACGAACCATGTTCGCCTCCCGGATAGACCCCTTCATAAAAAATTTTGAAAAAGGTATTGACAAATGGGGTTAGAGGCATTAAACTGTACGTTGATTAGAGAAATCTAACCAATTTCTTCGGCATTCAAGTTAGATGAGTTTAACTTGTTTGCAGATATGAAAGGAATGACGTGCATGATGCCCTTAACATTAGTAAGCATCGGTGAACCAAATATCATAAAGAAAGTTGGCGGAAGGCCTGAGGTCAAAAAGCACCTCGAGGATATGGGTTTCATTGCGGGAGGCAATGTCACTGTAATATCAGCTCTTGGCGGAAACGTGATAGTCAACGTTAAAGAATCGCGAGTAGCGATCAGCAAGGAAATGGCACAGAAGATCATGGTTTAATACGCGCTTCGCGGATCGAAACAACGGGGCGTTTAAATATCTCTTGGGAGGATAACAGGTATGAAAACATTAAGGCAGACAAAGATAGGCGACAGCGTGAAAGTCGTTAAACTGCACGGCGAAGGCGCTGTAAAACGCCGCATCATGGATATGGGTATTACTCGCGGGGTCAAGGTATATGTGCTCAAGGTCGCACCGCTTGGCGATCCTATCGAAATTACGGTACGCGGGTATGAGCTTTCGATCCGCAAAGCCGATGCGGATATGATAGAGGTAGAGTAGTTCGAACTGAGCTCTCCGTTCATCCCGAATATTGGATGCATGGAGAATGCTCTATTTTTTGGAGAGGCAGTTAGATTAGGCTAACTTAATTGGATGAATCTGAAAAACATGCGGGCATTGGAATAGCTCGTTTAAAGGAAGGATAAGTATGAGCAAAGAACTAAAAATCGCCCTTGCGGGCAACCCGAACAGCGGCAAGACCACGCTGTTCAATGCATTGACCGGCTCCAATCAGTTCGTTGGAAACTGGCCAGGCGTCACGGTGGAGAAGAAGGAAGGCAGGCTGAGAAAGCATGCTGGGGTTATCATTACCGACCTGCCGGGCATTTACTCACTTTCCCCGTACACCTTGGAGGAGGTCGTTGCAAGAAATTATCTTATCGGCGAACGTCCGGACGCAATATTAAATATTGTTGATGGAACGAACCTCGAACGCAATCTGTACCTGACGACTCAGCTTACGGAGCTTGGCATCCCTGTCGTGGTTGCCATCAACATGATGGACATCGTTCGAAAAAACGGAGACAAGATAAATACTGCTGAGCTTGCACGCGAACTCGGCTGCAAGGTGGTGGAAATCTCCGCTTTGAAGGGTACTGGCGTCATGGAGTCAGCAGAGGAAGCGATAAAGGCAGCGAAATCCGAAAGAACCGTCCCGATGCATACCTTCTCAGGCGTAGTTGAGCACGCCCTCGCTCATATCGAGGAGGCAGCGGTACACAATATGCCGAAGGAACAGCAGCGCTGGTACGCGGTCAAAATATTTGAGCGCGATGAAAAGGTTCTCGATACACTTAAGCTTGACAAGCGCGTGCTCGATCATATCGAAGAGGACATTAAGGCCGCTGAGCAGGAGCTTGATGACGATGTCGAGAGCATCATCACCAACGAGCGATATGTATACATTGCTCAGCTCATGAAAGGCTGCTATAAGAAAAAGCATTCGGGCAATCTGTCAACTTCAGACAAGATCGACAGGATCGTAACCAACAGGTTCCTTGCTCTACCTATCTTTGCGGTAGTGATGTTCATAGTATACTTCATTTCCATATCGACCGTCGGCGGATGGGCTACAGATTGGGTAAATGATGGGATCTTCAGCGACGGCTGGCATCTACTGGGGATAGGATCGGCGGAGTATGAAAAAGCTGCTGAAGAATATGTTGAACCCGGCGCGATAAAGGATGCATTTATTGAAGCCGCGTCCGTTGAGGGAGCGGTCGATGAAGAGGCATCCACGGATAATGAGGTAGTTCTCATCCCCGCGCTTGCGGAGACCGTAACGACCAAAGCGGTATTGTATGATGACGAAGGCAATATCGACAGCGTAATTGATGTAAATTATGAAAGCTATCTTGAGGTTGCGGACATGGAGGAACCCGATCCTGCGGATTACGGAGTTTGGGTGCCGAGTATCCCAGAGCTTGTCGGAGGCCTACTTGACGGCATCAACTGCGCGAATTGGCTTCAGGGTCTGATCCTTGACGGCATCGTCGGAGGCGTTGGCGCGGTTCTCGGGTTTATTCCGCAGTTGATTGTGCTTTTCCTGTTCCTTGCGTTCCTTGAAAGCTGTGGTTATATGGCGCGAATCGCATTCGTTATGGACAGGATCTTCCGTAGATTCGGCCTTTCCGGCAAGTCCTTCATTCCGATACTCATCGGAACCGGCTGCGGCATCCCCGGTATCATGGCATCAAGAACTATCGAGAATGAGCGTGACCGCAGGATGACGATAATGACAACGACCTTTATCCCTTGCGGCGCAAAGATACCGATCATCGGACTGATTGCCGGTGCATTGTTCCATAAAGCATGGTGGGTAGCACCAAGTGCGTATTTTGTGGGCATTGCCGCGATAATCGTATCGGGCATCATGCTCAAGAAGACAAAGATGTTTGCTGGCGACCCCGCTCCGTTCGTAATGGAGCTGCCTGCTTATCACCTTCCCACGCTTGGCAATGTCCTTCGCTCCATGTGGGAACGCGCTTGGTCCTTCATTAAAAAGGCTGGTACGGTCATACTTGCTTCCGCAATCGTGCTTTGGTTCCTCCAGGGCTTTGGAGTTGAAAACGGCAGCTTCGGCTTGGTAGAGGATTTGAACAACTCCATCCTTGCTTCGATCGGCAGCGCGATAGCTTGGATTTTCAGTCCGCTCGGCTGGGGCAATTGGCAGAGTGCCGTTGCGACCATCACCGGACTCATTGCAAAGGAAAACGTTGTAGGCACATTCGGCGTTCTCTTTGGAGGCTTGGAGGAAGTAGCAGAGAACGGTTGGCAGGTATGGAAAAATATGCAGGCCGCGTTCACTCCGCTTTCGGCGTATTCCTTCCTGATCTTCAATCTGCTGTGCGCTCCATGCTTCGCTGCAATAGGTGCGATCAAGCGTGAGATGAATAACGCTAAATGGACTTGGTTTGCGATCGGCTATCAGTGCGTATTTGCATACGCAATCGCCCTTGCAGTCTATCAGATCGGAATGCTGTTTGCGGGTCAGGCAAATGTGATCGGTCTCATAGTTGCAATCGCGATCATTGTTTTCATCGTCTACATGCTCGTAAAGCCTTATAAGGAATCAAATAGGCTTACAAGAAAGCTTCGCTAACTAAGGTCGAGGTACACAAAACTCACGATTATCGGATTCGTTGGTATTCGTGGTCGAATAATAGGAGGCATAATATGCTCGAATGGTTATCGGAAAACATAGGAACAATCATCGTATGCGCCGTATTGGCGGCAGTACTTGCAGCGATAATCATCCATATGGTTAACAATAAGCGGCGAGGAAAGACCTCCTGCGGCTGTGGCTGCTCAAACTGCGCAATGAGTGACAGCTGTCACAAGAAGTGACAAATCAACATCGGGGGGGACGAAAGTCCGCCCCTCATTAAACAAAGCGTCTAACTTACTGACGGAAAGTGGGGACTTAAAATGAGCGTCGTTATTGTAGGCGGTAATGAATGCATGGTGCATCTGTATAAACAACTTTGTGAGAAATACAAATGTCGTGCTAAGGTGTTTACGAAAATGAGGGATGGCTTAAAAAACCAATTTGGTGATCCGGATCTTTTGGTTCTGTTTACAAATACAATGTCGCACAAGATGGTACGCTGCGCGATGAGTCAAAGGAAGAGTCATACGATCGTGGCAAGGGTGCATTCAGGCTCCATGGCCGCACTCAAGGGCATCCTTGAGGAGCATGCAACCCAAGCAAAACTACAGAGCGGAGAACGAAAGAATGCTTGAAGAATTCGTAATCCGTCAATGCGCCCCTACCCTTGCAAGATTAAAGACAGGGAATCCTTTTTCTATTCCATATACCTGTGTTAAGCAAATGCATTCTGATGTAAGGAAGCTAAACAGGGTTATCGTACCCAAGGGACTGCGTGCGCTCCCCATGCGCTGTAACGGGGGTAAGGCCCTAATCTATGTATATCGTCCATCATGCCTAAAGAGGGATCTTGCTGATGGCTTAGCTGGTTCGCTTTTGCAGGCAATTGGTTATCCCTGCGAAATGGCGGAGCGCTGTGTGATTCATCTGATAAAAAAGCTGCGTGTGTGTTCGGAGTTTCCTCATGAGATCGGATTGTTTCTCGGCTACCCGCCCGAAGATGTGCTTTGATTCATCGAAAATAAAGCGTGCAACTGCAAATGCTGTGGCTGCTGGAAGGTATATGGCGATGTGGAGCGTGCAGAGCGAAAGTTCCATCAGTTCAGAACTTGCACAGAGGCATATTGCCAACGCTTTCATGCGGGTAATTCGGTAGGTGATTTGATAGTCTCAGAGTAAGCAGCGTTCCGCAAGCAGTATTCTGTAATGCTTTGAATATGTGCTTTTGCTGTCTGACACCATCCCAAAGCTAAATCTCCGAACAGTATATTTAATTGTTTGGTTCAAACAGGGTTGACATCCTACAATAAAACGGATAGAATAAACATTGCTTGATACTTCCTTGGCTCGGTTGGATAGGACTATCGGCTCCTAAAACCGCGATTGGTTCGAGTCTGCGTGAGCCGGAAGATCGAGTTTTCCATGTACCTCGATAGCTCAGCAGGATAGAGCGTTCGCCTCCTAAGCGAACTGCCTATTCAAGCCGAAAAACCGAATATGCACCATTAGCTCAGTAGGATAGAGCGTCCGCCTCCTAAGCGGAAGGCCACTGGTTCGAATCCAGTATGGTGTGCCAGAAAACCCTGAAAAATATTAGGTTTTTCGGGGTTTTTGTCTGTTTTAAACAATTATATATCGCGCATTTTTGTTTTCAAATCTGCGACATCCTCTCTTTTCATGTTCGAAAACTGCTCGTTTTCAGCCGTAAAATCACGCTCCCGAAACCCGATTTCACACATTTTCAGTATAACTCCATGAACTATATGGGCTGTTTTTGAACACAAAGAACAGCCCTCTTTTTTCGTCTTCTCAAAGCTACCCCATATTCATGTTGTCAAAACCATATTCATAAAACAACGCGCCCATCGGTAGACCCGGTGGGCGCAATATCAACATGCTATTCTTATGGTTTTTTCTTTAATTAAACTACTCGCCCACCGGTGAAATCATTGTTCTAAGCATCTGTATAAGCTCCTGTTCGCTATTCGGATAAAACTTAATTAAATAGTTATCCGCCTTTGAACGAAAAAGTGCTTCCCAGTAATCTTCATCTACATTGTGGAAATAGTTGACTATAGTACTGTCGATGCAAATCTCTTTGTATAAAGAGTGGTTTTCAATTGTTTTTTCGATGACGTCCTCGCCATCATTTTGCGTAATTGTTATCTCCGCTATAACACGACCTCCTGAGTGTATAACAACAAGAAAACTATCATATTCATCCTGATAACCTAAGAATTATGTTGTTCAAAATAGGTTATAGTAACATCAACATTGTAAAGCACTTATTCTATTGACAAAATCATACCCGATTACTACATTATCTTAAATACAATAAACTGTAAAGCAACTACCATTATCGATATTAATGTCTTGTAAATGTACTCGCCTTTAAACGAACTTATCCTACATGAACACATACTACAAATCAATGCTGATACAAGATTCGCTCCCAGCGTTCCAAGTAATGTAATAGGGCTTAATGCACAGAATAAACTAGTTGCAATAAAACATATTGCGCATAATACACATGATACAATCCATGCACTTAAGGCTTTTTCAGTAATTCTGCGAATAATGCCTACACCATTGATTCTGAGTACATCAGCTACCCTGCTTCTATTTTCATATAGTGAAGAATAGAAAATTAGATAGATATTAACAACAGAAGGTGCTGCTGCAAATGCAATAATCATTATGGGTTTTAATTGTGAATACGCCGAAAAAAACTCAATGCTCCCGATTAGAACAGGTATACTCACCGCAATGACGATCTGTAGCCATGAATACTTGTATAATCTTAATACTGAGATGTTTTTTCTAATTAATGCACCTGATATAGAAAGCTTATTATCGCCATATAGCCTAGCGAACGTATATCTGCGTTTACTAAAAATCACCTGGTGCTTTCTTTTAAGCAAGATTAGTGCGGCTGCCAAGCTAAATATAAGCAGGAATAATGAGATAAGTACAAGCAGGAGCAATGCTTTGATTTGAATTAAATAAAATAGACCCAGCATAACACAAACACCAAATGCTAAAAGGAAGAAATGGATGTTCATGTTGTTTTTTCTCATTACTAAAAGCGTAATAAATTCAAGCAATCCAAAAAAAATAGCTCCAAATATCAACAATAAACTTGTTGTGAACGTAAAATTCCAAACTGCGAAACGAAAATACTTCGCAAGAATGTTGTTTGTAACAAGCGACAAGAAAGCAAGCCCCGCGCCAATTACAACCGGCACGAACAATTTATTCATTAACAACTGTAGGCGCGATTGAGGGCTAATAAGTAAAACATCAAATATGCCGTCCTTAATTTCATCGATAGTCAGCCAGTGTAGAATTTCGCTGCTCAGCATTGAAATAAGTCCCGCAAAAAGCACCAAAACATATTGGACCGGAAATATGGCGGCTTCTGCATTATAGGAACAAAACAGCAACAACGCCGGTGCGAACAACAGCGTACAAATAAGCCTTTTCGACTTTGCAATACCATATAATTGAGTCTTCAAAAAGCAGAGCATATCAATCATGCCTCCATCGGGAAAGAAACGACGCAACATACCGGTAAAGATTTTAAAAAGTCGCTGTCGTGAGATGTGCAAATAACGATCCTTTCGGGAGAAATGAATTGCCCCAACATATTTGAAAGCTCCTCCTGTGCATCAGCGTCCAATCCGCCTGTCGGCTCATCAAGTATCAATATGGTAGGATCCACCGCCAAAGCACAAATCAACGCGACTTTTTTCTTCATGCCAAGCGACAAATCCCGGACCAACTTATGTGCTTCATTATCAAGCCGATAACGCGTAAGCAGCTTTTGCACAGCGTCCTTCTCGGCTTTATAAATCTTGTTATACAAGCTTAATCTAAATTTAATGTTTTCAAGTATCGAAAGCGAGTCATACAGTCCATTGTAATCCGGTACAAAAGCAACGCTTTCGTTTTCAATCCCGCTGATGCTTCCTTCTGTCGGTTTAAGCAGTCCCAAAACAAGCTTCAAAAAGGTTGTTTTACCGCTGCCATTTGATCCGACCAAGGCATAGATATTGCCTGGTTTGAAACTAAAAAGAGAACACCGTATTAATGCATCGGAATTGTTATATGCAAAAGCCAGATTCTTTACTATTATTTCACCCATAGATTTCTCCTGTTAATTCTGCAAATCGTTTCTCACTTTGATTATCAACCCATATTCGCCATTAGCTTCACTGATACCATCATAAACACATGCACACTCAATCCTGTTGATAAAGCTCACGATGTGTTCATCAATATGTACCTGCGCTCCGGTAATCGAAGATAAAAAATCCACTTTTAAATCACCCGTTATCGGGTTGAAGAAGAACTGACTACCGGCAATTGTATCAAATAAAGGGCTCTCGTCAGCAACATGGCAATTTTCGCCGCTGTATCATTAATAAAAATAGGATAATTGACGCCGTCATACTGCAATGTAAATTGTGAAAAAGCGGGTTAAATTCTTTCCGAGATTATAAACGGATTCCTTATTGCGAAAGCATTTTTATCCATAATTATGAATACTCCTTATGCCCAAAGTATATGTTTCTTAATATTTTAGTTGGGCCCTGCAAGGCGCAACTTCACTTGCAAACCGTTATTCAAGTGCACTTTAGGCAGCTACTGCAATCAAAGAGCAGCCGTATGAAACAATAGCTGTAGTTGTGCACCACACAATAACAGGAGCGGCAATGTGCGCAGCGAAAACAGCACACGCGGCATATCCTACATATTCAGGCTTCTTCATTGTAACACCTCCTTCCCGCTAATACTCATAAGCTCTGTCCGGGCTTGTAATGTAGCGTAAGCTTGATGCATATTATTCCACAAAGCAGACATTGTGGAACTGCCTTAAAAAATCCGCGGGCGGATATATTCGGCGTAGAAACATCAAATACTTACAGTTTTGGCATTATAACATGTTTGTTCCACAATGTATACCTTTTTGAACGTTTTATATTATCGTCTGATATATGTTCTGTGTACCTTCGGTAGAATGTACTTGCTGACATCTCTAGTTTTTTAGCCGCTGCTCTTATAGTTAATCCAGCCGTCATGCATTCGATGCAAACTTCTCCAAAACTTTCAGGAACAGATGTCATTCTGTGACCAAACTTAACTCCTCTTGCCAGTGCAGCTGCAATTCCCTCTGCTTGACGTTGCTTAATAGCTTCACGCTCCGATTGTGCAACATAAGACAGAAGTTGCAGTACTACACCAGCAATGAATTGTCCAGTCAAGTCGTGGTTACATGTTCTGGTGTCGAGTAGTGTTACCAATCATTGACACTTTAACAAAATGAATAAACATAGGCTCTGCTTTAACTTGACTTTGCCGTTCGGCTAAATTATGATGTTTACGATATGAATTTCGCCGTTCTGCATTTTTGAAAGAGAAATCGCATTATGACAGTAACGGATGCTAAATCCTTTGGTGAAGCAGTACGGAAAAGGAGAAAGGAACTCGACTACAAGCAAGCGTTTCTTTCAGAGTTCAGCGGAATGAGCGTTAGCTTTATTTCCGATCTCGAAAACGGAAAGCCGACCATCGAACTTGATAAATCGATCAGAATCGCAAATATCCTTGGGATCGATCTCGTTCTTATGGAGAGGAAATAAGCATGGAATACCTTGTAAGTGTTGAAATACACGGAAAGCAGCATTATGTCGGAACGATTACGGGTTTCGGCAGCGATGATGCCGTATTTACTTATTCCGAATCATATTTGGTCTTGCCGGGAAGAACGCCTATATCAATAAGTTTACCGCTTTAAAGAGAGAGTTTTTCGCCGAAAGCAACAAAGACCTTCTTTGATGGACTGCTTCCAGAAGGCTTTACGCGCCGTTCGGTTGCTAACAGATTGCAGCTTGATGAAGATGATTATCTCGGCATACTGTACTCCCTCGGCATGGAGTGCATAGGTGCACTGCGTATATTCCGAGCGGATGATACAAAGGATTCACGCTATGAAAAGCTGAATGCGACTCGCATAAAATAGCTTGCTTCCGAAGGTGCAAGCGAATCAGCCGCGCTTGTAATTGAATTAAGACTTTCTCTTGCAGGTGCTTCAGGCAAAGTCGGCCTGTACCTTTCTCCAAACGGCAAATGGTATCTTCCGCACGGCTTGGCTCCGAGCACCCATATCGTAAAGCAGAGCCATGTTCGCCTAAAAAACATAGTGCCGAATGAGCTGCTTTGTCTCAAAACGGCGGCAAACTGCGGAATAGATATTCCCCTTACCGCGATAATCGATGCCGGAGAAGGAAAAGATGAGGATATTCTCCTCGCTTCAAGGCGGTTTGATCGTATTTTTACAAGTGATAACGAGATGATCGACAAGCTTCCTATTCCGTTCAGGCTTCATCAGGAGGATTTTGCTCAGGCGCTCGGCATCCCCCAAAGGAGAAGTATGAGCAAGGCAGGCACTATATGAAGGATATGTTTACTCTTTTGCGAGAAAAATCGGCAAGACCTATCGACGATCAGCTCAAGCTTTGGAAGATAATCGTTTTTAATTATCTCATTGGAAATACCGATGGTCATATTAAGAATTTCTCGCTGCTATACGGTCCGGATTTGAAAAATGTTCGTCTTGCGCCTGCCTATGACATAATCAATGAGACCGGCTATGAGGGCATGACAAGACGAATGTCGTTCGCTATCGGAGGGGAGTATCAGATTGACAGCATTACCCGCGAATCGTTCATCCTTGCCGCACATGAGGCGGGCCTTGGGGAAAGGATGGCGATGAAGCGTTTTTAAGAGATTGTAAACAGGTTTTGCCCGCGCTGTATAATGCCGTAGACAGCCTTAAAGCTGAGTTTCCTGCGGTTACTGATATTAGCGACAGGATAATCGATTTCGGCGGTATTTGCGCCTCTGATACAAAAGTAAAGGGGTGATACAAAGTGAAAAAGGCGTATCCTATTGTGCTTAGTCCCGTTAAGAATGGGTTTGTGGTTTATGTTCCCGATTTCGACAACAACACAGAAGGCTATGATATGGATGATGTCACTGAAATGGCAAAAGATGCGATCGGTCTGCTTGGGATCACTCCTAAATATGAAGGTCGCGGTATCCCTGAGCTTTCGCCGATAGAGCTTATCGAACACGAGGAAGATGACACTGTTGTAACGGCAGAGGTTGATTTTGATGAGTGCCACGGCTGTTATGAGCAGTCGTAGCTGGGATAGCTAATGCTTGAAGTGATAATGTAAACAAGATCGACTTTCACACATTTTTCACATATAATCATTTAACAGAAGTGCCTAAAACCGGACTTAGTGAACAGTTTGAATAGTTGTTTTAGTGTCAAAAATCCTTATAACGTAAGGAAAACCTAATGTTTATATAGGATTTTTAATAAGCAGAAACAACTACTCCTAAACGAAAGGTCGCTGGTCCGAATCCAGTTCGGGGTGCCAAAGCAGTGCTGCAAGCCCTTTTTTCGGGGTTTGCAACGTTTTTTATTGCATTTCATCCCGGATACCGGCTCGTTATCATCGGAAGAATTATATGCACTGCACGATGCAGGCACATGCATTGCCCACCGCAATGTCTTCATCTGATGTATGGATGTTTTTCGTGTTGTAATTAAAATTTTAAATTTCATTTTTAAATGTTTAACATTTTTTAAAAAGGCTGTTGACAACCCTGCGAATTCTGTTATAATAACACTTGAACAATCGTTCAAGTGTTGAATAATCGTTCAGGATCGCGACTCTTTCCGATGAAAGGAGCTAACGCGAAAGAGGTTTTCAAGCAAAGGTTTTGAGCCTTTGCCCCACTATGAACGTCAAGTTTCATTTGGGAAAGTGTTTTGAATTTGGAAAAGAAAGGAATCTATGCAAAGCAGAGATAGGCTTTGCTTAGCAAAGGCAGGTGAGAAGTATGGGCATTTCTGTGCCGCATTGCGAGTTTATACATGCGCATGAAGATGTCGTTGCAAAGGTCACGGATTCCATGCCGGATGACGAACTTTTGTATGATCTTGCAGAGCTGTATAAGGTCTTTGGTGACAGCACGCGTATAAAAATTTTGTATGTGCTGTTCGAAAGCGAGATGTGCGTCTGCGATATTGCGCAGCTTTTGAACATGAGCATTTCTGCAATTTCGCATCAGCTGCGTGTGCTTAAGCAGTCGCAGCTCGTGAAGTTCCGACGCGAGGGCAAGACGGTCTTTTATTCGCTTGCCGACGAGCATGTCCGCCTGATTTTGGGGCAGGGCATGGAGCATATTTGTGAATGAGTGTTTTAGGGGGATATGATTATGAAAAAGACATTCAAAATGAATGAACTTGATTGCGCAAACTGCGCGGCGAAGATGGAAGAACAGATAAGGAAGCTGGACGGGGTTAATTCCGTCAACATAAGCTTCATGACGCAGCGCATTACGATCGATGCCAATGATTCAAACTTTGATGAAATCGTTTCTAAAGCCAATGCGATCTGCAAGCGGATACATCGTCACACCGAGATCGTCTTGAATTAGCGGAGGGATTATGACAAACAAACAGAAGCGTGAGCTTGCCGGAATAATTATCGGCACGGCGTTATTCGTTGCAGCCTTGATAGCAGCACATCTTATCCATGGCGTATCGGTTTGGTTGATAATACCGATGTTTGCGATTTCATATTTGGTGCTCGGATTGCCCGTCCTCATCGAAGCCGCATATGGACTTATCGGACGCAGGTTCATGGACGAGAATTTCCTTATGTCCATTGCTTCTATAGGTGCAATATGCGTGGGCGAATTACACGAGGCGATACTCGTCATGCTGCTGTACCGCATTGGGGAGCTGTTCCAGTCGATTGCGGTCGGTAAAAGCAGGGCCTCTATCGCGGAACTTATGGATATGCGTCCCGACAGCGCAGTGCTCGAAACGGATGCTGGTGAAGTGCAGGTTGATCCCGAACAGGTGCGTGTGGGCGACATACTAATTGTTCGTGCGGGAGATAGGATCCCGCTCGATGGTGTCGTTATCGAAGGAACATCGAGTTTGAATACCGCTGCTCTAACGGGCGAATCCATCCCGAGGGACGTGTTCGTAGGTGATGAGGTTTCGGCAGGCTGCATCAATTTAAACGGCACTCTCCGCATTCGCGCGGAAAAGGAGTATGCAGATTCAACGGTTTCGCGTATGCTTGAGCTTATCGAAGGAGCTGCCGCAAATAAATCAAAGAGCGAGGACTTCATAACAAAATTTGCAAGATGGTATACGCCGTCGGTCGTAGCTTTGGTGGTGCTTCTTGCAATAATCCCGCCGCTTGCATTCGGTCAAGATTGGTTCACATGGATCTATCGTGCGCTCACTTTCCTTGTTATCTCCTGCCCCTGCGCACTCGTCATTTCGGTTCCTCTCACCTTCTTCGGCGGAATTGGCGGAGCCGGACGAAAAGGCATCCTTATCAAGGGTTCCAACTATATGGAAACGCTTGCTAAATGCGATACTGTCGTATTCGATAAGACTGGAACGCTCACAAAAGGCAGTTTTACGGTCACGAAGATCATCCCCGCAAACGAAAGCGTTACCGAGAAGAAGGTTCTTATGTATGCGGCAGCGTGTGAAAGATATTCAACGCATCCGCTTGCAAGCTGTATACGCCATGCGTATGGAGATGATAGACTGCTCGAAGCTTCGGATTTTGAGGAGCTTGCAGGGCTTGGCGTCAGCGCGAATGTTGATGGAGTCAAGGTATATGCAGGCAACGCAGTTTTGATGCAGCGAATTGGCGCAGCTTGCACCGAGATAGATGCGGCGGGGACATTGATACATGTTTCTATTGCCGAAGAATATCTCGGATGCATAGTTATTTCCGATGAACTTAAATCGGGAGCGCATGAGGCGGTGAACAGGCTGCATAATGAGTTATCCATAAAAACCGTAATGCTTACAGGCGATAGGCACTCCATCGCAGAGAGCACGGCAAAAGAGCTGGGCATCGGACAGGTGCACGCCGAACTGCTCCCCGGAGACAAGGTCGATTGCATTGAAAAGCTCATAGACGAAGAGCGGAGCGGGTATAAGATCGCCTTCGTCGGCGACGGCATAAACGATGCACCTGTGCTCACAAGGGCGGATATAGGCATTGCGATGGGCGGGCTTAGCTCGGATGCGGCAATTGAAGCGGCTGATGCCGTCATCATGGATGATAGAATTGAAAAAGTGCCGCTTGCTATCAGAATTGCTAAGCGAACCGTTAATATTGCCTGGCAGAATATTGTATTTGCACTCGCTGTGAAGCTGATAGTATTGGTGCTTGGTGCATTGGGTTATGCGGAAATGTGGATGGCATTGATTGCCGATGTTGGCGTGTGTCTGGTCGCGATACTAAATGCTATGCGTGCGATGAGCATCACCAAAGCAAATTGATCCTATAGACGGACAACGCAATGTGCCAAACTTAGCAATCGCAATTATCCCGATAAATATATCTCGCAGAACGCGGTATAACTCTTGAAAGAAAATAAAGAAATGCTATAATAGCTGTATGACTGGCATGGCAGGAGCATCACCATCGAACGTGATGCTCTTTTAGCCTACGCTGCACAGAGAGGAGACAACAATGGATTTTAACCTTTCCAAACAGCAGGAGCTTATGAGACAGCTTATGCATGATTTCGCCGAAAACGAGGTCAAACCCCTCGCTGCAGAAATCGACGAAACGGAGCGGTTCCCGGTTGAAACAGTGGAGAAGATGTCCAAATATGGAATGCTTGGCATACCCATCCCTACGCAGTATGGAGGAGCTGGCGGCGACACCCTTAGCTACATTCTTGCGGTCGAAGAGCTTTCCAAGGTTTGCGCGACCACGGGCATCATACTCAGCGCACATACCTCACTTTGCTGTACTCCGATATACAGCTACGGTACCGAGGAGCAGAAGCAAAAATATTTAATTCCGCTCGCAAAGGGCGAAAAGCTCGGCGCATTTGGTCTTACCGAACCGAACGCGGGTACCGATTCTGCTGCGCAGCAGACGACCGCCGTGCTCGAAGACGATCATTGGGTGCTTAATGGCAGCAAGTGCTTTATCACCAACGGCGGTACCGCCGATGTTTTCATCGTCTTTGCGATGACTGATAAAACAAAGGGTAATAAGGGTATTTCTGCTTTCATAGTTGAAAAGGATTTCCCGGGTTTCTCCATCGGGAAGATCGAACACAAGATGGGCATCAGGGCAAGTTCAACTACGGAACTGATATTTGAGGACTGCATCGTTCCCAAGGAAAACCTTCTTGGGGAGATAAACAAGGGATTCAAAATTGCAATGAGTACCCTTGACGGCGGACGTATTGGCGTGGCGGCTCAGGCACTGGGCATTGCCGAAGGTGCATTTGAGGAAACCGTTCGCTACATGAAGGAAAGGGTTCAGTTTAAAAAGCCCCTTTCCACCTTCCAGGGACTTCAGTGGATGATGGCTGACATGAAGTGTGAAATTGAGAGCGCAAAGCTGCTTGTCTACAAGGCGGCGACGGCAAAGGATTCCGGTAAATCCTATTCGATGGAGGCCGCTATGGCGAAGCTTACCGCCTCGAATACCGCCATGGACGTAACGACCAAGTGCGTACAGCTTCACGGCGGCTATGGCTATTCAAGAGAATATCCCCTTGAGCGCATGATGCGTGACGCGAAGATTACGGAGATCTACGAAGGTACTTCCCAAGTGCAGAAGATGGTCATCTCCGGGCAGATATTCAGGTAATGGAGGAAGCGTGAATATGAATATAATTGTATGCATAAAGCAGGTTCCCGACACCACCGAAGTCAAGCTTGATCCAAAGACCGGCAGACTTATTCGGGATGGTGTGCCAAGCATTATCAACCCGGACGACAAGAATGCCCTTGAGGAGGCGCTTCGTATTAAGGATGCGAACCCGGACACCAAGATCACGGTCGTATCCATGGGACCCACACAGGCGGATGTCGCAATGCGTGAAGCGCTTGCAATGGGTGCGGATGATGCGATCCTTATAAGCGCGCGCGAATTTGGCGGCTCCGACACTTGGGCGACTTCCTATATAATTGCGACTGCAATCAAGAAGATTGGTGGCTACGACATCATCCTTTGCGGCAGACAGGCGATCGACGGCGATACGGCGCAGGTAGGCCCCCAAATTGCGGAGCAGCTTAATATTCCGCAGATAACATATGTTCAAAACCTTGAAATAGATGGTGACAGTGTTATTGCCCAACGTCAGCTTGAGGATGGATACAGCATCGTCAAGGCTAAAATGCCTGTCCTGCTCACGGCGATCAAGGAGCTTAACGAACCAAGGTATATGACTCCTCATGGAATCTTTGAAGCATATAATAAACAGGTACAGGTATGGGGTTTCGAAGACGTGCCTGTAGACCCCGAAAAGATAGGACTTAAGGGTTCTCCCACCAATGTTAAAAGAACTTTTAGCCCCGAAGCAAAAGGACAGGGCATCATGCTCGAAGGTGCGGACAGGGAAACCGTTCGCAAGCTCATCGAATGCCTTGATGAAAAGCATCTTCTTTGATGGAGGAATAGACTATGTCAGTTAAGGTTATAAGTGAAAAATGTATCGGCTGCGGCGTATGTGCGGATTCATGCCCTGTTGGAGCGATCGACGTTTCAAGAGGCACTGCCTTTATTAATGATAAATGTATCAGCTGCGGCGCATGCATAAACAACTGTCCGTGCGAGGCTATTGAGGCGGATAAGGCGGAAACGGCGGAAATGCCCCAAGGCGAAGGGTATCATGGAGTTTGGGTGTTTGCCGAACAGCGCGGCGGCGTACTCATGAGTACCGTCGCAGAGCTTCTTGGCGAAGGAAGAAAGCTAGCGGACAAGCTGGGTGTTGAGCTTTCAGCGTTGCTCCTCGGCTTCGGCGTTGAATCTCTCGCAGGCGAGCTTGCGGCGTATGGTGCGGACAGGGTCATCATTGCGGAGTCCGAGCTTCTAAATGAATATACCACCGAAGGTTACGCCAAGGTAATTACAGACCTTGTGAGCGAGCGCAAACCCGAGATCATGCTCATAGGCGCAACAAATATCGGTCGCGATTTAGGACCGAGGCTTTCGTCAAGGCTCTACACCGGTCTTACTGCGGATTGTACCGGTCTCGATATCGACGAGGAAACCAAGGGACTGCTGCAAACCCGCCCTGCGTTTGGCGGAAACGTTATGGCAACCATCGTTACTCCAAACCACCGTCCGCAGATGGCTACAGTGCGCCCAGGAGTTATGAAGAAGGCAAGCTATGACCCCGAGCGCAAAGCAATTGTTGATAAGGCTGATTTTGAACTGTCTGACTCCGATATTCGCACAAAAGTTATCGAAACGGTTAAGTCCCTTAAGCAGGAGGTCAACCTTGTCGATGCCGATATTATCGTTGCCGGCGGCAGGGGCGTAGGCAGTGCCGAAGGCTTTAAGCTCATAGAACAGCTTGCTGAGGCTATGGGCGGCGTAGTCGGCGCAAGCCGTGCCGCAGTCGAGTCGGGTTACATATCAGCCGATCATCAGGTAGGTCAGACGGGCAAGACGGTACGTCCCAAGATTTACATTGCCTGCGGAATCTCCGGCGCAATACAGCATCTTGCGGGTATGCAGAACAGCGGCTGCATTATCGCAATAAACAAGAATGCCGACGCTCCTATCTTCTCGGTGGCGGATTACGGCATTTGCGGAGACCTTAGTAAGGTCATCCCGATGCTCATCGACGAAATCAAGGCAAGATAATTTTTGAACGTTGCAGAAGCATATAAGTTCATATTGCAGGGGGAGGAAAGCAAACAACCGCCCCCTGTTCGTTTTTGTAGCAAAAGCATTGGATCATGCCGCCGAAACGAGCGCAATCAGATCCTCGATCGTTTTGAAGCAATCATCATCGCAAATTATGATATTGAATGCATCTTCGATCGCCATTACGACTTCGGTTATATCGAGCCGATTGAGGCTAAGATCGCAAGGAGTACTGTATCTTTCGATACGATCGACCGGAGTGCCGATAGTATCGTGGATGATTTGTTGAATGATGCCATAAATATCCATAAAACTATGTCCTTTGAAGTTCTAAGGCCCCTTCCCTGCCCCGCTTCCAAACGGGACAATAAACTGACATTCAAATATGTATGAAGAATAAGCCGCAAAAACACCTATTTTGCCGAATATTAATTAGTATAAGATGATGGTTCTTTTTAAAAAGGATGCCGATAATTATATTGTCAGCATAGGCAAATTCATGTATAATTGAACTGTGAAAGCAAAGAAACGAAAATATATGCATCCTTCAAGAGTTCTGATAGGTGTCCGACTGATAATTGCCGCCCTTGCCATACTTGGCGCGGTGATTACGGTCATTACAGTAAGCCCGAATGAAACGGCTCACCCATCGGATGTTCCAACTAATGGCACAGAGGTCGTATACCCCGGGCTTATGGTCTATGCGATAGACGTAGGTCAGGGTGACTGCTTTTTGCTGGTATCCCCTAACGGAAAGACCATGCTCGTAGATTCCGGTGAAGCAAGGGAAGCGGAGGGCGTTATGGAATTTCTGGATGTACATGGTGTTGACCATCTCGATTTGGTTGTTGCAACACACCCGCATACCGACCATATAGGTGGTTTGAGCCGGATAATATCCGAGTTCGAGACAGGGGCTCTAATGCTTCCCGAGGTTGAGTATGACATTAAATCATACAATGAACTTTTGGAAACCGCAGATAAACGGCATGTTGAATGCATATATGTTTGGAGCGGGGATAAGATCACATGGGATGAATCATGTTCGATTGATATACTCTCGCCCGTTGAAGGGGCGGAGTATTCCAAAACGGATATGAACCAATGGAGCATCATCATGCGGGTGAGCTTCCTTGGCACCTCAATGCTGTTCACCGGTGATGCCGAGGCCCACGCAGAGCAGACTGCGATGTTCTATAATTATCGGGAGATGTTTGATGCGGATGTTCTCAAGGTCGCGCACCATGGTTCAGCCTATTCTTCCTCGATAGGCTTTCTGGAAACCGTCAATCCGAGCATTGCGATCATTTCGGCAGGCGTTGGGAACAGCTATGGCCATCCCGATTTCGATACGCTTAACAAGCTTAAGCTGATGGGCGTTACGGTTTACAGAACCGATTTGCTTGGCAATATAGCCATTTTACTTGATGGCGAAAATGTAATTATTAACGAAGGGTAAGGAGGAGAAAAAGATGTACTGTCCAAATTGCAAAAAAGAAGCAGGAACCGATGATTACTGTCCTTGGTGCGGCCGGAAGCTCAGCGAAAAAAGGTTGATTGATAACAGTCGTTCAATATCCGGCGAGCATGGCACAGACCTAAAGAATAAAACTAAGATCAATTATAGTAAACCTCTTTGTCTTGTATTTGCACTTGTATTGTTATTTACAATGATCTTGCCCTGGGTGCGCATTGCGGTACCGCAGGCGGAAGTTGAGCTTAGCATGTCGGTTTTCAGCATACAGCCTCGGTTCTCGGAATACTCCGATTTGGCGATCATGTATGCCCCGCTTGCGGGAATCGACATACAGCCCTATGAGGATATAATCTGGCTGACCAATGGAATCCTTCTTATCGTAACTGCATTTTTCATGTTGACAGCTTTGAATTTTATCCTGTTTGGTATAATAGGTGTATTCAGCAAGGGGCGTGCGAGATACTTTTTTGCGAGGGTCGGCTGTGTATTGTACATAATAGGCTTGTGCCTGTTCATCGCTTCTATCTTAGTCGGGAACAGTTATCTGAAAACATCGTTGGGAGACAGCCTGTCTACCTATGGCGTTGAGGTATCGCTGTCACTCACATTATGGCCGTTTGTTGCGCTCGTTTTGACAATTCTGTTCAGAACCATTGGAATCCGTGCCCTGCGATATTTTAACGGTATAAGCTGCATGAGTCGCGGTTACAACGATGTAGCGGAACGGGAACTCGGTAAGATTAATAAGTTAAAATACATCAAAATGGCCAATCAGGAACATAGTAAGCGTCGTTATGCATATATGCAAGAAGATGACTTATGGGGTTCTTGAATAACCAAATTGCTGAATTTTCATACAGTCCGAATTACGCTCGGGCTGTTTTTATTATCTGTTTTTTGCACATAGGCAGGGCATCAGCGGCATAACCTAAACAAAAAAGGGGTGTCTATAATGCGGACAAAAGATTGTTCAAATAAGAGCGGTGCTGCGAACCGTACCATTAGCGTAGCATTGTTTTCCGTTATATGGTTTACAGTATGCGTTGCGACGGTTATTGCAGCAATTGAAATGCCATTAAGCAAGCTTATCAAAGGTGGCAACGCAGGAAATTACAATGTAGGTGGATACAACACGAATGGAAATCAGTCAGACATGCACGGTGCATACGGACAAAACACGAATGAATCAACGCACAATTTCGATGGGAATTCACCATTAATGAGAACCTATAGGAGTTTTACTCTAAGGCAGGCGGCGGACAACAGGCCAATGCTTATTGAAGGCGATTATGTTCGCTCTAAAAACGATCGAGTATCGCAGCGGGAAATGCTTGCACCGATTGAATCATTATGTATGTTTATGAGCAGCGGGGATACTGACGATCTGTTTAGTGCAGTACATCCGAAGCTCACTGAATACCTAATGGACAAATTCGGTGCGGCCATTGATCTCTTGGGAGGCAGCAAGGTCTTACTGCAGCACCTTGCGAAAAGCATTCTGAATGAGGATGTATCATTCATTGGAGAAGCCGATTCCGTGGATTATGAAGTGCTGACCACCCGAGAATTAAACGAAGCGCAAATGAATGAGATAGATGAGAATGCTGAGTCGTGGCATTCTGATTTAAACATTTCTGAAGCTGCCCGTATCGAACTGCGCTTCCGTATTAAGCTTGATTCCGACGTGAAAATAATAGATAGCAAGCTGACCGTTTTCAAAACAACGGAGGGATGGTTTATAGATATTGGAAAAGCCCTTATGGGGTCCTGATGCAGTTGAACATAAAACCGTGAATCCCGACAGAACAGGTCGGAAAAGGCATAACAAAAAGCAGGGCAAGCCCTGCTTTTAAATTCACGCCTAAAGGCTTAGTTTGTTTTAATACCGTACACGCGGGAGGCAATCTGGTCGATGTAATCGTCCTTCATTTTGATCTTGGTCTCAGCCTTCCACTCGTTAAAGCGATCCTCGTAGTGCTTCTGCTGGAGCTCCAGGAGCCTGAATTCATGGATGTTCTGCCAGATTTCATTCTCGGGATCATCAACGAAGTCAACATCACCAGCCTCAAGAATATCCTTGATGTAAATATAGTGGATGCCTGACTTTGATCTAACCGCTGCGATCTCGGTGCCGTCCGAAAGCGTGTAATACTCTACATCATAAGTTTTGGGCTCAGGCGTAGGAGTCGGGGAAACAGCGGGAGTTGCGGTCGCTTCGGGGGTTGCCGTGGGATCCGCAGTATTGTCGGTATCCTCCTTATCCTTATCCTTATCCTCTTCTCCCTTAACGGTCGGTTCCCAATCATGACCCGCAAAGAGCTTCATTGCGGCATAACCAAAGCCATCATAATACTTACCGATTAAATCTTCATGCATCAGATAACCGTGCTCAATGTAAGCATCGTTGGACATACCGGGGTCATCGTTGTTTTCCTTGACGAACTCTTCGAATTCTGCAAAGGTTGTGCTATTGCCTTCCTTAATGAGCTCGAGCGTCTTCTCATTAAGCTCCTCAGCCTCCTCGCTAAGGGTCCCGTCCTTAGGATCGTCAACATTCTTTTCAAATTTTACTAACACATGCTTCACCGAGAACAGATTCTCGGGGGTGAAGAGCGGGATCATTCCATCGCCTTGGATATAGCTTGAGTATGCTTCATAGAATTTGCTGATATAGTCCTCAGTCTTTTCGCTGTAAGTTTCGCGCGCTTTTTCAATGTTTTCGTCATAATACTTCTTGACTTCTTCATCCGCTAGCGTGATCTCGGCGTATACCTTGTCCTTGAGCTTTTCCATGAGCATATCCTCACGCAAACCCTGCTTCATATCGGCCATATACTTATTAAAGCTGGTTCCGTTCTTGCGGAGATTTGACTTAAACTGCTTGAGGCGCGCTTCATAGATCTCCTGCTCATCGGTGATGCTTTCATCGACCTTTATGCTTGAGAGACTGGATTCGAGCTTCTCCTGTACTTTCTTGTCAAGCTCAGCTTCTTCCTCAGCAGTAAGCTCTATACCCTCGACATAGCACCGATTGAGCGTAACGCCATAGGCAATAAGCTGTTCTTTAATGTAGTTGTTAAGATCGAAGTCGCCCAAACTTCCCGTCATATGATAGTAAGCGTATTGCTGATAAATACTCTGATACTGAGAGAAAGTAATCGTAACTTTGCCCACTTTACCGATAACTGGGTTGTTTTCGGTGGCAGAGCATGCAACGACACCGAGCAGTATTGTGACCGCCAAGAGCAGTGCGATCAGTTTGGCGAATAGGTTCTTCATTTTTAATCTCCTTTTGTTTGAATCCAAATTCTTATACATTTTAATGTCCAAATCATGCTTTGTCAACAGTATTATGGACATAAAGAAGCGGAATGCGCTAAAAACAGTCTGCTCCATCAAAAACTAAATACTCATCCGTCAAGGCTTGGGTAGGCTTGCATCGCCGGTTCCGTAATGGATCTCACCTCGAACGCTGCTGTAGATATCCTGATAGAGCCGAACGGGATCGCCTACGGGATTCCCATCGGCATCGAACTTCTGGCGATAAACATTGACCGTATAACCGTTTCTCGCGGTAATCACGGTCTTGCTGTAGCCCTTTGGCCAAAGCGGTTCGGCCACCTTTATCGGCTCCGGAGGTTCGGTGACGCTCACGGTTTCCGACCAGACCCTGTAGGTGCTGCCGTCCTCCGGAATCTCTCCGAAAATATAAACGTAAGCAATGCGTTTATCCATATCGGTGTATGTGAGCAGATACAGCGGGGAATCCGTTGCAGGCGACCAAACGAGATCCGGCCCTCCGGTGGATACCGTTGCGTCAAGCCCCATATCCACATAGCTGCCGGGAATTGAGTGATGCCTGCGTGATACGATTTCCATATCGTCGCCTAAAAGCAGCAGAGCATTATAAAGGGTCGAGCTGATTTGACATATACCGCCGCCGGGGCTATCGACGTACTCGCGTCCGCCGGATATGCCTGGTGCTTGAAGCCAGCCGCCTGCCTCGGTGCGAGGGCCGAGTATCTCGTTGTAGCTGAGCTCCTCCCCCGGATTCATGACTATACAGTTAAGCAATGCGTTGGCTTTTTGAACGTTGCGCGCTCTGAAGCTGCTACTGCTTTTAAACTCGGTTGAAAAGCTTGCAAGCTTTTTTACCGATGCCATAAGCACATCAGGGGTGGATTCGGGAGCGACCTCCTCAAGCGATGCTTCGATCTTCGCCGTGTAATCTCCGGCATAAAATGCAGCTATAATGCTCTCCCACATCGGTTCCTTATTCAATACATGACCGTTTGCACCATAATGATAAATTATATCTGCAATCGCGTCGCCATTCGGCGCATAAATCGTTTCGGAATCGTAAACATCATGCGTTGAGCCGCCGGTTCCGTAGCCGGGCTTTCCTCCGCCCGTAAGATTTTTAAGGGTAACATACGGTTCAACGGCAGCCTTATCAATGGAGGAAGCAAGCGTAGTGACGCGCTGGACGACGCTCGATTCATCCAGCGTAAGAGTGTACTTCAAATCAACTCCCTCGGAAGCAACGCGCATACGCTCCTGATAGTTTGCGTAAAAGTCGGTTTCGCTTTCGCGGCCAATGGTAAACGCTTCGTGCAGCACCTCGTCAAGATCGGTCGTAATATTAAAACTGCTTGAAGTAAGCAGGAGGCTGACATTATCGACCACTACAGACATATTGATACTTAGAAGCTCATCGCTTATCATGTCGAGAAGCAGAGAACGCGCTTCCTCGTATGTAAGACCGCCGATGGGTACTCCGTTTATCGAAACACCGCTACAATAAGTACCGTCATCGGTATAATCGAAGGACTGCCCGTCAACGCAGCCGAGAATGTGATTGTAGCCATATGAATCCTTTTCGACTGTAACAAAATTGTTAGCATTGTAATCGTCAACCGCAGCCAAGTGATCCTTTTTAATGGCGCCTCTGACAATAAGCATCCCGATACAGGCAGCACCTAAAACTCCTCCCGCGCAGATGAGCGAGAGCCGCCTGATACTAAAATGCTTACTTTTTAGTCTTGGAGCTCCATTCGATGAAGTATTTCGCTGCGAGGTTTCACGCCGCGTGCGCACACCGTGCGAACGCTGCGAAGTTTCGCTCCGCTCCGACGCAAGTTCGTTATCAAAAGCAATATCGTCGTGAGTATTTCCTGCCAAAGATATACCTCCGAAAACTTGAATAGTAGTTGTTGCGCTACGGCAGACAATAGGGGGATTACCACAAATGTCCACATCATACATTATAGCCAAATTATACTCGGACTTCAAGAACATTAACGAATATAATATTGACTTACCTGTTAAATTTATGATGCAATTTTAAGATACTTACATTCATTTTGCGAAATGCATTGGATATTAGTAATTTTTTGTTGACATTCCTCATAAATAATGGCATAATGCTATTCAGCGGTTGAAAAGCCGCAATTTTTTCTTGGAGAATTGAAATGAATAGAATAGTAATTGCACTTGGTGGAAACGCGCTTCAGGAGGCCGGCAAACCCGCAACCGCTGAATCTCAGCATGAGGTTGTTGAAGCTACTTCCGAGTACATTGCAGATATAATAGAAAACCAATATGAAGTTGTGCTTGCGCACGGCAACGGCCCACAAGTAGGAAGGATAGTTCTCCAAAATGAATATGCAAATGCTATCACTCCGGCCATGCCCTTCGATGTTTGCGGCGCAATGAGCCAGGGTTATATCGGGTATCATATTCAGCAGGGACTTCAGAAGGCACTTCGTGCAAGGAACATTGACAGGCGTGTCGTCACCGTCGTTACACAGGTCGTTGTCGATAAGGATGATCCAAAATTCTTAAATCCCTCCAAACCCATCGGCCCCTTCTATGATGAGGCTGAAGCGAAACGGATTGCATCCGAAAAGGGGTATGTGATGAAGGAGGATTCGGGAAGAGGCTGGCGCAGGGTCGTCGCCTCCCCCATGCCCGTTGAAATCGTCGAACTTGATGCCGTAAAGTGCCTGATAGACGGCGGATTTGTTGCCGTGACCGTTGGCGGCGGTGGCATTCCGGTCATCAAGGATGAAAACGGCAATCTCATGGGCACTGCTGCGGTTATAGACAAAGATCTCGCGTCAGAACGCCTTGCAGAGGACATCGATGCCGACGCACTCGTCATCCTGACCGCAGTCGAAAAGGTCTGCATCAATTTTGGTAAGCCCGAACAGCAGTCGCTCTCCAAAATGACGGTTGACGAAGCGCGCAGATACATTGCCGAAGGTCATTTCGCACCCGGCTCCATGCTCCCCAAGGTCGAAGCCGCCGTCAAGTTTGTTGAAAGCAAGCCCGGCAGGAAGGCTATCATCACCTCCCTTGATAAGGCGGTCGAAGCGCTCCAAGGCATTGCCGGAACCACGATAGCATAGCATCGATTTGGATATTGTCTAACAACACATAATCGAATTATATTTTTGAAAATCGACATATGAAACGAGCTGCCCATGCACTTGCATGGACGGTTCGTATGTTGAGGTTCAATGTCAATAGTTGAAGTTGAGCCTTTATTGACAATTTTTTGCTCAATACCGCCAAATTTGTGCATTCTGGTCTTGCAAAATCCGTTTTTTTGTTATACCATATTGCTGGATATGCCTGCCTGCGGTATTCCGCTATGTGACATCCGCATTGTGGACAGGCACAAACCAAGTACGAATAAAAACTTCGGAGGATTTTGTGATATGAAGATTATCACAACCGGCGTTGCCGGAACTATGGAATCCAGTGACATCATCGTTCGGATCGAGCCTAAGGACACCCCGGGCGTTGAGCTTACGCTTGAGAGCGATGTCATGCAGCAGTTCGGCAAACAGATTGAGAAGGTTATCAGAGAAACGCTCACTGACCTTGGTATAGAGGACGCGTTTGTGAATGCCGTAGATAAGGGTGCGCTCGATTGCACGGTCGCCGCGCGTACCATGGCTGCTGCCTACCGCGCCGCCGAAAACACCGATTATGTCTGGAAAGAGGTTACCGAAAAATGAATGAAAGGTTAAGAAGGAGCATGCTCTTCGTACCCGGCAATAACCCGGGTATGATCAGAGATGCTCATATATATGGTTCGGATTCCATAATGTTCGACCTCGAGGACAGCGTGTCCATAACCGAAAAGGACGCGGCTCGTTTCCTCGTTTACAAAGCGCTTACTACTTTACATTATGGTTCAAAAGAGCTCGTCGTTCGTATAAACGATCTGAGCAGCGGACTCGGCATCGCGGACCTTGAAGCCATCGTTCGCGCGCGTCCCGATGTTATACGTCTACCCAAGACCGAAAACGCTCAGGACGTTATCGATTGTGAACGCGAGATAGAGCGCATCGAGCGCGAAGCCGGCATCCCCATCGGTTCCACCGGTATGATGGCCGCGATCGAGAGCGCGGCTGGCGTACTCAATGCTAAAGAAATCGCATTTTCATCCAAGCGTCTTATCGGAATCGCTCTCGGCGCAGAGGATTACGTCACGGACCTTAAGACCACTCGTTCTCCGGAAGGTGTCGAGCTGATGTTCGCAAGGGGCATGATAGTGAACGCGGCAAAGGCCGCCGGAATCATGGCACTTGATACGGTCTATTCCGACGTTAACAATGAGGAAGGCTTCATTGCGGAAGCAACGCTTATCCGCCGCATGGGATTTGACGGCAAATCAATCATCAACCCCCGTCAGGTCGCTCCCCTTCACGCAGTATTTACTCCTTCCGAAAAGGATCTTAAGAAGGCTATGGCGATCATGGAGGCCATTGCTGAGGCTAACGCAAGGGGTTCCGGCGTTGCAAGTCTGAACGGCAAGATGATCGATAAGCCCGTAGTTGCAAGGGCGCAGTACCTGCTTGAGCTTGCCGAGAAATCAAAGACGATGCCCGTTGAGGAGGTTTAACCGATGGAAATCAAGAGTATTCCGCATATTAATGAAATTTCCGCATTCCATGGCGAATACAATCCCGAGGACTGCGAAAAAAAGAGTACGATGCGCTTTGTCGAGCGTCAGCAGCAGAGCAGGAAGGTTCTCCCCTCCATTGAAGAAGCAATACGCCGTTCCGGGCTTAAGGACGGCATGACGATCTCCTTCCATCATCATTTCAGGAATGGCGATTATGTCGTCAATATGGTTGTGGACGCGATCGCGAACATGGGCATCAAAAACCTTACCCTTGCAGCAAGCTCCCTTACCGACTGCCATTGGCCCCTTATCGAGCATATCAAAAACGGCGTTATCACCCATATTGAGACGAGCGGCCTTCGCGGTAAGCTTGCCGAAGCCGTAAGCCGCGGGCTTATGGACTTCCCAATCATCTTCCGTTCCCATGGCGGTCGTGCGGCAGCTATTGAAACGGGTGAGCTGCATATCGACGTTGCATTCCTTGGTGCGCCGAGCTGCGACCCCTACGGCAATGCAAACGGTTATAACCGTGATGATGAAAACGGCTCATGCTGCGGCTCCCTCGGCTATGCAAAGCTTGATGCCCAGCATGCCGATACATGCATCATCATCACCGATCATCTTGTAAATTTCCCCAATGCGCCCTTCGGCATTCCTGAGTCCCGCGTAGATTACGTTGTCGTTGTCGATAACATCGGCGACCCCAAAGGCATAATGAGCGGCGCGACCCGTTACACCAAGAATCCCAAGGAACTGCTTATCGCAAGAACTGCCGCCAACGTAATAGAAGCGAGCGGCTATTTTGAGGATAATTTCTCCATGCAGATGGGTTCGGGCGGAGCAAGCCTCGCGACCGCAAGGTTCCTAAGAGACAAGATGCTTGCAAAGAATATTAAGTGCCGCTTCGCCCTCGGCGGAATCACGGGTCAGATCGTCCAGATGCATGAAGAAGGTCTGGTCAAGAAGATACTCGACGTACAATCCTTCGACCTGATAGCCGCGAATTCGCTGAAAAACAACCGTTTCCATCAGCAGATCGACGCTTCCTATTATGCAAGTTATGTGAACAAGGGTGCGGCTGTCAACCAGCTCGATTTCGTAATCCTTTCGGCACTTGAAATCGACGTAAACTTTAACGTAAATGTAATGACTGGTTCGGACGGCGTCATCAGGGGCGCAGTCGGCGGTCATCCCGATACCGCTGCAGGCGCAAGCCTTACGGTCGTCACCGCTCCGCTGCTCCGTGGAAGAATACCCACGGTTTGCGAGAAGGTCAATACCATATGCACCCCCGGAAATACCATTGATGTACTCGTTACCGACCAGGGTGTTGCGGTTAACCCGTCCCGTCCTGAACTTAAGGAACGGCTCGAAGCCGCAGGTCTGCCCGTCACGACAATAGAAAAGCTCAAGGAGCGCGCCGAGAAGATCGTCGGAAAACCCGAACCGATACGCTATACCGACCGCATCGTAGGCGTACTCATGTACAGAAACAACACCGTCATAGATGTGATTCGTCAGATAAAGGAAGACTGATTTGAGCTTTATCGTATCGGAAGCCGTGGACCTATATGGTCCACGGCTCGAAAAAATCAAACACTTTCTTGGCACAATGGGGCTGAGATACGAGGGCGATGCGGAATACACCGTCTTTTTGACCGATGACGACGGGGAAATCCTCGGCAGCGGTTCCCTTTGCGGAAGCGTCCTTAAATACATTGCAGTCGCGGATTCGCTTCAAGGCGAGGGCGGAGCAGCGGCGATCGTCAGTCGCCTTGTGCAGTATGCTTACCTTCACGGACGAAAAAAGCTCTTTTTGTTTACTAAGCCTAAAAATGAACCGATGTTCCGAAGTCTTGGCTTTTTTGCTCTGGCAGAGACCCGTGATGTTATCTACATGGAAAACAGCCGCTCGGGACTTAAAAACTATCTTGATTCGCTTGAAAAAGGCAGCGGTGTGCAGGGTGCAATAGTTGCAAACTGCAACCCTTTCACGCTTGGACATCAGTATCTGATGGAAAAAGCGGCTGGGCTTGTGGATACGCTGCATGTGTTCATCGTCAGCGAAAATAAATCAGAGTTTCCGTTCGACGTGCGGTTTGAGCTTGTAAAAAAGGGGACGGCGCATATTAAAAACCTCATTCTTCACGAGAGCGGAGATTACATAATCTCCCACGCGACTTTCCCTACATATTTTATAAAGAGCAGCGCAAACGCCAATATGGTGAATGCGGAACTCGATTTAACATTGTTCTGCCTAAGAATCGCTCCGGCTCTCGGAATAACAAAGCGTTTTGTGGGTACGGAACCGTTTTGCAAGGTAACTCGTGAATATAACGAACGCATGAAACAGCTTTTGCCCGATCATGGCATCGAGGTCATTGAAATCCCCCGAAAGGACGATATAAGCGCAAGCAGCGTGCGCAATGCGATTGCCAATTGGGATACTGAAACGCTGCGAATGCTTTTGCCTGACGTGACGTTTGATTATATAACGAGCAATTTACTTAACAAATGAGCAGCACAACAATAAACTTATCCCCTTATAACCACTTGACCGAGCGCATTGTTTCCGTTTCCGACATGGCGGATAGGCGCGAAAAAAGAGCCTGTGAACAGCGCAGCTTAATCGAACGGCACAAACTCCCCATTATTTGCATCACTATGAATATAGCCGGGCCCATCAAGCGCAGCGGACTTATAGATTGGGCTTTTTTTCGTGCGCTGGGTGAAGTTCAAAGAAGTTTGAACGTTGATGCCGAAAACGTTTGTAATATCGATAGTATTATCGCGGAAGTTCAATACATTTTTGAGAAAACTGGCTGTGAAGCGATGTTTGCCGTTCGTCTCGATCCCAAAGAAGCCAAGCGGCGCATGGTTGAGCTGGAGGATGGTTCCGATCTTGGCCGGCTTTTTGATATCGATGTCATAGGCATGGACGGCAATAAGCTGAGTCGCAGCGAACCACGACGCTGCCTCATCTGCGGTGGGACCGCCGCCGTCTGCGCGCGAAGCCGCGCTCACATGGTCGAAGAACTGCAAGATCATACAAGAGCGATAATTTCCACCGCGCTTAGTGATAGAATAGCGGATCTGGCGGCTCGTGCGCTGTATGAGGAGGTTCACACTACACCAAAACCCGGGCTTGTGGATGAGCGCAACAGCGGTGCGAACTCTGATATGGATATTACCTTGTTCGAGCGAAGTATAGCCGCGATCAAACCGTATTTTCGGAGAATGGCGGAAGCTGCGCTTAAGTTTTGCTCTCAAAATGCCCGAAGCCAAGTCGATGCTGAATGCGTTTGTATCAAAGAATCCTATACCGGAATCTACAAAGAATTTTCCGGCATAAGCTATAATGCGCTGATGACTGAGCTTAGGTACATCGGGATAGAAGCCGAACGAGCGATGCTTGCAGCGACAAACGGGGTCAATACCCACCGGGGTGCGATATATTCGCTTGGACTTATCGTATCCGCATATGCACTCGTCATCGGGGATGATGCCCAAAACGCTATGGCTAATGCCCGTCATGAAAATGGCTGCGATATCGTCTCACAATGCGTTCTTCACGCCGCAAAGCTCGCATCCTCCATACCATATGATGAAAATGCCACCACCAACGGTGCAATCGTGCGAAGAGCCTACGGCGTTGGAGGTGCCATTGAGCAGGCACAATCGGGTTTTCCGCTTGCGATGCTTGCAAAAAAACTTCAAAAGGAGTATGATGTTATGAATGGGACTGTGCATGTTCCATCCATTGTAAACGGTTGGACGTATGCACTGCTCGGAATAATGGCGGAATTGGATGACAACAACGCTCTTAAGCGTGGCGGACGCTCGGGCGCGGATTTTGTAAAATCCCATGCGTTTGAACTCTTAAATCGCGGTGTCAATCTGCAGCTTAGCGAATTGCAGCACTTCGATGATGAGCTTATCAAGCGCAATATAAGCTGTGGCGGAGCTGCGGATATGCTAAGCGTGGCAATCATGCTGCATATGATAGAAGGTGACTGCAGGATCAACTGATATATCCTGCTTGAGGTATGCTCTCAAACCAAACCTGCGGTAAAATATAAATGGATACCAGACCTATAGGCATTTTCGACTCCGGCATGGGCGGAATAAGTTTGCTCCGCGATGCGCTGCGAATGCTGCCGACCGAAAACTTTATTTACTACGGCGATAATCTCCATGCACCCTACGGCGATAAAACGGAGGATGAGATCCTCGGGCTTACCTCGGATGCGGCTGATTTTCTCATTGATCACGGAGTAAAAGCACTCGTACTTGCCTGCAATACCGCAACGAGCGCATCGATAAATATGCTCAGGCAAAAGCTCGATGTTCCCGTGGTGAGCATTGAGCCTGCGATTAAGCCCGCCTGCGAGGCTGGCGGTGACGGCAAGGTATTCATGCTTGCGACCGTTGCGACCACAATGCTTGCAAGATACCACGCGCTTCAGGCTCGTATGCCCGACCCCGACAGGGTCATAAATGTAGGCTGTTCGGGTCTGGTTGACCGCATTGAGCAGGGCATTACTGATGACGATGCCTTCGATGATATACTTGATCGCTGTCTTTCACAGTATCATGGTATGAAAGCTGATTCTATCGTGCTTGGCTGCACGCATTTTCCTTTCATTGCTAGAGCAATCGAGCGCTATTTCAAGCTTCACTTTACAGGCGAATGCCGCCTTATCGACGGGAACGCTGCCACGGTTCGCCAGCTTGAGCGAGTGCTTGACAGCAGTCAGTTGATTAATTGCGTTGGCGAAGGGCGTGCGGAATTCTTTACAAGCGGGGATAGGGATGCACTTTTTCCGCTGTTTGAGCGGTTCTTAAATGCTCCGATCTATTATCAGAAATTGTAAATAAATCATTTGGCACCGCTTTTTTAACATTCGTATTATAAGAATGAGGCCCCCCATCGGGAAACCTCATTGCATTTATATGCTTCAACATTCTATTGTCTGGCTATAATTACTCTGGGTCAACTGACCATTTCCTGCTAACGATGTATGATATTAGATCATCTATATTTTTTCCGTAACCGTTTACTTCGCCGTTCTCATCTAACCCCTTGCTGCAGAGCTCATCAATCAATAAATCAATGTAAGGCTCAATGCATTCTTCGCTGCCTATTGCCCCGTAGGGTACGTTAAACGGCTTCAGATCGCTGTTTCGATTTAAGATAATCTCATTTATCCTAGATAGTGTCTACATGAGTCAAGCACGAACGGCAGCCCAAATTGCAATGCAGCGAACCTGAATAGCTGCAATAAAAGCATCGATAGTTTTCGCATAGCGCGTAGCAATGCCCCTCCAGCGCTTTAAGATGAGAAAGCAGTTCTCAACCAAATGGCGAAGTTTGTATAGATATTTATCATATTCCCGTTGTTCTTTACGATTTTTCTTTGGTGGAATAACAGCTTCCATGCCTTCTGATAGCGCATAGGCAACAATACTATCTGTATCGTAGCCACGGTCTGCCAGCAATGCTTGTGCTGAAATGCCTTCTATCAAGTGGACAGCTTCTTTGCAATCCGCTCTGGTACCTTCTGTAACAAGGATTCTGACTGGCATACCATGCGCATCCACGGCCAAATGTACTTTGGTGTTGAGCCCCCTTTTGTACGAGCCATATCCTGATTGCCGCCACGCGCTCCTGCTGCGTGTGGATGTACTTTGATATGACTGGCATCTATCATAAGCCATTCGTAATCTGGCTCATCGATCAAGATTTCGAGCAGCTTTTCCCAAACTCCTTTTCTGCGCCACCGAATAAAACGTTGATGTACAGTACCCCATTTCCCATAATCCGGCGGCAGATCACGCCATGGAGAACCCGTGCGCAATATCCAAAATACAGCATTAATAAAGCGTCGGTTGTCTTGGGCTACGCCGCCCCATTGACCACGCTGACCGGGCAGGTGTGGTTCTAACAGTGCCCACACCTCATCACTTATGTCGTGCCTGTGATAGGAAGCAGTATCCATGTCTTTTTACCTCCATTTTTGATGCTTCCATTATATCACAATATCAATATCTTGTGTAGACACTATCTAACTTCCGGATTATCATTTGGTTTATGTCTCACTCAAAATCCTTTTTCTCTGCTTTTCGTAAAAATCTCAAATCAGCACGCTGTACACGCTTGCTTGGTCTATCTCATCGGTCATTCTTCCCGATTTACAACACCCATGCCGTGGCGATACAACTGACGGTTTTCAAGCGCCCACTGTCTGTCCGTAAACTCACCCACGCCCACAGAATCAAGCGCATCGAACATTTCAAACAATCGTGCATCCAGCATATCGATATTGGATACTATTTCTGCTTCGGGAAACATCGGAGCCTTTGGCGAACCATACTCTGGTATGCTATGGTGTGAAAGCAGAATATGCGAAACCAGGGTTGTTACCTCCTGAGAAAGACTGATCTCGGCAGCCGCGCTCTGAACCATGGACATACCTATGGCGATATGTCCAAGAAGCTGACCCTCCGTGGTATATGCTGTCGCAAGCCCGATCTCGCCTACCTCAAGCTCCCTTGTCTTTGCGATGTCATGCAGTATTATACCCGTGTAAACAAGATCGCTGCAAAGTTCAGGATACAGTTTGGAATAAACCTCGACCACCTTCTTAGCCATGGAAAGCATTGTGTGCGTATGGTACATGAGTCCTCCGCGATGCGCATGGTGAAGCCGCAGCGCAGCAGGATATTTAATCATGCGTTCCTTGTTCTCACGCATCAGGTATCGGACAAGCCTTGATAATTCCTCGTTGCCAAATGAACCGGCAAAATCATATAACTCGCTATATAACACTTCGCCGTCCACAGGAGCGCTCGCCACGATCTGCGACATATCGACCGTATCCTCGTCCTTGATATGTCTTATCCTGTCGATTTTGAGCTGCTCCGCATCACGATAGAGATTTATCGTCGCGCGCACCTTTATCACTTCGCCAACGGAGTAAAGACCGTGGGCTGAGCTGCTGTAATCCCAAAGCTTGGCATTTATTTCTCCATCGGCATCGGCGAGGGTAAAATCAAGGTAGTCCGCTCCCTTGACATTCACCTTAAGCTGAACGCTCTTGATGATGCAGAAGCCCTCAACCTGGTTCGTCGCATGATTTATAATATTGGACAGAAGCCTCATTCTTCCCATACTTACGCTTTTCCTCTCTTAGGTTCGCACACTCATGGCGAGCATTATTTATTGACATATTGTATGCATTCAAGTACACGAATATCATTTTTATTTACATCAAAAACCATACGGAGCTGCGTTGTCATCCCTTCGCTGTCGGTGAAATTGACCGCTGCTCTATAGTGTCCGTCGTCATCGAGCGTGACATCCTCTATTTCCGATGAAACGAAGTTTGATGGTTCCACTTTCACATAATAGTTCTGACCTATGCTGTACAGAGGAGAACTTCCATCCGTACTGTAATTCTTATGTATCGCGGGTCCCATGCCGAATATGGATTCTACCATAGCGTCCGCTTCATCGAAGCTGACTCGTCCAAAGCCGTTTTCGCCCGCAGTAAGCTCATCATTATACAGGTAGTAAACAAACATCTCCAACTGGTTGGTATTGATAACATCGTCGCTGCTAAACTCTAACCCGCATTCGTAAAATGCTTCGGCTACATTTATTAACTGCGCACTCTGTGTATCGTTTAACCCGTCCTGCTTTTTTCCACATGATATAAATGCCGCAGAAGCACTCAGCAGCGCGAGCATGAGAGCGAATGACCTGATTCTTTTCAACTTCATCTTTACGTTCCTTTTCGTTCGTTCTTTAATATAAATACAGATGCGATAACACGCCGCCTGCACATTGATATTTTAACATATTTTATTGCAGGTGCGCAAGTGCGCCGTATCAATTTCGCATCATTAAATATATTAGTTCTCTTTGTTTAGTTATTTTGCGAACGCAATACAATGTACATAAGCGCAGAAAATATTTTTACTAATACAATAATTCTGATATAATGGATTTCCCAAAAATAAGGATTATCAGGTTTTTATACGAATGATTAATGAAAGCTAACGTATGAAGGCGGTCAACTTTTACCTTAGAGATAAATTCGTATTTCGGTAACTCGGGTTCCGGTTGCGTTCCGAAACTTGTCGTGATACACAAAATTAATACTTTCAGGAGGTTCACCCATGAACAAGAAACTTTTTTCACTCATCTGCTGCATAATTGCGGCATGCTCTTTGCTTTCAGGCTGCGCAAAAATAATGAACGCGGATAGAGACATATATAATGCTTGGATTGAACTGGAAGGCAGCGGTATTCATAACAATGAAAACTATGCAAGCGCTCCTGCGCAGATCGATGCAACCATCGGCGACCAGAGCATGAAACTGACATATGTTAGATCATATGACCTTCCCGGGCGCAGGGTCAACGAGTATACCAATGAGGATGAGACGATCAAGGTGGGTTGTTATTCGGATGACGGGAGCATTGCATGGATCGAATATTCCGAATCTGTGTGCCCACTATCCCCGGCAACATGACCACGGAAGCGGAATACCGTGCATGGGTAGAGAATTACATCGCATCCCAAACGAAGGACGAGGATCTTTCCAAATATACCTATTCCTGCACCACCCAGTGCAATGAATTCGGAGACGATTATTCCGGATTGGTTAACAAGGATTACTTCTACGTACCCACAGCCGAGAATGAAACTATACTTACATATGAATTCAGCTACACCACAACGGTCGGCGGCTACAATACGGATGATGAGATCAGGGTTCTTATCTTCCATTCTGAGGAAGATATTGCGCCCAAGTATGGTGTTTTCTCTATTTCCTTTAACAGGCATCGCTTTGACAAGCTTAGCTCAGTGAATATCAGCAGCGATAAGGTCAAAAGAACAGTGAAAGACCTGCTAAAACGCACTTATAGACAGTATGGGCAAATTGTAAAATCATTTAACATCGAGAATTCAGCCCTGATTTTTAAAAATGGCAAACTTTGCCTGTTATGTCTCGTTGAAGTAGATTCTAAAAAATATGCTACGATAGAATGCGTCACCATTGAGATCCCTTAAGACTGCTATACAATGACGGATTAAAGCATTGCATTGCGCAACGAACTCGAATACTCCTGCCTGTGTAAACCATCCATGTTTTGGTACACAGGCATTTCGTTTGCAAATGTGTGCCAATAAAAAAGCATCGCATTCATAGCATTTTTCATCACAATATGCTGCAGTAAAAGCTGCTTGCACACACTTCAATGAAATATATATGCAAATAATTCATATCTGCCTATTGACAAAAATGGAGAATTAATGATATACTTTTCGGCGAATAGAGGCGCAGGGGTTGAGGTAGCTTCAGCGTGTTCGGGGCGGTTCCCGGCTGAAGATGAATGCATCCCTTGCCGAAAGCGTGGTGGAGTAACCGCATTCCCCGTGCTTGGGCGCAGTACCCAGCGTACTGCGACTGTCATCCGTTTTTCGAGATGAAGCGCTATTTATATGGGCTGCGGCTCGTATCGATAGCGCCTTTTTATTTTTGCGGCGAAATTATACGGCGGCAATTCATTTGAAAAAGAGTAGTTTTACTATCTTACAACAGGAGGAATTCATATAATGGAAGAAAAGATCACATCCACGATCCGGCTCCGCATGAGCTCCCAGGATGCTCATTACGGCGGAAACCTTGTAGACGGTGCGCATATGCTCGCACTCTTCGGCGACGTTGCGACCGAGCTGCTCATCAAGTGCGACGGTGACGAAGGTCTGTTCAAAGCTTATGACATGGTCGAGTTCATCGCCCCCGTCTATGCTGGCGATTATATCGAAGCATACGGCGAAATTACCAAGATCGGCAACAGCTCCCGCAGGATGAGCTTCGAGGCGCGCAAGGTGATCGTCCCCCGCCCCGACATCAACGAATCCGCATGCGATTTTCTTGAGGAACCCATCGTCGTCTGCCGTGCGACCGGCACTTGCGTGGTGCCAAGGGAAAAGCAGCGTAAGTAAGCTTTTCCCTTTGGGATAAGCAGCGCAAATAAGCTTTTTTCCCTTAGGATTTCAGCAGCAGAATTAACCGAAAGGACTATATAGATATGGAAAAGCTCATTATTACCGCATGTATCTGCGGCGCAGAGGTCACAAAGGAACACAATCCCGCAGTCCCCTACACCGTTGAGGAGATCGCGAACGAGGCCTATGCCGCATATAAGGCCGGCGCAAGCATCATTCATCTTCATGTTCGCTACGATGACGGCACCCCCACCCAGGACAAGGCAAGGTTTAAGGAGTGCATAGACGCTATCTACGCGAAATGCCCCGATGTCATCATCCAGCCCTCAACGGGCGGCGCGGTCGGCATGACCGATGACGAGAGGCTTCAGCCGATCGAGCTTATGCCCGAAATGGCGACCCTCGATTGCGGAACCTGCAATTTCGGCGGTGATGATATTTTCGTCAACACCGAAAACACCATCAAGTACTTTGGCGAGCGCATGATCGAAAGAAACATCAAGCCCGAGGTCGAGGTCTTCGACAAGGGAATGATCGACATGGCTATCCGCCTCAATAAAAAGGGTTACATCAAGAGCCCCATGCATTTCGATTTCGTAATGGGCGTAAACGGCGGCATCAGCGGCACACCCCGTGATCTTCTTTTCATGGCTGAAAGCATTCCCGCAGGCTCCACCTTCACCGTTGCAGGTGTCGGAAGAACCGAGTTCCCCATGGCAGTCATGGGAATCCTGCTCGGCGGTCACGTCAGGGTGGGCTTTGAAGATAATGTATACCTTGAAAAGGGCGTTCTCGCTAAGAGCAACGCGGAACTGGTGGAGAAAGTCGTCCGCCTCGCCAAGGAACTAGGCAGGGAGATAGCTACCCCCGCTGAAGCAAGAGAAATTCTCGGTATTGCACCCCGAGCATAAGAAATCGGACTATATCCTATTGGATATCGTCTAAAAATAACATAACTTTTAGGAGGAAAATATTATGGCACTCAAAGGCAACAAATACGGTACTCATAGGGTCATCGAACCCCAGGGCGTTCTCACTCAGGCAGCATGGAAGATTGACAACGACATGACCAAGCGTTATTCCAACGAAATCATCTGCGACGTTATCTCCCTCAACATTGACTCCGCTTCCTTCACCCAGATCGAAGAAGCCTGCGGCGGCGATGAGCAGAAGATCGGCGAAATGATCATGGGCATCGTCGGTGAGCGCGGCAAGCAGCAGAACCCCGTGACCGGCTCCGGCGGCATGTTCATCGGTAAGGTCGCATACATCGGCGAGGACCTTCAGGATCGCGACCTCAAGGTTGGCGACAAGATCGCATCCCTCGTATCCCTCTCCCTCACCCCGCTCAAGATCGAGAAGATCCTTGCCATCCACAAGGACATCGACCGCGTTGACATCGTAGGTCAGGCCGTTCTGTTTGAAAGCGGCATCTATGCAAAGCTGCCCGATGATATGAGCGAACCCCTCGCACTCGCAGCTCTCGACGTTGCAGGCGCACCCGCGCAGGCCCGCAAGCTCCCCAAGGAGGGCGACAGCGTTCTCATCCTCGGCGCAAACGGCAAGAGCGGCGTTCTCTGCGGCTATGAAGCGATGAAGAAGGTCGGCCCGAACGGCAACGTCGTCGGTGTCGTCCGCAACCCCAAGCAGGTTGACGCTCTCATGGAGCTCGGCGTATACAATAAGGTCATCGTTGCAAGCGCAACCGAACCCATCGCAGTCCTCGAAGCTGCACTCGAAGCAAACGACGGCAAGGAATATGATATTTCGATCAGCTGTGTAAACGTTGAAAGCTGCGAAATGAGCGCGATCCTCCCCGTTCGCGATGACGGTATCGTCTATTTCTTCTCCATGGCTACCAGCTTCACCAAGGCCGCTCTCGGCGCAGAAGGCATCGGCAAGGATGTTACCATGATCGTCGGCAACGGCTACACCAAGGAACATGCGGAAATCACCCTCAATGTTCTCCGTGAGAACGAGAAGCTCCGCAAACTCTTCGATGAAAAATATTGCTAATTGATTGATTTTACCCGATATTGGGGTCACACCCATATCGGGTAAAACAAATTTTTATCCCATATACGGTATACCGCAAAAGGAGATTATCCATGAATAAAAGTAGGCAGTACGGCCTTTTCACCGATGTACCCGATGAGCTCTGGAACGACTGGCATTGGCAGGTTCAGAATCGAATCGAAACGCTTGACGAACTCAAAAAGTACATTAAGCTCACCCCAGAGGAGGAGGATGGCGTTGCGCAATGTCTCGGTACCCTCCGCATGGCAATAACCCCCTATTACCTCTCCCTCATCAACCCCGATGATCCGTATGATCCCATTCGCCGTCAATGCATCCCTTCTGCAGCGGAACTGTATCAGGCACCGGAGGATCAGCTTGACCCCCTGCATGAGGATACCGACTCCCCTGTCCCCGGTCTCACCCATCGTTACCCCGACAGGGTTCTGTTCCTCATCACCGACCAGTGTTCGATGTACTGCCGTCATTGCACAAGGCGCAGGTTCGCGGGACAGCATGATACCGCAGTCCCCACATCACAGATAGAAGCCTGTCTTGAATACATTCGCAATCATCCCGAGGTGCGCGACGTTCTGCTATCAGGCGGCGATGCATTGATGCAGAACGATGACAGGCTTGAATATATCATCAGCGAACTTCGCAAGATTCCCCACGTTGAGATCGTCCGCATTGGCAGCAGAACCCCCGTTGTCATGCCTCAGAGGATCACTCCCGAATTGTGTGCGATGCTCAAAAAGTATCATCCCATCTGGCTGAACACCCATTTCAATCACCCCGACGAGATCACCGAGGAGAGCAAGCGTGCGTGCGAAATGCTATCCGATGCAGGCATCCCTCTCGGCAATCAGAGCGTCCTTCTTGCGGGCGTAAACGACTGCGTACATGTGATGAAGAAGCTCGTCCATGAGCTGGTCAGGATCCGCGTCCGCCCGTACTACATCTATGTTTGCGACCTTTCGATGGGACTCACACATTTCCGTACCCCCGTCAGCAAGGGCATCGAGATAATCGAAGGTCTGCGCGGACATACCAGCGGCTACTGCATTCCGACTTTCGTCGTTGACGCACCCGGCGGCGGCGGAAAGACTCCCGTTATGCCGAATTATGTAATCAGTCAGACCCCGAGAAAGACCATCCTTCGCAATTTCGAAGGCGTTATCACGACCTACACCGAGCCGGAGCATTACGAAAACATATGTCATTGCGAAGAATGCCGCAAAGCTCGTGGCGAACAGCCGAATCATATCGGCGTTGCCGGGCTTGAGCAGGGCAGACTTGACGGTAAGATCTCACTTGAACCCTCAGATCTTGAGAGACTTAAGAGGGGCCGTCACGAGTAATTCTCGGGCGCAGCAGGTCTTACATAGACCTCCCGCTCAGCATTCTCAGAGAATCTTGACTGCGGATAAATGTATCTTTATCCGCAGCCTTAATTTAAAATATTTTAATACTCATTGCAATAGAGCAGCTTCATGTTTTAGTAATGCTCTTGCACCTATTATTTTTATAAAGGAGGATAAGCAGTAGATGGAAAGCAAACTTAACCTCAACAGAAATCTTGTCGATAAAGCGAGGGAATCCGCAAAGCATATCGCAGAGGATACCCAAAGCTTTATTGACCTTCATACGACTGTAACGGTCGAACGTGCGGTTTGCCGCCTTCTCGGCATCGACGGTGTAAACGCGCTCGAAGTTCCCCTTCCCAACGTCGTTGTAGATCATCTCTTCGACAAGGGGCTGCTCAGCGGCGGCGCTGCCTATTATATCGGCAACGCAATGGCTGAAACCGGCCTTGATCCCCAGCAGATTGCGGAAGGCATCGATAATGGCGAAATCGACCTTTCCAAGGTGGCTCCCCACAGCATTGATGAAATTCGTGCCGCAATCATGCCGGTTGCGGAAGCAACTACGGATCGTATTCGCGGCAATGTCGCAAAGCGCAAGGAATACCTCAATGAATTTGGCGATAAAGAGGGTCCTTACCTCTATGTTATCGTTGCAACCGGCAATATTTACGAGGATATAACCCAAGCAAAGGCTGCGGCAAAGCAGGGCGCGGACATAATCGCGGTCATCCGCACCACGGGTCAGAGCCTACTCGACTATGTTCCCTACGGCGCAACGACCGAGGGCTTCGGCGGCACCTATGCAACGCAGGAGAATTTTCGTCTCATGCGTGCCGCTCTTGATGAAGTAGGCGAACAGGAGCATCGCTACATCCGCCTGTGCAACTACTGCTCGGGTCTGTGTATGCCTGAAATTGCTGCCATGGGCGCACTTGAAAGGCTCGATGTCATGCTGAACGATGCGCTTTACGGCATACTGTTCCGCGACATCAATATGCAGCGCACCATCATCGATCAGTACTTCAGCCGTGTAATCAACAGCTTTGCAGGCGTTATCATCAATACGGGCGAAGATAATTATCTCACCACCGCCGACGCAGTAGAAGAAGCGCATACCGTACTCGCTTCCCAGTTCCTCAATGAACAGTTTGCACTAAAAGCCGGACTTCCCGAGGAGCAGATGGGACTTGGCCATGCGTTTGAAATCTCGCCCGATGTCGAAAACGGTTTCCTCTATGAGCTTGCACAGGCACAGATGGCGCGAGAGATATTCCCCAACGCTCCGCTTAAGTACATGCCCCCCACCAAATTCATGACGGGCAATATCTTCCGCGGACATGTGCAGGACGCATTGTTTAACATGGTAACGATTCTGACGGGACAGAAGCTGCACCTTCTCGGTATGCTCACAGAAGCCATCCATACCCCCTTTATGAGCGACCGCGCACTTTCAATCGAGAACGCACAGTACATCTTCCGCACCATGCAGGATCTCGGAAGCGAGATTTCCTTCAAGGACGGCGGCATCATGCAGACGAGAGCGAATACCGTTCTTCAAAAGGCCACCGATCTGCTCGGCGAAATCGAGCATATGGGACTGTTCGCAACGCTTGAAAAGGGTGTGTTTGCGGATATTAAACGTCCTAGGGACGGAGGCAAGGGTCTCAGCGGAGTCGTTTCCAAGGATGAATGCTATTTCAATCCCTTTATCGAGCTTATGAAAGGCGGTGAAGCATAATGAGCGGCGGACTTTATAATACTCATAAGGCCGATTTTGATACTACTCTTGACTTTACTAAGCTGAAAGCCTATGGCGACACCATGAACGACGGAAAGGTTCAGTTCAGCTTTACCCTGCCCGTAAAGAACGACGAAAAGGGCATGGAGGCTGCGCGTCAGCTCGTCCGCAAGATGGGCGTTGAAGAACCCAATGTTGCCATTGCAAAGCCCCTCGACAAGGAGTTCACCTTCTATGTCGTGTATGGCTCGGTCATCCACAGCGTGGATTACGAAAACATCCACGTTCAGACCGTCGAAGAGGAAACGATGAGCATGGAGGACACCGACGAGTACATCCGTGAGCATTTCGGACGAAAGATTGTCATGATCGGTGCTTCCACGGGTACCGATGCTCATACCGTCGGCATCGATGCGATCATGAACCGCAAAGGCTTTGCGGGGCATTACGGACTTGAGCGCTACGATATGATAGAAGCTATCAACCTTGGTGCGCAGGTTCCCAACGAGGAATTCCTCAAAAAGGCAATAGAAGTGAATGCCGATGTTTTACTCATCTCACAAACCGTCACTCAGAAGGATATACATATCCAAAACATGACTGAATTCATCGAGCTGCTCGAAGCTGAGGGGCTGCGCGACCGCTTTGTTGTATGCTGCGGCGGCCCTCGTATCACCCATGAGCTTGCCAAGGAACTCGGTTTCGATGCCGGCTTCGGTGCAGGAAAATATGCTGATGATGTAGCAACTTTTGCCGTGACGGAAATGTTTAAGCGCGGCATGAAATAAAACTAAAGCGTATCACATTATAATCAAATTATAATAGTGAAACGAACTGCCTATCATTCGGGGAGATGCAAAAAAGCAATGCTTTAAACATTCTCCCCTGTTTTAATGATCGGACGAACAGGAGCCTCTATGTCAAGAAGTGAAAAAGCGATCATCACTACCATGTGTATGATCTATGATGAAAATGATAATATCCTTGTTCAGGACAGGGTCAACCCGAATTGGCCCGGTATCACCTTCCCCGGCGGACATGTGGAACATGGCGAATCCTTTGTCGAATCCGTGATACGCGAAGTATACGAAGAGACCGGGCTTACCATCATGAATCCGATGCTTTGTGGAGTGAAACAGTTTATGACAAGGGATGACGAGAGATATATCGTACTTTTCTTTAAGACGAATTCCTTTAGCGGTGAGTTAAAGTCGTCCGATGAGGGCGAGGTATTCTTCATAAAAAGGAAAGACCTTGAAAACTACACCCTTGCAAATGACTTTGCTGACATGGTGAAGGTCTTTGAATCCGATGAGCTGAGCGAATTCTATTATTATCGTGATGCGAATGGCGATTGGAAGATAAAGCTGCTTTAATAAAAGTTAATTTTCAAATTATATTATCATATTTTCATTGACACAATCATTACAATGTGGTAATATAATAATATTGGACATAGGAGGTTTAAATATGTACAAGAAATTATTATCATTTTCTCTGGTTCTTGTTGTTCTTTTTACAACATTTTCCACCTCCGTGCTACATGCACAATCGACTGAAGACATTATTAACAGTATTCCAATTGTCGAATTTCAGCTCAAACCTGAAACAAAAAGCTCACTTAACCTCTCGGAATATGATGATGCGAAAGTCATCTTGGTAACCAAAGAAACCGCATATTCAGCAAAGCGTGATACTCTTGTGTCTCTGGTTCGTGCCGATAATACGGTTTTCTTTAAAGACATGCTTCCTGAGGAGGTCAAAGAAATAACAGGGCTTGATTTCCTTGTTGAAGACTACGATAATGAGCTGAATGTTGAACAAGACGAAATCAATCTTGGCACTTCCCTTACCATGGTTGACGATGTTTATCAATGCATACATAGTACAATTGTATCGGCTCAAGAATGCGCTGAGCCATGCGAAGAATGTGGAGCAGTGGGTGATTCTAATGCTTATGAACTTATAGTTGAAGCGTCTGATTATGATTATGCAGCTCGTTCAGCATATGCAAATGCAAAGATTTTCGAGTTAAGCGAACCTAAAGGTTTTCCTCCGCTTGCTGATTATATCTATGCACGTTCAATTACAGTTAAGTATGGTTTGTTAACTCTTGGTCAAGTTGGCTACACTCTGAACATTTATCGAAGAGGAAAAGCTACTATCAATGATGTCCAAAGAAAAGTATATGACTGCATTGCAAGCGTTTATTCTTCCCCGAAGTCAATATATAGAGTTACTTATGAACAGTGTTCTCTAGGCGTTATTAATTCATCCAAACATGCATTTTTGGATCAATCACAAATAAAAAGTCAAGGCATCAGCGCGACCGTCAACTGCAGTCTTTCAAACGGGGTCGATGGAGTATCCTGGAAATTTGATCTAAGTTCATTTTTTGCTACTAACAACTTTAGTTCGTCAAAGGAAAAGATGTGGAAGATTGTACCTGTATTTCCTGGTAACGGTGACAGTTGGGGCTTTCAACCCGGCGTAAGGTGTTACGCTGTTTCAAGCAGCTCGAGCACTGGCAAGATCATAATAAATGTAACTGGTTTGTTTTCTAACTGTTCGATGCTGGTTCACCATTTAGGTAAAATCACTGGAATTTTTGGCTTTTCAATCTAGTAAGGTAAGTATTTAAGAGGTGTTGATATATGAAAACAGGTAAGATTTCTATCGGTGCAGTAGTCGCTATCACGCTGTTAAGCATTGCAGTAGTCATTTTAGGAAGTTACACTGTAGCGGCCTACTTTGGCGATCAGCTTACTCCCAAAAAGGTCTATCCGTATAATGTGCTGTATGATCCGTACGCAAGAAAAGCTGAACTTTTTGAGTATGTTCAGGATACCCGCTACGATCTCATCGTGCTGTCTGAAAGGCAAGCGCTCGATTTGCAGGAATCTGCCATGGACCTTTTAACTGACGGTAGTCTCGTGCTGTTCCTTGGTATGACCCCAGATACCGTTGCTGAGTCCTGCGGGATTGATCGTTGGTCCTTTGGTGATGATGGTCTTTTTGATGCCGTTGGTCTTTCCATTGAGCCAAATGGAGCTTTTCATCATTGGGAATTTCAGGGGGAGTATACGTCCGGCGATATGAAGCCCGAAACCGTTGAAAGGATAATCGAGAACGTCAAAGAGTGCATGCAAAGGAATGGATTTTAAGACAAGATTCCTATCCCTATGGCCTTAAACAAAAGCCGCCCGCAGGGCGGTTTTTTCTATTATTGTCGCCTGAAAATTATAGCTTTTTTAGAATCTAAACCCCTCTTAATAATCTAATCGAGCGATACAGCCTCTCGGCGGCCTTATCAAGGAGTGCCTCCGCGTTTTCAATTGCTTCCTTCGCCGTCATCGGCGAATCGACGCATGTGTATAGCCCCACATTCTCAATGTTGAAGATATTCTCATAGCCTTTGCCAAGGCATCCAGCAATCACGAAAGTTGGTACGCCCTTCGCCTTTGCATGGCTTACCACCGTTCCTACCGCCTTACCACAGCAGGCCGAGGTCTCGTCAAGCATACCTTCACCGGTTATTACAATGTCCGCATCAGAAAGCAGGGAATTAAAATGTACCGCCTCAAGCACCGCTTCCGCGCCGCTCGTAAGCCTTGCCCCCGCAATCACCGCAAGCATCGCGCCCATGCCTCCGGCCGCGCCGCTGCCGGGTTCGGAGCAGATGGATCGCCCTGCATGCGCGTCATATATGCGTTCGATCCTTTTCATCCCGACTTCAAGCTGCTTGAGCATACCATCGTCAGCACCCTTCTGCGTACCGTAGGTGTACGTTGCGCCATTTTTGCCCGTCAAAGGATTCTCAACATCGCACATCACAATTATATCGCAATTCCGCAGTCTGGGATGAAGGCCTGATAAGTCCATACTCTCCACCCTGAGCAGGTCGGAACCCATGCCCGAAAGCTCGTTCCCATCCGAGTCAAAAAACTTAGCTCCGAGTGCTATCGCCGCACCCATGCCGCCATCGTTGGTTGCCGAGCCACCGATGCCGATCAGGATACGCTTCATTCCCTCGTTAAGGGCGCGAACAATCAATTCCCCCGTGCCCCGGCTAGTGGCATTGAGGGGATCGCGTTCGCCATCGGGCACCAGTGCAAGTCCCGAGGCGGAAGCCATTTCGATTATGGCGGTGTCACCTCCGATAACTCCGTATTCCGCACGGACCGTTCCGCCGTTCGGAGCGGTAACATTCGTGCTTCTGAGAATCCCATCAAAGGAGCGCACAAGCGCATTTACAGTGCCATCCCCGCCATCCGCAATCGGTACGGGAATTACTCTACAGTCCGGCATTATCCTTCGGGCGGCATTGGTAAGCAGCCTTACAACCGTATCCGCGCTCATGCTTCCCTTAAATTTATCGGGCGCAAGCAGTATCGTAAGCCCCTTGCCCTCGGATACGCTCATCTTATTTTCGCGCTTACTCATTACGCGAATGCCTAAATCTACTTCTCCGCCCATCAAAGTACCATCCTCATTGAACTCTCCAAAGTAGGTCAGCCCCTCTACCCTACGTAGTACATTTGTCTGTATGTACGGTCGGTAGCTTGCAAGCATACCCCGGATTCGAGCATCGCTATCAAATTTTAAAAAAAGTTTACGGGTCTTCTTTACTCCTCCATTCATGAACACAACGGTATAAATGCTCTCGGAATCGCTGTCATCAAGCTTAAAATACCCGCCATAGAGCTTTAGTCCACTCACATCCTTTGCGTATAGAACAGAAAAAAGTTGCGTCAGTAGCTCCGTGCGGCATGGTTCCTCCGAATAGGCATCTGTGCCATCATTGTGGTCATCCGTTTTCCCGATGATTCCCGCGTCAAATGTTTCAAAGCGTATGCCAAGTCCAAACCTTAATACTTCCATCTAATGCCTCACGATTACTTTGTATAGAGAATTTTATGTGCCATTTAACGCATCTTCCTTAAACAACAGCTTCCCGTCCGTAAACAGGCAGCGATAGGCGATTCCCTTGACTATCTCACCCGTAAGCAGCTTTTCACCTATCCGATCCTCTATGGCAGCAGCAATGTGCCGTCTAAGCGGCCTTGCACCTTCCGTTGTTGATTCCTTATGCGCTACGGAATCGCATACACCTCGAACGATGGTTTCGTCAAAGCGAACGTGTACACCGTTACTTTTAAGATGCTTTTCAAGCTCTTTAAGCAGCCCCCTGCATATGGAATCATATGCTTCCCTGTCAAGCGCACCAAGCTCGGCAATGCAGTCCACGGATGAGACTATTTCAGCGGGAATCATTTTTTTGAGAGTGGCGTCTAATCGGTCAACCGAACTGCGTTCCCCTTCCCTGCTTGAAAAACCCGCTCGTCTATGGGATTCCGCTTCATCCATTCCAACCGTAAAAATCACGATAGCGTTGCGAAAACTTATGCTGCGTCCCCTTGCGTCGGTCAGGCTGCCATCGCATATTATCCTTCCAAGGAGTGAACAAACATCAAAGTGTGCATGCTGAAAATCATCGAATAGCACCACCGCATATGGCTTTCTGCGAACCGCCTCGGTAAGCCTGCCGCCCTCATCGGAATCCTTGTAGCCCGCGGGCGTGCCAATCAATCTGTTTACGGAGGATGAATTAAAATACTCCGCCATATCGAAACGAATCAACGCATCCTCACCCGGGAACAGTTCTTCCGAGAGCGCATGCGCAAGCTCCGTTTTGCCCACTCCTGATGATCCTGCAATCAATATTGAGCAAAGCGGCCCATTGCCCGATGAAATACCCGCGTAGCCCTTTCGAACAGCACGTGCTATATCATTAATTGCCAGATCCTGCCCGAAAATACGCTTTTTAAGCTCCGTTTCAAGCCCGCTCAATCGCTCGGAGTGGGATTTTACGAGGCTGTCCATCGGTATACCGGTTAAATCATGAACGACGGACGCGACAGAATTTACATCCACCGTAATTTTGGCATTTTCAAAGGAAAACTGCATCTCCCTTTCTTTTATCCTTAACTCCGCAGCGCGCTCAAAATCACTCGAATTCACTGCGTCTTCTATCTCCGTGCGAAGCCGATCCAACTCCCCTGCGTTTCCCTTCCCAGCGCCAAGGCGTGCTTTCGATGCAGCTTCATCCATTAGGTCTATCGCCTTATCCGGAAGGAATCTGTCTGGCAGACAGCGAATGGACATTTCCACGCAGGCATTAACCGCATCATCGCCAATGAATACATTGTGATGCGCTTCATAGCGCGATTTCAGTCCTTGCAGAATCGCAATAGCCTCATCGCGGGAGGGCTCGTTTACGATTATCGGAGAAAATCTGCGCTCGAGTGCCGCATCCTTTTCTATATAGCGCCGATACTCATCGAGCGTGGTCGCACCGATGACTCGCAGTCCCCTTCTTGCGAGAGCGGGCTTCATTATGTTTGCCGCGTCGATGCTGCCCTCCCCCGCACCTGCGCCGATGATGGTATGAATTTCATCGATGAACAGGATAATATCCTCAGTAGATTCGTCAAGCACTGCCTTCAATCGTTCTTCGAACTCACCTCGGAACTTGGTTCCCGCCAGCATCGCGCCTAAATCGAGCCTCACAACGCGAGCGGTTTTAAGTTCCTCCGGCACCTTACCGCAGGAAATGCGGGCAGCGAAACCCTCAACGATCGCGGATTTTCCGACTCCCGGATTTCCAATAAGAACGGGATTGTTTTTCCCGCGTCTCAGCAAAGTTTGTATTAGCCGGTTAAGCTCATTTTCGCACCCGATCAGCGGGTCAAGCTTGCCCGACCGAGCAAGAGCGGTCAAATCGGATGTGTATGTATCAATTATCGGCGTTGCAGAATGCACTCCCGAACGTTTTTGATCGGATTGCTTTAATTCATTTACAAATTGAATTGATTGCAGGGATTGCTCGGGCTGCACCGGCCGCGCGGATTGCATGGATGACGGCAAGTCAAGCCTGCCATAAAGATACTGCTTCATTGAGACCGTATCGGCATCCGCCATCTCCAAAATTTTGGACGCGAAACAGTCGCTTTCGCGTAAAATAGCAAGCAGAATATGCTTTGTATCGATCAGGTTTTCCGAAAAGGATTTAGCTTCATACAGTGCAAGCTCAAGAATGCGTTTTGCGGACGGGGTATATCCGAGGCTGTCCGTAAACCTATGCCTCCCGCCGCCCACAAGCGTATCGATATACGGAAGCACGACATCCTCCGTAACGCCGAATTGCACAAGCGCATCTGCCGCCGATCCTTCACCTCGAATAAGCCCCAGCAGGACATGCTCAGAGCCAATGAATCCGTGTTTTAGCTCCTCTGCGGCATCCTTAGCAAGCCGCAAGGCGTTTTCAGCTTGCTTATTGTATCTATCAAAGCTCATTTAATTTTCAAGACCTATTCATCATTTTTAATGCCATCCGATTTAAGCAGTGATTTGCTAAACACGAACGAATTTACCTTTTTCACTAATTCTATCGTATTGGCGTTTTTCTTTGATCGGGCGGCGCATATATACGTTCAGCACGATGCCCACGCCTATCAGATTCGTAAGCATATTTGATCCTCCGTAGCTTATAAACGGCAGGGGTATTCCCGTAACGGGCATTAATCCCATGGTCATACCGATATTCTCGAACACATGCGCTGTCAGCATTGCGACAACGCCCGCGACGAGGCATGTCCCAAAGTTGTCGCGCGCCCTGATTGCAATATACATCCAGCGGAATATGAGCGCAAAGAATGCAATGATAAGTATCGCTCCGCCAATAAAGCCAACCGCCTCGGCTATGCCGCTGAATATGAAGTCGGTATGCCTTGCAGGAATGTATCTGAGCTGCGCAAGCGTTTCCTCTCCGAAAAAGCCCTTTCCGAACAACTGCCCCGAGCCTATAGCCATTTGCGATTGCTGCACATGGTATTTTGCATCGGAGCTCGCGAGCTCCGGGTTCAGGAATACATCAATCCTATTGCGCTGCTTACCCGTCAGTATGAAGAAGTACGCAATCGGAAGTCCCCCTCCTCCCATAATGGCGGCGAGTATTATGTAAATCCATTTTATCCTTGCGATGAAAAAGATCACGAACATGATCACGAGCAATACTATCGCAGTTCCGTAATCGGGTTGGAGTACAATAAGTATGAACGGAAGCAACGTAATGCCGAGTGCGAGCAAGACGTCCTTGAATTTGAGCAAGCGCCCGTCCTTGTCCATTGCGGCGGACACGAACCTCGAAAGCAGGATTATCAAGGCGATCTTACATAGCTCACCTGGCTGTATCGCCCTCTCTATCGAATCGAATACGAACCAGCCCTGAGCGCCTCCTCGAACCTTACCAAATACGAACAGCAGCAGAAGCAGTCCAATTATTCCACCGTAGATCCATATCGATAACGTCCTTAGAATGCTGTAATCGAACACCATCACGAGCAGCATTGCCGCCGCGCCTATCAAAAAATTCGTGATATGCTTTTGCAGGTACTCCATATTGAATTTACTGAAATAATCGGAAAGACCCTGCTCCGTTCCGTCAAATGGCGCAGCCATGACCGAGGCAAGCGCAATCGTACCGAAAGCGACAAGACCCAGCACCAATATTACCGTGAACCAGTCAATATGTTTAAAATACTTTTTATCAAAAAGGCTCATTAAATCGTTCGTGCGGGGTACGGACAAAAAACCGGGCAAACCCCGCACCTACCCCTGAGTTAAATTATATATTTTTCTTCCTTTTTTGCGGAGTTTTGAAGCTCACGCAGCTTTTCCTCATAGCCTGCCTTACCAAGCAAAGCGTAGGTTGCGTTCTTTCCCTCCTCAACGCCCGGTTGGTCGAACGCGTCGATGCCGAGGAGCTCACCCGCAAATGCTGTCTGTAGCTCGAAAAGCATTATTAGCTGCCCTATGGTGAATTCGTTGACGATGGGCAGCATGATGGTTTTATTCATATGCCCGCTGACGGTGACGGCATGTTCGGTTGCTATGCGCTCCGCCTGAATCAGCTCATTAAGCGTATGTCCCGACAAAAACGCTACGTTCGGAATATCGTCAAAGGCATGGGGAATTTCAAAATCAACACGATACTTATCCACCCCTATGAAGGTGATGGTCTTATCAAACGGGCCATCGGTATAGATCTGCACCTGTGAATGCTGATCCGTAACGCCAAGCGCCTTTACCGGGGTCTGTCCAAAGTGAAGCATCGAATCACCGGAAAGCTTTTTCTTTCCGAGCGACTCCGCCCAAAGCTGCGCGTACCAATCCGCCATGAACTTGAGCGAATCGGCGTAGGGCATGAGCACGCTGATATTTGCTCCGTGCCTCTCCATTGCGAGCACCTCGAGCACGGCAAGCATCAAAGCGGGATTTTTATGAAGCTCATCGGTTGAGCAAAGCTCATCCATATACTCCGCCCCCGCAAGCATCGCACGAATATCGGCTCCGCATACTGCGGCTGCGATCAGACCCACGGGGCAAAGCTCCGAAAATCTTCCGCCTACGCCGTCGGGTACGATAAAGGTGCGAAGGTTATATCGTTTTGCGATTATGATGAGATTCCCTTTTTCCTTATCCGTAGTCGCTATGAGGTGATCTCTAAGGCCGTCCTCACCAAATCTGTCGATTAGCAGCCTTGTAATGATGAGAAGCTGTGCCATGGTTTCGCTCGTGCTTCCGGATTTGGTTATGACATTGAAGATAGTTTTATCAAGATCGATAACATCCAAAAGTGCCGCCATGCGCTCGGGATCGACATTATCCTCCACATACAGGCGCGGAACCTTGCGTTCATCCTTCGACAGTGCGTTATGATGCTGATGGCGCAACGCCTGATGCACCGCAATGGGGCCGAGCGCGCTGCCGCCTATCCCGAGAACCACGAAATTATCACAGTTGTTCCGCACAAACTCGGCTGTTTCCTCGATCTCGTCTACAATATCAAGCTGAGTTTTGTACAGGTCACGCCAGCGCATCGCGTCGCGCTTTGCGTTCACTCCGTCGAATGCCGCCTGCATACGCTCCTGCATATCGGCAATCTCTTCTGGATCTATCCCATGCTCGCCCACGGCTTGAGTGAGCATGTTGTTGTAGTCGATACGTACGCGCATATCATGACGATATTCCTTGGAATAAGTTGACATAGCACTTAACCTCTCTTTGCATTATAATGCTTTATTATACCACATAATGAATGACTATGCTCATGGAGTTTATGGCATCAGCCCGGAGGCCATTGCATACTACGCCCGCCGAGGATATGCATATGCAGATGATTTACGCTCTGCATTCCATCCTTGCCCGTGTTTATTACAACGCGGAAGCCAGTCTCAGCGATGCCGAGCTCATTTGCAACACGCTTCACAATTCCCTGCATATAGGCAAAGGTTTCACCGTCAACCTCAAGAATATTGTCAAAATGCTGCTTTGGAATCAACAGCACATGCTCAGGTGCCTGCGGATCGATATCCCGAAACGCAAGCACTTTTTCATCCTCGTAAACCTTGTTCGAGGGAATCTCTCCTGCTGCGATTTTACAAAAGATACAATTCTCCATCGTTATCCTCCATAATTCCGTTTATTCTAACGCTCACTATCGAATTGGGCGTTAATTCTTTATTTATCTTTACTGCTGCGTATGTGTCGGTACAGCCGTAAGAACATCCGTTTTCATTTTTTTCAATCAGCGCCTCCACGGCCTTCCCTACAAAACCCTCAAGGTACTCCCTTTCAAGCCGTTTTCCGACCGCGATCAGTTCACCTGCCCTGCGGCTCTTTTCGGCGTTTGTTAGCTGCACGGGCAGCCCGTCCGCTTTTGTGCCGCTTCGTCTTGAATAAGGAAAGATATGTACCTTAGAAAAGCGAACCTTATCCATGAATTCCATCGTTTCCCCATGCTCCGCCTCGGTTTCTCCTGGAAAACCTGCGATTATATCGGTCGTAATAGCGGTATCCCTGCCAAAAGCATGACGCAGCTTCGTGCAAAGCGCAAGATACTCTTCGGATGTATAGCCCCTGCGCATACGTTCAAGCACCGAGTCTGAACCGCTTTGGAGCGAGAGATGAAAGTGCCTGCATATGCGCTCATTTTTGGAAAGAGCCGTGATTATCTCGTCAGTCATCAGATGCGGCTCGAGCGAACCGAAGCGTATGCGCTTTATGCCGTCCAGGCCATCGAAACGGCGTACCGCATCGACGATGTTCGTTCCATCGCCAAAATCCCGACCGTAGCTCATTAGGTGTATGCCCGTCAGCACGACCTCCGCGTAACCCTCGGCATTCAGCTTTTCTGCCTCCGCGCGCACGGACGCAAGACTTCTTGAGCGTATAGCTCCCCTCGCATACGGTATCGCGCAGTAGGTGCAAAACATATTGCAACCATCCTGTATTTTGAGATATGCTCTTGTGCGCCCCTCGTGTACGGCGCTCATCTCCTCAAAACTATGCTCACGCATGACATCGCGAACATGAATCTTGACTTTGTGCGGCATTGTTTCTTCGCTGACAAGCTCTGTGCCTGCTTTTTCAAACAAAGAATTCACTATCTCGACAATTCGACTTTTATCCGCACTTCCAAGAACCGCGTCCACTCCCATAAGCTGAGCGGCCGCGTCGGGATTCCGCTGAACCCAGCAGCCAACGGCAACAAGTTTTGCATTTTCGTTCAGCCGATGCGCTCTTGACAGCATCTGCCTTGATTTTCGGTCGGCAATGTTCGTGACCGTGCAGGTGTTCACTATTAAGACATCGGCAAGCGCAGGATCATTAACTACTTCGTACCCCGCATTGCTCATAAGCTCCGCCATGGCATCGCTCTCATATTGATTTACCCTGCATCCCAGGGTGATAAAGCAGCAGTGCATCAGCCCTCCAGCTCATACATGAGCATTGCAAGCATCGCCATGCCCGCAGTTTCGGTACGGAGTATCCGCTTTCCCAAGGAAACGGAATGTGCATTTTCGTTTGAACGAAGGATTCTATCAACCTCGTCCCGCTCGAATCCGCCCTCGGGGCCGATGATGATGGCGATATGGCCCGCTTCCCTGTTTTCACACAAAATGCGCTTGAGAGTTACTTCCTCCTCGTCCTCATATGCAACGAGTACCAAATCAAATTCGGAAAAAGTGCATTCGTTTAAATCCCGCACCGGCAGCACATCCGGTGCCATGCCTCGCCCGCTCTGCTTAGCCGCCTCATGCGAAACACGGTTATATCGAACGAGCTTATTTTCATTCCGATCGGGCTTTACCACGCAGCGCTTCGAAAACACCGGACATACAGCATGAACCCCAAGCTCCACGCATTTTTGGATAATGGTTTCAAGCTTTCCAGCCTTGGGCAGACATTGAAAAAGCGTTACCTTCCGTTCGGGTTCAGAAGTGCAGGGCATCTCATCCACGATCTCAAGCGTGACCTCATCCTCATCCACAGAGACTATCTCGGCTGTCAGCTCAGTCCCCATGCCGTTTATAAGGATGAGCCTGTCGCCTTTGCCCATGCGCAGGACTGTCAGCATATGCCTTTTTTCGTCTCCCGAGAGCAGCACCCGCTGCCCCATCGAGATATTTTTATCAACAAAAAATCTTCTCATTTAATGAAAAAAACTTATTATATCGTACAAAATCTATTTATTTCTTTACCGCAATCAATGCACGCCAATCCTCGCCGCAGCAAACCTCGCACACGGTAAGACCGTTTTCGTCCAGTGCGGAAAGGACCTCATCAAGCCTGTCATCTATAATGCCCGATGCTATAAATACTCCGCTATCCTTCATCAACTCGGGTATCACCGGCGCAAAAGCGATGATCACGTTTGCAACAATGTTAGCAAGCACAATATCATATTTTCTTTCGGCAATATCCTTGCGAAACTCCGCGTCGGACAGGATATCGCCAGTGCGAATGAAGTATTTGTTCATGTCTATACCGTTGAGCTGCGCATTTTCCGCAGCAACCTTAACCGCAACGGGATCGACATCCACCGCGTATGTCTCGCCTGCGCCCATCAGCGACGCGGCAATGGAAAGTATTCCGCTCCCACAACCAAGGTCAGCAACGAGATCGCCCGCATTTATCCGCTTTTCGAGCAGCTCAAGGCACATCCTCGTCGTATGATGCGTACCGGTCCCAAATGCCATGCCGGGGTCAATCTTAAGCACCGCGCGGGTATTGCCCTCGGGTACTTCCTCCCACGATGGGCAAACGAGCAGCTTTTCGCCTACGGGCATGGGTTTAAAGTACGCTTTCCAGTTGTTTGCCCAGTCCTCCTCGTTCACCATGCGCACGGATATCTCAAGGCTGCCAAGCTCCATCCCGAGTTCAGGTTCAAGAGCCTTAAGCTCCTCTATCGACTCGCGAACAGCCTCCTCAATGCTCTCATTTTCCGGGACATCCGAAATATATGCTTGCACGGCAGGCTGTTTATTTAGAGCGGCTTCCTCGGCATAATCCCAGTATTTTTCGGTTTTATGCAGCAACACGTCTATCTCATCATGCCCCTGCACTATATTGATCTGGGATATGCCCAGAATATCGAGACGGGCGATGACTATTTCCGTACCCTCCTCGGTGGTGTATATCGTTATCTCCTTCCACTGCATAGAAGTACCTCCGCTTTGGGTTTATTATTATATCAATGGTATAGAGTTTCCAGCGGGAAAGCTTTGCCATCGAGTCATTATACCATTAAAACCGAACAATGAAAATAAATTTATGTATTTTCATTATTCCCAGCGTTTTATAAATTAAAGCCGCACCTCATCCAAAGATCACGCTGCCGAACGTATACACAAAGAACGCAGCAAGATATGCGATCGCAATTTGGAATGCAACAGCAAAAAGCGTATATTTGCGGCTCCCAAGCTCCCTTCTCATGGTGGCTACGGCCGCCACACAGGGGGTATAGAGCGAAACGAACACAAGGAAGGAATATGCGCTGATGGGAGTGAAAAGCGTGCCGAGCGCAGCAGCAGCCGTTCCGGCCGTCAGGGTTGAACCTACGAGCACGCTCATCGTTGAAACGATGCTCTCCTTTGCAACAAAGCCGGTTAGGAGCGCGACGACCGCCATCCATGAGCCAAATCCAAGGGGTTTGAACAGGAACGCCGCTGCGCCGCCTATTCGCCCAAGGATGCTGTTTTCCACATGCTCACCAACGGGCGCAAGTGTGAAACTGAAATTCATGAGAACCCAAACGACTATGCTCATCACAAAGATCAACGTACCCGCTTTCACAAGAAAATGCTTCACTCTCTCCCACACATGGAGCATGGTATCTTTTAATTTAGGGAGTCTGTAATCGGGAAGTTCAAGCATGAACACCGCTTCGTTGGATTTGAAAATAATGTTCTTGAATATGATGCCAAACACCATTGCCAAAAGTATGCCAAGAAGATAGAGACTCAATACGACGAGCGTGCTTCCCTTTGAAAAGAATGCACCCGCTATCAGAGCATAAACGGGCAGCTTCGCAGAACAGCTCATGAACGGAAGCAGCAGGATCGTGCTTCTTTTATCCCTCATATTCTCCATCGTCCTTGCAGCCATCGTCGCTGGGACGGTGCAGCCAAAGCCCATAAGCATCGGGATGAAGCTCTTGCCGCTGAGCCCTAAATTCCGCATCGGCCTATCCATAATAAACGCGATGCGGCTCATGTATCCGCTGTCCTCAAGCAGCGATAGACAGAGAAACAGAATAGCTATCTCGGGAAGAAAGGTGACAACACCGCCCACCCCCGCGAGGATACCGTCGCAAATCAAGCTCACTAACCATTCCGACACCGAAATGTCCGTGAGCGCCGAACCTACCGCAGGAATCGTTATGTCGAAGATCAGGTTCTCCATCAGCCCTTTTAGCCATGCGCCGAGTGTTCCAAAGGTCAAGGTGAACACCGCCGCCATTAGCAGAATGAAGATGGGCATCGCAAGGAATTTGTTTGTCAATACTCGATCGATCCTATCCGAAAGCGTTGGCTCGTCCGAACTCCGACCGCGCTTAAGCACCTTTCCCACGACCTCGGTAATATAGCGATACCTGTTGTCGGCAAGCATCGATGCGGAATTTGCGAAGCTGCTTCCCGATGCGGCCGCGTACTCATCCGAAATCGCATGAACGGCTTTGCGCACGTTTTCCGGAAGCTTTAGAGCGGCAGCGGCAGGCTCATCGCCCTCAAGCAGCTTTATGCTCACCCAATGCACAGGAAGACCCGCCTCCTGAGCATACTTTTCGACAAGCTCTCCCACCCTATGATGCATTGCATGAGTGTAATCATCGTACAGGTGGTCGGGTTCAAGTTTAAACCCCTCATGGGATTGTGCGTGCGCGGTATTCAAAATGATTCGTGACTGCGATATAAGATCGTCTATGCCCATGCCGGTTCTCGCACTGATGGGTATAACAGGGATACCAAGTTCCTTTGATAATGCGGCGCAATCGATGCTGTCTCCGCGTTTGCGCACCTCATCCATCATATTTAGTGCAATTACCATCGGACGCTCCAGCTCCAAAAGCTGAACTGTCAGGTACAGATTGCGTTCAAGATTGGTTGCGTCGATTATATTTATTATTGCGTCGGGCTTCTCAGTTAGTATATATTGCCTTGCGATACGCTCCTCCATACCGAACGGAGAAAGCGAATATATGCCCGGAAGATCGACAAGGATGATGTCGTGACCCTCGGTGTCGAGTCCGTTTTCATCGGCTTTTATGGACTTAACCCTGCCTTCCTTTTTCTCAACCGTCACGCCTGCCCAGTTGCCGACATACTCGCGTTCGCCGGTCATTGCGTTAAACAACGTGGTCTTTCCGCAGTTAGGGTTGCCAACCAGCGCAAGGCGTGCGCTTTCCGGTTTGTTTTGGAGCGCGTTTTTCTCGGTTTTTTTGCCGTTTTCCAGCTCAACGGGTTTGAAAATCGCTTTAATACAGCTCTTTCTACAGTCAGAGCATGTGTTTTTCGCGCAGCATGAGGCTTTAAGAATGCTGTTGGTTATGCGCCCTGCGCGCTCATGTACCTCATCATCCTCCCTGTCCGAGTGACGCACGGTACGCATTATCTGCCTGCCCTTTTCTTCATATTGGTTTCTTGCCGCAATGGACGATGCCACGGAATGCAGACTCTCCCTTTCATCCATAAGCTCTATCGCGGCCGCATCCGCTTTGCGCAGCGAGAGCGAATATCCACGCAGGTGCAACTCCATTGGATCCCCCATCGGGGCAAATTTTACGAGCCGCACCTCTGTACCCGGCGTAAGCCCCATATCCGTGAGCTTTCGCATAAGGCGTTCATCGTCCGTAACGATGCGCCTGATTCTTCCGTTTTGATTGATCTTTAAGTTATCAAGTCGTTTGACTTCCATATCGTACCTCAATGCTGTATGAATGCTTGTACTAAAGCATATTTACAGCATTAACATATTAGTCCATTTAATATTATAAGTATGTTTGTATGGTTGTCAATCTTGAGTGCGGTATATACCAATTGTTATATACCGAATGAATGCTCCAAAAACACCTTCCTTAGACTTTGATTAAATTTTTCTTGCAGCGGTCACAAAAAGATGGTACAGTAGTGACGTGGTGCAAAATGCTTACATGAGAAAAGATTTAATTCGAAAGCCCTCGTTCGAAGCATAAGCGCCGATTCTTGTATGTGAAAGCTACGGAAGCAATGGACACTATCAGAGAATTTATTGACAACGCAATAGCAAATGGTGCTTATAAGCTCGTGTTGAGCGACGCAAAGAATGGTGCAGAATATCGAAAGGTAACTGTAACTCGGCTTGACAACGAATACTTCATTGAAAAGTTGACCGAGAAACAGGCGTTTCATGCTCATATTGCGCTTGAATCTGCTGCAAAAGAGTTAGAAAGCCTTTTCTCGGGATTTTCGCAGATCAATGCATGGAATGAGAGTTTTGAATTTACCGCAAGGCTGAGCAAGAAGGGCAGACTGCTCACCGGGCGCCATGCCTGTGCTAAAGTTCCGACGCGTGCCGAAGGACAGAATCGCGCCAAGACCTATCTGCTCGAAGAAAAGCGCATAGTTCCCCCTCTGGTCGACATGGGTGTAATGACGCCGTCGGGTGAGATTAAAAAGGCGATGTACGATAAATTCAAGCAAATAAATCGGTTTTTGGAATTTATCGATGAAATAATTAAGGATCATTCGCTTGAAACGCTGAATATCATCGATTTTGGCTGCGGTAAATCATATCTTACCTTCATCGTTTACTATTATTTTACCGAAATTCGGCATATGCGCATAAACATGACAGGGGTTGATCTTAAAGCGGATGTGATTGAATTCTGCTCGTCCCTATCTGAAAAATATGGATACTCCAACCTGAAATTTGTTATGGGCGATATAGCGAATTTCAGGGATGGAGAACCAATCGACATGGTGATCTCTCTCCACGCATGCGATACCGCGACCGACTACGCCATCTATAACGCGATCAAGCGCAACGCAAAATTTATCCTGTCTGTTCCCTGCTGCCAGCACGAGCTTGCAAAGTCGGCAGACCTTTCCGCCATGCCGGTATTCGATGATGACGGGATACTGCGCGAGCGAGTATCCGCGTTGCTTACTGACGGACTGCGCGGGCAGCTCATCACCGCCTGCGGGTATAAGACACGGCTTATGGAGTTCGTGGATTTGAGCCATACGCCAAAGAATCTGCTTATCCGCGCGCGGAAAACGACTTTGCCCGAGGAAACCCGACTTTGTGCGCTCGAGACCGCCGAAAGTACTCTAAAGCTGCTCGGTACGGAACAAACACTGCATCGGCTGCTTAAGTCTGACGGGATCATTTAACAATGGGATGACGGGTAAGTCGTCGGATGATACTAATTAAACCCAGCCTAAAAGGCTCTCTCTCTGCTTTCCTGAAAAAAGTGTCCGGCGCAAAATCCTAAAACCTGATAGGCAGAGGAAATCATCCCCACCGCCATACCCAGCTTGTGTGAAGAGCGTTAACCAGCCACTTTGCCACGAGGGTTACACCGTGGTATCCGCCGCGCTCGTACTCCTTGAGGAAATAGAATCGGTCGTTTCAAAATATACATAAAAGCTTTCCCGGTGAAGGAATAATCACCGGGAAAGCTTTTCATATTATGGCTCAATGTCAATTGTTGGAGTTAAGCCGATTTAATGGTGCTGCATGCAAGAAAGCAGTTCAACTCATGCATTGTTTCGTCTTCTTGTGCCCACGAGGAACATGAGTGCGGCCGCGCAGAGCATCAGCGCCACGCCCGGCAGCCAGAGGCCAATTGTGCCAGCGCCGCCCGTGCCGGGCAGTTCTACCAGCTTCTCGTTGACAAACCGTGCCGTGGGAACGGTGGGTTCCGTGCCGGATACAGACTCTGTGATCGTTCCTTCGGTATTCTCCGACTTTTTCAGGTAATAGTCGTTCTCTACGACTTCTTCGACCTTATACTTTGTTCCATATGGCAACTCCGTGATGTTGATGCCCTGTCCGTGCTTGAGGGTCACCGTTGCAGTGCCGACCCAGTGGCCTTTCGATTCTTTCCACTCTACATGCAGCTTGCCTTCTTCAGGTGCGGTCACTTTATTGTTGAAGTCCACACCGGAAATGACATAGCCAGTATAGGTGAAATCATTCGGCAGGTCATCACCATCCGTTACTTTATCGTAAACATCAGGCAGGGTCAGCGTCACTGTGAAAGTGAACTCGTCCGTAAGAAGGCTTTCGGTCACCGCGTCGACAGTTATTTCGATATTCAGCTGGCCATTCTCATCAACTTTGCGGTTAAAGTAGTGCTTCTCGGAGGTCACGGGACTGCTGGAGGTTTTACCGTTGACGGCGTAAGTCCAATCACTACCAGTCTCATCTTTAATCAAAGTTGTATCCTCAGTGCCGCCGTTCGTTTTAGCATCCTTGAATTCCCATTTGTCCTCAATTTGACCCGCCTTCAGGATCTCCTTCACGGTATACTTCACATCCGAATCCAAATTGTTGAACAGCAGACCATCGCCGTGTTTCAGGGAAAACGTGCCAACACCGCTATCGTCGAAATCAACAGGGGTGGTCAAATAGGTGGTCCTGCCATTGTAGTACAATTCAACCTCATGCCCAATGGCGTTGTCCCATTCAACCTTGCCGACCGGAAATTCAACAACGGAACCAAAAGTGCTATACGTTTGGCTATAGTCACTATCCGCACTATAGTCATTAACAGGCACCAGGTATGCCTTCTCCACCGTAATGGCGTCCGGCAGGGTGTTCTTACCGGAATTTGAAGTAAACACCGTATGCGTAAACTCGCTGTCTGTCAGGTTATCATCGCCGACGTAAACGTAGTAGATGTAGCTACTTTCCAGTTGCTCGTCAGTTACATTTTCATCTGGTCGGTTGCCATCAATATCCACCCGGACCAGCTCGCCGGAGACATCCCGCAACAGACCTTGGTTGTTGGTGAGCAACTCCACCGTATCGGCCCGCGCGCGCCATTTGTTTGTTGCCGCATCCGGATGCCGAATCACCCGGATGGCCTGGACCGTCATACCTTGATAGACATTGCTTCCACTCTGATTTACTAACGTAATGGTGAACTGGAACAGAGTATCTTTGTACTCTTCTTCCAAGTCCTGCACCGTCTTGGTGACAAGCACCTGGGTATCGGTTACCTCCAGGCGGCCGTTGTTGCCCATGTAGTTGTTAATGACAGTGCTGCTCGCGTCAGCGCCGGTGCTGCTACTGATGGTGGGCAGATAGTAGGTGCTGGCGGTCTTCCTAATCTTGCCCGGTTTCAGGTTGCCGTCACTATCTAAGTTCGGATCGGTCATGTTGGGATCCTTTACCTGCATGTTACGGGACATATTGCCGGTACGCACGCAGCCGATTTTGGTGGCAATGACCCAGTTAGGGTTTCCCGTACCATCGGTTGGAGCGCTACTGCCCTCAGTGTACTCTCGCGGTTCGTTGTTTCCGGTGGTATCTACCCAGTTAAGATATCCGCCAAAGCCCACCTCGTCGCTGCCGATGCCGGAGCCGAACATGCTACCTTTCCGGGGCACCGCAAGTTGGACTAAACCATTTGCGTCATAGTAGTCGATGACGATGTAATACCACTCATCGGACTTGACCACAGAGACCGCATTTATCGTTTGCCCGTTGACCGTTATGGAGTCATCATAAGCATTCGCCGTGACTTGAGCTTCAAAATTTTCAGGGTTCGCTCTGTAAGCATCCTCGTCGATACTTACGGGACCATACAACCTCAGGTTTTTCTGGAAAATGTAGTAGCGGTTGTCGTCGGCAGGGGAGAAGGACATAACAGTGTCGCCGCTGCTGAGGCCGTCATACAGGACATAACCGCTGTAGTCCTTATCCGCATACCAGTTGGAGTAGAAATAGACTTTGGCGTTGTCGTCGCCCTTATTCGCGTCGATATAGTCCGCGTCCACCTGAGTCAGGTCAACTTTACCATTTTCGTCCAGCACACCTTCGTGCATGCCCACGGTGTAGAACAGCCGCAGGGGGGTCGCAGCGGTGGTAGTATAGGTCACATCCCCGTTGATCGAACTGTAGCTGGCCACCCATATGGGCAGAGCGTTGGCGGGGATGTTGACGTACAGCGCCTGATCGAAGCCGATATCCGACTCGATGGGGTTATCACCTACAGCCGGATCATCATAGTCGCCGGTGATTTTCACGTATATTTCTATATCGGAGAGCTTGTAGACGCCTGGCATATCTGCAGTAAGGTTATCCGGCTCTACACCATAAGACGGGTTCCACCGCAACACGTTGAGATCAGCGTCGTTGATCTTATACTTCTGTATGATAACACCATCGCCTTGCAGTATCTTATCGCCATCCTCAGTAATCGAATACAGTTCGCCGAGGAGCAGAAGATTCTTGACTTTCTTAACCTCCATGTACTTGCCGATGGGATCAATGTAAGTCAGGGCATCGGTTTCATGAATGTCGTTATCACCGGCCACCGGAACCCAAGGATCCGTCTTCAAGACCTCGCCCAGAACACTATTAATAGCATTCTCCAAGTTACCTGCGCTCTCCACTGCCACATATTTGTCCGCATAATTAAGATCATCAACGGCATTACCGGTTCTATCGATATCATAAACCGTCGTGGGATGACGCATCGAGTAATAATTCGGAGTATTAAGTTCTACAGATGTTGAACTGTGATAATTCATCCAAGTAGTGCGGACATAACTCGCCATATCATTATCATTGCTTTCTTTGAGATTCTCCCCCGGATTTATCACGATATTGGCCAAATCGCGATCACTGTCCTGGTCAATCATCTGCAATTCCAGCCCAAAGGTATAAACCTTGGCGACATAGTCGGGATTGGTGGCAGTGTCGCCATAGCTATTGTTGACACCGAAATACTTGCGGTTGATTGCCTGCTTCATATAGGAGGCGTTTGCCAAAGCCAACAAACCTACACCGGGGTATGTATAAGAATCGCTGGCTCCTACATAACCAATGGTATTGGGCTCCCACCACCTCGAGGTATCCAAATAATAGGTGGGTTGGCCGTCCGAAATCATAATCACAACAGGAATGCGCTGGAGCCTCTCACCTTCGACCATAATCGTTGTGTCATTATCAGCAACATCAGCCAGCATCTTCATTCCAGTGTTAAAGCCAGCCTGCGTATTCGTCATACCATACAGATAATAAGGAGGGGCAGATTTAACCGGTTGAAGTCTGTAAGTATAGTCGTAGATTTTGCCGCCATCCAACGCAGTCGCATTAATTTCTATTTTTTGATTTTTCGCAGCATATTGACCAGTATAGGTAAAATACCTTCCTGTGCTGCCAGGCTTATAGCGCCCCAAATCCATTGTTTTGTAACTTGTGGAATTAAATTCTACAAGACCGACACGGTTATAGTCGCTTGCCTCCATCAACGTTTTAATAGCGGAGTTCAGTGCATCAGCGGCTTTCTCTAAACGCTGATTTTCAAGGTCGTCACCATTGGTAGATGCCTGATCTACCATCGAATAGGAAGTATCCAAAATAAAGACAACATCCAGCGGGAGCTGGTTTTTGCCGCTGGTCTTCAGGCTGGAGCCAATGGCGGAGAAAACATGGAGAAAGTCGCTGTCGTTATCAATGGTCACTCCGTTCACCTTGACATCGTTTGCAAAAACGGATTTGTCCGACCAAATACGCCCGGCATAGCGGGAGTTCTCATTCAGGTTGAGGGCAGTCAAATAGTCGTCAGTGGTATCGATGTCGACGACATGGCCGGCCGTGCCGCCGGTCGGGGTGTTCACGCCGAAGGTAGGCATTGCCATCGGCATAATCTCATTGCCGGCCATCATGTTCTTCTTCGCGGCGCATATCCAGCACACATATTCACATGGATGTCCCTCAACGGTCTCTACATAACCGCAGGTTTCATCGTGCTCATGGGTGCAGGGCTGGCCCTCCACGACCTCTACATAGCCGCAGAGCTCATCATGCTCATGGGTGCAGGGGGTTTCCTCAACCGCAGGGCGATAGGCGCAATCCTCAGCGTGATTGATATTTCCGTCACCGTCCTCATCCACGCACTCCAGGTCGCAGGGGATCTCCTCCTCGCCCGGGGTGTAGCCGCAGTTCTCGTCGTGCTCATGGGCGCATGGCTGACCTTCAACAACTTCTTCATAGCCACAGATCTCATCATACTCATGAGTGCAGGGGGTTCCCTCAACCGCAGGGCG
>JAFLSU010000005.1:74375-89614 GCA_022510765.1 Christensenellaceae bacterium
GGTTCCCTCAACCGCAGGGCGGTAAGAACAAGCTTTGGCATGATCGATATTTCCGTCACCATCCTCATCCACGCACTCCAAGTCGCAGGGGATCTCCTCCTCGCCCGGGATGTAGCCGCAGATTTCGTCATGCTCATGGGTACATGGATGACCCGTAACGGCTTCTACATAGCCGCAGTCAGCTGTGTGTTCTGTATGATGCTTGCAAAAAACGGTTTCACCACGAGCACCCGCAGGCAACACAGCATTGATAATCGCAAAAATGGAAACGCTGCTGAGTATTGAAAGTATCATGATCAGACATAGAAACGACGCTGTCCATCTTTGTTTTTTTGATATTGTCCTCATAGCTCTACTCCTTGACAAGTATTGAACATAACTACTCTTGACGGCTCGGTTTCGCAACAGAACCGTACAAACATATGGATAACGATGTTTGTTTCTTCATTTCAAGAATCCGTCAGAGAATCCTATGTTATGTGCTTATATTGTACAACTATCTTTTCCGCATGTCAATATGCAAAGCGAAAATTCCCATGTCAACAGCATTTACTTTTTATGGAAAAATAGGACAGCAAGAAGGACTTCATGGTTAAGAGCTGCTTTAAACATCATTTTCTTTTTACTGATTCGTCCGTATTTAGCCTGATTTAGGAGAGTGAGCGCAGTTTTCCGTAGCACATTCATATTAAGCGGAGAATTATCTTTTTTTGCTCTTGAGGAATCCTCTGAAAAAAACGTCCGGACACCAGTTAAGCTGATTTTCAATTGACCAGTGTTTTCTTCCTGAGTCTGCAAATTCATTTATATCAGTCAGCGACGTAACGAAATAGCGTACGAATTCACGTTCTTCACAATGTTCAAATACGATCGATTTTACCATTCCTTCGCGGCTCGTTTATGTTTCTTATTTCTTCTTTCAGTGTTTCTATCTTCATATCCTATTATTTTATATCTTTTCGCGTAAAAAGTAAATGCTGTTGTCGTGCGAAAATACTGTGAAAACTTGCATTAGCTTCAGAACCATCCATAGGCGTGGACAAAAATTTATGCAAAACCGTGTCGCTTGCTGACTATAGTCCAGACCCTTAATGGGTTATTGCAATCTCATTACAGTCCCTTTTAAGGGCATTGCCAACCATTATTTTCATAAATTCTCTAAAATAGTTTTTTGCCGATTTTAGCGGCGCTAGCTACACAAATTGGGTCAAAAGTATTATAATTAATTCATTGTGGAGGTGTTTATACATGCAAAAATTTTCTAACCGCCTTATATCCCTGCGCAAGGAGCGTAGCCTTACGCAGGAAGACTTTGCAAAGGTAATCAACAAAAAGCGTTCTACCGTGTCCGGCTATGAAACAGAAGGTAAAGAGCCTGACCTCAAAACGATCTGTATCCTCGCCAAGTATTTCGGGGTAACGACCGATTACCTGCTCGGGTATTCGGACGAGCGTACCCCTACTGAGAGCGTTTTCTATAACGATACCGTAAATTTTGAGCAGCATTTCAAATCCATGCCTCCAGAGCTGCGCCCTGTGTTTGCAAAATGCTTTGACAGTCTCTATCTTCTGCTCAATCGTGACATGCAATTCGCTCCGAACGGCTGCGTGTGTACCAAGAGCTGCTTCATACCTTGCAATCCCTTCGGGCTGACATTCTCAAGGGCATTGAGGCCTCTGGCGATGCAGTTACCGACCCTGTGATCCTGTCTGATCTCATGGCTAAGAAAATAATTAATAAGAAAGTAAATAAAATGAATAACATAGTAAACGATATACTTGCTTCCTCAGTTTCCCTGCGTCACGAACTGCACCGCAATGCCGAGCTTTCCTCGCATGAAACGGTCACAAAGCGGTTGCTTATGAAATATCTGTCCAAGAACACTTCCCTCGAGCTGCACGATATGGGAAGCTGGTTCTATGCAGCTTACAGATGCGGCGTGGGGCGCAATATCGCCTTCCGTGCCGATTTCGACGCGCTTCCGATAGGAGAAGGCCAAGCGCTCGAATATGCCTCAAAAAATCCCGGAGTTTCACATAAATGCGGGCATGACGGGCATAGCGCGTGTCTTTGTGCTTTTGCTCAACTGATAGACCGAACAGGATGCAAAAACAATGTGTTTTTTCTCTTTCAACATGCGGAGGAAACGGGGTGCGGCGCATACGAATGCCAAAGATTGATCGAATTGGAACATATAGATGAAATCTATGGCTTTCACAATATGCCCGGACTCCCTTTTGGCAGCGTTGCCGTTCATACGGGAACCGCCGCATGTGCGTCTAAGGGACTTGTTTTAAGCTTTGCTGGAGTGACTTCCCACGCTTCACAGCCGGAGCGGGGTCGCAACCCGGCATTTGCCATTTCCAAGCTTATCTGCGATATTCCCGAGTCGATCAAACCCGATAAATACTCGGGCATGGTACTCTGCACCGTTATCCGTGTAGATATAGGCGAGGAGGCGTTTGGCACCTCGGCAGGACGAGGCAGACTTATGCTCACGATCCGTGCGGAGCATGAATCGGAGATGGACTCACTCGAAGCCCACTTAACAGAGCTTGCACAAGACTATGCAGATGCTGATTCACTTACGCTTTCGATCGAATACCGCGAACCCTTCCCCGAAACCTACAATCATGAGGAAAGTGCCGAAAGGGTGCGCAAATCCTGCACTGAGCTTGGCATCCCAATTGCTCGGTGGGATGAACCGTTCCGTAGCTCCGAGGATTTTGGGGTTTATACCAAGCGCACCAAGGGCGCACTCTTTTATGTCGGCTGCGGTGAAAACTACGCGCCGTTGCATACGGAGGGTTATGATTTTCCGGACGACATGATCAAAACAGTGATCTCCCTGTACGGCAAGCTTTCCGAAAATAATTATCACTTCGTATAGTTCTTCTTGTAATATCATGCATTATTGGAACCGCGATAATCATATTGGAGCTTAAAAATCCAACGCATCGTTTGCTTGATGAGAAATGATCCCCCCATTTGAGATTTATTGTCGAAAAATGTCTATCCGTCTTTAGAATTGACACTTTTTGTTAACAAATATATTTTTAATTTATGGTAGCATATCTACACAGGGAACGAAGTTGTCACAAGCTCGACGATTTCGCACTCTGTGAATGTGCGGAGACAAGCTATATTACGGAGGGGAATATGAAAAGATTGGTTCGACTTGCAATTGCCGCATACGCGATAATTATTGGTGCATGCGCCCTAAATGCGTGTTCCTTCGGTTTATTTGAAGGAACAAAAAAGCCCGGCGGTCTTTTCGAGACGCCTGATGTTGATCTTAGCAACTTCATCACAACTCCGGGGAATGCAAAAACTCCATCCCCCACTGCAAGCCAACCCCCCGAATCTATGGATGCATTTGGAAGTGCGTCACCCGATCCCAATACCGTTGTAAATCCAAACGCCACTTCGTATCCAGGTACGATGGTTTATCCCGGTGTCACGGACGATCCTGGTTCCACACCTCCCTCGAGTCATCGGCCTGATAATACGCATAGCCCTATGGTGACCGATTTGCCGGAGTCGCCCAATAATACTACTCCCTTGGAGGAGCGTGTTGTCTATATGACGTTTGATGACGGTCCATGCAAGCTAACGTATCAGCTTCTTGATATTCTTGACCGCTACAATGTAAAAGCAACCTTCTTTACGGTCGGATATTTTGTGGATCGCTATCCCGAAATCGTGCGCGAAGCAGAGTCGCGCGGGCATCTGATCGCATGTCACACCTATTCGCATGATTATGACACGATTTATGAATCGGCACAGGCATTCATGGATGATGTCCATCGCTGGGAGGAAGCTGTTGAACGCGCACTCGGACACCTTCCTCAGCAGGTTGTTGTGCGCTTCCCGGGCGGCAGTAAAATGTCAGGCCTGTCCGATGAAATACGGCAAGAAATATTTGCCGCACTTAAACAGGGCGGTTACAAGTGGTATAATTGGAACTGCGGGAATAACGACGCTTGGCCGGCCGGAAATGTGAATAATCTGCCCACAGAAGAGTACCTCTTGCAGTCTTCCCTGCTTACTATAAAATGGGCGTTCGACAGTTCAAAGCCATTCATCTTCCTTGCGCACGATACCAACGAAGATACAATAAACATGATCCATTTGGTTATTGAAGAACTGATAAGCCGAGGATCTATATTCCACACTCTTGCCGATTGTCCATAATGGAATATGGGTAATATAAAACGATGGAGCATCCTCTGCCCCATCGTTTTTTGTTGCTTTATTCCACTTTTTTTGCTGTATACTTTGCTTTAAATATTTTCGTCCCTTAAAGCGTCTATCGGGTTATCACGCTTTATTTTCCCTGTTGAATACAGCATCGAAGCAAACACTACTATGAACACGCACAGCACGGCGATCACGACCGAAAGCCACGGAAGGGTGAATGGGAAGTCCAGCGCATCCATCACCGCCATGTATGTTAGATATGTGAATGCAATGGCGAGCGGAAGTCCTATCAAAAGCGAACGCGTTCCGTAAAGGATGCACTCGAAATTCATCATGCGGTTCATGCCCCGATGAGTCATGCCGATGGAACGGAGCATCGCGTAATCCCGCTTGCGCAGCGCGACGTTGGTCGAGATCGTATTGAACACGTTTGCGATCGAGATCAGCGAAATCAGCACTATAAATCCATATGAGAACACCTCGATGAGCGATACTATGCTGCGCATCATGCGCTCATTGTCCGCAGCATTGTATATGCTGCCATCGGTATAGTTTACGTTCGCTTCATCAAGAGCCGCTTTCAGATTAGTTACCGCGCTGTCGGCATCGAATGCGCTTATGTATAGATAGGCATATTCCTGTTCGTACCCTTCCGATTCCGGAATGGCTGACATTGGGTATATTAGCTGCATAAATTGGTTTGTTTTGAGTCCTATCGGGAGTTCTTCAATGAACGCACCTATTCGGGCTTCGGCGTACTTAACCGGCATTGTCGGCTGACCTATGGGACGACCCTGCTCATCATATTCAAATTCTTCATTCACTGCCCCATAATAGTGCAGAGGTTTGCCGGAATCCGATACATATATATCGAGGTAATAGTATCCATCTAGTGACTCTTCGTTTGGCAGCACAATCATTATGGTATCCGATTCGGGCTTTAACACATCGTATAGATATGTAACCTGCTTTCGTCCATCACTATCCATGGTGTATTCGACGTATTGCCCATGGTTATAGACGATGGTAGGAATGTCCTCCGTGCCGATAAATTCATTAGGGTCAAGCCCGTTCCTTTCAAGGAGCCTTGCATATGTGCTGTCTTCCATATAATACATACGAATCCCCACCAAAGGACGCACCGTGGACAAATGATTTTGAGCCATGTCCAAGTATTTATTTGTTAAATCATCTTCAGGAATATAGGCATACAAACTATCCGAGTCCACAATAAGTGTGAAGTCACTAATGCTCTCATCCGCTTCCAGTGCGGTGCGTATCCGATCAAAAGTATCTATTTCGAGCCGCATTATTATATCGTAATTTGATGTATTCGCGCCAACATCGACCGTCTTTGTAAGATACATACAGAAGCCGCTTGCGGAGATGAACAGCATTACGCTCATTGCGAGCGAAACTATGGTTGCACGGTATCTTCTTCGGCTCCGTGCGTAATACTTTTTGGCAAGCACTCCCTCAGCGCCAAAGAGCTTGTAGAATAATTTGGAGGAACGTACGCGGCGTTTTTCAACCTTGACATCCTTTGTCTGCCGTATCGCATCGATCGGGGATATGCGCATGGCACGTCTTGATGGTATCCATACGGAGACGAACACCGTCAGCAGTGCGATCACCACCGCTATCACGATCGCGGTAAAGGAAACACGAAGCCGTATTTCAATACCGGCCGACGAAACTGAAAGGGCATTGAACAAATCCCGGCAGCAGTATAGGGTTATGCCCATGCCGAGCATGCCGATCAAAAGTCCGACCGGAATGGCGATAATCGACAGGGTCAATGCCTCGGTTAAAACGCTTCTGCGAATTTGCTTTCTTGTCGCGCCGATGGAGGACAAAAGCCCGAATTGTTTCGTGCGCTCGTTCACGGAAATCGAAAAAGCGCTGTATATAAGCGACACGGAGCCGATGAAGATCAGTATGCAGAATATCCCTGCGATGGAGTACAAGATGTTCGTCCAGTTGCCATATAGGGTATAGCCGTCAAACATCAAAACGGTGGTGTTGGTAATACTTACGCCGCATTTTTCCTTGATACCCGAATCATTTATAAAGCTATCAAAATTTGCCCGGGGATTGTTTATAAGAAAATAGCTGTTATAGCTCGCATCCACATTGAGCGCTTCGTCGCGGTAGATGAGCGCGGTGTAGCCTGGCGCGGAATAGTTTTCAAACCTCGGACGCTCATAGAAGCCAACAACGGTGTAGGTTTGGGTGGTTTTGACAATGATCTCCTCGCTAACCTCCGGCACGAACGGATTGCTCTGCGTAAGCGAAAAGCCTTCGCTCTGCCTGTCTCCAAGCTCAAGGGTGATCTCGTCCCCGAGTGAGTATGTTACCTCACCATTATAGCTCAGATGCTCGGGAAGAAGTATCTCCCCCTCCCTTTCCGGAAGCCGTCCGCGCGTTACAAATACGGGCATGTTGGAAATGAATTCACCGTCCACCGCCTCGACATAGAGGTACGGCTTATACTCGTTTGATGAACCTATTTCGGCGTACCCAACGACCTCCGCGGAATGCACCGCTTTGAGCCTGTTATCATCCCGAACGGAAAGGAGCGTTTCACCCGAAAGGTTTTCAGCTCCAAAATGGTAGTTGCCCGACGAGCTTATCGCCTCCTCCTTGAGGTATGCGTACATGCTGGAGCAAAATGTCGTGACCGCTGTGAACATCGTTGCCGAGAGGATTATTCCTATCATGGTGACGATGGTTCTTACGCGGTTCTTTTTCATCGTCGCCCATGTGACCGAATTCATAATGTTCATTTGCGCACTTCCTCATCCCTCGTAATTCTGCCATCTTCGATGGTCATGATACGCTTTGCCTGCAATGCAATGCTTTCATCATGGGTGATGACGACGAGCGTCTGCTTATACTCCCTGTTGAACAGTTTGAGCAACTCCACTATTTCATGGCTGTTCTTGGAATCAAGGTTTCCTGTAGGTTCATCGGCAAGCACGATGCTCGGCGCATTCATGAGCGCGCGGCCGATTGAGACGCGCTGCTGCTGTCCACCGGAGAGCTGGCTCGGCAAATGGTTTTCGCGTCCCTTCAGGTCGAGTACGGTCAAAAGCTCCCGAAGCCTATCCTCATTTACCTTGCGTCCATCGAGGAGCACGGGCAGGGTCAGGTTTTCGCGCACGTTGAGCACAGGAATGAGGTTGTAGAACTGATAGATTAGTCCGACTTCTCTGCGGCGGAATACGGCAAGCTGTTCGTCATTCCGTGTGTAAACATCGTTTCCACCAACGAAAACCTTGCCGCTCGTAGGCTTATCGACGCCACCGAGCGTGTGCAAAAGCGTGGATTTTCCGCTTCCGGACGGGCCGATTATCGCTACAAAATCCCCTTTTTCAATCGAAAAGCTCACGTTGTCAAGCGCACGAACCTCGTTATCGCCCTTACCGTAAACCTTGGTCAGGTTTTCGACTCTCAGTATTTCCATAATAATTACCAAACCTTTGCTCAGCAAAGGCTTTCTCTGCTTTGCAGAGATTTCCTTTCTTTCGGAATTTGAGGCGGTTCCGGCTTTGCCGGAATTGTCGCCATTTTTTTGGCGACAAAGACTCAAAAACGAGGTGTGAAAATTAATTTTCACACTGTTTACGGCAGAATTGTAGCATGTCAAGGTGACTCTACGGTGACGCGTTCATTACAGATATGTCACATTGCGAATTGAAATGATTCAGCATCACACGATGCCCTTATAAAAGCGGACGGTAAACATTGCACCGCCGTCCCTGTGGTTTTCGGCCTTTATTGTCCCATTTTGTCTCGTTATAATCATGCGCGAAAGCGCAAGCCCTATGCCTACGCCATTCTCGCTCGGATTCTTTCCACGATAGAAGCGCTCGAAAAGGTGCGGAAGATCCTCCTTGGCTATGCCGCAGCCGCTGTCATGAATTATGATTTCGGAGTAAAGTGGGTTTTCATGCGCAAAAACGTTTATCTTCCCCGCTCCCATATGCTCGGTGCAGTTTTTAAGAATATTTGATATGGCTTCCGCCGTCCACGAAAGGTCACCCGTCATAAAGCCGCTTGCTTCAAAATTAAGAGTTTGATTTTTTAATTCCATCGGTATGAGAAGCGGTTCCGATGAAAGCTCGATCAGTCTTTTTAGTTCAATCCGCTCATGCTTAAGCTCCACCGCATCGGCATCGAACCGCGCTATCTTGAGCAGTGCCGATACCAGCCAATCTATACGGACGAGCTGGCGATGTATTTTGAGCAGATGCTCATTTCGCTTTTCTTCCGTAAGCGACGGGTCGCGCAGCGCCGCTGCGGACAGGTTTAGCGTTGTAAGCGGCGTTCGTATCTGGTGCGAAATATCCGCAATCGAATCTGCAAGGCGCAGCTTATCCGCTCGAAGCAGCTCAGCCTGCTCGCGAAGGCGCACGGTCAGCTTGGTTATTTCGCATTCGAGAATGCTGAATTCACCCTCGGCATACTTTTGAATATTGAGTTCCTGTTTGCCGCTGATTATTAAATCGATTTCGGATGCGAGTTCCGACATGCGTTTATAGCGATGCCATGCATCAAAAAGATATAAAGCTATCGTGATAACGATCATACCCGAGGCAATGCAGCCCGCCGTGGTGTCGAAAACAAAGCACGCTATGCAGCCAATGGAGCCGATGATCAGCATCAAAACAAGCATACGCTTGATTTCGCCGTTTCGAAGCAACTTCAACTCAATCACCAACCTTGTAGCCAACGCCGCGCACGGTAATTATTATGGAGGGATTCTGAGGATCATCCTCAATTTTGTCGCGCAGTCGCTTGATGTATACTGTCAGGGTGTTGTCATTAACAAAATCGCCTGCGGCATCCCATATGTACTCAAGAAGCTGTGAACGCGTCATGACCCGCCCACGGTTGTTTAAAAACACGAGCAGGAGGCGATATTCAAGTGCGGACAGACAAAGGTCGGATTTGTTTTTATATACGACCCCGCGCTCTGTATCGATTTTGAGCCCGCCCAATTCGACTATCTGCTGATTTTTCTCAAATCGGCGCATTACGGTGCGCATCCTTGAAACAAGCTCCCTCGGACGAAACGGCTTTGAAATATAATCGTCCGCGCCAAGCGTCAAGCCCGTCACGACGCTATGCTCATCGCCCGAAGCAGAGAGGAATATGACCGGAACATCCCGAACCTGCTTCATTGCCGTACAGATAGAAAAGCCATTTCCGTCTCGCAGTGATATATCAAGAAGCACGACATCGTAATTACCGTTTTCAAAAAGCTCCAGCGCGTCCTGCTGCCCAAAAGCGGCATCGCAGCTAAAGCCTTCCGCCCTTAAAAACTCCGTAAGCGTACTGACGATGGAAGCATCGTCCTCAACTATCAAAACCCTGTTCATACACCCTCGCATGACTTTTGCTTTGAACAATTATAGCTTTGTTTTTGAGCGATGGCAATATCAATGAAGCGCGGTTTATGATCCGACGGATTCATTCTTTTGCAAGCTGCGAGAGGGCACACGCTGTTTAAAACTATCGTCCATAAAAAGCAGCAAGCACCGAGGAAAGGTCGGTGCTTGGCATTATACATCCGTCTTGCGAACGCAACAACTTAGCTTTTTCGCTAATTACTATTTGATTTTAGTCTTACGCACCACCGCAGCAGAGAGACTGATCGAGGATACTATCGCAATGACTGCCACTATCACAAGAAGGACTATCCAATACTGCCCCTGCGTATTGACTTTGGCAGGCTCGGGCGTTTCCCTTGGCTCGCTCGTAGGCTGCGGGAGCACATAAAAGTCATAGATGCGGGTCTCGGTATGAGTCTCGCCAAACATATCATCGTATGTAACTGTGTAGGTGAACGGGAAACTTCCGTCCGAATTTGCAAGCTTTGAGTTAGGCACATCCCATAAAAAGAACTTTACGTCGGAATACCCCGCTTCACCGGGAAGCAGCTCCCGATAGAAGGACTTATACTTCTGACCGCCCGGAGTTTCAAACTCAACATGGATGTTATAGATGGGAGCATAGCCCGTGTTATAAACGTTTGTGGGTATAGTGTAATCCTCGGGAACAGTTATCTCCATTCCGTTTTCAAGCTCATCAAACACAATTGAGGTGTTGGAGAAGGTCTCGATGCGGAACTCATCCGACAGGGTGAATGAACCTGAATTGCTGTCCTCATAGTTCACGTCGATATGCACCGTCTGGTCGCCCGCAAGGGTATGCTCTCTAACGGTGAGGGCAAGCGTGACCTCGGCTGTATTTCCCGGTTTGATGTTATTCACGGGAAAAACATGAACGTTGTTCGTCGGGAATACCCCATCGGTCAGCGCGGAATATGAAAAACGGATCCTGCTCGCAGTTCGCGTGCCGATATTCTTAAGCGTGACCACGGCCTCGAATTCCGTTCCCGGAAAAAGCATTTCCGGATACTCGAACGCCGTCACGATAAGCTCAGCATTTCCGGAAGACGCACTGGCAATGCCAGGAGGGATTGCAGCAATCACAACGGCGATTAAAATCATTGCGGCGAATATGGATAATACTTTCTTGGTTTTCATTTTAAACTCCTTTCTTGGAAAAGTCGGGTGTCAGCAATGGCAAATGGTTATCTGGGATCAGCTCTATGCCATTCCTGCCCCCCGAATCCCGATCATCTTATAACTGTCAGCTCTCCCGCGTCCATTTCGCAAACGGTATCGCAGAGTTCGTCAATGTCCGCCATATTATGGCTCGCGATGAGAATCGTCCGTTCTGTGGAGCGCAGGCTCATTATCAACTCTCGTATCTCACGAACGCCATTCTTGTCGAGTCCGTTCGTCGGCTCATCGAGGATGAGGATACGCGGTTTCTCCATGATCGCCTGCGCAATTCCGAGGCGCTGGCGCATACCAAGGGAGTATTTACCGACGGGCTTACGGCTCGTTGGATCAAGTCCCACGGTGCGAATTATCTCCGCAATCTCGGTTATATCAATATTCTTCTTTATTGATGCGAGGATCTCAAGGTTCTTTAATCCCGAGAACTGCGGCAGGAACCCCGGTGCTTCGATGATAACGCCGATGCTTTCGGGGAAGTCCGTATCCCTGCCGATGCGTTTGCCTTCGACCGTGACACTGCCCCCAGTCGGGTTAAGAAAGCCGCAGATGCACTTGAACATGACGGTCTTGCCGCTGCCGTTGTTACCCACAACGCCGTGTATCTTTCCGCTCTCGAAGGAGTGGTTTATTCCCTTAAGGACTCGGTCTTTTTTGAAGTCCATTATAAGGTCTTTGATCACTATAGCTTCGCTCATATTTACCTCCTATTAATTATTATCCCCGCTCGTAAAACTGAAGCTGTAACGCTTGATCGCCAACAGGCACAGTATGAACATCAGGATTATCAATCCGCCGAATATCAGGTTCGACTGCGTAAGCGTTGGTAACTTATCGTATCCGAAATTGTGCATATGGTACGTTGCATGGTTGAGCGGAGATATCCACCCGACAAATACGTTCGCGCGATACCTCAGGTCGTCCGGCAGCCGCATCAGGCTCATCATCGTCTGGGGGTTAAGGATGAAGCCGTAGAGAGAGAAGGCGAACACCGATCCCATTGCCGCAACACGCCCCTTGAGGAGGTTGAACAGTAGCATTATCGAAACGACCAACAGAGTATATAGCGTCATCTGCCCAACGATGGTGAGCATGCACTGCAAAGGCTTGCTCATCTCAAGCGTCTTTACAAATGCGGGAAGCAGTATGCGCTGTCCCTCGCCGGAATAGCCCAACATCGCCGCAGTTTCCGACCAAAGGTTGCCGATAAAGCTGTTCTGCATACACATTATCGTAGTCGCAACCAGTACGAACAGACAGAATAGTATCGTCACCGCAATGACATAGATCATCTGTCCGACCAGCCATGTGCGTCGCTTCATGCGAATGAGATAGTATGGGACACCGCTGCCGAGGTTCGGAACGTCCGAGAACAGGAGCAGCAGCAGCAGGCTCATTAAAAGTATTGAGTTACTGTCCCCGAACGTCCACACGAACGGTTCAAACATCTGCATCGTCGTTCCGTAGGTGTATGCGAAGGTCGCGACCTTGTCTGTCAAAAGGAAGGTCAGTATCAATGCAAATGCGAATGTGAGAGCTATGCGCGGATTGTTCTTCCAAGAATGGAAGTTGAACCTCATAGCACAGAGCGATTCGGAGAGATCCTGCCTGAGTCCTCCAAATAAACCCTTCTTTTTATCGATCGTTTCGACAGAAAAGAGCGTCATGGGTTGAGTAGGAACCTTGCCTTTGCGCACCTTTTTAATACGCAGGGGCTTTTCACGGTAGTTGGCACCGCCGCGATTCTCGATGTCCGCAACCTTTGCGGAGACCACCGCAAATGCGATCATAAGAAACAGTATAGCTATACAACACGACAGTATCAATGCCGAATTTTCAGATGGCCATCCGCTCCCGAAATGCAGATAATTTTTCGGATTGAGAACGTAAATATTTCTGAAATAGCGTTCAGAAACTATAACCAAAATATAGTAGCTTATGAATGGTGAAATGTACGACAGGAACTTGTCCATGCCTGCCGTACCGCAGATCAATGCGATGCTTGCCCAAAGTACCGTAGCCGGGATGAACCGCAGTATGGTGCCGATATTCATCTTAAACAGCTCCATACTGAGCGCCTGCTCCTCCGCCAGCGTATACGCCTCTTGCAGCGGCATGAAGTAGGCATACGCTGCGGCATACGCAATAGCGAGACCGACCACCACCGCAAGCGCACTTGCTACGGCATTGGTTCCCACCTTGGAAGCAACATACTTTTTCCTGTTGGTGTGCGGAAGATAATGCTTGTAGAAACCGCTTTTTATGTCCTCGATAAGGCAACAGGAGAACGGCAGCGCCGCCGCTATCGGGACGACCGCGAGTACGGTATCCGCCGTCAATGCTTCCATCATCATCGAATGGCAGAAATTCGTTGGCAGTGCTTCCTTGGTAGGATCAAACGTCTGCATTGTCGAGATGAAATCCGAATTTGTAAGGATCGCAACTATCGCCGCTGCCGCCACAAGCAATATGCTCGCAAGCATTCGCGGCGAACGCACGCTTCGTTTCAGGTCTGTGATCATTAATGTATCATCCCCCTTTTTGTGTAGTGTTGCGCTTCGACTTGTTATGTGGGTGCTTCCGAATGACTGATGGGTGGAAGTGAAACCCGGTTGCAGAAACAGTGCCTTGGAGCAACTCGCTTTAGCTCTTCATTCGGTAAACCTCCCGAAATACTGCCAAAAAAGTGCAGCACAATTATAGTATACCTCAAAAGCCGTTCATTTTAAAGGAGGATTTCGTAAACAGATGATGACTTAATGTGCTTCCATCCTTAAAAAAGCATAAAGCGGTTTTTGCTATTCATCCAAGCTTCTACGCTTGCCTCCCTAAAGATTTCATTATTCATTAACGGAGCACGGCCAACGCTCCGCAATGCGTATTAATGATATGTATAGTATCAGCTTTCGGCATAAAAACGGCATCATTATATTAAACTGCCATAATATATTAAATTTTCTGTTTAATAATTTCGTAATCATCCCCATCGTTCAACACCATTCGTCTTAAAAGATTTCAATACGGGAAAAGAGCATGAAAGCACCCGAGTTAATTGAAGAACCGTATCAACGATCGGCGGATATATTGCATTAAAGTACGTCTATTGTCTTGCTCGAAGAAAACCGCAAAATGAAGCAATACGGGTAAGCACATTTAACTTTGCTGTCTGCTAAACAGACTGGATTGTGTCTGTTAACTTTAAGAATAAATGGTTATACAGCGGTCGCACCATTCCTTACCCTTAAGTCCGACTTCTTCAATACTCAAATTGTCTACTCGCAATATATCCACATTGGGTTTATTGAAAAACCATTCCCTTTTTAATGGCAATAGATACTTCAAATAATGTTCAAAGAAATTCCTGGATCGTGTGCCATCATTTTCTTTATGTTGTCTTAGTACTTCCTCAGACGCATCAAGGAAAAGGATTCTTGCTGGCATACACTTTCGAACTGCTGTCAATTCTGCGTGTAATGCGTTTTCAATCTCCCACTCTACTCCGATGGTTTTTGGGTAATTAAGCGTATAAAACTCTATTTCTTCCGCACCAAAGTCCATAACACTGCATGAATGCTTAATTGCCATATTATAGCGATCTACCTCTTTTTTTAGAAACAATTTTTGAATCTCGAGATAGTCCTCATAATTGTTTTTGTTTAAGCGACAATTCTTGATTTCATCTATCACATCATCATTTGTTTCATAACTTATATTAACATATGGCGCATTTTGTTGTAAATATTTAACTGCTGTTGTTTTGCCAACAGCCATGCAGCCTTGTATCGAAAGAATCATTATTACCTCCCTTTGGTGGTGCAAAATTCACATCCATTAATAAAGCAGATCTTTAATTCTCGTTTCGGGTTCAAGACCGTCTACGGATAACAGTTCAACGCTATCCCACACTTCTTTCAAGGATTTGCCATCAAAAACCAAAGCATTTGAAAAATCAAAAAAATTGTTATAATTATAAGCTTTGGAACCGTCTGCGGCTAACCCGAACCAAAACAGCTCTTTGCCCTCTTTAGATTTATCGGGCATTTTTCCCATCCAACAGCTTTGAAAATCCGAAAGCCCGGCAACACAGAATTCTATTTCTATGCAGAATTTATTTTCCAAACTCCTTGCAAAGAGTTTTTCAATATCATCAAAAGAAATCATTTCAGCAGCCTCGCTTTTTAATATACTATAAAGGAAATAATCGTAATCTCATATCAAGGTTACGATTATTACTTGTTACGAGTGGCGATACAGAGCTTTTTAAGCCTGGCAGCTTAAACTTCGCCTAACAGATATTCCATCAGCAAACCGTATGTATTTTTCAGCGCATCCATGTGGGTACGCTCATAACCATGGCTGTTGGATGTGCCTGGTCCAATGGCGGCGTGACGTACATCCCATCCTGCCGCAATGGACGTGTCGCCGTCAGAACCGTAATGCGGCGTAAA
>JAFLSU010000050.1 GCA_022510765.1 Christensenellaceae bacterium
GGGGTCTGGGGGCATTTTTCAAAATGCCCCCAGCAGGGTTTGGGGCAGCGCCCCGAGAAAAAAACTCCTTATCTGGGGCGGTAGCTTCCGCAGAGACTCTCGTCAGCGGGGTTTCCGGAATTGCTGCAATGATTGCAGCAGGGCTCAACCTGAATTCGGGAAAGCTCGCAATAGCTGCCCTTGTCATTATAACGGCAGCTCGTTACGCGGCAGCCAATGGTCTGACAACCAATCTGATTCTGTGACATTTGAAATTTCTCCCTTCAAATTATAGCTCGCGGGGACGTACCTGAGATGTTCCCGCATGATAAGTATGTGCAGGCTCGCCATGTTCAATCCTGGCAAACCGCTTTTGTGTGCGCCGTGAGAACATAGTGCGGAATTTGAAAAATAATTTTTCAAATTCCGCACCGGAAGAAATTACAAAATCTTGCATTTTTTTAACTATTAACGTTTAAATCCATTTTTTAGGATGCGCCGAAGAAATATCGCGTCTTTACAATCAGTATTCCTCCGTATCGTATCCTGCCGGTATGAATTTGCGTATAAGCTCGCATACGCGGTCAGGACGCTCCTCGTGAAGCAGATGACCGGTGTTGCGTACTACGGTGTATTCGCAATTGCGCAGCGCATAGCTGTAAACCTCGCTTCCTGAGATAGGACGCCATTTGTCGTCATCGCCCCAGAGCAGCAGGGACGGAGTCTCGATCTCCCTGAGAGTCTCAACTATCTTTTCCTCATCAAAGCTGTTTATTGTGCGCCGTATCGCATACCTCCCGCCCGGGTCGCTCGCGGGGCGATAGTATTGGTCGATGTCGTGCTGCTCGATGACGGTATGATCGAACACGCACTCGTTAAGCATCTTGTCAACGCTTCGGATGCTGAATACGCGGGAAGCGATTGCGCCAAAGAGCGAACTCTCCATCATTCGGACGCTGAGCGGCATATGGTTCGTGATGCCGCCGGGGCAGAGCAAAATGAGCTTGCTCACGCGGTCGGGATGAAGGCGTGCAACCTCCAGCGCAAACCCTGCGCCCATTGAAAAACCAAGTAAATTCGCCGTTTCTATGCCGAGCGCGTCCATAAACCTTACGATGCTCTCAACATGATCTGAGACGGTGTAGTCAAAAATGTACGGACGGTCGGAGTAGCCATGCCCGACAAGATCAAGCGCGATCACGCGGTAATTCATCGCAAGCTTATAGAAAATCCTGCGGAAAGTGTAGAGCGATTGACCCGCGCTGTGAATAAGGATGATCGGTTCGCCCTTGCCGCTCTCCATATAATGCATCCGCGCGGTCTCATATTTAGTCTGGATCACATGCACGGATTTCTTCAGCCTGTCGGCTTCCGAATCGGCGAATTTGCTGTCTTTGATGGCTTTATCGCGCTTTTCGACGGCTATCCGATGCTTTTCCTCAAGCTTCGCGACGCGCTCGGACAGCGTATTGTTGGTATTCTTAGATGTCCGTATCTCGGACTGTACCGCCTTTAAGCGGACATCCTCCGTTTCAAACTCGTTCTGCTTGGACTTAAAGACCTTTTCCGCCGCATCGGTTTTTGCCTGTGCGGCATCGGCGGACTCCTTGCACTTCGCGGCTTCGGCTTCAGCCGCTTTAAACGCGTCCTTCAGCCGCGCGGCCTCGACATCCGCGGCAGCCGCAGAGGCGTTCGCTTCCTGCTCGGCCGTGCGCGCGGCACTGCCCGCGTTTTCCGCCCGACTAAGCTGCTCGGTCAGCGCGGAGAATGCGGCATTCTTGCTTGCAAGCCTTGCCTTTTCTTCGATATCGGCCTCTGAAATGCGCTTGGCTTCCTGCCTTGCTTCATCATGCTCACGCTGCGCCGCTCTGAGAAGCTCGGCATTCTGGGCTATTCTTTTCTCAAGGTCGTGCATGTTCTCGTTAAGGGCGGAAAGCTCCGTCTCGTTTGAACTCGCACGTTCCTGTTTATTTTTTATGCTTGAGGCAGTCGAATCAAGCTTTACCTTGATTCCGTTCATTTTGATGACCGCAGCCTGCTTTTCTTCCCCGCTCTTTGATTCGGAAAGCGCCTTTGCAGCATCATATTGCTGCTGCAAATTGGCATTCTCAAGCTGTAGTCTATTCAGCTCCTTATTGTTTTTTGCATTGGCTTTATTAAGATTGCCGAGCCTTTTTGAAAGCGCGCCCTTCTCGCCCGTAAGCTGTGCCGCCTGCGCGGTAAGCTCCGAAACGATGGCAGCCTTCTCGGACTCCTGCTTCAAATAGTCCCCTGCTTCATTGGCGGTCTTGCCCGCGAAAACTTCGGATTTCACATTCTCATCCCGCGCGGAATCGAGCTTACTGCGGGTCTCAGCCTCGTTCTTTGCGGCATCGGCGGACGCTTTTATCGCGGATTCGAGCTCGGCTCGTTTGCCGGCCGCTATCGCCGCCTGCTTGGAATACGCGTCCTCGGCAAGCTTTCTGCTCTTCTCCGCCGCAGCGAAAAGGGCGTTGAGCTTGTCGCTTTCCTCCTTGAGGCTGAGGTACTCCTTTTCAGCAGCCCTCGCGGCGGCGTTCTTTTGCTCGTGTGTCGGCTTAAGCTCGCGTTCGCGCGCCTCGCGTTCCGAAAGCTCACGCGCCGCTTTTGCAAGGGATTCCTTAGCGTTTTTCAGCTCCTGCTCCGCGATCTCCGCCGCGCGAACAGCCGATTCCATCGCGTTTGAAACTTCCTTTGCCTTACGCTTTGCATTCTTTGCGGCGGCGTTATCCTTTTGTACAGTGCGCACCTCGTCCTTTTTAACAGGCAGCTCGCCCGGCAGCGTTACGTCAACAAACTCTCCCACATGCTGAGAGTTTATAAATTTTCTTACTTCCAATGAAAGACCCACACTGTCCTCCTTTATATAAAACCGACGGTATATTTAATATTCCAAAGGCGTTTATCCTTAAAAAGACGATAAACACTCCCATTCATATTCTACACATAAAATCATTATGTTGCAAGAAAATTTTTCCTGACGGAGAAATTTGTGTGTTGATGAACGCTGGCAGAATTAGACCTCAGACGAATGTAAAGCTTTGGATGATTCCAATTATCTGCCGAATGTCCTCATCGGGATAGTAGAAATGCGTCGATTGGGAAAGCTCGCGTACCTTTATGAACGGGCAATGACGCAGATATTCAATGGCTTTTTTAGAAACCAGCTCATCCATCCGTGAATGAAACGCGGTCACTGACAGCGCGGCTGCCCGCTCGGTGAGGCGTGGGATGAGGCGGCGGACGGCGCGGATCTCATGAAGGAGGGCAACAAAATTTGGAAGCCACGAAATATAAACGAACGGATTTTGGGACGGAAGCACGCTGCATTTCGATTTTGCGGCCTGTACGGAGACGTTATCGGGGGAATACGAACTATATGCAACCGCAAGCGCATTCTTGACCGCCGCACGGCGTATGCGTACCTTGAGCGGCGCGTTTAAAAGCACAAGCCCCCTGATTTTCTCATGCATGATTGTATTTTCGATCGCAAACAGCGCACCCATTGAGTGAGCAACGATGATTATGCTTTCATACTCCTTTTCGAGTTTAACGAGCAACTCGTTGACCTCGCGCTTCCATGTGGCCATGCCGCTTTTGGCAAACTCCGATGCGCTGCTGCCATGGCCTGCAAGGAGCATGGCGTGAATGGCGAAACTCTTCGGTATCGCACCATAAAATTCATTAAAATGCGCGGGGCTTCCCAGGATGCCGTGAATAAAGAGGAATATGGTTCGGGACGGACTGCCTCCCTCGGGGGCGCGTATGAATTCGGAATGATACGCACTATGGGACGCGTCTTCGACCGATTTATTACCTTCGCCAGTGGTTTGAGGCAGTTTTTTCAACGCGGCTCATGTCCTCCATGTTAAACGATTATTAAGCATCTGTCATTATAAGGCAAGGGCCTAATTGAGTCAATATGCGCGCCGCTGCTTTATACGCATTAGGGCGTGGGGAGTCTGACCCTGTATGCCGCAGAGGATTGAGGGTCATTTCATTTGAGACTTTATTAGACGTACAGCAATAGTTAAAACGCAGCAATTCGGTAATGTATTAACGGCTCTACCATGAGTAGAATTGCCAAATTCCCCCTCTACCGCCCAAATATTGATTGGTAGAGCGCCGGACAAGCTGCGGTAGATTGCATAATGGAAGCAACATGTGCTACCATCGTCTCGTGCGAAAACGCGCACTGACTGCTTTTAAAAGAAAGGAACTTCCATAAAACGGAAGGATAACTTAAAGATGAACAAATCGGAAATAAAACCATACGAACGTCAGAGCAACTATTATGAGACGGATCAGATGGGCATAGTACATCATACCAACTACTTTCGCTATTTTGAAGAGGCGAGAATGGATCTGATGCGGCAGGTGGGATGCAGCGCACTGACGCTTGAAAACTTGGGTATAATAATTCCGAATGTGGACGCGTATGCGAAGTACCTGCGCCTACTTAAATTCGAAGATAGCTTCACCATCATCGTTAAGCCCGTTTTGTTTACGGGTGTAAGGATGAAGTTTGAATACGAAGTTATGAGGGACGGAGAGGTGTGCTGCACGGGATATACCACGCACTGCTTTGTCGACAGAAATATGAAACCGCTGATACTCAAGCGCACACATCCCGAAGTATACGAGATGCTCTCACAGGTATTTGCGGACTGATTGAAAGTGCATGTTCGGAGGGCGGGAACAGCCGCGCTCCGAACATGCACTATTTTATTGACATAACAATTTCCTTGTGATACACTGTCAATATAAAATAAGTTTCGATTTGCCGTATTAAATACGATGTCGGTCGGGAGGATTTTAAAGATGAGCTTTTTGCAGTTAGCGAAAGATCAAAGATATTCCGTCAGAAAATTCAAGAACCAAGCGGTTGAAAAAGAAAAACTGGATTTGATTTTGGAAGCAGGGCGCATTGCGCCGACGGCCTGTAATTATCAACCCCAGCGGATTCTTGTCATCGAAGACGAGGCTGCCCACGAGAAACTGAAACAATGCACCTCGTGGTATTTTGGCGCACCGGTTGCTTTGATGGTCTGCTACGATAAAACCACCTGCTGGAAGAACAAGACCAACGCAACCATCGGTGGAGATGTGGACGCCAGCATAGTCACCACGCATATGATGCTTGCGGCCGCGGAATTGGGGCTTGGCACCACATGGGTCGGCGCGTTCAATCATCAAAAGGCACGGGAATTGTTCGGCATTCCCGATTATCTTGTTCCCGTGGCTCTGCTGCCTATCGGATATCCCGAGGATGGTGTCAATCCGCACCCGTGGCATTTCAAGCGGTTTGATATTGACCACAGTGTTTTCTATAATTCCTTCGATGGAATTGTAGAAGGGGAAGCTCACTGATTCCGGGAGGGGACAAGATGAAGGCCATCGCTGTAAACGGAAGTCCCAGAAAGGGCTGGAATACGGATATGTTGCTTCAGGAGGCTCTGAGGGGGGCTTCAGACGCAGGCGCGGAAACGGAACTGATTCAGCTCTCCGACCTGACCTTTTCCGGATGCCAAAGCTGTTTTGCCTGCAAAAGAGCTGGGGCAGAGACCGGGCGCTGCATGTGGAAGGATGATTTGCAGCCGGTTCTTGATAAGATACTTTCAGCCGATGCCGTGTTCATGGGATCACCCATATACCTCGGCAATGTCTCCGGTTTGATGTACTGCCTGATGGAACGGCTCGTCTTTTCGCTTCTGAGCTATGACGATTACAGCAAAAAGCTTTTTCACGGCAGTGTGAACTCCTGTTTTTTCTTTACGATGAAC
>JAFLSU010000051.1 GCA_022510765.1 Christensenellaceae bacterium
GACGGCCCCATGCCCCAGACCCGTGAGCACATCCTGCTCGCCCGTCAGGTCGGCGTTCCCTACATCGTTGTTTTCATGAACAAGGTTGACCAGGTTGACGACGAAGAGCTGCTCGAGCTCGTAGAAATGGAAATCCGTGAGCTGCTCTCCAGCTATGACTTCCCCGGCGATGATATCCCAATCGTAAAGGGTTCCGCTCTCCAGGCTCTCGAAGCTCTCACCGATGGCAAGATCGCAAAGGACACCCCTGCTTGCCAGTGCATTTTCGAGCTGATGAATGCTGTTGATAGCTACATCCCCGAACCCGAGCGTGCTTCCGACAAGCCCTTCCTTATGCCTGTTGAAGACGTATTCACCATCACCGGTCGTGGTACCGTTGCTACCGGCCGTGTTGAGCGCGGTGTAGTTAAGGTAAACGATCCCGTTCAGATCGTTGGTCTCCGCGAAACCAAGCAGACCGTTGTTACCGGCGTTGAAATGTTCCGCAAGCTCCTCGATCAGGCTATTGCTGGCGACAACATCGGTGCTCTGCTCCGTGGTATCCAGAGGTCCGAGGTCGAGCGCGGCCAGGTTCTCGCAAAGCCCGGTTCCATCCATCCCCACACCCACTTCAATTCCGAGGTTTACGTTCTGACCAAGGAAGAAGGCGGACGTCATACCCCCTTCTTCTCCGGCTATCGTCCCCAGTTCTATTTCAGAACAACTGACGTTACCGGCGTCATCAAGCTCCCCGAGGGCGTTGAGATGGTTATGCCTGGCGACAACATCCGCATGGAAATCGAACTCATCACCCCGATCGCAATGGACGAGGGTCTCCGCTTCGCTATCCGTGAAGGCGGTCGCACCGTTGCTTCCGGCGTTGTTACCAGCGTCATTGAATAAGTGAGCTAACTGCTGTTATGCAATGCAAAGGGTCAGCCGATCGGCTGACCCTTTAGTTAGTTCGGCTCAATGTCAATAGTTGGGGTTAAGCTTGTAGAAAGAAGTGTGCAAAGTGTGTTTATGGGTGCATCCGTTTCTATCAGAACGATAAACCGGAACTTACATTAAGCCTTTGTAACAAAGTGTTTCGGTGATGAACTCAGGTTGTAAATTTCTCTTTTAATAAAATCAGGATAAATTATTATATCTACAAGCTTTTTTATTGGTATCCATCCGATAAGCACATTGCAATTATCTTTATGGGATACAAACTCAGCCCCAATCGAAATATCTGAACTTTCACACAAGTCTATCAGATAGTAAAAAGCTATGTTATGTGCATCTCTGCCATTCCAATTCCAAAAGCATTCTTCTATCCATAATAAGCGCCTGCATTTTATATCTGCACCTGTTTCTTCCTTATATTCTCTGATAAGGCCATCAACCGTAGTTTCTCCTATTCTTACATGACCACCAGGAAGAGCGTACTCAGTTCCGCCTTTATCCCGCTGTACTAAAATCATATCATCCTTAATTAAAACTCCGACTGCTCTAAGGTCGCAAATATATCCATCCCCCATAAATAACCAATCTTTACTCATGATATCCTCCGAGTTTTAAACTGTCTTGTACTATTAATTTCAGTTTGTACTTGGACTCAATGTCAATAGTTGGGGTTGAGCTTGTAGAAAAAAGTACGGTTCTAAAGCGGGTTTTGGGCGAATTTTCAAGGCCAGGATACGCAAGGCTTAAAAATATGCCCATAAGCGTTTCTGTTTTAGATGATGTCTATCCTGTCCGTGTCAAGTATCGTGAGCAATTCATCAAACGGACATACAAGTCGTTCCAAGTATGGATGAAAATAAAATACACAAGTGCGTTCATCGGGCATAAACTCATCACCGGATTCGCTCCAAAGTATGACTCGCTTATTGCTTCGGCTCGCAATCGCAACTCCAAGCTCGGTATGCATATCCTGCCCGCCTGGAAGGAGCGCAATCACCAACTCCGCATCGCGAACCGCTCTGGTCTGATTAAAGGAAACTCCGCTCATGCGCTCCGCGCCGTCCCTGCGAATATCACCATTAGCCATCTGATCATAAGTCTGTTCATGTCCGTTGCGCGTGAGTACGGCGGAAACCTCCCGTGCATGGTCGAAGCTGGCAGTATCAGCCGCAATATAAAATCTCATAATGATCCCACGCCCTTGCGCTGCAAAGGTTCCTTTCTTTCGAGATTCAGCACGATTTCGCTGAACGCGAAATTGATTACGTTACGATAACATGAAGCGATACTTCTATGAAGAATTACTCCTATATCGTAATCATCTTCCGCATTCATTATACCACAGATTCCGTATGAATTCAAAGCTCGCTGGTTCTTTCGTGCACTCGTGACGGGTTATAACTCAAATTCCACATTTAAGCCCACTTTGCTAAATTTTTGACATAAAACTCTCGTTGTTTCTGTTGAAAATAAACTCGATTTGTTGTAAAATATTATTTGTGAAAGTGTGCATTCTCCGTCGATGCTGAGCATCGGTGCAGGATCATTATCGAAGTTTAAAGGAGCGGTCATTTGTTCGGATACATCACGCCTAATATACCGGAGCTGCGTGTTCGGGATAAGACCAGATACGAAGCATGGTACTGTGGTCTTTGCCGCTGCTTGGGTAAACGCTACGGGCTTGTTTCCCGTGCCTGCCTAAGCTACGATTGCGCTTTTCTGGCAATGCTGATCCATTCTCTCAAGAGCTGTGAAATCTATGGTCGTGATACAGGAAGCGAATGTGCATGCTGCCATGAAGCAAGCTACCATAGCATTGATGGCTATGCTCCCCTACCCTGCTCCCCTCATGCATGTCAATTTAAGCCTTTCTCCCGCAAGAGGGCAATGATCGATGGCGAGTCGCCCGCTCTAGACTTCGCTGCGGCGGTCTGCGTGATGCTCTCAATGTATAAGCTTAGCGATGACGTTGAAGATGGCAAACCGTTTCATTCGGTCGCCAAATTGCCGCTATACCGCGCCTTCTTCAAGGCCAAGCGCGATTATCCGACCGTTGCCTCTTCGATTGCCGATAATTTAGCAAAGCTCTCCGCGATTGAAAAGAAGCGCATTATCTCGCCCGATACCGCTGCCGACTCATTCGGCGTGCTTCTGCGCGATGTGCTTGTTGCCTCCCCCGCCCCCCATGGCAACGCACAGGCTCTAAGCGAATTAGGATACCATTTGGGTCGATACATCTATCTGCTTGACGCGTGGGATGATCGCCAATCGGATGAAAAGCACAGACTCTACAACCCCTTTGTTCTTTCAAATACCGATCGCGCAAGTGCCGAGTTTTTAATTAGTTTTTCTATAAATTCCGCCATTTCAGCATATAATCTGCTTGAAGTACGCTATGATCGTGAGCTTATTGATAACATAGTGCTGCAGGGCTGTTTTGCGGCGGCGGACAGGATATTTAATAAGGAGGGAAGCGCAGAATAATGAATCCCTATGAAGTACTGGGCGTTTCGGAAACTGCCACGAATGAAGAAATTCGCGCTGCATATCTGAAGCTTGTAAAAAAATATCATCCTGATCGCTATCAGGATAACCCATTAAAGAACCTTGCTGATGAGAAGCTCAAGGCAATTAACCAGGCATACGATACTATAGTGAAGCAGCGTGCGAGTGGCTCCTCATCGTCAACTTACGGTGGTGCAAGCGGTTCGCATGGTTCCTATAATTATTCATATGGTGGATCGAGCAATTCATCATCGTATTCCGGACAATATGCTGCTGAGTTCCAGAGAGTGCGGCAGTGCTTGAACAATCAGTCGCTCCGCGAGGCCGCTGCGATTTTGGATGGAATACCATTGCATAATGCTGAATGGCACTATCTCTACGGCATCGTGTATTTTAGAAGCGGCGAGTACTCGTTCGCGTATGACCATCTATCGCAGGCAACAAGCATGGATCCCTCCAACGTCGAATACCGTCAGGCATTCAATATGCTTAATTCCCGTGGTTCCCGCACCTATCACAATTACGACGCAGGCAACTCAAACAATGTGGATACTGCATGCAATGTATGTGGAACCCTGCTTTGCGCCGATGCTTGCTGCGAATGCATGGGCGGCGATCTGATTAGGTGCTGCTAATGAGAAGATTGGACACCACAACACGATTGACCGTCGCAGCAATGAGTTCCGCTATTGGGGTTGTCTGTTTGTATGCTGCTTCCATCGTTCCGGCAATAAAGCTTGCGCTGATGTTTCTGTCGTCGCTATGCATATGGATACCCTTGAATGAACCGAAAGGCTTTCCCTTTGCGCTGCTGACGTACATTGCAACGGGAGCAATTTCGCTTTTGATTATCCCTGACAAGCTTTATTCGGCGGCTTACCTTTTGTTTCTCGGTTGTTTCGGCATGATAAAGTATGGTTTTGATCGATTGATTCCGGACAGATTCGTTTCGTTCGCATTAAAGATCATTGCCTGCGATATTATATCCGCCTTAGCTTTCCTTCTCACTATCTGGATCCTCGAATTAAACATATTCACAATGATCCCTGAGATTCCATTGTGGATTATTATAGTCGCTCTTCAGGTTGCTTTCGCCCTCTATGAGCTATTGTACTCCCTCTGCGCTAAGGTATTCGATGTTAGTTTTCGTGAGCTGATCGTGCCGAGAAGATGATACACTATTGATTGCGAGAAAGGTCATTACCTATTCACCTTGGTCGCAAAACTATGGTTCTGTGAATGTGAACCTGTGTTGGCATCTTTGATTGATTTCCGATGGAACTCCTTCTTTCGCTTCGTACATTCCCTTATCATATTTGCATTACTGATTTAATGCAATGTGAGCCATTCTCAGGTGGCATACGCTAATCACTCATGCAACTACTGATCCTTGTATGATTAAAGCCCCCGCAGGCAAACCTGTGGGGGCTTTGTTTGTCGGTTCGATTCAAGCTTTTGGCTTAAATCTTAGTTTAGATTACTCCTCTTCCTTTTTCCTGAAGAGAACTACGCCTGTGCCAGCGAGCACTGCCGCAACACCAAGGCCAACAAGGCTGATAGTACCGGTCGTCGGCGGCGGGGTGATGGGGCCATCGGTGGGCTCCTGAGTGGGCTCATCGGTTACCGGTGCGGTGGGCGTCGGAGTGGGCTCATCGGTTACAGGTGCGGACGGCGTCGGAGTGGGCTCATCGGTTACCGGTGCGGACGGCGTCGGAGTGGGCTCGTCGGTTACCGGCGCGGTGGGCGTCGGAGTGGGAACCTCAGGGGTGGCCGTCGGAGTAACTGTCGGAGTAACTGTCGGAGTAACTGTCGGGGTAACAGTCGGAGTTACCGTCGGAGTAACAGTCGGAGTTACCGTCGGAGTAACAG
>JAFLSU010000052.1 GCA_022510765.1 Christensenellaceae bacterium
TGCCGGTCATCAAGGGGCTAATTCTTGAACAATCAACGATTTACACGGACGGCTGAAGGGTGTATGACGGCCTCGTGCTCAGGCGGCTACGAGCATTACCGTGTGTCGCTGGAGGTTTCGCTGCGAATACCACAGCGAGAACGAGTTTGCGTGGCAAGAGCCACGTCAACGGCATCGAGAACGTGCAAACCAGCGGTTTGCGTGGGGTTTCGCCAAGAGGCGGCTTGCGAATTTCAACGGTTGTAGCACCGCCGCCTTTGTGCTACACTTGAAAGAGTGCGCACTCGTAACGAAGTTTCAAGCGGTGGTGGTACAACCACCGCAACGACGACCTGCTGCCTCTTATCAAGAGGCTGTACAAGAAGACGTATCTTGATTAGGGAATGTTTGGGTTTTAACTAGTCAAGAGCCAATAAAATCTGGCGCACGGAATACAGATAAACGACCACAGGAGATACAGGATGAAAAAGAAACTTGCATTTTTAGCCATATTCGTGGTGCTTGGCGTGGCGGCGTTCGCGCAGCAGACGGTGCAAGTGCGAATGCCGGAAAGCGTGAACCTTCCGAGGGACGAGACGGTGTGGCTTCCCGGACAGATTCAGGACAAGCTCAAGTCAAACTTGCAGGAATACTTGGGCTTGAGGACTGTGGCTGACTCCGCATCGGAGGCGATAGTGAAGCAGCTCCAGCGCGAATCGGAAGATAGCGGACGCGACGAGAGCGAGGCAATCCCAGCGGGCAAACTCAGAACGGCGAAGTTCGCCGTATTAGCGAGAATAAGAAAAACCGGCAAGGGCTATACCATCAGCGTGGACTACACCGACATCAAGACCGCCGAACAGCTGGCAACGGCGACATCCAAGGAATACAAGAGCGCGGAGGCGCTTTACGAAAACACCGGCGCAATCGACGAGATAACGCTGGCTCTTGCCGATCAACTGAACATCGCGATAAATCCAATCCAAAAACAGGCTTTGGAACACGGTACGGCGGACTTTTCGATAGACGACCAGCTTGCGCTCGCGCGGCAGAACGAGGAGCAGTACAAGAGGATGATGGATCAGTTCGACGAGGAGCTGCGCGCGCTGGCCGTGAGCAATGACCTGAATGCGGTTGAGAACACCAAGAAAATCGAGGCGGAGAAAGCCTTGCTTGCCGAAAAGCAGCAGAGCGAGCAGAGGCGGCTCGCCGAGCTTGCCGAGCAGAAGAAGCAGGCTGCGGAAGATGCCAAAAATGAGGCAATTCGATCCGATGAGCTGAAAAGAAAGCGCGACAGTCTTTCCGCAGAGGCAGAGGCAAAGGCGGCCGAGGTGCGCAAGCTCAAAATGGAGAGACAGGGCGTCTTCGGTCAGATAAACGTGATTGAGAGAAAGAAGAGGGCGCTTGTGGAGATAAGGCAGGGCGTGGAGGCGCGGATTCAGGAGCTTAGCGCGCAGACGGAGAAAGACAAAGCAGACGAGAAGCAGAGAATCAGCAGCAGGGAATACAGGCTTGGGGAGACTGATGGCGGCGTGCCCACGGAAAAAGCACAGCAGGATCGGCGAAACGAAATTTCTGTGGCCCTGTTTCAGCTGGACGAAAAGTTCGAGAAAGAGGCCAAAGAGGTGAGAGCCAGGGTCGCCAAGCAGGATGAGGAGCTGCTCAAAGAAATAAGGAATGACCAGCAGAAAATCAAAGGGGTCAGAACCGTGAGCAGCCTGGGTGACGAGCTTAAGGTGAGTTACGGGGCGTACAGCGGCACTAACAAAATCTGGAAGGCGTATTTCTCGCTTTACTCCGACGGCATACTGCTGCACCAGGGCGATTTTGAGCTAGAGTACAGGGCGGTCTCAGGAAAACAACCCGTTACCGATAAGAGCTCCAAGGAGTATGACGAGTACATGGACAATGTGGACATATACAACACCCTGCTCCTGCGCGGAGTTCCTATCCTGTATTACGAGATTGATTATACCGTAAACGCCGCGCCTGACAACGAGCCGAGCAAGTACACGTTCACTTTTCAGAGGCTGCGTGTAAAAGACACCAGTACGGGCAAAACCGTGCAGGAGGTCAGCCTTCACCAGAGCGTTGCCCGCACCATGCAGCCTGTCTGCGACATACGCACTGCGGAAGATATTGCCGCTTATATACAAGCACAGTGGGCCGAGATTTCGGCACAGAAAGAGCGAATGGAGGCACAGAAAGGCTTTTACCATGAACTTGGCGGGGGCGGTCTCGGTGGATTAGGAGTGGACTTCACATACATTGCTTTAGACTCCGATTACAAACTCATGGGTGTCAATGTATATCTGGATATCGCATTGCGCTCTTGGATGTTCCTAGATTTTGGCATCGGAGGATCGGCCACCACTTCCGATAACACTCAAGATGTTGGCTTCTTTAATATTTACGGTGGCATTGGTGTGAACAGGCGCATACATATTTTCAAGTGGCATCCCGCCGTGTACTATTTGTTCGACATAGGTGGAATAATAAGCACAGAAGAGAGAAAAGAATGGGAAAGGAAAGATATATATATTGGCAATCAGTTCTTTTTAAAACAGTCGGTTGGGGGTGTACTGCCACTTGCAGGTGCAGGTGGTAATGGAGCGTACTCATTCGATTTGATTGGGTGCTACTCGCTGATGCTGTTTCCGGGGATACCAAAATTTGCTGATTCATTTTCTGTCGGAATTCGTTGGACTTTTCATTTTAACTAGGCACGTGTCCGCATTCCAAATGCAATGGATACGATGGGAAAGAATTTTCGGTTTTGTTTGACAGAGGTATAGAATATGAAGAAGATTAGAGTATTTTTATTTGCGGCAAGTCTGCTGATGTTTTATGGCTGCGCCAATTTTCTTAACGAGAAATTTGATTTTAAAGACACATTTAGAGAACGCGAAACTCCTGAAACAGATACAGACACAACGCCTAAAACTATGGCAAGGGTTTTTAATACTACAAGCGATTCTACCGGCATCACGGCGCCTGACTGGAACGTGATTTTTCCGACAGTTCTAAACAAGGACTTTTATTTATACAAGGGCATTGTTCAGGATGGACAAATTGATTATAGTGCGAGCACAACGGGATATAAATCATTTAAAGGTCGTAATTATGATTATGAAAGGAATGGTGGGGCTGCCATTACTTCATATTATGTGAGTAGCACTGATGAGCTTTATCTTTCGAGTGATGACGATGGGACTTATGCCTATCAAATGCAGTCATATGATGGAACTTCCACAAGCGAATTGTTCTACCCAAACGATATAATAAGTGTAAAATGCAAAAGTTTTGAAAAGAATGCGACTTATTACTCATGGGAGTTTGAGTTCAGCGAGCAGCCGGACAGCCTGTATTTTGTGCAAGGAACATCAAATGTTTGCATTTATAAATCTTTCTGGAAACTTCCTGGCTATCACGATACTTACTCCAGTTATTTTTATGAGTTTGAAGAACTGGATTCTGCCTCTTCAAACTTTACTACTTCTCGGGAAGGTTATGAAGCTGCGATTTTCGCGAAATACGGCGACTATTACGTGCGCGTAACTCCTGTGTTGGATAAAGATACAGGTGATGACACAATCGAAGATACAGATGATGGCACGAATTCTGAAGATATGGTAAGAATCTTTAATATTACAAGCGACTCTACCGACAGCACTGCGCCTAACTGGAACGTGTTTTTCCCGCCAGTCGCTAATGTGCCCGTCTTTTTATACAAGGGCATAGTAGAAGATGGGCAAGTTGATTACAAGGCGAGCACAACTGAAACTAAAACCTTTGATGGGCGTAATAATGATTATGTAAACTTAGGTTGGGCTGCTATCAATGCATGGCATATAAAAAAGTCTGACACCGCTTATCTTTCGCCTGATGACGATGACACCTATGCCTATCAAATTCGGTCGTATGATGGTTCTGTAGATGTCAGAAGCGAATTGATTTATCCAAAAGACATTACAGCGATAAAATGCAAGTATTTCAAAAAAGATTCAGACTCATCATACTCATGGGAGTTTGAGTTCAGCGAGCAGCCGGACAAACTGTATTTTGTACGCGGAGGCGCGGCTTGCACTTACAGATCTTTTTGGAAACTCCATAATTATATTAACGCCGACCGTGTTACTGAGTACGAAGAGCTGAGTCCGACAGAATCACGCTTTACCTCTTCTAGTATAGGCGAAAATGTAGCGATTTTTGCGAAATACGGGAATTATTATATCCGCGTGACTCCTGTTTTGAATGAGTATGTAAAGGTCTTTAATGTTACAAGCTCCTATAATTCCGACTATGCTCCTAACGGAAATGTGATTTTCCCGCCCGCTCTTGACAAAAACTTTGATTTGTACAAGGGCATAGCAAATGGCGAGCAAATTGATTACAATGCGGGCACAACTAAAAAGAAAACCTTTAAAGGTTCTACTAACGAAAGTTATGATGATTATTCATATATTGATTATTATGTAAAAAAGTCTGACTCTGCTTATATTTCGCCTGATGACAATGATGGCTATGCCTATCAAATTGACACAAATGGCACTAAAAGCGAATTGATTTATCCAAAAGATATGATAAAGATAGAATGCAAAGAATTTTATGCTCTGTCTGGTGGTGGCTCTTACACATATTTTTGGGACATTGACTTCGGGAAAGAACCGGACAAACTGTATTTTGTAACCTCTACCTCGAAATCTTACCCAGCTGATGAAGCTTTATGGAAACTTCATAATAAATCTCCATCCATGTATTCCCATGACTACGAAGAATTAGAACCTACAGCTACATCTTATAGTGGTACTGCTACTAACTACATAGCTGTTTTTGCAAGATGGGGAAATTATTATGTTCGCGTAACTCCTGTTTTGTGGAGGGACGGAACGCTCCAGTAATGGCACGCCCCGCTCCCTACAAGGGGGCGGGGGCTTCATCTTTCATTCACGCGCCAAAGCCAATCCGTCTGCCTGCCGCGCCTTAATCCACTCTTTCTTTTTCTCCACCCCGGCCTGATGCTTGGGGTTCCCGATTGCGCAGCAGACGTGCTCGCCCGCGATGTTGTCCGCCGTCAGATTGATGTATTCGTGCATGGGGGAA
>JAFLSU010000053.1 GCA_022510765.1 Christensenellaceae bacterium
TGGTAGAGCACCTGACTCTTAATCAGGGTGTCCAGGGTTCGAGCCCCTGAAGGTGTACCAAAGAAAAAAGTCCGTTCGATACGGGCTTTTTCTTTTTATCCCGCGCGTTGCACCCTCGTTTTTATCTTAGATTTGCCGTATTGCGAAACGGCGATTTGCCTGCTGCGCTATGAGCAGCGCAAAGGATTATATTTTCCTCATATGTATTTTTTGCATTTGATTGTTGACATCGCATCCAAAAGCTGTTATACTTCCGATTCGTTAAGTGCTTAATAGTTAACCGCTTAATTATTAAGCGGTTGACATTTAACTGCTTAACTATCAAGTGCCAAGGAGTTTGATAGTTAAATATTGAAGAAAGGAGTATTGCCATGAAAAAAAGGTACATCGGCAGGCAGCTGCATCGAATCGACCTGCTCACATGTCTGCACCTGCGCAACGCAGGGGATGATTTGATCCCGCCGGGTCAGATGCGTGCGCTTGAGTTCATTCAAGCCAATCCCGGCTGTTCGCAGGCGGATGTCGCTTCGGAGCTTCAGGTGTCCCCGGCGGCAATCGCACAGAGCATAAAGCGAATGGAAGCTTCGGAATTCATCGAGCGGGTCACTCAAAAGGGCAACTTAAGAGCCAACAGCCTGCATATAACGGAGAAGGGCATTTTAGCTTCCGAGAAATGCCGTGAAGTGTTCAACTCCATGAACGAAAGGATGCTTTTCGGGTTTTCGGAGGAGGAGCGCGATACAGTAAGCTCGATGCTTGCCCGAATGGTGCATAACCTCGAATCCTCGGTAACGGACGGCATGAACAACATGGAGCTGTCCGAATTGGTAAGGCGCGGATGCGACAGGAACCGAAGCTTGAATGAGCAAGTCAAGGGCGAAAAAGCTCGGAAGGGAGAAATATCCGATGATTGAAAAAGAAAAGAATAAAAAGAAGAACGGAATGCTTAAAAAAATGCTTCCCGCCGTTCGCGGTTATGAGAAGCAGACCGTTGGAGCATCGCTGATGATCGTTGCCGAGGGCGTGCTTGAAATACTCATTCCGTTCCTGATGACGAAGCTCATCAACGAGGGCATCGATGTCGAAACGCCCAACATGAACATCATACTTTCGATAGGCGGACTGATGCTGCTCATGGCGTTCCTCGCACTCGGCGCGGGTGCACTCTGCGCAAGGTTTGCGGCGGTCGCGGGCACGGGTTTTGCGATGAACCTTCGAAATATGCTGTTCAAAAAGATACAGTCGTTCTCGTTTGCAAATGTAGATAGGTTCTCGACTGCAAGCCTTATTACGAGGCTCACAACCGACGTTACCAATATACAGAACCTCTTTACGATGCTTATCAGGATGACCGTGCGCAATTTCGTTATAATGATAACGGCGTTCTGCTTCGCCATCGCTGTGAATGCAAAGCTTGCGATAGTCTTTGCGGTTTCGATACCCGTTCTTGGATTCGTGATGCTGTTTATCATGATAAAGGCGCATCCATTCTTTGAAAAGATGCTTACAAAGATGGATCTTATGAACGCAAGGGTACAGGAAAACCTCATTGCTATCCGCGTAGTCAAGGCGTTCGTAAAGGGTGAGGACGAAACGGTCAGCTTCAACGATGCTGCCGACACTCTCCGCCGTGCGCAGGTCGCTGCGGAAAGGATCGTAATCTGGAACAACCCAATTTCGCAGCTCATCTTCTATGCGGCGATGGTATCGGTATGCTATTTCGGCGGTTCGCTAATTGTGGGAGGCGATATGCTCGTGGGCGATCTTTCGGGCTTCCTTGCCTATATCGGGCAGATCCTTTCGAGCGTCATGATGCTCTCAATGATATTTGTAAGCTTCATTATCACGAGAGCATCCCAGAAGCGTATAACAGAGGTGCTGGATGAACAGATCGATGTCAACGACGATGACGCAGACCCCCATCTTTCCGTGGAGGACGGCAGCGTGGAGTTCAATATGGTGGATTTTTCATACAGCAAGAACCCCGAAAACCTTACCCTCGAAAACGTCAGCTTCAGAGTGCGCTCGGGCGAGACGGTCGGCATCATCGGCGGAACGGGTTCCGCGAAGACCACCCTCGTGCAGCTCATTCCAAGGCTGTATGACGTGCTGAACGGCAGCATACGAGTTGGTGGACACGATGTTAGGGAGTATAAGCTCGATGCCCTTCGTGATTCGGTAGCGATGGTGCTTCAGACCAACCTGCTTTTCAGCGGTACGATCGAAGAAAACCTCCGCTGGGGCAACGAAAATGCCACGGAGGAGCAGATTCACGCAGCGTGCAGGGCGGCTCAGGCACATGATTTCATAATGAGCTTCCCGGAGGGCTATAAGACCAACCTCGGGCAGGGCGGCGTAAACGTCTCGGGCGGACAGAAGCAGAGGCTCTGCATCGCAAGGGCATTGCTCAAGAACCCAAAGGTCGTCATCTTGGACGACTCAACGAGTGCCTGCGATACCGCGACCGACGCGGCGATCCGCCACGCACTAAGAACCGAGCTTCGGGGAACGACAACCTTCATCATCGCCCAGCGCATCGCCTCGGTCATGGACGCTGACAGGGTAATCGTGCTCGATAACGGCAGGGTAGTCGCCTTCGACACCCCCGAAAAGCTTTTGAAGACCAACGATATTTACCGCGAGGTATATGAATCCCAGATGAAAGGGAGTGAAGCGTAATGAGTGCAAAGGATACAAGGAATCTGCGCGGCGGCGAACGGGCAAGGTTCGCAAAGCCAAAGAACACCAAGGGAACCTTCCTGAGACTTATAAAATACTTCGGGCGATACACTTGGACGCTCGTCATCGTGGCGATATGTATAATCGTTGCGGCTGAGGCCAATGTCTATGGAACGGCGCAGCTCACCCCGATAATCGACAACCATATCGCTCCGATGGTGCAGAACGGCAGAACGCCCGAAGCCTGGTCGGCGTTCCTGGGCGCAATTCTCAGAATGGCGGTGGTATACCTTATCGGCGCGGTCTGCATCTATATTCACAGCAGGCTCATGCTCAATGTTTCAACAGGCATACTGACCGACATCCGCAAGGAGATGTTTGCCAAGATGCAGAAGCTTCCGATAAAGTATTTCGATACCCGCACCCATGGCGAGATAATGAGCAGGTACACCAACGACACCGACAGTATGCGTGAAATGGTGAGTCAGAGCATTCCGCAGCTTATGAACAGCGTTTTCAGGGTCGTAAGCGTGCTTGTGATGATGATAATTCTAAGCCCCATGCTGACTCTGATAACGCTCGTCATGCTTGCGCTCATGATTTTCGTTGTAAAATCGCTCGGTAAGCGGAGTGGCGCATATTATAAGAAGCGTCAGGCTGCTCTTGGACGCGCCAACGGCTATATCGAGGAGATGACCGAGGGACAGAAGGTCGTGAAGGTATTCTGCCGAGAGGACAAGATAGAATCGGAATTCGCCGTGATAAACGATAATCTCCGTCAAGCGGAAGCGGGAGCGAACACCTGGGCGAGTATACTTATGCCTATCATGGGCAATCTGAGTTACATCCAGTACGCGATTACTGCAGTGCTTGGTACGCTCATGGTCATTGCAGCGGCGACCGGCAATTACGGCGCACTTCTCACCCTTACGGTCGGTCAGCTCATTACGTTCCTGCAATACACGCGAAATTTTGCTCAGCCCATCACGATGATGAGCCAGCAGTTCAACTCGATACTCTCCGCGCTTGCGGGTGCCGAGCGTATATTTAATCTTATCGATGCCGAACCCGAGGTGGACGAGGGCAGCGTCACTCTGTGCAACGCAAGGCGTGATGAGGGCGGCAGCCTTATAGAATGCGGCGAGCGCACGGGCGTATGGGCATGGAAAAGGCCCGCATGGATAGAATACGTTGAAACGGGAGAGCAAAATCCTGACGGAACGCCCGTTATGAAGACGGTCGAGCATCCCGAGGAGCTTATCGAGGTTCGCGGCGATGTGCGCTTCAATGACGTAACATTTGGTTACGATGAGGAGAAGATCGTGCTCGACAACATAAGTCTTTACGCAAAACCCGGTCAAAAGATCGCCTTTGTCGGCTCCACGGGCGCGGGCAAGACGACCATCACGAACCTCATCAACCGTTTTTACGATATTCAGCAGGGCGAGATAACCTACGACGGCATAAACATCCGCGATATACGCAAGGATGATCTGCGCAGGAGTCTTGCAATGGTGCTCCAGGATACGCACCTGTTCACGGGAACCGTCATGGAAAACATCCGCTACGGCCGCGATGAAGCAACGGATGAGGAGGTCATTAGAGCTGCAAAGCTTGCCAATGCGCATTCGTTCATCATGCACCTGCCGAATGGCTATGACACCATGATAGTTGACGATGGCGAAAACCTCTCCCAGGGACAGCGGCAGCTCCTTGCGATCGCGCGTGCGGCGGTTGCGGATCCCCCGGTGCTCATACTCGATGAGGCGACCAGCTCCATCGACACGCGCACCGAGGCATTGATAGAGAAGGGCATGGATGAGCTTATGAATGGCAGAACCGTGTTCGTCATAGCGCATCGCCTCTCCACCGTCCGAAACTCCAACGCCATCATGGTGCTTGAGCATGGGCATATCATCGAACGTGGCGACCATAGCGACCTCATTGCGCAGCGCGGAAGGTATTATAAGCTTTATACGGGCGCGTTTGAACTGAGCTGATAAGAATATTTGGTAAAATAAACGAAGGTGTCCCAAGAGCCGTATTTTGGCTTGTGGGACACCCTTTTGTAATGGGGGAACCGATGCTTTTTTGTGGACGAAAGCAGAAAATTCCCGGGCAATCGCTCTGAATGTGTTTTGTGAAGTTGCGACGATGCCGCAGTGAAGTTTGGGCTTACGCCCAAGTGAAGTTTTGCGCCTTTGGCGCAAAGTGAAATTAAGTGTTCCGCATAAGCGGAACACTTAGTTCGAAAAAAGACACCTTTGGGTGTCTTTTTTCCTGGAGCGGGAAACGGGGCTCGAACCCGCCACCTCCGCCTTGGCAAGGCGGCGCTC
>JAFLSU010000054.1 GCA_022510765.1 Christensenellaceae bacterium
TTGCTTTTGCGTTCTTCCTCTGCGCCTGCCAGCCAACGCCGGACGCGCCGATAGTTAATGCGGGGGACGATACCGAGCTGAACGATAAAATAGAAGCAACTCCTATTCCGACCCCGGAAGCACCCGAAGAAAATCTTAGTACGATTTACAATTTCCCGACCGAGCAGACTGACGAATTTGAAAGTACCGATACGGATGTTACGGTCAAAGTAGACGCTGATGTAGTCGTTCCTGATGTTCAGTCCGTTCCCGTCGTCGAGGTTGAGCCTACGATAATTTCGGGCGAATTCATTAAAAGCTTTACCGAAAAGATGCACCCGGGCGTGATATTCTACGATGATGAGGCTGTGCTGCTGAAGTCCGATGCTCAAAAATACCTTAAAAACTATCAGGAAAAGGTTGCAATGTCCTGGGAAGAGTTTCTTGAAAACTATCAAAACGGAGACGAGGATGATGCTCGGGCGTATTACGAGCAGTGCAAAGCAATGGTCGTGGAGTACGAGAAGCTGATTCCTACCTTGCCGGAGACCCATGAACAAAGTCCCACGGATTTTACTTACCACACCCTGGATTATTATTATGCAAACTATTCAATGCCGGAGACCCGATACCGCGCTGAATTGTACGGCGATTCGTGGGAAGATATTATACAGTCGGAACGCCAATTTGTGAAGATGACCGCACAGACCGACGATTCCATGTATATCCAAATACATGTGGAGTCACGAGCCGAAGGGGATATTGTAAGCAAATTTTCCTATAAGATTTCACCATACTTATCCCAAGGTCATGGACCCACTTGGACTGCCGAACAGGCGGGCACAACGTCCCTGAGCGCATCCGAAGCTATCGTAATGGGCAGCGAAACACTTGAAAAGATGGGGCTTGCGGACGAAATGGCGTTGTCCGATGTCTATGTTCATAACGGAACGTGGTTTGTAAAGGAGCTTAAAAAGGGTCAGTCCTGCTACGGTTATAAGCTTGAATATCACCGTGGTTTCAGCGGACTTGTCGGAAGCGATGTCAACATTGAAAATGACTATGCGTTTGTAAACGGAAATGAAGTTCTCACGATAACCATTCAACACCGAATGGTGACTGAGATCACCTATGAAAGTCCATATGTTATCACCGAGGTAGAGAACGAAAACGTAGGTCTCGTTTCCTTTGAGGAGGCTTATGAGGCGTTCAAAAAACAGGCAAGGCTTGAATACACCTTGGTAAATACCTGCGGTTATGTAAATATAGATGAGAACGACGTGATGCACGTTGATGAATCCGTCGAAAGCTGCGACTTGATCATTGATGAGATACGGTTCGTAATGGTAAGGATACCCATTAAAAACGGTGGTTATCGCTACGTTCCTGCTTGGCAGTTCGTAGGAAAAACCTGTGTCAATTTCAAAGACGGCACAACAAATGAGCGTGACGGAAGAACCTTCATGACCATCAACGCCGTTGATGGCACACGCATCTCGGGAATAGAGTGGAAATAGAGCAAAATCAGCACCGCACTGCAAGCGCAGTTCTTTGCGCATGCGTTGCTCGTTGCGCTTGCGCATCGCGGGGATAGAGTGATTCTCAGCCGTTTGAGCCTTATAAGATAAAATAACCGCTCGTAGGTAAATTCTCCACGAACGGTTCTTTTTTGTATCGATCGGTTAAAATCTATTTAGTTACCCCACTTTTCGGAGAGATGCGCGTTGATCCTTGCGACCAGCTCATCGCAGTCGATTCCATGAACGCCGCAGGCCTGCTCGAGGTTCTCGCCGCTTGCCATTACGCAGCCGAGGCAGTGCATACCGCTTGCCATCAGAATGTTAGCAATGCCGTTGTCAACATTGATGATCTCTTCGATAGTCATCTTCTTATTGATTTCCATGATAGTATCTCCTTTTATTTTTTTATGGGAGATGTGGTCTCCCAATGGGGACGTAGTCTCCCAATGTTTACCGCTTTACTTTATATCGCCCTTAGCATTATTCTGCCACAAAAGAGCCGCTTCTATGAAGCCCTTGAATATCGGATGCGCGTTATCTGGGCGTGATTTAAGCTCGGGATGGAACTGCACGCCGACGAACCACGGATGATCCGAAAGTTCGATTATCTCCGCAAGCCCTCTGCGGGGATTCCAGCCGGTGAACTTTACGCCTGCGGCCTTAAAATCTTCAACGAAGCTGTTATTGAACTCGTACCTGTGGCGATGACGCTCATGCACCTCGTCCTTGCCGTACATTTTGCGGGCAAGGCTGCCTGGTTCAAGGTGGCAGGTATAGCTTCCGAGACGGAGCGTACCACCGATGCGCTCGAGGTTATTCACCTGATCCTCCATAAGATCGATGACCGGGTGCTTGGTATTGAAATCGACCTCCTTGGAATGCGCGTCCTTCCAGCCGAGGACATGGCGGGCGTATTCGATCACCGCAATCTGCATACCGAGACAGATGCCGAAATACGGCATCTTATGCTCACGGGCATAGCGCGCGGCTACCATCATTCCCTCAAGGCCTCTTTCACCGAATCCGCCTGGGACGAGGATGCCGTCAATGCCTTCAAAGATTTCATCGACATTGCCCTCCTGAACGTCCTCTGCGACCACCCACTTTATGTTGACGCGGGCATTGTTCGCGATACCGCTGTGCCTCAGCGCCTCCGCGACGGAGAGATATGCGTCATGCAGCTCGACATATTTGCCGACGAGAGCGATGGTGCATTCATTGGACGGGTTGATGTCGCTTTCGACCATCTTGCGCCATTCGGTGAGATCGGGTTCGCGCTGCTCAAGCCCAAGCACCTTTAAGACGCTTCTGCAAAGCCCGCGCTCCTCAAGCATGAGGGGAACCTCGTACAGCGAACGGGCATTGAGGTTTTCAATGACATAATCCTCGGGGACATTGCAGAAAAGTCCTATCTTTGCGCGGATGCTTCTGTCGATAGGGTAATCACTGCGGCAGACGAGCACATCGGGCTGGATGCCGATGCTCTGAAGCTCCTTGACCGAATGCTGCGTGGGCTTGGTCTTAAGCTCACCCGATGCGGAGAGGTAGGGGATGAGTGTAACGTGAATGAAGCAGCACTGATCGCCCTCAAGCTGGGTTTTGAGCTGACGGATGGCCTCAAGGAACGGCTGGGATTCGATATCGCCGACGGTGCCGCCAATCTCGACTATCATTATATGGGGCTGCAATTTTTGGATAGCCCGCCTGATACGCAGCTTTATTTCATCCGTGATATGGGGAATAACCTGCACCGTACCGCCCTGATAGCCGCCACAGCGTTCCCTGTCAAGGACGGCGGAGTAAATCTGGCCGGTGGTGGTATTGTTTAATTTAGTCAGATCCTCATTGATAAAACGCTCGTAATGGCCAATATCAAGATCGGTTTCGGCTCCGTCATCGGTTACGAAGACCTCGCCATGCTGGTATGGATTCATCGTTCCCGGGTCGACATTGAGATACGGGTCGAGCTTCATAATAGAAACGCCGTAGCCCCGAGCCTTGAGAAGCCTGCCCAGTGCGGCTGCGGTGATACCCTTGCCAAGGGACGATACCACACCGCCTGTAACAAAAATGAGCTTTGTGTCCATATTTGCCTCCAGTTTACTCTATGTAGAGTATTATAGTATTTTCTCCCGATGTTTCAAGCCCATGTGCGTAAAAAAACGAATATAATATTGGGGCTCTGCCCCAAACCCCGCTCAGGGGACTTTTGTAAAAGTCCCCTAAGAACCCTAAAACTTTTAAGGGGAGGGGAAAGCTATCCAGCTTTGGTGTGTCCACTCCCGGATAGATCGGGAGCTGAAAGGGGGAAAATTTAGAGTGGGGAAGGGGCATTATTCTGTTTTGCTTTGCCCTTTTCTGAACAGGTAAACCCATTTTGGACATGGAGGAGTCAATCAAGCATAAAAATCTCTTCAACGGGCTTATTGAAAATACGAGCAATTCTCATTGCGAGTTCCAAAGACGGAGAATACCTGCCAAGTTCGACCGAGATGATCGTTTGACGGCTGACAGCCAACATATTTGCAAGGTCTTCCTGCCGTAAATTCAAAGCGATCCTTAATTCTTTAACATTATTTTTCATGTTTTTTCGCCGTTGTCATTTTATGTAGAAAGAGCTGCCTGAGTATAAGAAACATACTGCCCTGAATACCGACCACTACAGTCAAGAAGTGCGGAAGTTCATTAAACCGAACATAATGATAGATGTAGTATCCAAAGATTCCTAAAAGCATAAATGCATAGGAATACTTCATTGCTCTGTACGTAACGGATATCTCAAGTTCGTCTGGCTTAACTCTTTTCATTATATTTCCTCCTTTTCCGCCATTGTCATTTTACGTAACAAGAAAAGCCTAACGACAAAAAACAGAATGCCCTGAATACAGAGGATCAAAATATGGAAATGCGGTGATTCGTTAAAACGAATACAATGATAGATGCAGTATCCAATGATTGCTAAAACCATAAATACATAGGAGACCCTCATCGCTCGATATGTAACTGACATCTCGAGTTCATCTGCCTTAATTCTTTTCATTTTCTTTCCCCCATAACACCATAAGGTGAGTTTACATGTATAAAAGCATCTTGCTTTCCAAATGTCAAGTTTATTTTACATTTAATTTTGCAATCCATTCCACTTTCAAAATTATGTTGACAATTTTTGCAGGAGAAATTATAATTTAAGCGGAAACATAAAAGTGCGGCAGCCGGAGGATGTAGAAGGCATCCACCGACCTGCATATGTGGAAACATCACATACACAGCGGATTATTCCGCG
>JAFLSU010000055.1 GCA_022510765.1 Christensenellaceae bacterium
AATACGTTCGCGCATACCCTTGTCGTTTTCGCCAACGCCGGCAGTGAATACTATCGCATCAACGCCATTGAGTGCCGCAGCATATGCTCCGATGTATTTCTTTACCTTGTAAGCAAAGGTTTTAAGTGCGAGTTCCGCACGTTCGTTGCCTTCGGCCGCCGCAGCGCCAAGGTCACGGAAATCGCTCGATACGCCGCTGAGACCGAGCATACCGCTCTTCTTGTTCATGTAGGTATCCATGTCTTTTGCATCGAGACCGAGCTTTTTCATGAGGTAAATTACGATAGCGGGATCCAGATCGCCGCAGCGGGTACCCATCGGCACGCCCTCGAGCGGGGTCAGACCCATGCTCGTATCGATGCATTTTCCGCCCTTAACCGCGCTTATTGAGGAACCGTTGCCGAGATGGCAGGTGATTATCTTGGTATCCTCGGCGGGTTTGCCAAGCATATCGATCGCACGGAGGGTAACATAGTTATGCGAGGTTCCGTGAAAGCCGTATCTGCGAACCATGTGCTCCTTGTATGCTTCGTAAGGAAGTCCATACATAAATGCCTCTGCTGGCATCGTCTGATGGAAAGCAGTGTCGAATACGCCCACCATGGGCACATTGGGCATGATCGCCTTGCAGGCACGGATACCCATAAGGTTGGCGGGATTGTGGAGAGGAGCCAGATCGTTAAGTCCTTCAATGGCTGCTATTACCTCATCCGTAAGCAAAACGGATTCAGCAAACTTCTCGCCGCCGTGTACTACGCGATGCCCTACCGCGTCAATTTCGCTCATATCTGATATAACGCCCCTGTCCGGATCAACAAGCGCATCAAGAACGAGCTTGATGGCATCGGTGTGATCCTTCATGTCCTGTACGAGTTCGTATGGCTCCTTGCCCGCAGGCTTATAGGTCAGCTTAGAGTTTTCAATGCCGATGCGTTCGCAAAGACCCTTTGCAATAACATTGTCAGTATCAACGTCGATAAGCTGATACTTGAGTGAGGAGCTTCCTGCATTGATAACGAGAATTTTCATTTCTATACTCCTGAATATTTATTTGGCAAGCGTATGCCCGCCGTAAAATTTACCGCAAACTTCCTTTGAACCCAAAAAAAGCATTGACGGTCATACCGATTTGTATTATAACATAATATAGCGTGTTTTGCACGGAAAGCAGAAATATACTATTTCTCGATATACTGTTTATTAAGAGGAGAGAAGAATGAGCGGAATCGGTATCATTGCCGAATACAACCCGTTTCACAATGGTCATGCGTACCAGCTCGCTGAGGCAAAGCGACTGTCAAATGCGGATTATGCCGTTGTTGCGATGAGCGGCAGCTTTGTGCAGCGCGGCGAACCCGCCTGCGCCGATAAGTTTATAAGAGCCAAATGGGCGCTGCTTGGCGGTGCTGATCTGGTAATTGAGCTTCCCGACGTGCTATCCCTCGCCTGCGCTGAACGCTTTGCTTACGGGGGTGTAAAGTTGCTTCATTCAAGCGACCTTGTAAACGGCCTGTGCTTCGGGAGCGAGAGCGGCGATATTGACATGCTCAGTTCAGCTGCAAATGCAGACATATCCGGCGAAACGCTGCGAATCATGCTTGACTGGGGTCTGCCCTACCCCGCTGCCGTATCCGAACAGCTCCGTTCATTGGGGATCGAGATCAATGCCTCTGCGCCCAATGATACGCTCGGCATCGAATACCTTCGTGCTATAAATCGTCTTGCTCCGACTATGCGTGCTTTTGCCGTGAAGCGGCAGGGTTCAGCCTACAATGACGCGAAAACCAACGGATACTTCGCCTCAGCGTCACGAATTCGAAGAGCTTTTGCGGAAGGACATGCTAATTCTGTGCGCATAAGCATACCCGAATTCGTCTACGAAACCATAGAAAAGCAGTTTTCGGACGGACGCTTTCCCGCAAGCGAAAACTCGCTATCGGACGCTGTGCTTTTCGCCCTGCGAACCCTTGGAAGCGACGAGATCTCGAAGCTTGCCGATGTGTCGGAAGGATTGGAAAACGTTTTTGCACGTTTTTGCACTTTATCAAGCACATATGGTGAGCTGCTCTCATACGTTAAAACGAAACGCTATACGATGAGCAGGCTTAAACGCATCTGTATGAATGCGTTGCTTGGCACGACAAATGAATTGCAAACCATTGCGGTAACACGACCCGATGCATTATATTTGAGGGTTCTCGGCGTGCGCAAGGAGCGCATATCCCTTCTCTCGGAATTAGCAAAGAATGCAAGCCTGCCTGTGGTAATCGCAAATTCCGATCTATCAAAGCTCAACGAAACGCAGCTTGCCATACTCGAGCATTCGCGGCGTGCATCCTCTGTCCGTGCGCTCGCCTGCCCGACGGATAAATCCGCAAAGGATGATTTTTCCCACCAGTTGATCGTTATATAAACTGCATTCATTTCATGCGTCATATGTTTTGAACTTAAACTCATAGCATAGGTTTATGAGGTATGCATTCATCATCATAATTTCAATCATCTGCGTCGCGCTCGTTCTATTCGGCGCAGAGTCCATGCAGGGAGCAGCAAACGGTTTTGAGCTGTTCATTTCTAACGTGTTCCCATCTCTATTTCCGTTTTTCGTATGCGTATCCGCTCTCAGATATGCGAATGCTTTTGCTGTCGGAGGCGGAGGTTTCGCAGGAACGGTGCTTAGAATATTTTCAATATCCTGCATATCCGGCTCCCCATCGGGTACGATGCTCACCGATACCGCCTTTGGTGGTGCTGTCCCTGCATTAGATGAACGAAAAAGATCGGAGCTTTGTGCGATCACCAACCTTGCAAGCCCCGTTTTCATCGTTGGAACCGTATGCTCAAAGATGCTTGGAGAAGCGCGGCTTGCGCCTCTTATCGCTGTCTGCCACTACGGAACTGCGCTAATGCTTGTGCTCATGTTCATACTCAAAAACCGCCAAACAGCAGTCGATTTTTCACGTTTAAGCTCGAGTTCTCCCGCGTACACGCCGCTTACATCGATACTGCCTTATGCAATTCGCGATGCGGTATCGACGATCCTGCAAATAGGCGGCACGCTGGTTTTTTTCATGGTTATAATAGGAATTTTTGACGCAATCGGAGCCGCAAACGCATTCAGCCCCTGCTTAAAGGGTTCCTTGTTCGGAGTGTTAGAAATGACGAATGGAATCGGGATCATTGCCCATGCGCAGGCAAATCCACAACTTAAATGCACTCTGATCTGCGCCGTACTTTCGCTTGGCGGTATCTGCGTTTATCTGCAAGCAAATGGCGTGGCGAAGGTACGTCCTATGGAATATTTCAAAATAAAGCTTATTCATGCCGCAGCAGCGGGAGCGCTATGTTACCTGCTTTACCCTCATTTTACGGTAAATTTAGCCCCGGTAATCAGCGTTCTCGGCGACAGGCTGACCATAGTCCGCATCGTCACGATGGGAGAGATCGCGCTCTGCGGTGCATTGGCATCAATAATTGCAGCGCTGCTTGCGATTTTCGCGTCAAAACGTACAAGGGCATAGTCGATTAGGGACTGCTGCCCGCAAATAGTTTGCTTTTGCAACAGCCCCTTAAAAGAGTGATATAAAGCTTTATTCTCAAAACCTTCGCCTAATAAACGAATTTAGCCTTCTCGCTCTAGTTCGGATTTCCCAAATTAGTTTTGCACATTCAGTCGATTCATCGCTATTCTCTTGCTGTTCACAGACTTTTATAACATCCGCTGCCAACATATCAATTACATGCACCTGCTCATCAATCTCGTATAAAAGTTCTTTTGGTTCAGATCTATTAAATTGCCTGAATGCTTCCCCCAAATAACTTGCGGGTAATAACTCTTCTGGCGACTTTAACAGCTTATGTTGATAACGTACAAGCTCCAAAATTTCTTCTAAAGAGGCTTGGGTATCTTTTGAACTCTTTTTGGGTGGAGATGCGCTATCATTTATAGAAGCCGACTTAAGGGCGTCTTCAATTTTAGGCCAAAAGGTTTCAAATGTAGTGCTGAGAACTTCCTCGCCTAATTTTGTATCTCCTGAATTCGCATTTATGCTTTTAAAAAGTCTAAATACGTCATCTTTTGTTGTACTTGCCATCTGAAACTGTAGAATAGGATGATTCTGAATATCTGACGGTTTTAAATCAACAAGAAACGGACAAACCTTAGACTGTTCAATTGACTTTGAGAGTGCGCCAGCTTCAAAATTCAACCATGCTGAGGAAAGGTTATCCTTTGTTACGCAAAGAATACCAAAAGATGCATCTTGCAATTCTTTAGCAATATCGGTACTCCAACGGGCACCTTTGTCAAT
>JAFLSU010000056.1 GCA_022510765.1 Christensenellaceae bacterium
GCGCATTGCTTGCTTTAGGACTTACACTGGGAAGCGGTGTAAACGCGACCCTTACCGTGAAGAAGATCAGTGGTTGATAAAAACAAAAGCCGTCGCCTGATTCAAAATCTTACAAGATGAATTCTTGTGTGATATACGGTTTAATCATATTGCTGTTATGTGTTTTAAACCCTTGTGAATCAATGGGTTTCATAGTTGGACACAAACAAATGCACCTATCGGTCTGATCGGTTCCGTAGGTGCAGCCGGAAACATAGATGCGACTGGTGAATCGGGTGCAGTTGGTGCTACTGATCCTACTGGTTCAACAGATCCGACATGTTCTACATGAGAGGGGGAGCTGCCGGGGCAGTTGTTACCTATGTTGTCTTGACCGCGAATCCGATTGCGAAAGTGATTACGAGCGGAACAGCAACATGCATGATAGTTAGGTTGCAATAACGGTAACAACATAGCGTTGAACTGAGATATATTTTGAGTTGAAATTGCCTCCCGCCTTCGTGGGTGGGGGGCATTTGGAGGTAAATATGTCGATGTATAAAGTATATGTTTATGCGATAGCGAAGAATGAGTCGAAATTCGCGGAGCGATGGATTGCTTCCATGAGCGAGGCCGACGGCGTTTATGTGCTTGATACCGGTTCGAGCGATAACACGGTTGAACTTTTGAGTAAGGGCGGTGCGAATGTCGTGTCGGAACGGATTGTTCCGTGGCGATTCGACACTGCAAGAAATCGTTCGCTTGAACTCGTACCCATGGATGCCGATATCTGCGTGTGTACGGATCTGGACGAGGTATTCCATGCGGGGTGGCGTGATCTTATCGAAAAGGCATGGGCTAAGGGAGCGAATCTTTTAAGGTATAGATTCACTTGGAACTTTAACGATGACGGAAGCGAGGGCACGGTATTTTTTATCGACAAAATCCATGCGCGTCATGGTTTCAAATGGGTAAACCCGGTGCATGAGATCCTGAAGTACGAGGGTGAGGAAGAGTTGAATCATCGGTTGGTAGAAGGGGTTCAACTCGATCATTTAGCGGATACTACGAAATCACGTGCTCAATACCTTGGACTGCTTGAGATGAGCGTTGAGGAGGATCCCACCAATGATCGGAACATGCATTATCTCGGACGTGAATACATGTTTTATCACAGATGGAACGAGTGTATCGCGACCTTGAAAAGGCATTTAGCCATGCCTAACGCGGTATGGAGGGATGAAAGGAGCGCGTCAATGCGCTTTATCGCAAGGGCATTAAGGGCGCTGAACGATATGGCTGAGGCGGAAAGCTGGTTTTATCGTGCGGCGGCAGAGGCGCCGTATCTTCGCGAACCGTGGATGGAACTGGCAAGATTCATGTATGAGAGAGGCGACTATGAGGGAACGCTGTATTTTTCGCTGAAGGCGCTTGAAATTTCGGAGCGGCCTAAAACATACATAACGGAGCCTTCCGCATGGGGGAGTGCACCGTATGATTATGCATCGCTGGGCTATTTTTACACGAACCGCCATAAGGAAGCGCTTGAAATGGTCGACAACGCACTTTCGATCGAACCCGGGAACAAGCGCATTGTTGAAAACAAGCGAATAATTGAGGAAGTGTTAAAGCAAAGCAATCAAGAATGACGAAAATGAGGCGCAGGGTCGATTCTGCGCCTCATTCTACATGAAAACTCAATTAGCGCTCATTACGGTCTATTACCGCCGGGATCACCCATGCCGTTTGGATCCCCCGTTCCATCAGGGCCGCCCATGCCGCCGGGGTTGCCACCGGGGCCGCCATGGTCACCCATGCCACCAGGGCCGCCTATACCGCCGCCCGGGCCGCCCATGCCACCGGGTCTGCCCATGCCTCCGCTGCTGTAAATTATACTGCTCATGGTAATATCAATAGGTGAGCCTCCAACGGTCAATGTATAATTTGAGCCTACAGCAAGCTCGGGACAGCTTAATACGACGGAAGAATAGGGTTTCTCAGACGTCCAATCGATGAGGGTATTTCCGTTGCTGTCGGTAAGTACGATTTTGCTATCGGCCGGCTTAGTTTCAAAGCTGACAAGAATTGCACCCTGAGTAGAATCATTTCCAAAGCCTGCTGCCATCTGTGAGGAACCTGCCGCGAGGAAGATACCTCCGCTTATGGTCGCGTTTGAAGCGTAATCGACCGCACCGTTTCCACCGTCCGTGGGGCCAGATATATAGGTTTCGCCGCCGGATACAGTTATGCTGCCATTGCTGTCGATGCCGTCGCCTCCCGCATTGATATGGATGAAACCACCGGAGATATTGATGTAAGCATTTTCATCGCCGGAGAACATATCATCTTTACCCCAGAATCCGCCGAAACCGCTCCGATCGTTGCCACCTGAGGCATTCAGTCCATCGTCATCGGAAACTACACGAATCGTACCGTTCAGAATATCGATGCTGTGTCCTTCGATGCCTTCCGACGATTTTGTAATATTAAATTCTCCGCCGCTGATGGTGACGTTATCATCGGCATGCAGTCCGTCATCGCCTGACATTATGTTGAAGTCTCCGCCTTTGACAATTATATCGGCATTTGAGTGAATTGCATCATCACACGAATCGATCGTGATATCGACTGAGTCGATTTTAATATTTCCATCGGCCTTCAGACCCTTGCAGCTTGTGTCGCTCGGTGTAGTATTGCTGCTTCCGCCGCCCGAAGAAATTCGATAAGAACCGCCATCCAAAATAAGATAATTGCTTGCACTTATTCCGTCTCCAGCGGAAGTGATTTCAATGCTTCCGGAGGCAATATAAACGAATCCGCGAGATATATTGCTTGAATTCTCGGAATGCAGACCATCCTTGCCTGAATCAATGGCAAAGCTTCCTTCGGCGATTCGTATACTGTCCTTGCCCGAAAATCCGTGGGAAGCCGCAGTGACAGCGTAATTACCCGATGCAACTACGAGGTCATCCTTGGTCACTATTCCGTGTCCTGCCGGAGCCTGAATAGCCAGTGAGCCGGAGCCGTTAAAAGTCAGATCACATTTTGAAAATATGGCGGCATCGATATTAGAGCTATCAAACTGAACATAATTACTGCATCCTACGATGGCGTTTTCGGTGCCGTCCGCGAGGGTGATGAAAAGCTTGTCAGCATTCAGTGCATAGATAGCGGCGGAGTTTGATGCGCTGATGCTTACTCCATTGAATACAAGCTGCACCTTGTCCGCGTCATCGGCATCGATGATGATCATGCCGTTTTCGAGCGAGCCGGACAGTACATAGGTACCCTCATCGGTGATAGTCAAGGTACCGTCAGAGAATGTAACGGATTTGGAGTTAAACTGCGCCTGATTACCGCTTAGAACTATTTCGGCCGCGTTTGCGGCATCATAGCTTGGATCGAGATCCCTCTTTGAAAACATGTCTGATGTGGAGACCGATGGAGTTGGGGCTTCGGTAGAAGACGGCGCGGAGGTGTTGCCGGACGTATCGTTCCCGTGATTGCCCACGTTGCATGCCGAGGCCACAAGCAGAGCGGACAGGACTATTGACAGTATAATTTTTCTCTTCATTGCATTCTTTCTCTTTATAGAGATACTCCTTTCGTATCAAATAGAGGCAAGCATAATGCTCTCTGCTCTGTCGTACGTCTGCCCGAGAGAAACGCAACGATCGCTTTTTTTGTCGGATGACCGACCGACAGTAAAAGCTCGATGCCGTTTGCGATAGTTTTAGCACAAAAACAGCAGTTGTAATCGGTTGAGCATTGTTCCATAGCTAAGTATGAGCATAGTAGCCAACACTGATATATTACTCCAATTTTTATGTTTAATCAACATCGAAATTATTAAAATAACGGACAGTTTTGTGACAATAGATGGATCGAGGTAAATTTTATGCTGACATTATTGGTGAATTAATAGGATGAGAACCGTCGAATATACAATTAACGGATGTTGACAAACGAGCATTGCATGAGTATAATAAATTTATTGATTTGGACGGGTTCCCGAGCGGCCAAAGGGAGCGGACTGTAAATCCGTTGTCACAGAC
>JAFLSU010000057.1 GCA_022510765.1 Christensenellaceae bacterium
TTTCCGAAACCTGCCATATGGACGCAATAATCTTCGGCGGCGATTATTCAAACGGTGCACTGACAAATACGAAAGCGATTACATTTACGGAGCTGAACGAAGCTTCAAAGCTGATCCACGGAGTAGCGCCGGGCGTTCCCCAGCTTTGGCTGAAGGGAAACCATGATGACGCGCCATACATGAGCACCGCGAACAGACTTACAGCCGATGAATCCTATACGCGCATTGGCATTCGCAACACGTTGTGTGGTGCCGTCATCGACCCGAGCTGTCCTAACGGCAACTATGGATACAAGGACTTTCCGGCTCAAAGGATTCGCGTTATCTATCTAAATACCGACGATAAGGCGGCGTTTGAGAGCGCGGAAGCTCAGACGAGCAGCGATACCGGGTATCTTAACGCGCACCACCTATCGGCAGGACAAATCGGGTGGCTTATCAACACCGCGCTTGATTTTAGTGACAAGGCAGCCCCGCTGCAATGGGGCATAATCGCGTGCAGCCATGTGAATCTGAACGTGAGCGGAACATACACCTGCGGCAATACAAGCTATTCATACAGCACCGCCAATGCGGCAACGATCCTTGATGCGTATGAAAGCGGCTTGAGCGGCAGCGTCACAGTGGACGGCGAGAGCATAGAGTATGATTTCAGCTCCGGCAATTTCGCCGCAGGAAAGCGTGCACATATCGTCTGCGTGATCCACGGCCACGACCATGCGCTTTTGAATGTAAGACTTGGCATGAATCAGTTCCATTCCATAGGTTGTCCAAACGTCATGAACGGCCGCGAGAGGGTATCCGCAGACGGAAATATTTATACCAAAACCGCCGATACGGCGAATGATACGTCGTTCACGATGATTACCGTGGACAGAGCCGCAAAGAAGGTATATGCCGATTGTTATGGTGCCGGATATGACAGGGTATTCGACTACTAAGAAGACACAACCAACGTTCAGTACGGAAGGGAGGAGTAAGCAATGGTATACACACAGGAAATCACACTTGATGTATCCAGGAAGCCGAAATATCAGTAAATAAATGCTAAGCGGTTTGATAACGCCACGCCGAACGCGTAATCCAACACGCACAACGTATTAACCAATACGCCTAATACAAACGCATTAACTAATACGCATAGCGCATTAAAAGGAGGAAATCAATGAATAACGTGCAGGACTTTATCAAATGGGCGTTGACGCATGTTGACCCTAAAACCATCCCGACATTGGCAGAGCTACCGCTTCCCGCAAATGAATGCGGAACCGAGCCGTGGCACTACCTTTACGGAACCACAAGGGCGCACACCACGCGGGACAGGCTCGAGGAACGCTGGAACAACTACTACAGCTCCCACGGCTGGACGAGGGCGCAGTACGATGCAGCTACAGCAGGTTGGAAGTCCACGGACTACGCTACCGACTGTCAGGGCTTGCTCGATGCCTATTTCACCTACGAAAAGGGCATTACGACCGACATAAACGCCAACATGAATTACACCGATTGGTGTACCGATAAGGGCAACGTGGATGAGATCACACGTCCCTATGTCCTTGGAGAAGCGGTGTTCATGGCGCGAACCAACGGCACTATGCACCATGTCGGCTGGATATGCGGTTTCGATGCGGACGGTACACCGCTGGTTGTCGAGGCACGCGGTTTGACCTATGGCGTTGTTGTGACGCGCTTCACGTACAGAGACTGGACACACAGAGGTCTTATGACCAAGAAATTCGATTACACAAACAATGAAAGCGAGGAAAACACTATGACTAACGAAACCAAATTTGAGGTAAAAAGCCCCATGCTCAAGGGTGACGGCATTCTTGCAATGCAGAAAGCGCTTAACCTCAACGGTTACACCGACATGAACGGGAACCAGCTTTCCGAGGATGGCAAGTGGGGCGGGAAGTCTCAGGCGGCATTTGATAAGATGATCTCTGCTCATTCCACGGCACCGGACAAGCCCGATACCGACCCGAATCTCATGGAGTTCTGCGTAGGTTCCACGGATGGCGAGTACATGCTCAAAGCGACTGTAGCCCGGGCGAAGGAGGCATAAGCCATGTCGGTCTATCAATGGCTGTGCCTCTTGGGCGTTCCCACGCTAATTGTGGGGATGACAACCTTTTTCATTAATCAGGTGCGTAAGTCCAAAAAGGATTCCGATGCGATCAGACAGGGCATCCAAGCCCTACTCCGCGCTCAGATGATAGCGGACTGGAACCACTACAGCGAGAAGGGATACGCGCCTATATACGCAAGGGAGAACTTTGAAAATTGCTGGAGGCATTATCACGGACTTGGGGTAAACGGAGTAATGGACGGTCTGCATGACAGTTTCATGGCCTTGCCCCTTGATCCACCAAATACAAGCAAAAGGAGAACGAAAAATGAAAACGATAACTAATGAATGGCTCAAAGCCGCAGGCATCCGTGCGATCAAGACCATCGCGCAGGCCGCAATCGCAATGATCGGAACCTCCGCAGCACTCAGTGAAGTCAACTGGCTGCTGGTCGTGAGTGCTTCCGCCCTCGCAGGCATCCTCTCGCTACTTACCAGCGTGACAGGATTGCCGGAAGTGGGATAGACGGCTGATAGACTGAACCATCCGGAACTTCCGGATGGTTCGATACTTGCCGGTTACTTGTAGTAAGCTCACCCATCAATCAGTGTGAAATGATGGATAGGGGAGTGCGGGAACATATTCTACAGCTAACGTACTGCCTACAAACGTGTTAATTTTTCTATATCTTTATTGGATTTTAGAAACCCCTGCTAAGGGAGTAGGCTCTGCGAAGGGGCGCGAGGGTTCAAATCCCTCCTT
>JAFLSU010000058.1 GCA_022510765.1 Christensenellaceae bacterium
AACATGGGCAGTACCATTGCTACCGCAATGACGGTTGCGATGAATTTCTTCATGCGTGAATCTCCTTCCAAAGATATTTTAAGTCTAAGGCAGGTATCGGTGTTACCCGACCCAATCGCCATAGCTTCGGGTGTTCGATACTGATCGAGCTATACCCAGCACAAATATAGCGACAATCGAGGTATCATATCAGCATTATATCAGATACGCAAGGAATGTGCAACCGTTTTTCACACAATTTATACAAATTTTTTCAGCAGCCTTTTTTCATTTTTATCTGCGGTTTAATTATTTTGATCATGAATACAATTTTTGTTCCTGTTATGTCATAATTTGCACCGTATCGCTGCCGTATTTCGGATCGGATACCACCGCAAACGCGGCGGGTACGGCATTGACAGTGAAGTTACATATGGTTAAAATAATTGTAGAAAATGATACTTAAGGCGTTCCGTTGGGAAGTCTCGATTTCCAATGGAATGGTGACAGGCAGTAAACATGAAATTCATTCCGCTCCTCAGCGGTTCCTCCGGGAATTCCTCCCTTATCGTAGTGGGCGGCAAAAAGCTGCTCGTGGACGCAGGACATACCGGCAAGTGCATAACCGACGCGCTCCGCATGGTCGGCACCGATCCTGCGGAGCTTTCCGGCATACTCGTCACCCACGACCATATCGATCACACCAAGGGCGTGGGTATCCTTTCGCGGCGATACAATCTCCCCGTATACGCGAACGCGGGTACATTTGAGGCCATGCAGCCCATTGTGAAGGAAATTGCATTCTCGAACGTGCGTCTGTTTCGCTCGGGTCAGGATTTCTATATCGGCGACATAAACATCACCCCCTTTAGAACGCCGCATGATGCCGCCGAGCCGGTCGGCTTCGCGTTCACATACAGGGGCTGCAAGCTAACCTACATGACGGATATAGGCTGTATGCGTGAGGAGCTGTATGAATATGCCGCAAACTCGAGGCTGCTCTTCATCGAGGCCAATCACGATATACCCATGCTCAAGAACGGCCCCTATCCCTACCCGCTCAAGAAGCGCATACTGTCCGACAAGGGGCATCTGTCCAACGAAAACTGCGGCCGCGCGCTGATACGGCTGTACGAACTCGGCGTCCGCTCCGCCATTCTTGGGCATCTCAGCAAGGAGAACAACACCGAAGCCCTCGCCTATTCGACGGTGCGCGGGCTGCTCGAAGCCTCGGGCATCGCCGACATGCAGCTCACCGTTGCCAAGCGCGACGCGGTGACCGGAGTATTCGAGTTTTAGAAACCTGAGGGAGCTATATAATAATGAAGTTTCGCATTCTCTGCATAGGAAAGCTTAAGGAACGCTTCTATACCGATGCAGTCAACGAATTCAAAAAACGCATTTCACGCTTTGCCGAAGTCGAGATAGTGGAGCTTGCGGACGAAAAAGCACCCGAAAAGCTCAGTCCGGCGGAGCTAATGCTCGTGAAGCAATCCGAGTGCAGGCGAATTCTTGACAGATTGCAGGATGGTGAAACCGTCATCGCCCTCGACATAAACGGCAAGCAGCTCTCATCGACGGAGCTAGCTAATAAGCTAAGTCACTATATGCTTGAAGGGCGCAGTCGGCTTGCGTTCATAATCGGCGGTTCGAACGGGCTTTCGGACGAAGTGCTTAATAGAGCCGATTTTCGTCTGAGCTTCTCAAAGCTTACGTTCTCGCATCAGGTCTTTCGCGTGATGCTGATGGAGCAGCTTTATCGCGCGTTTAAGATAATCAACAACGAACCGTATCATAAGTAACAAAAAAGGAGATTCTCTCAATACAGCTATGATAAACGAAAAAGAAAAGCCCGTTCTTGCCTTTTTGGACGAGTTAGGCATCGAGTACACGCGTCTTGAGCATCCCGCAGCCGCAACGATGGACGACTGCCGTTTCATCGGCGTTGAAACCGGAGCAAAGCATTGCAAAAATCTGTTCCTGACCAACAGGCAGGGAACGGAATTCTTTCTTATTATGATAGGGATCGATAAGCGCTTCCGCACCGCCTCCGTCAGCAAGCAGCTTGGCGTTGCGCGGCTCAGCTTCACGACCCCCGAACAGCTTGAAACCATACTCGGATTGACGCAGGGTTCCGTGTCGGTAACGGGGCTGATCTCGGATACCGAGCGAAAAGTACATGTCGCGATCGACGGCGATGTATTAAAGGAAGAAAAAATCCTGATCCATCCCAATATCAACACCGCGTCGCTCGTTGTGCGCACGGTGGATGTTGTAAAGCTTCTTAACACACTAGGGTATGATTACAGAACGATAGACGTTTTGGATTGAGTTGGAGTGGCGGGGCGCTGCCCCAAACCCTGCTGGGGGCATTTTGAAAAATGCCCCCAGACCCC
>JAFLSU010000006.1 GCA_022510765.1 Christensenellaceae bacterium
CCCCTGACCTCCAGCGTGACAGGCTGGCATTCTAACCAACTGAACTACCGGACCGTATTAATTATGGTGGGCCTTCAGGGACTCGAACCCCGGACCGATCGGTTATGAGCCGACTGCTCTAACCAACTGAGCTAAAGGCCCTTTAATGGAATGGTGACCCCTAGGAGACTCGAACTCCTGTTACCGCCGTGAAAGGGCGGTGTCTTAGACCGCTTGACCAAGGGGCCACATATGGTCGGGGTGAAGGGATTTGAACCCTTGGCCCCATGCTCCCAAAGCACGTGCGCTACCGAACTGCGCTACACCCCGCGAGCGCCGCTTTTTGGCGACGCTGATTATTATACATGCGCCAACAAGCTTTGTCAACACTTTTTTTAACGCTATTTCATATATTTATTATGAGCAAACTCCACAGTGAAATTTGGGATGGAATTTGGTGCGGGAAGAATAATACAGTAGGATTTAGTCTGGGAAAGGAGTACCGGACTATGCAAAGAAATGAAAAGAAAAACGGTTCCATACTAAACATTGTGGTAAGAAGAAAAAGGAGGAGCATAAATCTCCAAAATCATGTAGATTAGAGTTGCAGAAAAACTACAGTAGGAGACTTATGCCTGAAAGAGATTATACAACAGATTTGCTCGATATGGAACACATGAAAGTGCTGAGAACGGGAAATTTCCCGGATCGAATCATCCTTCATGTGAAGATGAAGCGGAGGGAAGTGCAATGTCCGCGCTGCGGGACTATAACAAGCAGTGTTCATGATTACCGCACGCAGCAGGTGAAGGATTGCCCGGTTCAGGGACGTTCCGTTATTTGGCAGTATCGCAAGAGAAGGTACCGCTGTCCATGCTGAGGCAAGAGGTTTTATGAAAACAACTGTCTGTTGCCCAAATGGCACAAAATAACTAACCGGCTTGCGCTGATGGCACTGCAAAAGCTCTCAGTGAAGGTATCCATGAAGGATATAGCCCAAGAATACAAGGTCTCTCAGTCCACCGTGTGCTGATGGATGAATCTCACTGAATTCGGAAGGCCGGACAAGCTGCCTCGGGTGCTTTCGATAGATGAATTTAAAGGCAATGCAGGCGGACAGAAGTTTCAATGCATACTGACCTCGCCGTCGGGACGCCGCATTTTCGACATACTTCCGGATTGCAGAAAATCAAATATTTATGAATACTTACGGAAATTTCCTACAGGGGCGATGTAAAATATTTTATCAGTGATATGTGCAGGGAATACATTGGCATCGCTTAAAATTCTTTCCAAACGCTGCTATCGTGATAGACAGGTTCCATGTTGGCAGATATTGCACCCGGGCGCTCGAAAATGTAAGGAAACGGGTTCAAAAAGCCCTAACTCCTGAGGAAAGTAAGAACTTCAAGCGAAGTCGAAAGCTGCTTCTGATGCACATGAATAAGCTCAATGACAGAGGCACGCTGGTTGTTGAAAGGATGCTACATGTTAGCGAGGATCTGTGCAACGCACATCTGCTTAAGGAAAAGTTTTATGAGTTCATGGATTCCAAAAACAGCGAGGAGGCGAGAAAAGGGCTGCAAGAATTTGTTGTCTATGCGAGTGTTGTGGGGCTGTCGGAATTCTCCGAGCATCTGTGTGTGATAAGCAACTGGTCGGAGTACATACTAAACCGCTTCGACTGCAGATACACCAACTGCTTCACCGAGGGCTGCAACAATAAGATCAAGGTGCTTAAGCACATTGCATTTTGCTATCGTAACTTTCACAACCTGCGCCAGTGCATCTTACTCACCGTAAATCCGCAGGGACCTACGCCATGCAGGGCGTAGGTCCCGGGAATCTCGTAACCCTTTATACAAGCTCAACCCCAACTATTGACATTGAGCCACTTTCCAAAAGACAATGGCGAGGGAAGTAAGCCCTCGCCAACATCAAATAACTCTTTCAGTATTTATTCTTCGCTGCTTTCCAACAAATCGCACCGCACCGTAACACGGGTCTCGCCGCCCAAAGTACAGGTAAAAAGCGTCATGTCCCATTCACCGCTCTCCATTTCCTCTACAGCCGTGCCAGCAAGGGTATCAAGCTCAGCAACGGTATAGTGAAACGCATTGCCTTCAACATCGGTGAAAACTACCTCATCTCCGGGTTCCAAATTTTTAAGATGGCCGAAATGAGAGGCATAGTTATGGGCACAGATGATCAAATCACCTCGATAGGGGGAACCCATATAGCGGCAAGGCGCTATTTTCAACAGCGCAAGACTCCAGTCTTCCAGCACCGGAAGTTCAAGACCAATCACCGGAACAGAAATCGTACCTATATACCGATTCCCTCCGATTTCCACCACAGGTAGTTCCTTTACCGGATTATTTTCAGAACCCGAATTCAAATCCGGGGGTAATTCCGGAGTTGGAGCTGCTGCCGACTCAGTATTCTCAACCTTTTCTCGGTGCTGTGTAATAGCATCCAGCACTGCCTCTGCCTCAATACCCGCACGGTGGTTGTCCCATAGGTTATAAGCCGTAAGTCCGAGAGCCGCAACGCTTAACAGCAAACCAAGCATAATCAGTGGAATGCTAATTATACGTTTCACCATTGAAACCTCAGTCAGCATTGGTTACACTTCTACCGCGCTTACGGAGAACAACTCCGAATATGAGCAACAAGAGACCAGCTCCAAGCATAGCAGGTACCGGCCACCACAGCTGACCCGTTTGAGGCAGTTTTTTGGTATTTGTAACCGTGAAATAAAAGCCATCCCGGGTCACTCTCGCCGTATATCCGTCAGGAATATCCGTTTCCACGATTTGCCAGTCATGATCTGCCTCAAGATTCTCCCATGTGTATCTCCAGTCGTTTTCGGCGTTCAACGTCACCTCATCATATACCTCGCCATCGCAGAGCAACTGAACGGTCACGGACGAAGGATGGTTGCCGTCGTCTACCCAAACTTTTTCAACAAATATGCTGATAGTTTCAGGTTTAACTTCCTCAGGCGTTTTTTCATATTTCAGGGTGCAAACGGGGTCATAGTCCAAACCTCCATCCGGATTCACACAAGGCAACCAAATCAAAGTCGGCTGTGGTGTGTAAATCCAACCGTCCTTACTTAGCTGATCACCAATCGTCAAATACAGACCGATCGAGAGTCCGTTAAAGGACAATCGGCCTTCCTGATCGGTAGTTCCGGTTTGAGCAGGCTCGATGTCATCGTTTGTAATATACTCAGATAGGTCAACAGCAAGATCTGCCACATCTTCCGCATTGTACCAGTCCACCTGATCGACTTCTTCTTGCTTGTCAATGAATTCCTCCATCAGCCGATAATCGTTCATATTACCGTCTGCGATGTGATACAGCCGAAACGTGCATCCGTCCAACGGCCCTGCGTCTTCGTCAATATATTCCAATGTCAGGGAACAGCTTTCCGGCATTGCATCGGCTGCAATGATGGGAACATAGCAAGCCATAACGATGGCGCAAAGCAAGCTGAGAACAGCTTTAAGGTATTTATTCATACGGTTCCTCCTTTAGGGGTGTTATTGTATGGTTTTCTATGCGAGAGACCCGTCGTTTCCGGTGTCGTCTGACCGTAACAGTGATCACACCAAACAAGATAGCTACGGCAGCGACACCCACGATGAGCAACAAATATTCAGTTCTGATCCCATCAGAGACGATGTTGTCAAACGTCTCCGCGTCCTCTTCTGGAGGAGTGGGAATACGATGTCCGCGAACCAGCAGACGATGGGAGTTCACCCCGTAAGGGGTACAGGTCAACAGCGTGCAATAGTCCTCATTTTCCACAATCTGCAATGCATTGACCTCAGATGGGAGAACGGTGCTAATATCATCGACCTCATAGGTGAGTACCTCTCTGAGTACTCGGACAGTGAAAGTGTCGCCCACTTGAAGTCGGTCGATATTGGTGAACAGCTTGGCGGAAGGCAGTCCCCGATGCCCAGAAAGTACTGCATGACTTCCTTTGCCGCCGATGGGTAGAGAAGAACCCTCCAAATGTCCGACCCCGCTCTGCAACACCGTGTCGCTCGTGCCGTGGTAGATAGGCAAGGAGACATTGATCTTCGGAATAACCACATAGCCCATAATCCCGGACTCGTCGATTTTCAGCTTGCTTTCATACTCCTCCAGCTCCTCATCGGTCAGATTCGCCCGGATATTGCCGCGAGAAAGCAGCTTTTGGTTATAGGCTATTGCATCTGCCATGATATCATCATAGGTCTCGTTGTCAATAGTCGCTACGACAGTCCTAAAATTATCTATCGCGCTATTGTAGGCAATGGTCTTCAACAAATCGCTGATTGTTGGGTACAGCAGAAAGGCCAGTCCCACAAGGATAATCAGGGTCACAATGACCGAAGAAACCTTTTTTTTCATAAGGACTCCTTAGCTCGGTCAGGGCCTGTGCCACCGTTTGGCAGGCTTGCGGCGCTGTACGTACTTGTCTATCAACATACGAGTGACTATGACAAAAGCACTGACCAGTACGACAGCTATTCCAGCGGCAATCAGAATAATAAGTTCTACATTCTGTCCAAAAATCTTGCCGTCTTCCAAAGGTACTTCTTCAAGCACCGTATCGTGCGATTCACCCTCCGGCGTTGGGATACGGTGACCCCGTACCAGCAGCCGATGGGAGTTTACTCCGTAGGGAGTACAGGTCAGCAACGTACAGTAATCTTGTTCCGGATCGATTTGCAGGATTCCGGAATCAGATGGCAACACTGTACTGATGTCGTCAACCTCATAAAGGAGAACTTCTCCCAAAACCAAAATCTTAAAGGTGTCTCCGATGACCAATCTATCCAAATCGGTGAACAGTCTGGCAGAGACAAGTCCTCGGTGACCCGAGAGCACCGCGTGTGTGCCCAAACCGCCCACAGGCATGGATGATCCCTCAAGATGACCTATACCGTTTTGCAAGACAGTGTCGCTTGTACCATGATAAATGGGCAGAGAGACGTTTATCTTCGGAATGACCACATAGCCCATCACATCCGTGCCGGGCAACCGGACTTGGCTCTGATAGTCCGCTTCATCCTCATCGGAGAACGGCAGCATGATATACTCCCGACCCACAAGATCCTCGTTATAGGATTCGGCCCGTGCTAAGATATCGGCATAGCTTTCGGGTTCCAGTCCTTCCACGACACGCTGATAATCCATGATGGCATTACTGTAAGCGATGGATTTCAAATAGTTGCTTAAAACCGGATACAGCAACAAGGATAGGCCTGTAAGGATAAGCAATATAATAATGACATTGGACAGCAGTTTGTTCTTCATACAGGACCCTCCTTGTCGCTGTATCCGGGGTAGGGGAAAACCCCTCCTCCGGACACAGTGATCAAACATTATGCGCAAGAGTATAGATTTACAGCTCCTGCGACTCCTTCCTCTTTACAGAAGAGATAACCAGATACAGCACCGCACCTGCGAGAAGCAGACCGCCAGCGATGTAGAACAGAGTGGTACCCATTCCACCGGTGCCAGGGAGCCAGCTCTTCGGGAAGTTGGGGACATTCAGGTGAGCGAGCAGATCGGTCTGAACAGCATCAGTTCCAGGATTATGAGCAGTAGAAACGGTAGTCGGCGTTCCGTCAGCCTTGAGCCACCATCCATTCTTTGCTACTTTAACCTCGAAATTCTGACCATTCACGGTGTATGTGATGGTAAGATCCTTCAGCATACCCGACTTAACATCGGTCGGATAAACACGAGCTTCTTCATCCAGTTCTGCATCTGCGGCGAGCTCTGCTTTGGTGAAATAGTCAGCCGTAAACGTAACAGGGATGTCAGATATCGCGTCGTAGCCGGCGGGAACGACAACCTCTTTCAGATAGTACTGAATATCGTTATCCAAGCCCAAAATATTTAGGTTGCCATCATCGGTTGTCATGGCTGCGAAGTAATAGTTCTTAGTAGAAACAAAGTTTTCGTACAATTCAACGACCCCAGGATTATCCTCATCGAAGGAGCTGCCGGAAATTGGTGCACTCCAATCTTTCTTACCCTCTACAGTTGGAACAAGCGTCTCCGCATAAGCCTCGGTAACCCAACCTGCAGGATAGTAGTTGCCGTTCGGAGTGTTCTGATCAAGAATTGCATAGAGACGACCTTCTCCGCTCAATGCAGGCTTGGTCAGTGCGAAGCCCGCACCTGCAAGATTGGTGTTGGGGTTGGCACTTCCGTCATACTTATGGATTTCGATGCCGAAATCATAGACATAGACGTACTCCTCATTGGTATGACCGTGTTGGTCGCTGTTGGGATCGTTAGAGAAATTCAGATGCACGCTGTTGGGAACACCGGTGGGATCAAGGGAGTTCTCGTTCAGCATTGCATTGTACTCTACATAGATACCGGACCCATTAGTAACAGGTACAGACACAACATCATCACCTGTAGTATATTTGCCATCCGCGTTTTGACCGGTTGCCTTTTTGCCCACAAGAGTCTTCAGATCATTAAAAGTGACCGTCAGCGTTGTTGTCGGGTTTTGAGCACCGGGTAGAGTAACAGTCAACATGTAGCCATTGCCGCTATTGAACATCCGCTCAATTACATAAACATCGTATTTGTTTGTTTGGTCAGTGCCGAAGTTACCGTGTTCATTTGGAACGGTTACATATACCTGGTAAACGTCGGAGTACGGTCCAATGCCGAGGTAGGTCAGTCCCGGGGACATAGTATCTACGAACTGATAGAAGTACTCGTCATAGTTGCCGTAGTTCTGGGGAAGAGTACCGGACAGCTGGAATTTGATCACATCACCTATCTCATATCCGGAGCCGTTTTCTGTCTCGCCGCCAACAATGGTTTTGTCCACTGTGGGAGGAGTTGACTTTACATAAATGGTGGAATCACCAAATACGCCTACCAGATAGTCGGAGGTTACTTTGCCATCGCCTGCATCACCATCATTAGTGTTTCCCTCATGATAGGTGTCAACGATCAGGTAATAGCCGTTATTGCTATCCCCTGTGTCGATCTTCCATGCGCCTTCAGGAGGATTTGCGGAAGAATCCCACACGGATTCGTACTTTGTTCCACTCAGATACATATAACCACCGGTAGTATTCTTCTTGGCAACGATCTTGGCAAATGCCTCTGCCAGAGCAGCGTTGTTGCCTAAGGTTGCCTCCGTGGTCCTAGGGGTGAAATCTGACAGCACCTGCCCGATTACGGAAGCGGACTGATCCCATTCAAGCTTGGTGAGCTTGTTGGTCGCAGGAATATCCTCATCAGGATTGCCAAAACCATCGTCGGTGTCGCCTACCCAAGTGTTATTAGTAGCATCCCAGTATTTGGAAGCCTTCAGCGCTGCCGTGATGGCTTGACCCAACGTGGAAGCGGGAGTAAGAGCAGCAGTCTGATAAGGTTCTACATCCAGCATAGTCTGAGTAACACCTAAATCTCTCAGAGTCGCAGCACTAGCCATTAATGCCGTAAGCAGATTCTTGTAGTTCTCAATAGTCTGCGTTACTCCGTTGCCCCAAACGACGTTGGTCAGCCAGTTGGCATGGGGGTTCTGATAGCCGGTGTTGGGGTCAGGTGCGGTGTCTACACCGCCGTTATAGCCATCCTCCAGCCCGCCTGCAAAAATCTGGTAGGCGTTAAAACGATTGCCCACTCCATTGCCGGTGGTCGTGTACTCGTTGGGTATGATCGTGATCGTTGCCGCCAGAGCCGAAATCGTGAAACTGAGTACCAGTCCCAAAGTCAGCAGCACAGCAATCAGTCGTTTGCCCGTGTTTCGTGTTGTTGTCATGTTGTTTCTCCTTACTTGGAAAATTTTTGTTATTTATGTTAAAGAAGGCCATACAATTCACAAGAATCGCATTCACTTCATTGTTTTTAGGAATAAATTCGGCCGTAGCATCAAACAATATCAGCAGACTTCCTGCCAGCATGAGCGCTCCTATGCCGCTGCTGCCCGTCCCGGGCATATCCATCCGGTAACCGCGTGTCCGTATAGACTACGAGTACAGTAGGAATCCGTCCGCCGTTCGCGTCGTGAGGAGCATTGAGCATATCTTCCGATGTGTTCAAATTTACGGTTACGGTGCAAAAATCGTGATGGGTACCCAAGTATGCATTGCCAGATGATTGGGGTCGTCAGCATTGTTTTGGACAGAAATCGTTGTGCGATAGCTGTCGCCGCCGTCTCCGATTATTTCTGTAACTGTGCATCTTGTCCCCTCCGGCAAACCGTGAATCACACAGGTCTGACCATTTTTCAGCCTTAAGGAGTTTTTCCGCCAAGACTCAGAGTCAGATATATGTGTCCTTCAGTGCCATATCGGGTTTACCTCGTATCCATCCCGAGCGTAGATCTCTCTCTCAGCCAGAGGACTGTGTCGGTCGTACATCGATTCCTCCAATTCGTTCCTTCGGCCATTCGAACTACGCATACCCGTCCGGCTCGATCAAATTCGGTACATCCTCCTAAAAGATAAGCAAACCGTCCTGAATCAGATTCTTTGCGTAGCTCTCTATGGTCGTAGCAATCGTCTGACCGAATGACTTGAGGCCATCGGGGTGTACTTCCGCTTTCGCCTCGCAAAGCGACCATGGTAGCCTCAGCCAATATGAATACATAGTCGCTGAAAGCATTTGCGGCGTACTCAGCTATATCAAAGGTAGCGCAAACCGCGCCGTTTATGCTGTTCCCGTTTTCATCCATCTTGCGGAGCAGAGTTCTGATCTTTACGCGAAAGCAATTATAGCATAACTGATCACTGTTTGCAAGTGCTTTCGCAAAAAACAAAATATATTTTTGTTCAAAAGAGTCCCAAAGTATATTCCACAGTGGAATTAGGGATGAAATTTAGCGCGTGAAGGAAAATGCGGTAAAATTTAGTCTGAGAAATTCTTTCTCGGACTTTGTTTCTTGCACCATTATTCCGTTAAATACCAGCTTTCACTCCCTTCATTCCCGTTTTATGTCACCATTCTCACACTAAATTCTTCTTATTATTTACATTAAATTCCACAGCGCTTCCACTGTGGAATTTACTTTGGGAATTCATGGATATTAATTGTGACCTGTTCTCGCATCGCCATCGGCATTATTGAGCGGATGAAAACGCCTCTCGAACACGGAAGCTCGTCCGTAAAAAAATACCAAGCTTACTCGATGAAATCAAACTCCCATTCGCCCATGCGCACAATGCTGTCCTCGTTCGCTCCCTTTTCGCGCAAAGCTTTGATAATACCTTCCGTATCAAGAAATTTCTGAAATCTACGCATGGATTCCTCGTCAGCGGCATTGGTCGTATCGAGAATATAGTCGACAGTACCACCCGTGACGATGAATACATTATCATCTACAGCAATGTCGAATCCCCATTCGTACTGTGGCGCTTCATTTAGTTCTTCTTCATCGAATTCGCGCGTGGATGGCAACTCCTTAAGCATTTCTACTATCCTGTCAAGCAGAGGCTCAAAGCCCTTTGTCGTCGCCGCTGATACTGGGAATATCTCGATGCCCGTTCCGTCCAGTTCCTCGCGTAGGAACTCCAAATAGTCCGCAGATCCGGTAATATCCATCTTGTTTGCAGCAACTATCTGCGGAAGATCCGCAAGCTTTTCGCTATAATTGGACAGCTCCATTCGTATCTGCTTATAGTCCTCTATTGGATCGCGTCCCTCGGAGCCTGATATGTCAAGCACATGCACAAGCATCCTCGTGCGTTCGATATGCCTTAGAAAATCATGTCCCAGCCCCGCGCCTTCGGATGCTCCTTCAATAAGGCCCGGAATATCGGCAATTACGAACGAGCTGTCGTAACGCTTGACTACCCCCAGATTCGGTGTCAGGGTCGTGAAGTGATAATTCGCGATTTTGGGCTTTGCGCTCGTGATAACAGATAGTATCGTAGATTTGCCTACGTTCGGCAACCCTATAAGACCTACATCCGCTATGGTCATCAGTTCAAGCTCGACCTCGTACTCGCGTGTTTTTTGCCCATTCTGGGCATACCGCGGCGCTTGTTTGGTCGGCGTTGCAAACTTTGCGTTGCCCTTGCCACCTCTGCCGCCGCGCAATACGGTGCGTTCACGCCCGGGTTTGTTCATATCGGCAATGATCTTTCCGGACTCAATATCACGCACCCTCGTGCCGACCGGAACCCTTATAATAAGATCCTCGCCGCGTTTGCCGTACTGCATGTTGCCACGACCGTTTTCGCCGTTCTGCGCACGGAAAAAGCGCGAAAACTTGAAGTCGAGCAGGGTACTCATGTTCTCATCGGCAAGGAAAATCACACTGCCTCCCCTGCCCCCGTCGCCTCCGTCGGGTCCGCCATGCATGACGTATTTTTCTCTATGAAAGCTTGAGCAGCCGTTACCTCCGTTTCCGGCTTTGATAACGATTCTCGCTTTATCTACAAACTGCATTATTGTTCTCCCTATAGTATTTACATAACTCGGTAAGCGTGCAAATGTCGCATTTCGGTCTTTGTGATGAGCAGACCCTTCTGCCGTGGAAAATCAGCCAATGGTGCGCGATCGACCATTGTTCCTCGGGTATATGCTCCATAAGCTGCTTCTCCGTAGCTTCAACAGTCGTTGCGTCGGCAAGACCTATTCTGTTGCTTACTCGGAATACATGCGTATCCACGGCGATCGCTGGCACGCCGAATGCGTTTGACAGCACGACGTTTGCGGTCTTTCTTCCTACACCCGCAAGCGATTCAAGGCTCTCGCGATCGGAAGGCACGCTGCCACCGAATTTATTCACAATGTCTCGACAGGCCGAAAGTATGTTCTTCGCTTTAGTATTAAAGAATCCGCAGGATTTAATGTAGGGCGCAAGTTCCTCTACGGTCATTTCCGCCATGCTTTCCGCATTGGGGTGATCGCGAAACAATGCCGGAGTGCACTTATTCACCTGCTTGTCCGTACATTGTGCAGATAATATGGTTGCGATCAGGAGTTCAAACGGATTGGAAAACGAAAGCTCCGGTCTTGCATCCGGGTGAGCGAAATTTAATTTTGCAAGCACCTCACTCGTCCACAATCCATATTCTTGATCCGTCACTGCGATCACGCTCCTTTCATTAGTATAATGTAACATATTTTTTCGGGTTTGTCTATCTTCCGCCCATCATTTTAAGTATTTGCGACATATCTCCCCTTCCGCCCTTCATCATTCCTGGCATATTCATAAGCATCTGAAGCATCTGGAGTTGATTTCCGCCGTTCCGCCCCTGGAACGCTCCCATTCCCGGCATCTGCGGCAGCATACCCATCCCCGAACCAAAATTGCCTTGATTGCTCCCTTGATTATTCATGTTATTACCCTGGTAGCTTTGGCTGCCATTGCTGCCATAATTGCCGATATTTCCATAGTTGCCATTACCGCCATGATTGCCATTGCTGCCATTATTTCCATGGCCTCCGTTGCTGCCGTAGCTGCCGCTGTTTCCATTTGACCATCCATAGGTTTTTGACTGTTTCATAAGCGCTTCATGGTTTATTCCGAATCCTCCGCAGATTGAACGCAGCTCATTTGGTGCTACAAATGGTTCCATCGCGGCAAGGAAGGATTTAAGCTGTTCAACACCCTGCTCCTCTCTGATCCTTCTCGCAAGCAGAAGCGCGGGCGAAGTTTCATTATTCTGCTGTCTTCCCCCTTGTTGCCTATCGGTGGGCATCGCCTGACGTTGTCTCGTTGGTACTCTTTGCATCATTCAGCACCTCCATTTCATCTCTTTATCAGTCTATTCACTAAACCGCGGTTAGGTGCATATTAATAGCACATAAGCGGTTCTGCCGAACCGCGATCATGCTTTGGGAGGAAAGTGCTATGCCGAAAAGTATTAAGGATATGCGAAAACCTACGCAAGGGAAAACCTCTACCGATATGCCAAAGGTCACGCCCGAACAGGAAAGGGACGTAGCCAATCTTATTAATCGCTACAGCGGGAAAAGCGATAATGAACTGATGAGTGAATTATTGCAGGTAACATCGCAGCAGAAACGAAACGGTACCCTGGATACCGCTCAGATCGACGCGGCGGCAAACAGCATACTTCCGATGCTGAACGAAGAACAGGTCCGCAAACTGCAAAGCATATTGAATCAAATACGCTGATTAGATTTTTCCATTGCCTTACGCATAGAAAATGCACGGACTTATGTATGTATAAAAGCCGCTCCGATCAACATCCGAGCGGCATTGTTTCAATATTTATTAATCGTTATTTAGCTCTGATAATGCGGCAAACCGTATCGTCCATCAACACCATAACGATCGGCTGCCCCTTTCCCGTTCGAGACTCGATACGGACTTCTTCGCTGTTAAAGGCGGTGCGTTCACCGCTCTTCTTAATCGCAATCAAATCCTCGGGTTCCTTTATGTGGACAACAGCAACTATTTTTGTTCCGTTTGAGCCGTTCTTTTTAAAGCCAAAGCATTGCAGTCCTTTGCCGTTGCGTCCCTGCAGATCATGGTCGAATACAAAACTGCGTTTCATGTATCCCCGATCCGTCGCAGTAAGCAATTCGCCTTCATCGGAAAGATGCCCCGCATAGACCACGATGTCGCCATCGTCGAGCTTTATTCCCTTTACGCCGGAGCTGACGCGCCCCGTAACGGGTACGGAATCGGAGGCGAAGCGTATGCTCATGCCTTTTGATGTTATTAGTATAATGCTGTCCGCACTCGATCCATCCGAAACGTATTCGACCGATAGAAGTGCGTCATCCTCCTTCAGGTTGACGGCTGTGATTCGTTTTGTCTTGGTGACATATTCGGCGGCTTCGGTGCATTTTATGAGACCGTTCTTGGTGTAGAAGAACAGCTTCCCGCTGCCAAAATCCGAATCGAATGCTGCAAGTATCCCCTCATCCTTCTCCATCTCGATAATTGATGAGAGATTGGTGGGCTTTGCAGTTGGCTTGGTCTCGGGTAAATCATTTACTGATAGCGTAATGCAAGCGCCATGCGTGGTGAAAAGCCTGATGAATCTATCCGTAGACGTATTGAATACGAAAATCGGCTGTTCCTGCTTCAAAAGCTCCTCTGTAACCGCCTTGGGCTGCAACCTTCGCAGCTTGTTATCGTTAAGCAGCAGTACGCACGCAGGTTCGGCAGCGAATTCCTCATCCGTATCAACTTCAATCGCGGCCTCCCCATCGATAAGCATTGTGCGCCTTGGAGAATCAAGCAAGTCGCGAAGCTCGGTTAGCTCATCAATGATCAGCTTATCAAGCTTATCCTTTGAAGCAAGTATTGCGTTAAGCCTTTTAATTTCCTTGGTTAGATTATTAAATTCTTTCTCAATTTCAAGCTGTTCGAGATTCGTCAGTCTTTGAAGGCGCAGATCAAGTATCGCATCCGCTTGAATTGCTGTAAGGTCGAACCTCTCCATCAAGCCTTGCTTTGCTATCTTTGGAGTCTTTGACGCGCGAATGAGTGCGATGACTTCGTCAAGGTTGAGCAATGCAATAATCAAGCCCTGCAATACATGCGCTCGGCGCTCGGCCTGCTCCAGTTCGCACTTGCATCGCCTTGTGACAACCTGTTCCTGATGCCTGATGTAATGATCCAACAGCTCCGAAAGGCTAAGCGTTTTGGGTTTTCCGTCCGCAATGGCAACCATGATAACGCTGACGGTTTTTTGCAGGTCGGAATATTTAAACAGCGCGTTAAGCACCTTATTCGCATCAAAATCCTTCTTGACCTCAATAACGGCTCTAATTCCGGTTCGGTCGGATTCATCCCTTATATCACTTATTCCGCTAAACAGTGTTTTTTTCTGTTGGACAAGCGAAAGTATCTTTTCAAGTGCGGCCGCTTTATTCACCTGGTATGGGAATTCCGTAATTACGATGTTCGTTTTTCCATTCTTAAGCTGCTCAAAATGCGTCTTTGCACGGTTTATCAGCTTCCCCCTGCCGGTTTCGTAAGAACTTCTTATTTCATCGGAATTGATTAGATACCCGCCCGTCGGAAAATCCGGGCATGGAATTATCTTCATAAGCTCATCGAGCGAAATGTCGGGTTTTCTTAGCTTTGCAATGACGGCATCTATTGCCTCCACAGGATTATGCGGCGGTATGGAGGTCGTAAGACCGACGGCTATGCCGTTTGAGCCATTTATCAATAGGTTTGGAAATCTGCCCGGGAGCAGCTCGGGTTCCTTAAGGGTATCGTCAAAGTTCAAAACGAATTTGACGGTATCCTTATCTAAATCGCGCAGCAGCTGCATGGCGGCAGGCGTCATTCTCGCTTCGGTATAGCGCATTGCGGCTGCAGAATCCCCGTCCATGCTTCCAAAATTTCCATGCCCATCCACCAATGGTATGCGCATATTGAAATCCTGCGCCATACGAACCATCGCGTCATATACGGAGCTATCCCCATGGGGATGGAATTTTCCCAAGCAATCGCCGACAATACGCGCCGATTTACGATGAGGTTTATCGGGTGAAAGCCCCAGTTCGAGCATAGTATAAAGGATGCGGCGCTGAACCGGCTTTAAGCCATCCTCGACCCTCGGAAGTGCGCGTTCAAGGATGACATGCTCGGCATACGGAAGCATGGAGCTGTGCATGACATCGTCCATGCTCTGGATAATTATTTGATTTTTGTGTGTAATTTCGGAAGGAACGATTTTTTTTGCCATATTAGCCCCTCAGAACAGCGATCATTTCTTTCGGATCCTGTGCGCTGAAAACGCTGTTGCCCGCCACAAGCACATTCGCTCCGTTTCTTCGGCAGATCTCCGCAGTAGTCGGGTTAACTCCGCCGTCGACCTCTATGTCTACGTTTTTCAAGCCCTTTTCGTCAAGCATTTTACGAATTATAGAAATCTTTTTTGCGGCCTCCGGAATGAATTTCTGTCCTCCGAACCCTGGGTTAACGGTCATTACAAGCACCATGTCGCAGCATTCGAGCAGGTATTCTACACTGCATGGCGGCGTGGCAGGATTCAATGCGATCCCCGCTTTCATTCCGAGCGATCGAATGTGCTGCAATGTTCTGTGAGCATGCCTGTCCGCTTCGATATGGATAGTAACTATATCCGCACCCGCATCCTTAAACGCCGGAACCCATTGGTTGGGATTCTCGACCATCAGATGAGCGTCAAAGACGAGATCGCTGTGCTTGCGCAAAGCCCTGCACATCTGCGCACCGAAAGTAATGCTCGGGACAAAGGCTCCATCCATTACATCGAGATGAACATAGTCGGCTCCCCAATCCGCAAGCCTTTTAACGGCATCTCCCAGCGCGGCGAAATCCGCAGACAATATTGACGGTGCTATTTTAATCATATCTATGCCTCCTAATTTCAACAGCCTCATTCACAAGGCGAACGTATCTTGAATATCTTTCCTTATTAAAACCATTGCCAAGCAATTCCTGCTTAACGGCGCACCCGGGTTCGGTCACATGCAGACAGCCGTTAAAGCGGCATTCGCCTTTGTGACGGCGAAGCTCTGGGTAGTAATTCTTTATCTCCTCGGGTTCGACCTCGATGCTGTCCAAAAGGCTGAAGCCCGGCGTATCCAGCACCGCTCCACTCCCGTTCAAAGGGATCAGTTCCGCGTGACGGGTAGTATGCCTGCCGCGCTCGGTCTTTCTTGAAAGGTCGCCTACGGCAAGCTTGATGCCCGGTATAATCGCGTTGAGAAGCGACGACTTCCCAACTGCGGATTGCCCGGCTAAGCAGACGATCGACCCTCTCAGCTCATTTTTTAATGCGTCCAGTCCATCTCCTGTCGCCGCTGAAACCTTATATATCGGATAATCGGTGAGCCTGTACTCATCCACGATCGCTTCGGATTCGTGATTTGGTGCGTCATCGCATTTATTGATTACGATTATCGGCATGATATGCAGCTTTTCGCAGCAGATAATGAGCTTATCCACCAGCAATAGATCCGCCGAAGGTCTGCTTGCCGAGATCACAATGAATAGTTTGTCGATGTTTGCTACGGCAGGTCTTACAAGCTCATTCCTCCTTGGAAGGATAGCGATAAGATAACCGCTTTCTTCATCGTGATCAAACTCGACCCAATCGCCTATAACAGGCGTTTTTTGCTGCTTACGGAACAACCCTCGTGCTTTGCAAACATAAGTGTTCCCATCATCGGTCAGGACGGAATAAAAACCGCCTATGCCTTTTATGATAATGCCTTTATCGTTAATGCCTTTCAAACATGACCTCACTTAATAAATTCTTTTTCAAGGCGAGTTACTTCGATATTGTTTATGTAGATTATGCAGGTATAGGTTCCTTTCTCAACATAAGCCGCACGGAATTCAACAGCTCGTGTTCCCGCTTTAAGCTCCGTTTCGTACACGACAAATTCACCCATTTCGGTTTCAACCGCCACCACCATTTGTGAGGAATCAGCATCGACCACAAAGCTATGAGAAAAATCCGCATATGCGGCGTTATTCGCATCGAAGCAGATATATACATCCACATGCGTATTCGATGGAATCACCGGAATGCCCGCACTCGGGTTTTGTGAAACGACGGCTCCGTCTTTCGGCGTCTCGCCAAACAAGGCAAGCATCTCTTTACTTGCAAATTTGAACCTAATATCGGTAAAGCCATATATATTAAGAAGCTCCACTGCCTGCTGAGGACTCTTGAAGCGTGTAAGCTCGGGCATCGGGACCTGCGTCACGCCCTGCGTGCCGCTTATCGCAACATCGACGGTATCTCCTTTCACAGCAGCATCCCCGTCTCCGATCGATTGCCATATTATCGTACCCGGCGAAGCCTCGCTTTCCGCATACGACACCAATTCGATGTCGATATCCATATTTTCAAGCGCATATGAGGCTTGCTCCAACGTATAGCCGATAAGATTTATCATTGAGACCGTATCGCTTCCGCTGCTCAGAACCACGTCTATAACCGTCCCCTTTTCCTGCGTCGTGCCCGCATCGGGATTCTGGGAATAAACCGATCCCTCCGGCACCGAATCCGAGGCTATCGTACCCACTATCCTCATAAGAAAATCCCTGTTGTCGCAAAGCTCCTGAGCTTCTTCAACGGTTCGCCCATATAGATTTGGCACTCTTGACAAATTCTCCTTGTCCGTGTCCGCCATCATGTATTTGTACCAGAAAGCAAAGATGCCAACTATTACTGCAACCAATAATGTAACGGGCAGTACAACATGCCACATCCTTGCAGTCCTTGGGCGGGTGGTTTCCGTATCTTTTATATTTAAAGCAGCCGTATCCTGTATATCATCGATTCTAACAAAATGCCTCTTGGGGTGCGCAAGTGCGCGAAGCAGGTCCGCACGCATCGCGGCGGCCGATTGGTAGCGTACACTCACATCCTTGGCCGTTGCTTTCACTATCACATCGCTCAATGCCGGCGGTATGGCCGAATCTATCTCATGCGGCGGTTCAATACTGTCATTGATATGCTTGAGAGCAATCTGTACGGAATTCTCCCCATCGAACGGAGGTCTTCCGGTCAGCATTTCAAACAGCATTATTCCTACTGAGTACAGATCGCTCGTCCTTTCAACGGGTTCTCCCTTCGCTTGTTCCGGCGAGATATAGTGAACCGACCCAATGACGCTTGAGCCATCATATGTTCTGGTCGTAGCTTCTGCGGCCTTAGCTATACCGAAATCCGTGAGCTTTATGCTTTTATCAGTCGAAATCATTACGTTCTGAGGTTTGACATCGCGGTGGATAAATCCCGCGTTATGTGCACATTCGAGTGCATCCAGCACGCAACATGCTATTTTTACAGCCGCCTTCGGATTGATGGCACCATGCTCCCGTAAGGATTCCTTTAAAGTGCAGCCCTCAACATATTCAAGCACGATGTATCTTCGTCCTTCAAACGAGCCGAAATCATATGCGCCGACGATATTCTTGCATTTTAGTGAAAGCACGGTATCCGCTTCACAATCGAATCGCCGTATATACTGAGGGTCTTCGCAGTATTCACTCTTTATTACCTTTATTGCAACGTAACGTTTTTCTTCAAGATCGTAAGCCTTATAGACCTCTGCCATTCCGCCGGAGCCCACTTCGCTTTCAATTCGGTATCTATCATTGACCACCGTACCCGTCATGCGTTCTCACCCCCTTCATTCTTTACTAAAACAACGGTAATATTATCCCTTGAACCGTTCCTCAGCGCAAGCTCCGTCATTAGGTCGCAGGCCTCTAATAGATCATATCCGCCGCCAAGGATGCGCATTGCCTCATCCCTGCTCACGCTGCCATGCAGTCCGTCGCTGCACAGCATAAGAATATCCCCGCGTTTCCAAGAGCCCGTAGCGGCATCGGCCTTAATATATTGTGATGTGCCAACGGCTCTCGTAAGTATATTGCGCTGTGGATGGTGTACGGCCTGCGCCCTCGTGATCGCTCCCGATGAAACGAGTTCTTCTACGAACGAATGATCCCTTGTCATCTGTTTGAGCTGACTGCCGTCATAATGGTACAGCCTGCTGTCACCTACATGCGCATAAGAAAACTTTTTGCTGTCCACATACGCCATGACCACCGTCGTACCCATGCCCATGCAATCATCGTCATGGCTTGCAATATCAAAGATCTTATGGTTTGCGTAGCTTATTGCATGCTGAAGCATCTGCTGCTTACGCAATGAATCGTCGTTCTTGTCAATATATTCGCATATTGATTCTATCGCAAGCAGGCTCGCGATGTTTCCAGCTCTGTGGCCACCCATTCCGTCCGCCACTATCACATATGGCTTTGCGCCGGCAGCGGGCGTATAGAAGAAGTCCTGATTGCTTTTTCTAAGCCCCGTTTCGGTGCGGTAGGCATAAATCATTTGCTTTCCTCCTGTTCCTGTAAGGAATTTTTCGAGGATATTTCATCAAAAATCCGACTTTGCGGCTCATTTGTGTCGGTACCTATCCCGTTCCGCTCGGAATACTTGTTTCGAAGCTGACCGCACGCACCGTCGATGTCGGTACCCAGCTCGCGCCGAACGGTGGCCGAAATATGCATTTTTTCAAGCCAACCTGCAAAAGTATAGGCATGCTTTCTGGTAACGCCATTTAAACTACGCTCCTTGACCGAGTTGAGCGGAATGAGATTGACATGGCAGTTTATGCCGCGAAGCCTTTCGGCAAGCTCCTTCGCGCATTCCTCCGAAGCGTTGACCCCATCGACAAGCGCGTATTCAAATATCACCCTCCTGCCCGTTCTATCGGCATAGCATTTTGCAGCAGGAATGAGTTCCTCCATGCGATAACGATGATTTATCGGCATCAACCTGTCCCTTATCTCATTGTTGGGCGCATGAAGTGAAATGCATAGCGTCACATGCGGTGCATTGTCAATAAACCGATAGATCTCGGGTACGAGTCCGCATGTGGAGAGCGAAATATTCCTTGGGCTTATTCCGAGACCATCGGAAGCCGTGGCTCGTTCAAGAAAACGCAGAGTATTATCATAATTATCGAGCGGTTCTCCGCTGCCCATCATTACTATATTTGTAACGGTTCGCTTCCTGCCTTCTTCATGTGGGAACATACGCTCAACCGAAGTTACTTCGGAAAGCATCTCTCCCGCGGTCAGATTCCGAACCCTGCCATTGAGCGTGGAAGCGCAAAACGCACAGCCCATGCGGCAGCCTGCCTGCGTTGAAATGCAGAGCGTGCTTCCGTAGGAATAGCGCATTAAAACGCCCTCGACGATATTTCCATCTGAAAGCTCGTAGAGCATCTTTACCGTATCATCCTTGGATGAAAACCGTTGCTCTATGATCTCCGCACCGCCAAAAGGAATACCGTTAAGCTTTTCACGAAGCTTTTTAGGGATATTCAGCATTTCATCGGGCCGCGCACCTACAGCGAGCCATTCAAGTATCTGCTTCGCCCTGAACTTAGGTTCCTTCAAGCAGGATACAATGCCTTGCAGTTCCCCAAGGCTCATCGACGCAAGATCCATTGAATCAAGCTTCATTGGTATGTCCTCCATCCTGCGCTCTCCTTTTCATTCGTGCAATAAAAAAGCCATCGACCCCATCCATATTTGGAAAAAGCTGTATCATGCCGGAATAAGACCGACCCACATAGCCGTCCGGCAGGCAGAATTCGAGCGAATCAAGGCCGAACTCCTCATGCGTGTTCAAAAACCTTAGAATATTGTCCTCATTTTCACGCTTTGAAATTGTGCATGTTGAATAAACCAGCACTCCGCCGGCCTTCACATATTTGCAGCAGCAGCCGAGTATACGGTTCTGAAGCTCCGAAAGTTCAAAAATGCTCCGCTCCGTGCGGTTAAGGTAGGCATCGGGCTTGGAGCCTCCGCCAAGCCCCGAACATGGGGCATCCACAAGCACGACATCCATTGAATCAATAAAGCTCTTTTCAAGTTCCGAGGCATCGTGCTGCGATGCTCTTGCGATCGAAACATGAAGCCTATCGAGCGTGCTTTTCGTAAGATCGACCCTGTGAGAGTGAATGTCCCATGTCGTTATGCTCCCGTTATCGTGCATAATGGAGGCCAAATACGCGGTTTTTCCGCCCGGCGCACCGCATACATCAAGAACCCTGTCGCCCTCGCCCGCTCCACATGCAAGGCTTGCAAGCATGGCGCTCTCGCTTTGTACGGCAATCTTTCCCGCCGCGAACAATTCATTGTTTATAACATCAATTCCGCTCTCAAGTATGAACGCTTCGCCTGTAAGCCTGCCCCTGTGATATGAAATGCCTTTAGCATTAAGGTATGCTTCAAGCTCCATAGAAGTAAACGGATACTGCGCACGGATTGTAACCGAATGAACATTTGATTTCAGCAAACTTTCGGTAAAACCTTCTCCGTACAGCGAGATATACTCTTTCGCCATGAACCTCGGTACGCCGTACAGAATGTTGAACCGTTCCGTTGCGTCCTCGGGCAAATCCGGAAGCGAATCTCTTTCCCGATCAATGCGCCTGAGAACGGCGTTTACGAAGCCCGAAAGCTTGGCTTTACCAATGTCCTTAGTAAGCTTCACGCTTTCATCGCAAACGGCGTATACGGGTGACTTCATAAACAAAAGCTCCGAAATTCCCATCCTCAGCACCAGCCTTATGCTGCCGTGCAGCCTGCCGGTTACATAATGATGAAGCAAAAAATCCGCATAGTTTATTCGTTCGATTGTATTATAAACGAGTGCGGTTATCGCAGAAGCCGCATTTCCATGCATACCTGCAAGCTCATCCTTGAGCGCAAGGTTTGCGTATGCGCCCTCGCAGATGACCCTATTCAGTATGTTAAATGCGATGCGTCTGTTTGTCATGCGTTAAACACCGATCCGAGCAATGCCCTGCTGTTTAACGCCGCCTTTGCGCTCATGCGCTTAGCATTGGGAAACTGAAGCTCAACGATTTCGATCATTCCATCACCAGTTTTGACGAATAATCCACGTTTTGCATTGGCGATAACGCATTCGCCGGCAGCACAGCTTTCATAACTCCCGAGTCCCGGACAAAGAGCGGTCTTTAAAATCTTGACGGCCTGCCCGTTAAGCATGGCATAGGCAATCGGAGCGGGATTGAGACCTCTAACCAAATTGTGTACCTGCTGTGCCGAGCGGGTGAAGTCGACGAGTGCATGTTCCTTCTTAATCACGGAACACCTTGTCGCCTTATCTGGATCCTGCGGCGCTCTCACAAGCGTACCAGCCGCCAAATTTTCAAGTGTTTCCTTTAGTAAATCAGCTCCCATATCCGCAAGGCGATCATATAATTCTCCATATGTCTCGTTCGGATATATCTCGGTCTCGCGCGCAAGAAGGATATCGCCTGTATCCATCCCTATATCGGTCATCATCGTGGTGACGCCTGTAGTCGTGCTTCCTTCAATTATTGACCACTGTATCGGAGCTGCGCCCCTGTACTTAGGAAGCAGGCTCCCGTGTACGTTTATGCATCCGTATTCGGGTATACTCAAATTCTCCTGAGACAGCAGCTGTCCGAATGCGGCCGTTACCATCAGATTCGGCGCAAAATTCCTAAGGGCTTCCACGCCCTCGGAGCTTTGTATGCGTTCAAACTGGAAAACCGGGATGCCGTTTTCAATCGCCAGCTGTTTTACGGGCGGCATCGCTAAACCATGCCCGCGGTCCTTGGGTCTGTCGGGTTGTGTGAAAACGGCAAGCTCATGACCTTCGGCAATCAGCATCCGAAGCGACGGCAAAGCGAATTCCGGAGTCCCTAAAAAAGCGATCCTCATCATATATCATCCTCGTCATCCATTGCATCTTCAAAGCCCTCGGGAGGCTCGGTCACCTTTTCAAGATAAACATGCCCATCAAGATGGTCGCATTCATGCAGCATTGCACGAGCAACCAGCCCTTCGCCCGTGTACTCAAAAAGATCCCCATTTCTATCATAGGCTTGCAATTTGACGACGCTCGGGCGAACCACATAGCCGGTTCTCTCTGGAAACGAAAGGCAGCCCTCCAAGTCACCCTCCTCGCCTGAGGTTTCAATTATCTTAGGATTGATAAGCTCAATAAGACCATCCCCGCAATCGATCACAGCCACGCGGCGCAATATGCCTATCTGGGGCGCGGCAAGTCCGACGCCCTCGGCATCGTACATCGTTTCCGCCATGTCGTCTATAAGCTCGCTGAGCCTCTTATCAAACTTTTCAACCGGCCTGCATACCTTATAGAGGCATGGGGCGTTATCAGTGAATATCCTTCTGATTGCCATATATAACTCCAATCATAGTCGAATTCGACTAAAATTACGGCGCATATCCATAGCGACAAGCGTATGGGCGAGGGTCCCTTCCCGGTACCCTGACGGGTTCAAGTCCACAACTTCATTTGTTAAACCTGGTGCTGCGCCAACGCCAAGTTCGCGCAAATGCGCATGGTTCATTTACAACCGCACGACGCGGATTTCCGTTTAATTGAATAATCCATGTCTGCGCCTATTTTTGCACATAATACCATGTTACATTATAGCACAAAGATCGGCTTCTTAAAAGGTTCTGCTCCAGTAATCGTAAAGCAAATTTTATCATGAAGTATACTTAAGTAGTTCGCTATCTATCATCGTTCGATCGTTTTTTCTTTAACAGCGAAATATCGAGTCCATTAGTAATACCTATATGAATTGAAAAATAAACATGCCGAAACATGATAATTAAATATTAACTTCATACTTGCCGTCAATCAGAATATAATTGCATCCATGTTTTTTGCAGAGACGCAGATTCTCAAGGTTTTCGGTAATTAAAGCATTCATGTCCAAATCAGAGTCATTTAGCCTGTGTTCAATCGAATTTGCGTAGCCTTTAATAGCTTCAAAATGATTCCGAATATAGCTTTCGGTCATAATGAGACAGTAGTATCGTATCGCTTCCAGATACCTTTCATCAAAACTGTTTTTCCAATTAAATGGGATATAACATCCCTCGACTATCAAATTTTGATCGTTTTCAATGGCCGTCTTTATGATCTCTTTCACGATCGGCCAAAGATAGGAAACAAGTTTCTTGTCGTCCGTAGGAGTTAAAGTGGTGTTTCCGCTCCGTATAAGCCCCATTTTCAGTTGATCGATGGAGAGGTACGGATATTTATACTTTTCCAATAGCTTTTGAGCCAGTAAGGTTTTACCCGTATGGGAGGCTCCGGAGATTAAAATGATCATTGTTTTTCTCGAATTTAAGATTCTAATACTAACATGCTGCTAAAATATTGACCAAGATGCACCGCAGAATCGTGCAATATTGATACATAGTATGAATAATTTAGACGCATGTTAGTATAAATTGGAACTACAGCCTAAAGCTTTGCTTCGTATCCGTATTCATGTAGAATAATGCCATCATCAATGATTAGGTCGTAAATGCCATCAGCCCTTTTGAAACCATTTTTAGAATACAGCTGAAGGGCAGGATCATTTATGTCCACAACGAGAACTCTTAAGTATTCTGCACAAGAATTCTTTGCGGTTTCCTTTGCTTTTGCAAGCATCAGACTGCCGATTCCTTTTCTCAGATAGTCAACATTTACACCGAAATGGCGCACATAAAGGGCCTTACCGTGCGCATCCTGCCATTTTATCGATTCTTCTCCTTCACCGGTCTCGCACAAGGCAAAAGCGGAAACAAGTTCGTCGTTATCGAATAACACATAAAGCTGCCGGTTCCTTATGTCCTCCTCAAAAAGACTGCAAGGATAGATATTATCCCAAATTTGAATGCCGTTGTCATCCATGTTCTTAATCAATCGCTTATACATCGCTTTAAGCTGATGTAGGTCCTGCATGACAGCTAATCTGTAATCCATTGGTTCACCAATATAGTTTCACATTATTTGTGTTGAACATAGAGTTAATAATAGGGGGAAAAGATCAAATTCTTACTTTTCCCCTTTAAGTCAAGTATTTACCGGGATGAGCTGGTCATCATTTCCGCATCTGTTCCTTATGGTATTGAAGGGTATAGAGCTTGTAATACCTTCCACGCTTTGCAAGCAGCTCGTGATGAGTGCCCTGCTCTATGATCTTGCCATGGGAAAGCACGATGATATTATCGGCATGCTGGATGGTGGAAAGCCTGTGCGCAACGATGAGCATCGTTCCGATGTTCATCATCTTCTCAAGCGAATCCTGAATCAAAAGCTCGGTTTCGGTGTCGATATTCGCAGTCGCCTCGTCAAGGATCATAACGGCGGGCTTATGGATGATGGTTCTCGCGAATGAAAGCAGCTGGCGCTGTCCGGCGGAGAAATTGTTGCCGCGCTCACGCACAACTTCATCAAGACCGCTATCGAGCCTGTCGATGAAATGATCCGCATTCACATAGCGGCATGCCGCCATTACCTCTTCATCGGAGATGCCCTCCTCGCGAAGCAGAATATTGCTGCGAATGGTACCTGAGAACAGGAAAACATCCTGAAGCATCTGTCCGAAATGCCTGCGCAGCGAAGAAATCTTTATCTTACGAATATCTATGCCGTCGATAAGGATCTCACCCTTCTGGAACTCATAGTTTCGGCAGATGAGGGAGAGGACGGTGGTTTTACCGGAGCCTGTCGAACCTACGAACGCGACGGTATCCTTGGGCTTCACATGGAAGGAAACGCCCTTGAGCACCCATTCATCGGGGATATAGCTGAACCAGACATCGCGGAATTCGATCTCACCCTTTACCTCGTCAAGCTCGATAGCATCGGGTGCATCGACTATCTTGGGTTCGATGTCAAGAATCGTGAAGACCTTTTCAGCGGAAGCGAACGCGGATTGCAGCCAGTTGAACTGCTCTGCAAGGTTCTGAATCGGGTTAAAGAACTTCGATATGTACATATAGAAGGTAACTACGGTGCCGCTTGTCAGGGTCTGCCCAAGGAAGCTGACTTTATCGATATAGCCCTTGCCGCCTAAGTACATAAGGCACATGACGGAGCTAATATAGAGCATGTACACCAGCGGGCGGAAGATGCCGAATACGAAGATCTGCTCCTGCTTTGCCTTTCCAAGCGCGTTGCTCTTGTTGCGGAAATCGCGCATTTTTTCGTTCTCACGATTGAATATCTGCGTAATCTTGATGCCCGAAAGGTTTTCGGAAAGATAGGTGTTTATATCCGTCGTGCGGTCCTTGACCTTGCGGTAAGCCCTGCGGGAGAACTTGCGGAAGATGACCGTGAACAGCACGATGAACGGCACAAAGCAAAGTATCATCAAAGTAAGCTCATAATTGAGGCAGAGCATCGCAACGAGAACGCCGATGATGATGAAGCAATTCTTCACAAGGTTTACGAGAAGATTCGTAAACATCAGCGAAATTGCGTTCGTATCGTTGGTAACACGCGTAACAAGCTTACCGACCGGTATCAGATTCATCTGCTCGTGGGCGAGGGATTCAATATGAATGAACAGATCCTCGCGCAGATGGGAGATGATGCGCTGACCGGTCTTTTGAAGAACTATCGCCTGAATGTATGTGCTTATCATCGAAACGACGAGGATACTTGCATATATCGCGACCGCGATAAACAGTTGACGCAGCTCGAATTCACCCACGATGGTTTCCTCGATCCAGCCGACTATCAAAGGCGCGATTATGTCATAAGCAATCGTGAACAGCATGACAAGACCGACAAGCACAAACTGCCTCCAGTAGGGCTTGGCGTATGCCATGAGCCGTTTGACGATTTCGCCGTCCTTCATCGTGCGCTCAAAGCCCATGGACTGCTTTTTATCCTTGACCAGCGCGTACGCAACGCTGAGCACTATGGACAATAAACCGACTATGCCGCCGACAACAAGAAGAGGATAATACTCACGCATGGTCTGCACCTCCTACTTCATCCTCAAGCCGCTGTAATTCTACCATCTTGCGGTATTCATCGCAGCTTTCGCACAGCTCCGCATGAGAACCAACGGCGAGAATACGACCGTCCTCGATAAAGATTATCTTGTCAAGACCTTCGATGGTGGAGATCCTGTGTGCGATCAAGATGGTGGTTCGTCCCTTGCGGTTCTTCTTCAGATTCTCAAGAATGACTTGCTCGGTCTTGGTATCGACCGCAGAAACGGAATCGTCCAGAATGAGGATGGGTGAATCCTTGAGCAGCGCCCTTGCAATGGAAATTCGCTGCTTCTGTCCGCCCGAAACCGTAACGCCGCGTTCGCCGAGGATGGTTTCATAGCCTTCCTTGAATTCCGAGATATTGTCGTGAACATCGGAAAGCCTTGCTGCCTCCTCAACCAAGCTTTGCTCAATGCTGTCAAAGGCAAATGCTATGTTGTTCGTTATCGTATCGGAGAACAGGAAATTATCCTGCGGAACGTAGGAACACCCCTGCCTTAGCGAACGAATGGATACGCTGTTCACATCGCGTCCGTCAACAAAGATCGTGCCGTCGGGGACGTTGTAGCTGCGCAGGATCAAATCCACAAGCGTGGTCTTGCCCGCGCCTGTCTTGCCGACGATACCGACGCTTTCGCCGGGGTTTATCACGAACGAAACGTTTTCAAGCGCATCATACTCACCGTCGGGATAGCGGAAGGTAAGGTTTTTGAATTCAATCTTACCCTTAACGTCGGTAAGCTCATCGACATTGGGGCGGTCAACGACATCAATTTTAGCATCGAGAAGCTCACCGACCCTCTTGAGCGAAGCCTTGCCGCGCGAGGTTTTCTCTATCAGCATCGAAATAGCCATGATGGGCCAAACTATTGAAGTGAAATAACCGATGTATTCAACAAGCTGACCCGCATCGAACTTTTTAAGGTAGACGAGATAGCCGCCGTATCCGAGGATAACGCAGATAACGGATTCAACAAGCAGGGTGATGAGGATATTCAGCATGACCGAAACCTTGGTGTAATCGACGTTGGTATCCTCATTCTGCACGTTGAGCTTACGGAAAGCCATCAGCTCCTTTAATTCCTTCACAAAAGCCTTTATAACGGCAAAGCCCGAAAAGCTCTCCTGCGAGAAATCCGACAGGTCGGAGAATGCCTGCTGCCTGATCTCCCATTTTTTCATCATGACCTTTCCAACGATGGTACCGATCGTGAGAAGAAGCGCCATCGGTATCAACGCAAAGCCCGTTAGCAGCTTGTCCATTCTCCACATCTTATAGAGCGCAAGTACGCCCAAGAACAATGCGTCCATGAACATCAGAACGCCGTCGCCAAAGCACTCCTGAATGGTATCGAGGTCGTTGGTGAACAGGCTCATGAGATTGCCGACCTTGTTTACCTGAAAATACTCCCTGGACAAATCCTTGCAGTGGTCGAACATGCAGCAGCGAAGGTCGGTTTCAACCTTGATAGCAGAGCCGAAGAAGCAGATACGCCACAAAAAGCGTCCGACTATCATCACGAGGATGACATAAATCAAAGGCAGACAAATTTGATCAAGCAGTACATCAATATTGAACGGAACGAGCTGTCCGTTCACTTCAAACAGACCGCCGTTCATGCCGTTGATCACCATTCGGTACATCTCGGGTACCTTTAGCTGAAAGTAATCAACTAAAACTAATGCCAGCATGCCCAAAAACAGCATCGGAGCATGCTTAAGGTAGTATCGATTAATATGTTTTCCGAAAATCAAAGCTTTTTTACCTCATTAAACTCAAGCCGTAAACCCGTTTTTCAAAGGATTTACTCAGTCTCTATCTCTTTTCTTCAAAATAATCGGCGATCCGTCCCATTCGAGTCTGCTGATCAACATGGAAGGGACAGCGATCAGTGCAATGTCCGCAATTTAAGCAGGCATCGGCCTTTACAGATAGTTTATCATAGTGTCCGACCGCAAGCACGTCCCCGGACAAAGCAAGGTCGTAATACTTATTTACAAGCCCGATGTCGATCTCCGCGGGACAGGGCTGGCAGTGATTGCAGTAAACGCAGTTCCCGTCAGCCTTATCTGCGGTGAACGTGCCGATTATGGAATAATCCTTTTCCTCGGCATCAGCATCAATGGAAGCTAAAAGCGCATAAAGATCCTCAAGACTTCTCACTCCCGGCACGACCGTAAGCACTCCGGGGCGGTCGAGCGCATATTTAAGGCATTGCGCCTTGCTGAGCGCACAGCCGAACGGAGAGGTCTTTTCGTCAAGGAGCTGACCCGCATGGAACGGCTTCATTACGGATATTCCTACGCCTTCCGCCTCGCATCTGCGAAATAGCTGCGCACGCTCGGAAACCGATCCGATGCCGTACTCATCGCCTTTCTCATAATCGTATGCGGGATTTATGCTGAACATCATCATATCGACAAGTCCGGTATCAAGGATTCTGTTCGCGACCGACGGCGTATGGGATGAAAAACCGATATGCCGCACGACTCCTTGGGCTTTAAGCTGCTTGATGTAATCGAATACGCCGGAGCTTATGAGCTTATCAAAATCCGCATCCTCATCCACGCAGTGCATGAAACCAAAGTCAACATAATCGATGCCGAGCGTTTTCATTTCCCAAGCGAACATCTCTTTAATCTCATCGACGTCCCGACTCCATGCGTATTCGCCCTTATCGTTATACACCGCGCCGAAGTGTAGCTGGATGAATATGCGCTCCCGCTTTCCCGCGATGGCTCTCCCAAAAGGCGCATACACCTTCTTTGCGCCGGCGCATAAGTCAAAATAGTTAATTCCGTTATCGATGGCTTCGCAAATGATCTTTTCGATTTCCTCCTCGGAGCTAATCTGTATGCCTCCGAGGCCCAGTCCAAGCGTTGAAAAACGCTCGGATTCATTTCCGTGCGGTAACTTCCTATATTCCATGCTTCCCTCCAAAGTGGTTGTCAATTTAATGACAACAATCTCTTATTGGGTGAGATTATAAAGGTTAAACATGGTTTTAGTCAATACTAAATCCGGCCGAGGAAAATTATACATGATTTATATCAACGGTGAAACGGCGGATGTTGCACTGAGCGACCATACACACCATTCAACAATATAATATTCACAAACCGAATGAAATGTTTGATATACATGCCGAAATTTGTTATAATATAAGTGCTTGACCGAACGCATGAAGAAAACTCCGATTTAGGTCGGTATCCATCCTGCGTTTTATTGGAAGAACCACAAAGGAAATGCACTGATATGACTAATCATTCTAAGACACTGTTTGAGACAAAATTATGGCAGCTATATACTGATAAGACCTCGGAACACGACCGTATCGCATGGATGGAGCGTGTTTACAATGCGGCGGTTAATGCTTTAAAAGATGTGCGTGAAACATTTGGCAACTATACTCTGCATGATGAAACCCATGTGCTGAACGTGATTGATGCAATGGGTGGTCTGCTCGGTAATCAGGCGATTAACCTGACGGTTGGCGAGCTGGAGCTTTTGATACTGTCCGCCTGCCTGCATGACCTCGGAATGGTCTATACCGAGGATGAGAGAAATGAGTGCTTGCGTGGTACTGATCCTGGTGATAAAAATAAGCGCAGAAGGTTTTTAGAGAAAAACGCACCGGAGCTTTTGGGGCGTCCCGCCGATGAATGGGGCGAGGATAAGCGTCAATGGTTTCTGCGTTCTCTGCACCCATTCCGAATTGATGAGGTTTTGGACAACAATAAAGCTTGGGTTAATATATTCGATGACATTCCAAGCATGATGCCCGATAGGGATACTATAATCGAAGTTTGCAAGGCACATGGTGAGGATAGAGAAACAATAAAAAAGAATGAGCGTTTAGAATATACTGCCAGTGAAGATATTGATCCGCTTTTTTGCGCCATGCTGTTACGTTTGGCCGATTTGTTGGACTTTGATGACACCCGTGCGCCCGAAGTGCTCTATAGGCATGTGGTGAATAATGAAAAGAGCCGTAAAGAATGGGATAAACATCGTGCATCGATGGGATTTAATTATCATGATGAGCCTTCCACTGTCCGCCTGCCTTATCGAGCAAGATGTGAGTCTCCGGGAATCGAGCATACGATAAGGGATTTTTTGAACTGGGTGGATGATGAATTGAGTGGCTGCGCAGGATTGCAGAAACTCTGCGAAAAGGATTGGCAGCGTAATTTCCCGTTCCCGTATGCTGTCGATCGCAAAGGGATCAAGTCAACCGGCTATAGCAGCGGAGATTTCAAACTTACGATGGATCAGGAGCAGATTCTTGCTTTGCTTACCGGCGAGAATCTATATGACAGCAATTTTGTTTTTGTGAGAGAGCTTTTGCAGAATGCGATTGATGCTACATTGCTGAGAGCCAAGATGGATCAAAGTTTTTCTTTGGAAAATGCTCGCATTGATTTTTGGGAATGGACTGACGAAAAAGGGAACATTTGGTTCAGGGTGGATGACCGGGGCACCGGTATGACGCAGGGCATGCTGCAAAGATACTTCCTAAAAGTAGGCAATTCGTACTACAACTCAAAGGAATTGATGCGGGATCTTCATGATCATGGGCAAAGCACTGAGTATAAGGGCATCAGCCGCTTTGGTATCGGCTTTTTATCCTGCTTTTTGTGCGGCGATTACGCAGAGGTTTCAACTCGGTACTTTGACGACGAAAAGAATAAACTGGAATTGGACGAAGGAAATGGGAAATCTGTCGATGGCTACGGATTGCGACTGCAAATTACGGGTTTGACTGGATACTATACGCTCAAAAGCCAGGCGGAGAAACATTCTGTGGAAGGGTCTTTGCCCGCTCCATTTTTTGGGCATGATGTGATAAAAGAGTTGGATTGTTCGAAGCACTATCGCTCCGAACCGGGTACTTCGATCACCGTGCGCTTGAATCCGGGCAAGCTTGGCGCCGCGAATCTGCGTAAAGAGCTGGAAGAGTGGCTGAGCCTGCCCAAATTTCCTGTATATTATAACGGTGAAAAGGTCGGGACAACCTATCAGGAGTTCATGGATGAAGTTCATAAACTGGATGGAACTACATTGCATGATCTTACGGATGAGGCGAAGCGGGAGTTTGATAAACGGTTTCCTGAAGTAGCAGGGAATTATCCAAAGTTATCAATGTTTACATTGCCTCTCGACAAAAAAGAGAACAATTGCCTATTCCCTGAGATGTCGGGAGCGATATTTAAATTCGATCTGCAATTTGAAAAACCGCTTATATGGAGTAAGGATGGTCATGCTGGTGAGATAAAAAGGTCGGAATTCTATGGTGAACGATTTGATTTATCTGATGGCAAAGAGATATTACGTATTGAAATTGCAAGGGATTGTAAGATTCCTGATATTATGAAAGAATCAAGAATCAGCAACGCATTGTATTATACATATAATTGTGTAAGATGTGGTGCTGCTCACACAAAATTCTGTTCTGGCATAGCAATTTTGAGCGATCCCCTGCGTCCAAATGTTAATGCTAACAGAAATCGCATTAAGAACATTCCGACAGAAGTTACATTAATATTGAGTGCATTAGGAATAACATATGGTTTTTTATTACATAGTAATATTGACGATCTTTCAATAAATGAATGGCGCAAACTGCGCACTCCTGAAATGAACCTTTGGATAACCGAAAGATTACGGAACAACTATGAACAATATATAGATTGGCTTAAGAATGGGAATTCACTAAATATTTTTGGTGTTAATCTGTTAGTGTATGACTTTCAAAGAATAACGCATGCTTACTATGATGCATACCTTCAGGACATCTATAACATGACTGTAAATTATTACGAAGACCGCACGCCAACAATCTCCTTTGAAGAGAAGGAATCATCGGGAATTGATGATAGGTATGACTTGCTTCCCCCTATGCTGTTCTGTAACGCAGGCAATAGCGAGAGCCGACAATACTTATGCTGCGCGTCTCTCAACGATAGATATGCTATCACATCAGACCACCCATATGCCAAATGGTTGATTGATCATTCGCGTGTTTTAAACAAACATTTTTTGCGTCATTTTGAGCAGATTATTTATCGCCTACGCAACTGGTGTGCGGAAGATATTATTGAAGGGTGTAACAAAATAAGAGAGCAGTTAATCGATTTAGCGGGGCGTCAAGGAATATACATCGGAAATATACCCGAATTAAGTGAAAGGGATTTTTGGTATCTGTCGTGGTAAACGGCAGACGATAAAGAGCCTATTCGCAAGACATAAGCTATGCATTACTTTCCTTTTGTGTAATTGGTTTGGATTATGCCTGTACAAGGTTCCGGATATAATCCATATCCAATGTGGACATAAGAAAAGCAGAAGACCCCATGCCGGTGCCATCTGCTCACTCGAAATCGGTATCAATATTTATTTCAATGCTTATGCTTCGTCTATCAGCCTTTCGGTCTCCATAATGCTAAGCCCCTTTTCGCGTGCTATGCGTGCTAAATCGTCGTACTCGCACTTCGACCTGCTCACGCCATATCCGCTGGAATTCTTGCGCCGAACCTCTCCGAAAGGTGTTTGGATCAACTCAATTCTGCGCTCAAGGGTATAACGATAGTTTTTGGTTTCACGCACGCCGAGGGTGGTCGTGTGCTTAAATAGAAGCGAAATCAAGTTTTCCTTGCGCAAGGCATCGCATAGCACTCGTACCATCGTTCCGGGGCGGGATTTTTTCATGCCTATGGGCAGGGTGTATACATCGAGCGCACCGCCTTCGAACAGCCGCTCCATCGCGAACCCGATTTCCTCCGCAGTCATATCGTCCACATTGCAGCTAAGTTCAAAAACTACCTCGCTTGCTTCATCGGCCTCACCTATAAAGGCGCGGACGCAGTTGGCTGCCTCAAAATCCTTTTTGCCCATACCATAGCCTATGACTCCTACTCTCATGGCAGGCATATCTCCGAATTTTGTTACGAAATATTTAAGCAATGCCGCCCCTGTCGGAGTGCAAAGCTCGCCCAACACTTTTCCGCCATAGATAGGAACATTGCGAAGTATATGCGCCGTAGCAGGTGCGGGAACGGGCAATATTCCGTGCGCACACCTGACCTGACCGCTGCCAACATGTATAGGTGAAGCTACGACCATGTCAGGAGCAAGCTTATTCATCAGCATGCAGACAGCAACGATGTCGGCAACGGCATCCATTGTGCCAACTTCGTGAAAGTGTATCTGCTCGACAGGCACGCCGTGCGCATGGCTCTCCGCCTCCGCGATCAGGGAATATACCGACAGCACGTCGGTCTTGACCTGCTGCGGTACTGGCAGAGCTTCAATTATATGTTCTATCTCGTGCATCCCACTATGGTGATGCTCATGGTGGTCATGTTCATGCTCATGGTGATGATGTTCATGGTCGCAATGCTCATGCTCGTGATGCCCATGCTCATGATGGTGATGCTCGTGTTCGCCTTCTTCTTCACCGTTGACGAAAACATGAATATGTGTGCCGGTTATTCCGCACTTTGCTGCGCTTTCCATTTTGACGGTAACTCCAGACAGACCCAGAGCATTTATCTCATTTATGAATGCGTCCCTGTCGGGCAGCAGTTCTACGAGTGCCGCAGTCAGCATATCGCCCGCAGCTCCCATTCCGCAGTCCAAATACAGTATCTTCATAACAAGTTCCTTTCGATTTTATTAAACGCCTTGTTAGCTCTTTTGCACAACAATATGATTTATCATGCTCGCTAAGTATCCCGCGCCAAAGCCGTTATCGATATTGACCACCGATACGCCGCTTGCGCAGGAGTTCAGCATTGAAAGCAGCGCGGCCAGGCCGTCGAAAGCAGCACCGTAACCAACGCTCGTCGGTACGGCGATCACGGGACAATCGGAAAGCCCGCCGATCACGCTTGCGAGCGCACCCTCCATTCCGGCAATCGCTATGATGACGCTTGCGCTCATTATCTCGTCCATGTGCGAAAGCAGGCGATGCAATCCCGCAACCCCGACGTCGTAAAGGCGCGTAACGGCATTTCCAAGCGCCTCAGCAGTCAAAGCGGCTTCCTCCGCAACGGGTATATCACTCGTCCCTCCCGTAGCTACAACGATTTTTCCGATGCCGAAAGCGGGGGGCATTTTCCCGATTATGCCAATGCGGGCATCACTATGATAATCCATAGGATACCTTCCGCCGACAACCTCCGCAGATTCCTCGGAAAGCCGCGTGATAAGTATCGTTTCCTGCCCGTTTTTAAGCATGGTTTTCACTATGCCTATGATCTGCTCGGGGGTTTTTCCGGCTCCATAGATGACCTCAGCGATGCCCTGCCTGGCATGCCTGTGCAAATCCACTTTGGCATAGCCAATATCCTCAAACGGAGCGGTTTTTATTCTTAAAAGTGCTTCGTCAATCGAAATGGAACCATCCCGCACTGCTTCAAGTATCAATTTAATCGAATCATTCATGTTCTTACCGCTAAATCGAGGGTAACAGTATCATAGTATTTTAAAAGCTCATTCAAAATCGTGATCCTGTTTTTTAAAAGCATATCGATTTGAGATTCTAAAAGCTGTATTTTTGCCGAATCTCCAACCATTCGAACCCGGAAATTCGAAAACCCAAGCGATGCAAGAAAAGTTTCTGCCTTTTCGGTGCGCTCGAGCTTATCGGCTGTGATCCCGGTACCTGTCGGTATCCTTGTTGCAAGGCATGCATACGCGGGCTTGTCCCAGGTAAATAACCCTGCTTCCCGAGATAAATTACGTATTTCGGACTTTGTAAGCCCGCATTCTTTGAGCGGCGAGCGAACGGAAAGTTCCCTGAGGGCGCGGATGCCGGGTCTGTCCCCTTCGTCATCGGACGCATTGGTTCCGTCCAGGATCACGTCATATCCATCGTTTTCCGCTTCACTTGCGATACGCGAAAAAATCAGTTTTTTGCAATAATAACACCGATCAGCCGGGTTTGAGACCACCGTAGGATCGGAAAGTACGTCAGCCTCAATAATCTTAATATCCGCGTTCAAATGCTCTGCCATGCGCAGGGCATCATCAAGCTCAAATTGGGGCTGAAATACCGTCTTTACAAAATATGCCCGCACATCGCAGCCATGCCGCAACGCCTCGTACAAAAGATATGAGGAATCTACGCCGCCCGAAAAGGCAAGCGCGACCCGATTGTTTTCGGTAAAAAATTTGTTGAGTTTCATTTTAAAGCAGCATACCATTGCAAAAAACGGAGAACTCAAAAGCCCTCCGTTTTTAAATCGTAATTTGTCAGTCGAATGTTCGATTGACCTATAATTATCAGGAACTACAAAACATGCGAAGAATCATAATCCCGATACTATTGTACTGTTATTAGTCCTGAACGTAGGGAAGCAATGCGACCTGACGTGCGGACTTGATTGCGATCGCAAGCGCTCTCTGATGCTGAGCGCATACACCGCTCATACGGCGGGGCATGATCTTTCCGCGCTCAGTAATGAACTTACGGAGCTTCGCGGCATCCTTATAGTCAATATGTTCAGCCTTGTCAACGCAGAACTGGCAGACTTTACGCCTGGACTTCCTGGGACGCGGTTTCATTTTGCGTTCTTCCATTGAAATTTACTCCTTTCGCAAACTTAAAACGGTAAATCGGCGTCGGAAATCTCCGTGAAACCGTCCGACGAATTGCCAGATGGCTCAAACGCGGTACCCGTAAACGCGTCAGGGTGGGGTGCTGTATGACTTTCCTGCCAACTGTTCTGTCTTGAAGCGCCATAGTTAAGGGGAGTACCCTGACTGTTGGACTGGTTGTCCTGCTGCGGGTAGCTCGGCCTATAACCCTGATTGGACTGGTAGCCCTGATTGTTGGGCTGATAATCCTGCGCCTGCTGATCCCTGGGGGAAAGGAATTCAACCTCGTCCGCCGTGACTTCAAGGGACGCGCGGGCGGTACCGTCCTTTGCCGTATACGCACGTGCGGTAACTTCGCCGATAACCGCCACCTTTCTGCCTTTGCTAAGGAAACGAGCGCAGGTTTCACCAAGCTGTCTCCATGCGGTAACGCGGAAAAAGTCGGTCTGGCGCTCTCCGTTTGAGGATACAAAGCGACGGTTGACGGCAATATTCAATGTGCATACGCTGACGCCGTTCGGGGTCGTGCGCAGCTCGGGATCACCGGTAAGATTTCCAATAAGATAGATCTTGTTCATTGTACAATCCTTTCGCGGGGATTACGCATGATGACGGGTAACTTTGTAGCGCATGATGCGCTCGTCGTTCTTGAGATTACGCTCGAGCTCGGCAGGAACTTCACCGGGTGCGTTGAAGACCATCAGAACATAATAACCTTCCGTCTTATAATCGATCATGTATGCGAGACGGCGCTTGCCCCACTCGTCTACCTTTTCGATTTCGCCGCCGTTGGCGGTGACGATACCGCTGAACTTATTGATTACGGATGCATTATCCTCCTCATTAAGATCGGGCACGATAACATACAGGCTTTCGTACTTATTCACTTAATTCACCTCCTTATGGACATATGGCCCCGCAAAACTGCGGAGCAAGGCTGTTGGCATAATATTATAACATTTTCTGAGGTTGACTGCAATAAGTTTTTTCAATAAATTGAATTTATATTGTTAAAGCGTCAATGATTGGTAACACCCTTTTTCATTGCATACTTAATTAATTGTTGACGAAAGTGTGCTTCTGTGCTACTCTTCACTTCTGGGCCCCTCCTCTGTGGATTGTTTTTGCATCTTCATTATATCCTTTGCCTCGGTGTTACCTATCTATTATACCGCAATAAATTACGAATGGACTCGATATTTCGCGCTCTTGACATTTCAGTCCCAAGGTAGCATAATAACGACAGCATCAAGGTAGGATGTAGGATGGATAAGTGTTTTTGTGCGCCTGCGCTGCGCAAAACACGTCCCTAACCAAAGTTATTGAAAGGAAAGTCTACGGGAAGATATTCTTTCTCGGGACGGATCGCATTATGGAAAGCAAGATCGAACCTCGCAACTTTATCGAAGAATTCATCGTGGAGGATATGCGGCAAAACCCCGTGGTAAAGACACGTTTCCCACCCGAACCGAACGGTTATCTTCACATCGGTCATGCAAAGGCGTTATGGATCGATTTTTCAACGGCGGAGAGATTCGGCGGTAAGTGCAACCTCCGCTTTGACGATACGAATCCCACCAAGGAGGACGTCGAGTTCGTCGATGCGATTGAGCAGGATATACGTTGGCTTGGCTATGACTGGGATAAGCTCTGCTACGGAAGCGATTATTTCGATAAATGCTATGAACTTGCCGTAAAACTCATCAAGGACGGCAAGGCATACGTCTGCGACCTTGACAAGGATCAGATAAGGGAGTATAGAGGCACTCTTACGGAACCCGGCATCGACAGCCCCTATAGGAACCGTAGTATAGAAGAAAACCTTGATCTGTTCGAGCGCATGAAGAACGGCGAATTTCCGGACGGCAGCCGCACCCTGCGCGCGAAAATAGATATGGCTTCGCCAAACATCAATCTTAGAGACCCTGCACTCTACAGAATACTTCATAGATCCCATCACCATCAGGGCGATAAATGGTGCATCTATCCCATGTATGACTTCGCCCACCCGATTCAGGATGCCATCGAGGGCATAACGCACTCTCTGTGCTCGCTCGAGTATGAAGCGCATCGACCGCTGTACAACTGGGTGATAGATGCCTGCGGTTTTGAACACAAGCCCCGCCAGATCGAGTTTGCAAGGCTCAATATTACAAACACGATAATGAGCAAACGCTTCCTGCGCGCGCTCGTCGAGGGCGGCTATGTAAGCGGCTGGGATGACCCCAGAATGCCCACGCTCTGCGGTATGCGAAGGCGGGGCTATACTCCCGAAGCAATAAAGGATTTTCTCAATCGAGCGGGCGTTGCGAAAGCTGATTCCATAGTCGATTCCGCTATGCTCGAACACTGCGTCCGCGAGGATCTGAATGCGCATTGCGATCGTGTGCTGGCAGTAGTTGACCCCGTGAAGCTCGTTATCGATAACTTCCCCGAGGGCGAATATATCGACATTGAGATAGAAAATCTGCCCATTGCCGAAGAGGGAGACGAAAAGTACGGAAAGACCCACACCGTTCGCTTTGGGCGCGAAGTGTACATAGAGCGCGACGACTTCATGGTTGAACCTCCCAAGAAATTTTTCCGTCTTAAACCCGACGGCGAAGTGCGCCTTAAGGGTGCGTTCATCGTTAAATGCGTTGGCTTCGAGCTTAATGACGATGGCAGCGTGAAGGAGATTCATTGCACCTATGACCCCGAAAGCTTCAGCGGCGAATGCACTCGGAAAGTCAAGGGTACGATCCAGTGGGTTCCTGTACATGATGCGATCCCCGCCGAATTCCGCCTGTATGAACAGCTTATGACGGATGAAAACGTCAGCGCAGATGATTTCATCGAGAAGCTCAATCCCGATTCGATGAAGATAATGCATGGCTTTATCGAGCCCTTCCTTGGCAATGTTGAACCTGGCTATCGCTGCCAGTTCATGCGCATCGGTTATTTCTGCGCTGACCCAGACTCGAAACCAGATGCAATGGTTTTTAACCGCACCGTGGGACTTAAGGACAGCTACAATCCTTCAAAATAGTGCAAATTAATCTTGAAACGTCCGGTAGATTTGCATGTTTTCCGGGCGTTTCTGCTTACAGACAGCAGCCTTATTCGCGGTTTGCCGATATACTTAGCCCAGATAAAAAGCGAGACAAATAGAGATTTGAACAGATAAATGAAAATGGAAAGAATCATCAAGTGCATGGAATCAAAGTATCTTCTTCCATCCCTCGATTTGGTTGAAGATGTTTTTGCGAAATGGAATGGTCCCGAAGAGGGCAAAGTTGTACGCAGGCTGGTTGAAGAAATTCGGTCGAAGAAATACTATGTTCCGGAGTTGGAATTGATCATGGTCAATGAAGACGATGAAGTCATTGGCTATGCAATGTTTTCACGTTTTCATATTGAAGGTAAATATGAGAGTGAACTACTATTGCTAACGCCTGTCGCGGTGAAAACAGAATTGCAAAGGCAACATATTTCAAAAAACTTGTTGGAGTATGGTTTTGAAAAGGCGAGAGAGTTGGGCTTTAAGGCAATACTTGTTGAAGGGAATCCGAAGAATTACAATCCTCGTGGATTTCAATCAAGCTATAAATTCGGAATTGAAGCAGGCCCGAATATAAAACTGCCACGTCCTGATTGTTTAATGGTGAAGGAGCTGGAAAAGGGAGCGTTGGATAAAATGTATGGTCTTGTTGATTATTCTTTTTACGAAGCACTTCACGAAGGATAATCTGAATTCACCTTCATTATATTGCCGCAGGAAATAATCCAAAATATTGCATGCTTCTTTCACTTGTGCTAAAATGTATTTGTTAATTACTTTTTAGATAATAGAGGGAGGGTTTGCAGACTATGAGTTCAGAACTGCTAATCCAGATTCCGAAAAGGCTTAATGAGAAATTATGCACGGATCAGTCATGGTCAGCAAAAGTTTCTAATGTGATTAGAAACATAAAAGACTTACTCATTACCACTCCAACATTCTTTCCCGAATACACCAATCATGGTATCATACATGTTAACCATGTTTTAGATATAAGTGATAAGCTTATACCGGATATTACTTTAAAGAATTTATCTCCAAAAGCTTTAGGGATGTATCTCATATCGGCAATGCTCCATGATATTGGGATGTTCATAAATTATGATGAATTTAAGAAACTGATAGATAATACCGGCTCGTATACAAAGATTTCACCGTTAGATAACAAGACTTTGAAAGAGCATTGGGAAGCATATCTTTCCGAACTGCGGCGTTTCTCCGGTAAGACCCTGGTTCGTAAGTTCGGAACGACCGACATTAATTTTACTGAACTTCCACCCCATAGCAAAATGAACAGTACTGATGTTTTAGTCATTGGTGAATTCATACGGCGGCATCATCATAGTATTTCTCAGTATGTAATTCTGCATGGTTTGAAAGGCAATGATTTACTTAAAAACACCGGAATCGAATCCGATGATTTATACAGAAAAATAATAGGAATTACAGCCCGAAGCCACGGAATGAATGTCAGGGACACGGAAGCATATTTAGAGAGAAACTTTACTGACGCTCGCAGACCAAATGATATAGCAATCTATTATCTTATGTGCGTGCTGCGTTTGGCCGATTATTTGGATGCCGGCGAGGAAAGAGCCTCTCATATTATAGAATCTATGTTCGTCAAACACTCAGAGACATCGAAAAAAGAGTATAGCTGGAATCAGTGTATACGTTACGAAGATTTTGGTTGGAATGGCTCAAAAGAGTTGCTTAATATCGAGGCGCAGCCGAATAACCCTGAACAGTTTATTAATGTTGAAAAATGGCTGAATTCGGTGCAGAACGAATTGGATCTATGCTGGGCAATAATCGGCGAGAACTATGGCTTAAGTGAGCAGTTGCTTACCATTAGACGCATCAATTCAAATATTTTGAAAAAATCTTCCATCGAAGAATACGGGCGCAAGTTTTATACTAAACCTGTGTCATTAAGCGCGAACCCTGACATACTGAAACTTCTTATAGAACCTCTATACGGCGATAACCCAAGCTACGGTGTGCGTGAACTGATACAGAACGCAACCGATGCTTGCAAGGAACGAAAGGAAAGAAGTGGGAACTATAAGGGAGAAGTCACCGTATCCCTCAACACTGAAGAAAAACGTTTGACCGTTAAGGACAATGGCGTCGGTATGAGCATAGATACAATTGTTAACTATTACTTATCTGCAGGCTCGACTTATAGAAACAGCGATGAATGGGCTAAGAGATACTCCAATTCACGCGGAAAATCGAAGGTTAAGCGCAACGGCAGGTTTGGGATTGGTGTTTTGGCGACCTTTCTTTTAGGAGGTTCTGCAACAATAACAACAAGGCATATTGACGATGACCTTGGTTGGTCGTTCAGTATTCAGCTCAATCAGGACAATATTGAGATAAAAAGAACTGAAGCAGACATTGGAACTACCGTTTCTGTTAAATTATCTTCAATGGCAGTAAATAAATTAATGGGGCACGCATCACCGAATTGCCCGAACTGGAATGAATGGTATTTCGATGATTTTCCAAAAGTATCATATTATCTCAATAATAATGCTCTTGATAACGTAGTTTTCGACACGATAACATGGCATGCATTAAAGCAGAAAGAGTACAAGCATTATCGTTGGGGTTACAGTTCAAAAAATGGTCAAGCTTGCATTTGTAACGGCATTGTAATTCCGATGATGCCTGGTTTTAATGTCAAGTATCGATCCCTTGTACGTACTCCTAAATTAAGAATAGAAGATACAGAAGGCCGATTGCCCATCGATCTATCCCGTTCTGCACTATTCGAAATCCCCTGTCAGGAAGATCTATATGCTGAATGTTGCAAATTCATTCTGGCAAAAGTGTTAACAGCCAATATTAAACAAATAAATAAAAGTGTACATTGGAGAATGCCACTTGACTCCAATTTATATTTTGCCGGATTCAGCATGATTTTTTCAAGGAATGGCTACTTATTAAACGATGCTGCATTTATGAAGATCGCCGGAATACAGCACCTGAATATTTTGTATTTGCATGTTTATAATAGTGTAGATAATTTCACCATTACAAACGATATGCCGTTTGTAGTTAAACTGATATATGATGTTGCCGATACAGTGCATACTCTCTTAACGAGACCAGAAGTTATAGTTGATTCTGGTGTGAGCTGTAATATGCATTGTATTTTTTCGAAGTCAGCGATACGTGCGTCTATTCAAAATAGTATAAATCGATATAATCAATACTATCTTTCTGCAAATAAACTTTCTGCAAATAAACTTTCTGCAAATAAATTTACACATCTGAAACTTTGTGGAAATACTGGCAAATACGACTTATGGGTGTCATCAGATCTACCCGAAATCGAAGCAAGTGATTTTGCAGATTTGGAGTGTATTATGGGCGCTAAGGTCGAGCTGCGATACGACGATCTTAGTGATGACATAATGTTTGGCATCGTTAAGAGATATATTCCGAGCAACACGTTTATTCCCTATGATTTAGAGGAACGCAAAAAACTATTCCCGAAAGCCTTTGAAGAGCTTAAGGAATACATGAACGATTAGCTTCTAATACATTGTCCTCTCGGCAGCTGCCATTTGCAAGGGGATCATGCTGTATTGAAACTTATGCGCTTTCTGGCAACAGGTCGGAACCTCTTAATTTGAGCCGATCTTGTTATTGATACGCATTCCACCATGCACCTATCGTCAATATTGTGATTGACCTCAACAAAATTTGATGCTAAAATCTATGAGAATATTCTTTTAAAAGGAACCATTGCAACCTTTGCTATGCCAAGCCATGCAAAAGGAATGCAATGGCATGGTAATTTTTATGTATCAGCAAAGCGTTGATAAGTCGGGAAATTCATCCAAAGCTGATGTCGTTCTGCTTGTCTTGCTCATTGTTTCATTCTTTCTCGTGGGGTCGATTGCGCTATACCTTGAAAAAGTCTTTTCGAGCCCCGCTCCTCGCTATATCTTCATTGCAGCGGTGCTCATCGCAATCTACCTCATCTACAGGGCACGGCTCATCGGTTTTCGCTATACAATTTTTTACAAGGAACCCGAAGCCGTGTACGATCCCCGCTTCGACGACATGATAATACATGAGGACTATCCCTACCCCGTGGGTACGGTCATCTTTGAGCGCATCGTGAGTGCTAAAGGCACCATACTGCTTACGCTCACAGCTCAGGAGCTGGTTGCGGCAGTAGATCCGGGCGCCGATGCGTCCGCATATGGGGAGGTTCGCGATACATATAATTTCTCTCGCACTAAGCCTGAAAAATCGTACAGCCTCATTTACCGCAAGGACGGCAAGCTATGCAGGCTATATTTTAGTCCCGGCAAAGAGCTGCTTGGTTTCATCGAAAGCATCATGAATAAGGACGAGTAATTTGGATTCTACTAATGCTAAGCTCATAGATGCGCTGAAAGGCTATGCAGATTCCGGTCCGGCGCGCTTTCATATGCCCGGACATAAAGGGTTTATGTCCTATGAGCCGTTTGGACATTTGGCTCCGCTTGACGTTACAGAATTGACCGATACGGATGACCTTCATTCACCAAAAGGGGTTTTGCTTGGCCTTGAAAAGCGATATGCAAGTCTCTACGGCGCAAAAGCAAGTTTACTGCTTATTAACGGCTCAACAGCCGGCAATATCGCGATGCTGATGAGCCTTGGCTGCGGCAAGCGCATCCTCCTCGCAAGGAATTGCCATAGATCTGCGCTCTCAGGGATCGCGCTTGCGGGGCATGATGTAATTTCAATTTTTCCAAGCGAAACGTCGGGGGCGATCACTCCCGAGCAGGTTGACGCTGTGCTTAATAAATCGCCCGCGGATGCAGTTTTCATCACCTCTCCGACGTATTGCGGCGTGTGTTGTGATGTCAAAGGCATTGCGGCAGCAACGCATAGACACGGCGCATTGCTGTTTGTAGATAGTGCACATGGAGCGCACTTTCCGTTTTCGGAGCTGCTCCCCCCCGCCCCCGTTGATGCCGACGCATGGGTCGTTAGCTGCCACAAGACGCTGAATGCCTTTACTCAGACCGCAGTGCTGCATATCGGACAAAGCAATCCCATTTTAGCGGACGAAATGCGCCGTATGCTCTCACTGGTGCAGTCATCAAGTCCCTCGTACCCGCTCATGCTTTCGCTTGAAAACGCGATCGATAATATTGGCGACTGGAATGCGCATTGCAAACGAATTCAGCTCCTCAGAAATCGGATTTCAGCCATGGATGGTATTCATCTATTTGAAACAGGGGATAATTCGAGACAGGATATTACGCGGCTTGTTTTCGGAGCTGATGGGATAACGGGATATGAGCTGGGCGCTTTTCTTGAAGGCAATGGCATCTTTCCTGAAATGTGCGATATGGACAATGCCGTTCTCATAACGAGCCCGAACGACCCGGAGATTTGGTACGCACGTCTGATTGATGCGCTCGGCAAGCTGCCCCGGTCGAGCTCCTGTCAGTCCGTATCATGCGTGTATTTATCCCAGTCGTACGCTCGGACGACTGAGTCAGCCATCCGCCCGACAGGCTTCCTTGCGGTTAAAAATCCTACCAATGCGGGAAAATCTGCGTTATCCGTGCGCGAAGCGATGCTTGGCAAAACCGAACTGCTGCCGCTCGATACGGCAGAGGGCAGAATATCCGCGCAGGCAGTCGGCATATACCCTCCCGGAGTTGCAACGCTCTTTCCTGGAGAGGTTATTGAGCAAAGCGCCATCGATATTCTTAAGCTGAACATATCCCTCGGAGCAAAGCTGTTTGGCACGGTGGACGGAATGGTATCCGTGGTCAAACAAACTGATGCCGCCGAAACAAAATTAGTTTAAAACGAGGCTCTTATTCGAACATGGTATCTGCTGCCGAACAACTGAAATCCGCATGCGCAAGCGGACGTGCGATGCACGGCTGCCTTGTTACAAGTGCCGACCCTGAGGCCGCCTCAAAACTGGTTTCGGAATGCGCCTCACTGCTGCTTTTCGGGAATGAAAACACCGACGCTCTTAAACTCTCGGCGGATTACTTCGACCTTGACGGATCCGTAAAAATTGACGAACTTCGCTTTGTACGGCAGGAGCTGTATAAACAAACTTTCGGTGGTAAAAACCGCGTAGTTGTAATACGAAATGCGCATTTTTTGAACGATAATGCAATAAATGCGATGCTCAAGATGCTTGAAGAGCCGCCCGCTGGAACATACTTTTTCCTTACTGGAATCGAGCAGCGTATATTGCCCACGGTGCGTTCGCGCTGTCTGACGGTGCGCCTTGGTACAACGCCTTTGCACACGGTTCGTGATGAGTTGAGCGCTATCGGTGCTTCTCGTGACGAAGCGGCATTATATGCCGCCATGGGTATGGGCATAGCTTCCCGCTCGGTGAAGCTGTACACCGACACGAGCTTTCGAGCTTTGCGAACCAATGCGATCAACGCCCTAATTGATATGTTGGCAGGTAAGCTCCCGTTTAATTGGGCAAAGTCCATCGGAAAGGATCGGGGGGCCGCGCGTGAATGCGTAGAATTCATGCTCGGCGTCTGCCATGATCTTCTCATGCTGGTAGGCGGCGGGCAGGTCGATATAAACCTCGATGTAAAGGATAGATTGACAAACATCGCTGCGGGCTTTACAACGAACCGAATTAGCGGTATTATTAATAAATTGGTTGATGCAGCAATGCGGCTCAACACAAATGCAAGCTCCAATCTTACCCTGGACGGTCTGATTGTTGAGATAACCGAAGCGCGTAAGTGGCAAACCCATCTACGCGAATCGCAATAAAGGAAGGAAGCCTTTTAGATAAAGGCGCGGTACATATTGTGAAAAAGGTAGTAGAAGTAAAATTCAGGGACAGCGGCAAGGTTTATTATTTCGATCCACGCAATCTTGATATAGCAAAGGGCGACAACGTTATCGTCGAAACCGCAAGAGGGCTTGTGTTCGGGGATGTTGTTGACTCCCCGCGCGAGCTTCCGGATGAACAAATAGTAGCTCCGCTCAAACCCGTCGTAAGGGTCGCTACGAGCGAGGATCGGGAGCAACGAGAGTATTATTTGAATAAGGAAAAGGAAGCGTTTAAGATTTGTCAGCATAAGATAGAAGAACGCGGGCTTGTAATGAAGCTTGTTGATGCGGAATATGCGTTCAACGGTTCAAAGCTGACGTTCTATTTTACTGCTGACAGTCGTGTGGACTTTCGCGAGCTGGTCAAGGATCTTGCGTGCGTCTTTAAAACTCGCATAGACCTGCGCCAGATCGGTGTGCGCGATGAGGCAAAGAAATGCGGGGGGCTTGGCTCCTGCGGCCGCCCCGTCTGCTGCAGTGCTTTCCTGACCGAATTCATGCCCGTTTCGATCAAGATGGCTAAATCTCAGAATTTATCGCTTAATCCCACCAAGATCTCGGGCATATGCGGCAGACTTATGTGCTGTCTGAAATACGAACAGGACTGCTATGAAACCATGCAAAAGCAAATGCCTCGTATCGGCAGCGAGTGTTCCACCGCCGATGGTGATGGCGTAGTCCTCGAAAACAATGTGATAACCGAAACAACCAAGGTCAAGGTGACACTTGCCGATGGAACGCTTGATGTTCGCAGCTATCCGTTCAGGGAGCTCGTACTCAAGTCAAACGGCTGTAATTGCACGGACTGCGCAGCTAAATGCAAAGGCGAAGACTGTGACGATACCGACGCTGAAACGGAAAACGGTGACGAGATCCATCCCACCGATCAGGATGCCTGAGTAAAGCGAGATGTTCTCCCGGCCAACCATTTGTAACAAAAAGCAGCATCGTCATAAAACGAATGCTGCTTTTATAATGCAAACAATTATTGCCTCGCCTTAACGACATCAAACATCCTTAGCTACCATAGCAACCGCACGAGAGGTTATGCATTCGAGATTGCCCTCCGGCCCCGTATGCTCCGGCGTGGTGAATTTGACACTAACATCCGCAATGTCCATGCCGAATGCGTAAGAAGTATTCCTTCGCATATCGTCTCTGAACGCTGCAAGCTTTGGCTTTTGAGCGATTACGGTTGCATCGATGTTTGATATATAGAAGCCATGTTCCTTAACCAACTCCGCAGTTCGTTTAGCAAGGATGAGGCTTGAAATATCCCTGTACCCTTTGTCGTTATCAGGAAAATGCTGTCCAATGTCCCCAAGCGCACACGCGCCAAGCACCGCATCAATTATGGCGTGAACAAGTACGTCCGCATCAGAATGTCCCAGCAGCCCAAGCTCGAACGGTATTTCAACCCCTCCGATGATGAGCTTTCGCCCCTCGACCAGCCTATGCGTATCCTCTCCGTATCCAACCCTGAGCTTCATTTACGTTTCTCCTTTAATGCCTCCATCTGCTTTGGTTCCTTATCCGAATCATTTATCTCAATTACTTTCCCGATCTTCTCTTAAGTAAGAATTCAAAATACGGAATATCCTCGGGTGTGGTAAGCTTTGAATTGCTCAAGCTGCCCTCGCTGTAAAACAGCCTGTTGCCCGCAGCTTGAAACAATGCCGCATCGTCGGTATACTCACCCTTTGCGGATTCATATGCGGCTAAGATTTCCATCCGTCTGAAACTCTGGGGTGTTTGCGCCGCGAGCAAAGTGCTTCTATCTACCACTTCGCCGCTCTTGGCGTTGCGAATCGTATCGATAACCGGTATCGAAGCAATGCCGCAGCCAAACTCCATTGCGCTAAGTATGCTTCTTGCGATAGTATCCTTGTCCACAAGGCAGCGGGCGCAATCATGGATTGAAACGATGTCGGCACTTGCAGCGGCAACCGCATTGTACACCGAGTCCTGACGCCTTGATCCCCCTCGAACGATCTTTACGGGAAAAGGCGCCTTTTTTGCAGCGGCCCGAGCGTCCTTCTCGGTCTCGTCCGATACGGCTATCACGGCCTCACTGGCGATCCCGGCGAATGCTTCGATGCACCATTCGATGGGCGTCCTGCCGCAGAGCCGCATGAGCATTTTGTTCCGACCCATGCGCGTGGACGAGCCTGCCGCAAGCAGTATCGCGCAGACGCTGCCGTAGGTTCGTTTGCTTGCCCCGCCGATGTTATCCGCATGATCGGTCATTGCGTTACTCATCCTCGCCCGAATCGTTCAGACTATCGGTAATTATGCGGTACATGCTGTCCGCTTCCTCCTTGCGAACGGTTTCCTTCACCATCAGCACCTCGGCCGTAAGCTTCTTTGCGCCCATGCGAACGGTTATCACATCGCCAACATTTACATCGGTCGCAGGTTTTGCTATCTTGTCGTTTATCGAAACGCGCCCCATTGAGCAAGCTTCGTTAGCGACCGTCCTGCGCTTGATTATTCTCGATACTTTTAAATATTTATCCAGTCTCATAGGTTTCCTCCCTTTTATTAATATTTTATACTGATAATTTGGCTGTGTATTATTTGTTTCCTTGAATCTCACTTTTTCCAATAAGCCTTACAAGATCAATGTTTATCTCAAGCTTCGGATCCTTCATCCAGGTCTTAACAAGTTCATTCCATGAATCATTATCCTGCTGAGCTTTTACTATCCCGGAAACCGCCTCTCGAACGGCATCAAGCCCGATCTCCCCCGCCTCGATGTCCGACGCGTGGTAGATGATATGGAAACTCCCATCATCATCCGCAAACACCGTGGAGTACTCGCCTACTTCGAGCATACCAAAAATATCCTTGACCGTGTCGCTCCAGTCGTCCTTGGAGCTATGAGTAAGAGATATAATCTGTCCTTCGGTACGGAACGCTTCGCAGCCTTCATATTCATCATCACCCGTTACAAAAGCGTTCTCGGTATACTTGAGCATAACATCGGCAAAATCAGCTCCGCCCTCGAGTTCAAGGTATGCGGCATCGATCTTCTCCCGAGCCGAAGCGGTGAATTCCTCGTACAGCGCATCGCATTCCGCTTCAAGCGCACGATACTCATCCAGCAACTCGGCAATGCGTTCGGAATTGGCATCGTTTCCGTTCAGCGCATCGTTAAACATAAGCAATGAACACTCATCGTAAAGCTCCGCCAATCGAGCACTTTTTGTCTCGTACTCCTCCCCCAGCTTGCCCGATGGTTTCACAACGATGTCCATGATCCTTGAATATCCCTCGGGCGTATAGGTTACGGGATAGACATCATCGCTGATCCCGAAATACATCTCAAAATTCTCGCGATCTGTCTTATACATCTCTGGTGATTCGGCATAGCACTCCCTGTCACTGTCATACTGTTCGCCGTACCACTCGATTATGTCCTCCTCCGAGACCGAAAAATCGGCGCACACGAGCTCCTTATACCCCTCGATAATGAAGGACTTCCTTGTCTCCTCGGCATATCGAGCCGAATACTGCTCAAAATTCATCCTCTCGCCTACGAAATACTCGGATAGCGCGGCAACGTATTCATCAAAATACTCCTGCACGGATTTGGACGGATCGCTCTCATGTTCGCTCTCTGAAAGCTGCCAGTATTCATCATAGATGGATTTCAGCTCGTCTTCCGCCTGCTTCTGTGCCTCAGCCTCTTGTTCCTCAGATAACTCATACCCCTCAAGTTCGGCGTTATATAACACCACTATGTCCATCAGAATATAATCAAGTATCCAATCCTGATAGCTCGCAAGTTCCTCCTCATTGGAGAGCGGATCGTAACCAAGCTGCGTCATGTACTCGAGGTATGAATCAAAAGCTGCACGATAGAGCGCGTAAGTGACCTTTTCATTGCCTATTGACGCGACGATCTCGGAGCCGTCAGGCTCTTCAGTATTCTTTTCATTCTTTCCGCAACCGCATAGCATGCCGATGACAATCAGTAGCGCAAGCGAAAGCGAAATTAGCTTTATCATTCTCTTCACAAAACACGATCTCCATTCTTTTTCTGACAGCGGAACAAGCAATCGACGGTCTTAAAGTTTAAAGCGGTTTCCCAATCAAACAAACCAGATTGCTCACATGCTGCATATTAATTATAGCATACATGTTCGCCTTTGCATTGCCACATAAAATATATCTTGCTCTCACTATAGTGTTTGCATTATAATTAGCATGAATATTTAGGTTTGTATGAAGGAACGGTGATCCGTGACTTCGAATAAAGGAGTATGAATTGTACCGCAGGATCGTTTCATTAATTGCATTTATCTTTATGATTGCCGCATATGTTTTGCCATGCGGCGTTCTGGCGAATACCCCTAATCAGCGCGTTGTGACTACGGCCACCGGAGTCCCCGAAAGATCCAATGGTTCCGTAAGCATTTCGGCATCGCCCGAACATCTTTCAGGCCCCGGCAAGATCGTTATCAGCATCACGATCACGAATACCAATACCCCAACGGATTCCGGTTCCGTCGGAGCGAATTATATGCCCAGCAGTTACGTTTTGCCGACTTCCGAGCCGACCGCTGAACCGAGTTTCGAACCGACCTCCGAACCGAGCGACATCCCAAGCGAAATTCCGATAGGTTCCGGTGCCTACACGAATGTCCACATAACGAATGACTATGGCGTGAACTTCCAGACCTACGATGTTCCCGCAGGTGAAACCGTTACCTTCTCCGCAACGATGAACGTTACGAGCGCGCAAATCGGCACTAATCTCACGTTCCGTATAGATTGGGTCGACTCATATACGCAAACCGCTCACTCTCAAGAGCTTAAAGTAATGATCACCCGCTCCGATACGGCCTACCTCAAACTCGTCCGTACCATGGATAAATCCTCAGCGCAGCCCGGCGAAACGGTCGTACTTACCTATGTAATGGTGAACACGGGTTCGCTCACGCTTAATAACATCACCCTCACTGATCCTGCCATCGCGGGAAACGGAGCAATGCTCACCCCGTTCTCACTCGCTTCCGGACAGAGCGTGCGCTATGAATACACCTATACGATGGGAAATGAGTCCGTAGTTTCAAATCCAACCGCTACTTTTACTCCCGCGGGGAGTTCGACCGCGCTTTCCGTCACGGCTTCCAAGCAAACCATTGGTCTTATCAATACTCAGCTTACCAAGGAAGTTGTAATGGGTACCCCCTCACCCGAGGGAATTCCTTTCACGCTGTATTTAACAAACAACGGAAACCAGCGGCTGTCCTCCCTCACTGTCAAGGATGAGCTCGGAAGCACCATCGCAAGCGGATTCAGTCTTGCGATAGGCGAGACAAAAATAATCGAATATTTCGCACCAAACCCCGATGCAACGCGCTATGTCGTGTTCTATATAACCGGCGCGGATGCCTCGAGCAATGCTTTTACCGACAATACATTAAGCTATGCAGTTCATCCGTATGTCGATCCTTCGCTTTTGGGGCTTGACCTGAAGGTGGAAGTACGTACCCAGCTAAGCAGCGAAAACATCATCGGCCTTACGTTCACCGTCACAAACATCGGCAGTATCGACTACACCAACCTGAGCCTTACGGAGCAGCTTATCGAATATGAGCTTTATCATATCGAAGTGCTGCGTCCCTCCGCCGAAGGCATTGTATTCAATGTTGATGTTGACGCAGGTTCGGAACGAGAACTTGTGTTCACGCTCACGGCAATCGATGCGTCCGGCAATCCGCACACCCGTGAAGCGCATGTGACAGCGGCATATTTTGATCCAAATGGCACGGCGCCCGATAATCCCCCCGCCAAGCCCGACATTTCCGTCGCTGAGGATCCTCAGCTTGGAAGCAAGCTCGACGGTCTGCTCACACGCACTGGCGAGACGCTTACGGCATGGTACAATGTGCTCATAGTGATTGCTATCATTGCAGTAATTACAATAATTGCGCTCGGGGTAATCGAGATTCGGCTGAGGCGAAGCGGAGAGCAACGTCGAAGCGATGACCGACAACGTAGAAACGACGATCGGCAGCGCGGCTCACGAAGTTCGAGTTATTAACACAATAGGAGCCAGCATGGAGAATTGGCAGTTTTTTACTTTGTTTGCAGCGGTGATTCTGTTTGGAATCGCCGTTTTGATAATGCTTCTGAAGCTGAATCGTTCCACTTTCGATGAAATAGGCAAAACGGACGAAGCGGAGTTACGCCGTCAGTTTGCCGAACTCAACAATCGAATAACAGAGTTTGAACGAAGAATTTATGATAAGATGAACGATGTTTCCGATGCCTCGGATCGTGAGATGGAGCAGTTTCGCGTTGGTATGAACGATTCGCTCTCGGTCAGGATGGATTTTCTCGGAAAACAGCTTTCCGAAAGGCTATCCGCGCTGAGTGAGAACCTTGCAATCAAGAATGATGCGCTTGAAAAACAGCTTTCGGACGGATTGACCGGGATAAAAACCGGCATGAACGAGCAGACCCTGCGCACTGAGGAGCGGTTTAAAACCTTTGAAGCAGGGCACATGGATCAACTGCGTCTAATCAACACCACCATGGATTCAAACCTCCGCACGATTCGCGAGAGCAACGATAAGCATCTTGATGAGATACGCGGGATCGTGGATGAGAAGCTGCAAAACACTTTAAATGAGCGCATTACCGAAAGCTTCAAGCTCGTAAACGAAAGGCTTGCCGAGGTCTATAAGGGGCTTGGTGAGATGCAGACGCTTGCGGCAGGCGTGGGCGATCTCAAAAAGGTGCTTTCCAACGTAAAAACCCGAGGCACGCTCGGTGAAATTCAACTCGGTGCGATTCTCGATGAAGTCCTTGCCTCGGAACAGTTCGAACGCAATTTCGATGCAGGAAAGCGCAGCGGCGAACGAGTGGAATTCGCAATCAAGCTGCCCAACAGCGATGACGCGCCCGTGTATCTTCCAATTGACAGCAAATTCCCCGCCGATATGTATCTGCATCTTACCGACGCATACGATTCTGGCGATGCAGCCGTAATCGATACTGCACGGAAGGAACTGCGCGAAACCCTGCAAAGATGCGCCAAGGATATTCATGACAAGTATATCAACCCGCCTCGCACGACAGATTTTGCGATACTGTTCCTTCCGACCGAGGGGCTTTATGCTGAGGCCGTGCGCATTGGTTTGGTGGAGATACTCCAGCGCAGCTTTAAGGTGAACATCGCCGGGCCATCCACTATGGCGGCACTTCTAAACAGCCTACAAATGGGCTTCCGTACACTTGCCATCCAAAAGCGCAGCAGCGAGGTTTGGGACATTCTGGCTAAAATAAAAAAAGAGTTTACTACCTTCGACGATGTGCTTACGTCCACCCGCAAGGCGCTTGATAAGGCCAATTCCGATCTGGACAAGCTTATCGGAGTCCGAACCAGGCAGATCCTTCGAACTCTCAAAGGTGTGGAATCCCTCCCTGCGGGAACGTCCACCTCTGGTCTTCCCCTCTTCGATGCGGTCGACAGCGAGGATATTGCGGATTTGTGATCCGCCATGCTTTGGCTTCCCTCCCCCGGCGCAAACTCCCCGCATAAAGCAAAACGCAGTATGATTTATCAGACGACCGAATCGTGCGGATAAATCATACTGCATTATTTAATCACTAATCTCTCTACCCTTTGTAATTCTGATTAAGCGTTATCGGCGGATACGGATTCACCGCAAGCATCGGAACGCTTGATGCCGGATCAAAGTTGAAATTATAGTACTTATCTCCCGCGAGAAGGGTTTGCCGGTATGCATCATAGCAGCGCGTAAGATTGCCTGCGCTCGCCTTCGCGTAATCGGGCAGCGTACCGTTCAGCCTCACAACGGCATATGGCGTAAAGCAATTGTATAGCCCCCTCCGCATCAATCTTATGCAAAGCTCCGTGTCCCAGCCAACGCCAGTTATCGTCTCATCAAACAAACCGGAGTTAAAAAACGTCTCGCCGCCTATCGCCATGAATGCTCCGCTCACTGCCGAAACATTCCGCTGGACCTTAGTGAACGTGCATTTAAGCCAATCCTCCTCATCGTCGGGCGTCCCCGTATACGGACTTCCCGCCCAGCCGCCGAGACCGATAACGGTACCGACCGAGAGAATGTTGCCACCGGCATCCAGTATTTTACCGCCGACCGCACCTGTATCCTTTCTCAATACGAGTTCGGTCAGCTGTTCGGGAAACCCCGGAGACAGGATTTCGGAGCTTCCGTTCAGAAACAGCAGCACATCCGAAATCGCCTGTTTGGCGCAATCATTTAATATGCGCGGCATGGAACTGCTCGCTTCAACTTCAACGAGCGTAGCTACCTTGTTCCTTTTCAGTGCACGCAGATAGTTTTGCTTGGTTTCGCCCTCCTGCCCGTTGTCCGCAACAAATATGCGTATGCAATCGCTGTTTGACTGCTGTTCTATGGACTCGATGCAGCGTGCAAGAAGATTGGCATCATCAACATTCGGGATAACTATTCCAACGGAGGGCTGCTTCTTCTTCGGATAACGTATGCGGCAGGTGTTTTCGATCTCGCCGGCAAAGCTGTTGCCGACAGGTTTCCTCTCCGAAAGGATCGTATCGAGCCTCTTTCTCATATCGTGCAGGTTCATGTTTCGATTCGATCCCTCTTCGGGAGTTGAAAGTCCCACCCTCGCGATATGCACCACGCCCTTTGCCGCTCGCATGCATTTGATCGTATATTCCCAAAGATCATTTTTACCCGTCCCAATATAGCCCCCGACCTTCTCATGTACGCGCTTTGCAACGAACAAAGGCTTCCCCGTCATATTATATGAAAGCATGGTATCGGGGCCATAATCAGGCTTAAAGATAGGACTGTGCCGCTCTCCTTCGTCGGTCACGCTGTCCTCGTCCATATAAAAGACCTCCGCCTGCCTGTTAGCAAGCATCGCCTGCGCTACCGAATACATCGCATCGGGCGCAAGCCTGTCTCCCGGCGAAAGCATCAGAAAATACGCACCCCGAAGCTGTTCCTGCGCAAGGGCAATCAGCTCCTTATCCGTTCCATCCGAAAGTACGATGCGTATCTTCTCCAAACTGTTGAAGCGTTCAAGTCCCGTTTTGCTTAGCTCAAATGCGATGCAAAGCTCCCAATTTGTATAGGTCTGCGCAAGCAGCGAAACGAGCGTGGCGTCCATTTTTGAGTCACTCTCTCCGACGCACACCATTGCAACCGAAATAAGCGGTGCGGGATTGAGCGGCGTGGTTCTTTCATCCTCGAGCTGCTTTGTACTCGGCCTATTTGCGTTAAGGTACTCATTATAGTTTTCAAATTCATGCGCCGCTTTTACGGATTTTGGAAACGCTCCGACGAGGTTCGCAGCCACATCCGATGCGGCGGTAACGATATTATTCTTGCTCATGCGTTTAGCTTTTCCCCGATACAGTTTTTTAATCCCATGTTTCGCACAAATAAAGTAATATAAAGCCAAAATCTCTTGAAACAAGCGGTAATTTATGTTATGCTACCGAAGGAAGCTCAGAACGCCCCGAAAGCCAGAGTGTTCCGAGCAAACGTAGATTTTATTTTTGAAAGGACATTTATTATGTGTGAATACAATTATGACATCGTCGTGCTGGGCGGCGGCCCAGGCGGTTATGTTTCTGCCATTAGATGTGCGCAGTTCGGAAAAAAGGTCGCACTCGTTGAAGCTCGTGAGCTTGGCGGAACCTGTTTGAACAGAGGCTGCATACCCACCAAGGCGCTGCTGCACAGCGCAGAGGTTTACGAGATGGCAAAGAACGCTGCTGCCTGCGGCGTAACGACGGGTGAAGTCGGGTTCGACTTTGGAAAAGTCGCCGAATACAAGGATGGTGTTGTTACCAAGCTGCGCACAGGAGTGGCAGGTCTCGAAAAGGCGCATGGCGTCAAGGTCATCAATGGCTTCGGCAAACTAATAGACGCGCATACCCTCGATGTGAACGGCGAAAGCATCACCTTCGATAAGCTGATCCTTGCGACCGGCAGCTCCCCTGCTCGTCCGCCGATCCCCGGTATCGATGGGCAAAACGTCGTTACCTCGGATGAAATTCTGACCATGAACGAGCTTCCCGGCAGCTTCGTTATCATCGGCGGTGGCGTAATAGGAATCGAATTCGCAACGCTGTTCTCGACTCTCGAAAGACCCGTTACCGTTATTGAAATGATGCCGAGCATCCTGCCCGGCGTGGATGCGGATGTGGTTCGCACTCTTAATCGGGTTCTCAAGAAAAAGAAGGTAAACGTCATCAATAACGCGAGGGTTACCGAGATCGTAGGCGGCGAAACCGTCACAGTAAAATATGAACTGAACGGTGCGCAAAAGACGGCTGAGGGCGCATGCTGTGTCGTGTCGGTCGGCAGGCGCGCGATGACCGCAGATATAGGACTTGAAAACCTCGGCATCGAGATGAACCGCGCATTTATCAACATAGACGAGCATTGCCGTACGAATATTGAAAACATTTATGCGATCGGAGACATAACCGGCAAAATCCAGCTTGCTCATGTTGCGAGCGCACAAGGACTCGTTGCCGCCGCCAATGCCTGCGGCAGGGACGAAGTCATGGATTATTCGGTCGTTCCTTCCTGCATCTACACCTCTCCCGAAATCGCTTTTGTAGGTCTCAGCGAGGATAAAGCCAAGGCGCAGGGCATCGAATACAAGGTGGGTACATTCAACGTTGCCGGCAACGGCAGGGCGATGATAATGGGTGAAGCACTCGGCACCGCAAAGCTCATTGCCGCTCCCGATGGCAAGCTCCTTGGCGCTCAGCTCATGTGTCCCCGCGCTACGGATATGATAGCGGAGATCGCTGCCGTGCTTCATAAGGGCGGAACGATCGAAGATATTTCCGGCACTATCCATCCGCACCCCACGGTCAGCGAGGTCGTTATGGAGGCGGCGCATGATTTTGAAGGACTTTGCTGCCATGGACTGCCGAAGAGAAAATGATCGATTCATGGTCGTTATCGGTTTGTAGAAAGAATAACAAAAGTTACAAAAACTACCGAGTGATCTAAGGAGAACGAATATGAATTATAACGAAGCATACGAAAAGCTCAGCTTCTATGGGCAGACGCATCTTCTTAAATTCTACGATGAGCTGTCTGCGGACGAACGCACCGCCCTGCTTGAACAGATCGAGCAGACCGATTTTTCGGTGGTCAAAACCGATAGGAATGTGGACGAAAGAGGTCTTATAGAACCCATCACGGTTATGGAGATTTCCGAAATTGAATCGAGGCACGATGAATTTTTTGCTGTCGGTCTTGATGAAATACGTTCGGGACACGTTGGTGCGGTGCTGCTTGCGGGCGGCATGGGTACGAGGCTCGGTTCCGATGCGCCAAAGGGCATGTTCAATATCGGAATTACAAAGGAGGTTTTCATTTTTGAACGCCTTATCCGAAATCTTATGGACGTAACGGATTTAGCGGGGAACTACATCCATCTCTTCATCATGACGAGCGACAAGAATCATGAAGCAACGACGGAATTCTTTGCCGAAAAAAATTATTTTGGATACGACCCCGATTACATTCATTTCTTCATGCAGGAAATGGCTCCCGCCGCCGATTATTCGGGAAATGTATACCTTGAAGAAAAATGGAAGCTCTCCACCTCGCCAAACGGCAACGGCGGATGGTATTCCTCGATGGCAAAATGGGGGATGCTCGACATCGTCAGAACCAATAATATTCTTTGGCTGAACGTATTCGCTGTAGATAATGTGCTTCAGCGCATTGCCGACCCGGTTTTCATCGGCGCAACGAAGCTCGGAAACTGCGTTGTCGGCTCCAAGGTCATAAAGAAGGCCGCGCCCGATGAGCGCGTCGGCGTCATGTGTCTCGAGGACGGCAGGCCCTCGATCGTCGAGTACTATGAGTTGACTGACGAAATGCGAAACGCGGTGAACGAAAAAGGCGAGCCCGCGTACAATTTCGGAGTGATCCTCAACTACCTGTTCCATACCAATGAGCTGGACGCAATCGTAGGGAATTCGCTGCCTCTGCACATAGTTGAGAAGAAGATACCTTGCCTTGATGAGAACGGAGAACATATTAACCCGGAAAAACCGAACGGTTTCAAATATGAAACGCTTATTCTCGACATGATTCATATGCTCGACGGCTGCATGGTGTTCGAGGTTGAGCGCAAGCGTGAATTTGCTCCGATAAAGAATCGGACGGGCGTGGATTCGGTCGACAGCGCAAGGGAACTGCTTAAAATGAACGGCGTTGAGCTGTAAAGAGATGTAATCAATAAAATGCAGCCCTGCCGCCCAGTTTGGCGGCAGGATTTATAAACTTAACACGGAATACATAAAAACGGGGCAAACAAGCGATGTTCGCCCCGTTTTATAACAGTTTGTTATTCTAAAACGCCGGACGTGTCGATAGCAGCGGCAGTATCACGCGTTGCAACTGCTTTTGCGCCTGCAATGCCGGAGATGATTGCGGTGAGATCCACGCCAGTGGACTCCTTCACGCCCTCCATTATCTGGTTCGCGGAACCCATGATATCCTTAACCATCTTAGTTGAATTTCCGTCGCCATACATGATTATCTTATCGGTGCGGGAAAGGGGTTGCGCCGCGTTCTTAACTATCTCAGGCAGGGAGTTAAGGTACATTTCAAGCACGGACGCTTCGCCCATCTTCTTCTGCGCTTCCGCCTTCTTTTCGATAGCCTCCGCCTCCGCAAGACCCTTGGCACGGATACCTTCGGCCTCCTGCTCCATGGCAAACCTGCGTGCTTCCGCCTCGGCCTTCAACGCTTCCGCGCGCTGAACGGCTTCAAACTTCTGTGCCTCCGCTTCCTTTTGGCGGCGCACAAGCTCCGCTTCCGCTTCCTTTTCGGTCTTATATTTCATTGCATCAGCCTGTTTTCTGACCTCCGCATCGAGCTTACGCTCCTTGAGCGCGATCTCCTTTTCGGCAAGCTCGGCTTCCTTTTCCATTTTGGCGATGTCTGCGCTGACCTTTGTTACCTCGATGGTCTTACGCTGACCCTCCTCCTGAATGGAATATGCAGCATCCGCCTCCGCCTTCTTGGTATCGGCCTTTATGCGCATCTCCGCCTGCTGAACTAGAAGTGCAGCATTCTGCTCGGCAATCATCTTTTCGGCTTCGACCTTGACAGCATTGGCTTCCTGCTGTGCATTCGAGGTCGCGATCGCAATATCACGCTGAGCGTTCGCCTTTGCTATCTGAGCATTCTTGCGAATCTGTTCAACGTTATCGATACCCATATTCTCGATGGTGCCCGCCGCGTCCTTGAAGTTCTGGATATTGAAGTTGACGACCTCAATACCGAGCTTCTCCATATCCGGTACGACGTTTTCGGTGATCTTTTTAGCCACACCCTGTCGATCCTGAACCATTTCTTTCAAGCCGACGGAACCCACTATCTCACGCATATTGCCCTCAAGCACCTGTGTAACGAGAGTCGTAAGCTCCTGCTGGCGCATGCCGAGCAGCGCCTCGGCGGCGCGCTTTAACAGCTCCGGATTGGATGAAATCTTGATATTCGCAACGCCATCGACGGTAACGTTGATAAACTCGTTCGTCGGAACCGCTTCGGATGTCTTGACATCGACCTGCATGACCTTCAGCGAAAGCTTATCCACCCTTTCAAAGAAGGGTACTCGCCAGCCCGCTCTACCAATCAAAATGCGCTTTTTGCCAAGACCCGAAATGATAAACGCCGTATCGGGCGGTGCCTTAAGGTATCCGAGTAAAAGCAGGAGCACGACGATGACAGCAATGATGGCAACCGTTGCCCATGGGAAGGTTCCCTTGGTCATGCTGTCCAGCGCACTGTTGAGTACATAATGAAGCATGATTCTTTTCCTCCGTTTCAAAACAAAACTCACGACTTCCCTCGATCACGTTTCAATTCGTATGATCGTGGTACAATCGATGGCATTATTATATAATACTCCGCATTGGTTGTCAAATATTATCGAAATCCCTGATTTTTTGCTTTTGTTTTGTACTTAATGCGCATTCCAAACAATGATTTAAGCAAACATAATTCATAGAGATTGAAACTATAGCACCGATATGATAAACTTAGTTTTTAGTATTATCGCTTGATACGAGCGGAAAGGGAGCGTCAATGGAGCTATCCGAGAAATTTGTACGAAAACAGATGGAACTTGTGAAGCCCCTGACTACGGGCTGCTCCCTCGAAGCTGCGCGAAAGGGACAGGATCTCCTCGGTGCTATCTTAGCAAAAACCATGCGAAAAAATGTCAGCGTTGAGGAAAATGAACTTGCCTTTTCGAACACCGCGCTTGTTGTTCCCAAGGATCTGCTCAAACAAGGCATAATCCTATACCTTCATGGAGGCGGTTACACCTGCGGCGATCTTGAATACGCAAAGGGTTTCGGCTCCATACTGGCCGTTGAATGCGGCATTCGAGTGCTGTGTTTAGCCTACCGCCTCGCGCCCGAGAACCCCTTCCCCGCCGCCTTGGATGATGCTCTCGAAGCCTATCGAAGCTTGCTTTCCGCAGGGTACCTGCCCACTCAAATCGTTCTTTGCGGAGAAAGTGCCGGCGGTGGTCTTTGCTACAGCCTCTGCCTGCGCCTTAAGGAGCTTCGCATTCCCCTCCCCTCATGCATTGTTGCAATATCCCCTTGGGTCGACCTCACGCAGAGCGGAAGATCATTCGTTTTTAATATGGATGTTGATCCGACGCTCACAAAGGAAACGCTCGATTTTTATGCGCAATGCTACGCAAATGATACCGCTGCGCCCCTCGTTTCACCGCTGTTTGGTGAGCTTGACAGACTTCCTCCATCGCTCATTTTCGCAGGCTCCGACGAGGTTCTGTTGGATGACGCCAGACGAATGCACCAAAAGCTTCTCGAATGCGGCTGCAAGAGCGAACTCGTCGTTGCGGAGCGCATGTGGCATGCCTATGTGCTGTTCTGCATCAAGGAGCGGGAATGCGACCTTCGAGCCATCGATGGTTTTTTGAATCAATTTCTCTCCCATGAAAGAAAGCTGCGCTGGATGCGTCTTGATAACGCCGCTAAAATCTATCCTGCGGCAAAAAGGCGGAGATGGAATAATTTTTTCCGTCTTTCAGCTACTCTAACGGAGGATGTCAACATCGATGTATTGCGCAGTGCGCTCGATGTGACGGTGAGGCGGTTCCCATCGATAGCGGTCAGGCTATGCAAGGGTGTTTTCTGGTACTATCTTGAGGAGCTTTCCTCCGCGCCCGAAATCACGCGGGAACAGAGCTGGCCTCTCGCACATACCCCATTTGAATCCATAAACACCTGCGCTTTGCGAGTGATCGTGTATAAATCGCGCATCGCCGTCGAATTCTACCATGCGCTTACCGACGGCAACGGCGGTATGATCTTTCTTAAATCATTGCTCGCCGAATACCTCGAACAGCGATACGGTATATCCGTCCCAAATGAGTGCGGTATACTTGACAGGCTTGAGGAGCCTGACGAGGAAGAGTTTGAGGACAGCTTTGTTAAATACAGGGGCAGCGTCGGTGCAAGTAGATACTCAAGCTCCGTATATAAAATAAAGTACACGCGCGAAAAGGACGATTATCGGCATCTGACAACTTTTATGCTGAGTTCCAATGCGGTGCTTGAAACCGCAAGGCGGCACGGCGTGACCCTTACCACGTTTCTGTGTGCTGCAATGCTTCTCGCACTGCAAAGGATTCAAAATGCACAGCGTCCCGATAAGCGAAAGCAGCGTCCCATCAGGGTAGTCGTGCCGGTAAACCTCCGCAGGCTCTTTCCAAGCAGAACGCTAAGAAATTTTGTGCATGTCGTCATGCCCGAGATCGATCCTCGCATGGGCGATTACGGATTTGAGGAAATCTGTAAGACCGTACACCACCAGCTCGGTATGGAGGTCACCGCAAAGAACATGAGCGCAAAGTTTACGCCGAACGTCAATGCGGAAATCTCGCCCTTGCTCCGTCTGATGCCTCTGTTTACGAAGAATATAGTCATGAAAATGATTTATGACACCGTGGGCGAGCGCACGAGCTGCCTGAATCTATCCAATTTAGGGGAAGTTCGGATACCCGAAGCAATGAGAAAATATGTGACCAGGTTTGATTTCGTGCTTGGGCTGCAGGCGTCAAAACCGAACAACTGCGGTATGCTTTCATACGATGGGACGTTGTATATGAACTTTATCCGAAACACGGTCGAGCCCTGTCTTGAGCTTGAGTTTTACAAAGTTTTGCACGAATTGGGGCTTTCGGGCAAGGTTGAAAGCAACCAACGGAGAGTTTGAGGTTTATTGTATAAATTGTGAAATGGAGGTCTTAGGATGTTTTGTATAAAATGCGGAGTGGAGCTTGCTGATAGCGAAAAAAGCTGCCCTCTGTGCGGCACGCGGGTGTATCACCCCGATATCATACGTAATGAGACGGAGCCGCCATATCCTGAGTTCATACCTAATGACGCAAAGGTGAACCGCCGAAGCATACTCTTTATAGTCAGCATCATATTCCTCGCGCTTATAGCTCAGCTTGTCATATGCGAAGTAAGCGTCTCCGTTGCAAGCGGATGGGCGGGCTATGCCATAGGCGCCGTGACGCTCGCGTACATCCTCATAGTATTGCCGTTGTGGTTCAAAAATCCAAATCCGGTCATTTTTGTTCCCTGCGACTTTGCGGCGATACTGGCATATCTATTATATATAGAACTGATCACTGCCGGTGGATGGTTCCTTAGCTTCGCGTTCCCAGTTGTCGGCGCGATCGCGCTTATCTCCAGCGCCGTTGCCGCTTTGATTAAATACGTCCGCAGAGGTTATCTTTACATATTTGGCGGCACTATCATTGCTTACGGCGGGTTCATGGTATTGCTTGAATTCCTGCTTAATCTGACCTTCGGGGTGTCTGACAGACTGAAATGGTCATTTTTCCCGTTGTTTGGATGTCTGATAATCGGAATGGGGTTGATCGTTATCGCAATCTGTAAGCCGGTTAGGGAATCGCTGCGAAAGAAATTCTTCTTCTAATGCGTAAATAATAGCAAGCGCATACAGCATAAAACGAGCCTGCAAGTGCTTCCGTGGAAGCTCCGGCAGGCTGCATTTTACTCATGTTTGGGGGTTACCAGGTCTGCTGCTGCAGGGTATCCATGCTCTGCTTTGCGGTTTGAACGTCCTGAGACTTAGCAGGCTTAGTTTTATACATGTTGCGCTGATGCATCTGCTCAAAGACTGCGAACTGATCGTGAGAACATTCCGTCATGCAGTTGATAAGCAGATTCCTGAGGTTTGGGCATGCTACCTCGGTGCAGTTGCCCGCATAGTCCTTAACCAATGCCTTTTCGGAATGCAGAAGATCCGTCAAAAGCTCCTGTTCGCTCATTGATGATTTGTTCATTTTCATTCCTCCTTAATAGCTGCCGTTAAGATAGCCGTGAAGCGTATCAAAGTGCTGGCGATGGTGCTGTGCGGCGGTTGTTGCCAGATTCTTGAGCGTCTGATCCGTGAAATAGTTGGCGTAAACCGTGCACTTCTTATAGAGCAGTGCTTCCGCGTACATTTCATCCTGAATTACGGATAAATCCTTTGTATCGATGGATGATGCCGCCTCGGTATTCCAGTTGGATGAACCCGTCTGCCTGAAGAACGGATCGCTGCCATTCTGCCAGCTCTGACCGGTCTGTTGGTTCTGCATAATCATGCCTCCTTGATGAGTTTTTGAGCGAAGAATCCGCTCGCGATTAGTATCCGCATAATCTCTTTATGAATTCATCCGAGACCGAAAAAGCATATGCCAGTTTTTTAATTGTTTGACATTAAATTCCTTAAAAGGCAATAGATAAACTGTACATAGGATAGTACTCACTAATGACGTTAAAACTTAGTATTTGTTACTACGCGTTCAATTCAATGCGGGCATGCGCGCATCCGAAATATCGGAAGAAGCATCCGCAAACCCGCCCTGATTGTATTCACTTAGGCCAATGGCTATCCTGCAAACGAATTCCGTAACCGCAGGTGGATAGTTCGCCTGACAGGTAGGAAACAGCCGGCGCAGCTCCTCGTTGTTGGGAGCCTGCCAAGCGGTAGCGATCGAATAATGCATACACCTTGAAGCCTTCGGTCTTTGAACGCCAAAGTCACGCTTCAGTACCTCAAAGATGTCCACAGAGCGCGAATAATAGCCCTTTGGATTGGCTGCTACTGCCGAAATGGCCTGCACCAAGTAGCCAAACCCATAATGCTGGGGGAAGAAACCGAGCCTCAGGAGATATGTTGTAGGATTTAGTACGTTATTCATGTTTTACTCCTTCTTATTTAATGCTCATAGAATATCGTTGTCTATTCCAAGTGTAAAGCATCAATTTTTGCGGCTCGAAAATTGGTGGTTGACAAAAGTGACAAACAATGCATACATATGTTATGTAATGCATTTTTCTGTAATTTAAATACATATTTTTGCTTATATAATTTAATTTGCTGTTTTAAGTCAAGAATTGATGCAGCAAATTTCGCAGGTTTTTTCGCATTGATCGTGCGGAATATACGCCCGATTCACACACTTTCCAACAAATTTGTATTAAAAAAATGAAAATACAAGAATTTAATGTAATTATTAGGCCGTTCCGCACACGCAGCACCACCTGTGCGCTATTGTCGATATAAGGCAAGGAGAGTCGAACGCTATGAGCATTGCTGAGCTTTGCAGCTTGCTATACATCGACTCCCCTTGTGATAAGGCGAGAGCGGTCGCCCACTCGTCATATGATCTATTCGATTATCCGCCCGTCGGCAGTGATCGTAAAAACCTGCCAGGGAATCAGCTTTCCACAGGCGGAGAGGGCTTTTTTAACCGCGTTCTCAAGCCCGCCGCAGCAAGGAACCTCCATGCGGGTGACGGTAACGCTCTTAATATCGTTTTCACGGAGGATGGCTGTAAGCTTTTCGGAGTAGTCAACATCATCGAGCTTCGGACATCCGACGAGCGTTATCCTTCCTTTGATAAAGCGCTCATGGAAATTACCATAGGCATAGGCAGTGCAATCGGCTGCAATCAGCAGTTTTGCTCCATTAAAATATGGTGCATTTACGGGTACAAGCTTGATCTGAACCGGCCATTGTGATAGCTGAGATTTCACCTCGTGCGAATGGCATTCACAAGATTCCTCCTTGGCGCGAGCATGATTGATCGCGCGAGCATGTGTTCCTGGACAGCCACAAGGCAGGACGTTCGCGGCGACCCCATCCTTATGCTCCTCGGCGGGTTCTTCATTATGCTGAGATTTGGATGTCTCATCCTTGTGCGCGGCAACTGCGGCTTCATCGTAAGGAGCGGCCTCGCGCTCAATAAAGCTGATCGCGTCCGCAGGGCAGGCAGGGAGACAGTCGCCCAATCCGTCGCAGTAATCATCGCGAAGCAGCTTTGCCTTGCCGTCCACCATGCCTATCGCGCCCTCATGACAGGCTTCGGCACACAGACCGCAGCCCACGCATTTTTCTTCGTTTATTTCAATAATTCTTCTAACCATTCTAACAAAACTCCTATTCCTTTTACTAATTTGAGCGACCCCGTACATATGGGATCGCCCACTATTAGATCATCATTTACTCATAAGCAATGTATGAACCGATATGCCTTATGCAAAGAACTTTCCGATGATGTCAACGATCTCCGCACCGATGCGCTTCTGAGCTTCCGTAGTGGATGCGCCGATATGGGGCGTGCAGCTTACATGGGGATGGTTGAGCAGAGCTTCGTTCTTGCTGGGTTCCTCTGCCCAAACGTCCAAACCCGCCGCGCGAACCTTGCCGCTGTCAAGAGCCTCCAAGAGGGCAGCTTCGTCGATATTGGTACCCCTGCTGGTGTTGATGATGACAACGCCGTCCTTCATCTTTGCGATGGTCTCGGCATTTACCATGGGCTTGCCTTCAAGGCTGGGAACGTGCAGGGAGATGAAATCGGAAACCGCGAACAACTCGTCAAGTTCGACATAGCGCATATTCTCATTTTCGAGCTCGGGGACTTTGAATACATCGTATGCTACGACCTTCATACCCATAGCCATTGCCATCCTGCCGAGGGACTGACCGATGCGGCCGTAACCCACGATACCGAGGGTCTTTCCGCCGATTTCGATTCCCTTATACGCCTTCTTCTCCCACTTTCCTTCACGCATGGTGTGGCCCGCTACGCTAACAAAGCGTGCGCAGGAAAGCATATGAGCCATCGCAAGCTCGGCTACCGCGTCGCTGGAAGCACGAGGAGTGTTCATGACCTTGATTCCCTTTTCCTCGGCATACTTATGATCGATATTATCGATGCCTACGCCGCCCCTGATGATGAGCTTGAGCTTGCCGGTCTCGAGTGCTGCGTCAATGATCGGGGTGCGAACCTTGGTCGCTGAGCGAACGACGAGAACGTCAAAGTCCTTTACCTGCTCCGCCAGCTCTGCGGGTTCATAAAACTGCTCGACTACCTCATGACCCTGTGCCTTGAGCGCCGCAACAGCGTTTTTTTCCATGCCGTCTGATGCAAGAATACGCATAGTTAAATCTCCTTAAAATATACTTTTAAAATATAACTGCATTTTCATATCGGGTGGGCGTTAAGGCATCCGCCCCTCGCCGCACCCGGTGTTCGTACTGAATCAGCCCTTATAGTTTTCCTTCTCGTAGTTCCTGAGGAATTCAACGAGCGCGATTACGCCCTCCTTGGGCATTGCGTTATAGATGGACGCACGGAGACCGCCTACGCTCTTATGACCCTTGAGGTTATCGAATCCCGCAGCCTTGGTTGCCGCAACGACCTCAGCGTCTGTCTCCTTGGATGCGGTGACGAAGGGTACGTTCATAAGCGAACGGAATTCCTTCTCAACGGTTCCGTTGAACATTTTGGATTCATCAAGGAAGTCATACAGGATCTTAGCCTTCTCCTCGTTCATCTTGGCCATAGCCTCAAGTCCGCCGATCTTCTTCAGATACTTGAATACCTGACCGCAGACATAGATGCTCCAGCAGTTGGGGGTGTTGTACATCGAGCCGTTGTTAGCATGGGTCGCATAGCTCATGTAGGTGGGAACATAGGTCGGAAGATCCTCACGGATGAGATCCTCGCGCATTATGACGATGGTCATGCCCGCAGGGCCGATATTCTTCTGAACGCCGCCGTAGATTACGCCGTAGTCAGCAACATTGCAGGGCTTTGAAAGGAACATCGAGCTCTGGTCGGAAACGAGGATCTTACCCTTGGTGTTCGGAAGCTGCTGATAGGTCGTGCCGTGGATGGTCTCGTTCTCGCAGATATATACATAATCCGCATCCTCGCTGATGGGCAGGTCGGAACAATCGGGAATGTAGCTGTAATTGCGGTCATCGCTGGACGCGACGAGGTTGATCTTGCCGTACTTCTTGGCCTCGTTATAGGCCTTCTTGGACCAGTTGCCTGTCACGATATAGTCGGCAACGCCATTCTTCATAAGGTTCATCGGGAGCATTGCGAACTGGAGGGTTGCACCGCCCTGGATGAACATAACCTTGTAGTTTTCGGGTATTCCCATCAGGTCACGCAGATCCTGCTCAGCCTCATCGATGATCTTCTGGAAAACCTTGGAGCGATGGCTCATTTCCATAACACACATTCCGGAACCTTCATAGTTGAGAAGGTTGTCGCGGACGCTCTCAAGCACCTCTTCGGGGAGGATCGAGGGGCCTGCTGAGAAGTTGTAAACGCGGTCGTATTTCATAGCAAAAACTCCTTTAAAAAATTAGTTTGCTTTTTTCTTTGAGGCAGGCGCAAACCCGCCCCTCTAAGGATGATTATAACGCTAATCATTTACATATTCAACCTTATTTTGCACCGCACTATTTATATATTTTTTCTTGCAATACATGATTTTTTGTGCAAAAAGGAAGAACGGAGCCTAATACGAACCCAAACGGCCGTTTTCCGAGTTCCGGACAGCAGTGGTCGTTCTCCTTTGCTCCGTATGTCACCAAATAACTATTGAAAGAGCTGCCTATACAGAACGAGCTGCCCGCGAAAGCACGGGCAGCTCGGATCGCACATTTCAGTTGTAAACAAGCAGCCTTTAGGCAGCGAAACTATTCCCAAATGTCAAGTTCATCGAGGGGAATATCATACGCATTGGCGTAATACCTGAGCAAATCTATACTGTATCCGTATTCATCGCTATCCGGAAAGTTGAGAAGCTGCTCGGGCGTGAAGTATCCGTAAAAGAAGCACCTTCTATATCCGGGATAACCGGGTTCATCCTCGTAGCGCAAATACCACTTTGCATTATAGCCATGCTGATTGAGCCAATCTGCCTCCTCTTGCAGTTCGCGCTCCAATTCCTCCACGCTTGTCTCATCCGTGGAAACCATTCCGACACTAAGCGCAACCTCAAACAGAGCGTCCGCATATTGGGGATCATTCAATGCATCAAATAGATTCCATTGAAAGTAGATTCCTTCCTGCGTTCCTGTGTAGGCTTCTTTAAGCGGCTCCGGTTCCTCTCTCATAATGCGTACATCCGCCGGGATTTGGGTGAGCTCCGGCGTGGGTTCCTCCGTTGGCGGTGCTTGCGTGGGCTCATCGGTAGGAGCGTTCGTCACTTCCATGGTAGGCTCAGCGGTGGCGATGACATCGTTATCAGCTGACGACTTGCCACAGGAAACTAAGCATAGTGCCAGCACGGTTATCATGAGTGCGGAAACAATGCGATATAGGATGCGAGTGTCCTTTTCGCATCTTCGATTATTTTTTCCAGTGACCATAATTACCTCCAAAACAGTTAAAATTTGCTCTTTCCTATCAGTTTCAATATAATATTACTAATTTATCATACCATATCTTGCCGACATGACAACATCTTAACAAGAGATAAATAAAGTATATTTTATTAAAATTCATTCAACAATGTGAGACGCCCCGAAACGCATACGGAGCAGCTCTTGCTTTGCTTGTTTTTATCTTATTGTTTCAGAATCTATCAGTATGGAATCTCCACAATACCGATAGCATGACGCAATACCACTATCGCGTCGATTACATCTACGTCGCCATCCCTGTCAATGTCAGCAAGCTGCTGTTCGAACTCCGACGGTTCCAAGATGTTCATGGCGTAACGAAGTATGATAAGCGCATCGGTCGTATCCACCGAATCGCTTTCATCGACATCCCCAAGCCTTACATATCCGGCAACGATGGTAACATCCTCGGTCACTTCGGTATAGTTTCCTATCCAACCGCTGAACAGCCAGTACATTCTGAGGGGAGCCTGCGGTGGAATTGCACTTCCGCCATGCTCCACCTGCTGCTGAGCAAGCACGTTTCCGTTCCAATCAACGAAGGTAACGGTGTGCATCGTTTCGGGAGGTGGGTTGGTGCCCTGCGCCGTGGAGGTCGCAACGCTGGTATTGCCCGAATAAAGCGTGTAGGAATTGCCCGAGATCAGAGTTCTCGAGGAGAAGAATATATAACGTGTATTGTACACGGTCGTTCCGCTGTAGATCGTATTCCCTGATGTATCCCTGATAGAAAACTCGCTTCCCATGGGAATATTGATTTGGGGCTGCTGCGGATTTCCGGGGCCACCGGGGCCTCCGGGACCTCCCGGGCCGCCGCCCATGCCGCTCCTGCCGTAGGTGACATAGGGTTGGGAATTGGAATTCATGTGCAGACCCATGCCCGAACTGCCTCCTGCAGCAAGCACGGTGCCGCCGGTGATGGTGATAGTACCGTCAGCATCAAGCGGCTGGTTGTCCGAGGTGGACCTTGACCATATCGTTACGCTGCCGCCCGAAACGGTGATGCTGCCGTTGGAATCGACTCCGTCACCGTTTTCTGCTAAAACATACACGGTGCCGCCATAGAAGTTCATGGAGAACGGATAATTGGTCAAGTCTGAGTTGGCAGCGTTCATGCCATCGTCCGTAGCTTTAACTTGAACATTGCCCGAGTAGATATTCAATGTCGCAGCTTCGATTCCCTCATAGCTGTTCGTAATATTAATCGTGGGACCTTCGGTACCCGCTTCACCAATGTTCATCGTGTAGTCGCTGTGTATGCCGTCATCGGCAGCGCTCACGGTGATGTTTCCGCTCTCAATGAAGAGCAACTGTTCAGCGTTAATGCCGTCGTTGACCACAACGGTGATATTCATCGTTACATCCTTGATGTGCAGCCATGCTTCGCCCTCAGCCTCGGTGGTCGAACCCGATTTGATGCCATTCTTACCGTTTGAATTGACGTTCAGGGTACCTGTGCCGCAGATGGTGACCTGGGAGCCGTCCTTGCACTTAATGACCGCATTTTCAGCATTGCCGTTATCGGGATAGATGTCGTCGTTGTTGTAAGCAGAATCAGTCAGTGTATTGGAAGTTCCTGGTGCTGCAACGAGGATGACCTCCGTGCTCTTATTGCAGGCGATGGGTGCGGTATCGAAGCTTGTGAGCGTCAGATCGTTTAGGATCAAAGTTACTCCCTTGGTGTTCTTTTTGACCTTAATGGAACCGTCGGTGCAGCTTCCCGATACGACATAGGTGCCTGCGCCCTTCAAGGTCAAAGCCGTACCTTCGATCTCGTAGCCGGTATAATCGCCTTCCGTGACGGTTATCCCCGAATCGGAAAACACAAATTGCGTCGCTCCGGGATCATCGTACTCCGCTTTGGCGGTAAACGCGAGCGGGACGAAAAAGAGCAGCATAAAAGCGACCAATAGGATCGCCATACCGCGGGACAAAAACTTACTTGCTTTCATGACATAAGTCCTTTCTTTTGTTCTTCAATACCGTACCTAATTCATGGTAATGGAATTACTGTGGTAATGTAATTACCATATAAACGGTTTGTCGCATTATTATACCATATATTTTGTCGGCATAGCAATACCGTTGAATTGGATCGATAAATATATTTTGCTGCAATCACGTAAATAAGGCGAGCCCTCCCCATTATGGATATGGATCCGCTCCCGCCTTATTTGTTTTGTTTTATCGTTTTGCAATCTATCGGCTTGTGATTTCAGTCGGAACGATCGCATGGCGCAAAACCGCTATCAAACTTCCGGCATCAAAGACGCATTATCTGTTCAGAAGATATGTCCCAAGGTTCAGATAACCCGCAAAAATTATCCAGATTACATATGGAATCTGGAGATACGCTGCAATCTTATCCACCTTCCTAAACCTTGCGATCATTACGATCACCAGAACGAGCAGCGCCAGCAGCCAGATGAATGCCGCGAGCCTTAAGTTCAATGTGAAGTACAACGGCGTCCATATGATGTTTACAATAAGCTGTACTGCATACGTCGTGAGCGCAGGCTTGGTGTCGGGCGTATTTGCAATGTACACCCGTGCCGCTGAAATGCCCATTAATATGAACAAAATCGTCCACACTACCGGGAATATCCACGGCGGTGGGGCGAGCGGCGGCTGTACAAGACGCGAGTATTCCTCCATCTCTCCCATTGCAAATGCCGCAGAGATCCCTCCGGCCGCAAGCGCGATCAATATGCTTATTATATATGCCTTGGTTTTTTGCTTAGTGCTATTTTTCATCGATTTTTAGTCCTCCCAATTCGATTATTTGCGGAAACGCTAATATATATGCCGTTTTGCACAAAAAATGCTTGCAAAATTATTGCGATAGTGGTAGACTATTCATGTTTGATTTTCTGACCTTGCATTGGTATGCCCGTTTGTGGTTCCGATGCATGGGGCAAATTAGGCAAGGAGGTGTAACGAAATGGGTAAGTTTTGTGAAGTATGCGGTAAGGGCGCAATGAGCGGTAATCTGGTCAGCCATTCCAACAGGAAGACCAGGCGCATTTGGGCTCCCAATGTACAGCGTGTTAACGTCATCGTCGATGGTACGCCTAAGAAGATGAATGTATGCACCCGTTGCCTGCGTTCCGGCAAGGTACAACGTAACGTCTGATAGTATCGCTATGGGAACAAAATCTTCTATGAAAACCGAATTTTCTATGGACAAAATTGTAGCTCTGTGTAAAAACCGGGGCTACATTTTCGCTGGCTCCGAAATCTACGGCGGGCTTGCAAACTGCTGGGATTACGGCCCCTTGGGCGTTCTCTTCCTTAATAATATTAAGAACGCATGGTGGCGTAAGTTCGTACAGGAAAGCCCCTATAACGTTGGCATGGACTGTGCAATTTTGATGAACCCAGAAGTTTGGGTCGCAAGCGGTCATGTCGGGAATTTTAACGATCCCCTCATGGACTGCCGCTCGTGCAAGGCAAGGTTCCGCGCGGATAAGCTGATCGAAGACTATGCAGAATTGCATGGCATTTTCGACGTGCATCCCGACGGTTGGGATAATGACCGCATGGAACAGTACATCAAGGATAACGGCATCGTCTGCCCCGAATGCGGGAAGGCTGATTTTACGAGCATCCGAAAATTCAACATGATGTTCAAGACCTTCCAGGGCGTAAATGAGAATACCGCGAACGAGATATATCTCCGTCCGGAAACGGCTCAGGGCATTTTTACGAATTTCCTGAACGTTCAGCGTTCGATGCGCAAGAAGATCCCGTTCGGAATTGCCCAGATAGGTAAATCATTCCGCAACGAGATCACCCCGGGCAACTTCATCTTCCGCACGAGGGAATTCGAGCAGATGGAGCTTGAATTCTTCTGCGAACCCGGCACCGAGCTCGAATGGTACGACTACTGGCGCAATTATTGCTATGATTTTCTGTGCAATCTTGGGCTTTTCGAGGAAAACATGCGCAAGCGCGAGCATGAGCAGGCGGAGCTTTCCCATTATTCCAACGGCACGACCGATATTGAATATCGTTTCCCATTTGGATGGGGCGAGCTTTGGGGCATCGCAAGCCGAACCGATTTCGACTTGAAGGCGCACGCAAATCAGAGCGGCAAGAGCATGGAGTATATGGATCCGTTCACCAACGCAAAGTATGTTCCGTACTGCATCGAACCGTCAGTCGGCGCAGGCCGACTGGCACTTGCGTTCCTTTGCGACGCATATGACGAGGAAACGCTTGAAAACGGCGATATCCGCAACGTGCTTCATCTGCACCCCGCTCTCGCGCCGTACAAAGCCGCCGTTCTCCCGCTCCAAAAGAAGCTGGGCGACAAAGCCAAGGAGATTTATGCCGAGCTTTCCAAACACTTCATGGTGGATTATGACGAGACGGGCGCAATCGGAAAGCGTTATCGCCGTCAGGACGAGATTGGAACGCCTTTGTGCATAACCGTTGATTTCGAGACCATCGAGGGCGAGACCGTCGATACCGTAACGGTTCGCGACCGCGATACTATGGAGCAGGTAAGGCTGCCCATCGGAGAGCTTAAGAGCTATATCGAAAAGCGCATGGAGTTTTAATGGGTTTAAGCCATATGAATGTGCTGTGACCGCACGACTTCATCCGTGTTTACAGAATTTTGAAAGCATCGCAACTGCGGTGCTTTTGATTTTTCATATCGGTTTACAGAACTCTGACCCGTTGTGCGAATGATATATAGTATCTGAATTTATGCGCGCATTGAAAAAATGGCGCGAATATGGTAGAATGTTTCCAAAACTATGTGTAGGAGCAGCTATGAGAAGAGTGCTTGCTTGGATCTCGATCATCTTTGCGCTTGGCGCATTTGCTTTGTTGAGCCTTATATTTGTGTTGCATGTAAACATCATCATCCCCATTGCGATGTTTGCTGTCGCACTTATATTGCTTTATGTTGTCAAGCGAATGCCCGTGGACGAGACCGGCATTTCAAAATCAAGATCCAACGAAACGGCTTTCTTTGATGATTCGGACGATGAACACAAACAGTAAAACCAAAACAAGTATGTTTAACGAGCAAACCAAAACCCAACAAGAAAATGTGAAGAAAAAACCTTCCAACCTGAAACGGTTTATAAGCTACTACAAACCGCACAAGGGTCTGTTCATATTGGACATGGTGTGTGCCCTGTTCATCTCGGCAGTGGATATCGTGTACCCGCTGCTGTCAAAGACGGCTTTGAATAAGTACCTTTTGCCCGAGAATCCGCAGTACCGTGCCTTTTTCATCCTCATAGCGGTTTGCATCGTCATGTACATTCTACGCACGGGCGCGACATACATCGTCACATTCATGGGACATCGCCTTGGCGTCAAGATAGAGGCGGATATGCGCCGAGACGCGTTCTCGCATCTGCAAAAGCTCGGCTTTAGCTTCTATGATAAGTCCCGCACGGGCAAGCTCTTATCCCGCTGCACGAACGACTTGTTCGATGTAACCGAGCTTGCGCATCACGGCCCGGAGGATGTGTTCATTTCGGTCGTAACGTTCATCGGCGCTTTCACGGTGATGGCGTTCATCGAATGGCGGCTTGCCGTCATGCTCATCGCCATAGTTCCTCTGATGCTCCTTTTCGTTATGAAGCTGCGTTCGCATATGAACCGAACCTCGCGCAAGGTCAAGGAGGGCATGGCGATAATCAACGCGGATATCGAATCCTCAATCAGCGGCGCGAGGGTCGCAAAGGCATTCACAAACGAAAAGTATGAAATTTCCAAATTTGAGCATGGAAACGGCATCTTTATCAATTCGAAAACCAAATACTATAAGACGATGGGCACATTTATGGCTGGCATGGAGTTTTTCACAAGCATCCTCAACGTGCTTGTGCTCGGCCTGAGCGGCTACCTCATTATGCGCGGAAAAATGGAGCTATCAACGCTTGTAGTGTTTTTGCTGTACATTTCGTCCTTCGTCACCCCCATCCGCAAGCTCTCTGCATTTGCTGAGCAGTACACTATGGGCATGGCTGGCTTTAAACGTTTTACCGAATTGCTTGATACCGAACCTGATGTTGTCGATTCCCCCGACGCGGTTGAGCTTTCGGACGTGAAGGGCAATATCGTATTCGATCATGTATCGTTTGCATACGGTGCTGAGAGCGAGAATGTGCTTGAGGATATTTGTCTCAACATTAAGGCAGGAAAGACCCTCGCGCTCGTAGGCCCCTCGGGCGGAGGCAAGACGACGCTCTGTCATCTCCTACCGAGGTTTTATGATATAACGTCGGGTCACATAACCATAGACGGACATGAGATTCACGACGTAACGCTCCGTTCACTTCGCCAGAACATCGGCATAGTTCAGCAGGATGTTTTCCTGTTCGCTGCAAGTATAAAGGATAATATTCGCTACGGAAACATCAATGCGACCGATGAGGATATAATCAACGCTGCGATAGCTGCCGAGATTCACGACGATATTATGCAGATGCCGGACGGCTATGATACCGTCGTCGGCGAACGCGGCATAACCCTCTCGGGCGGACAGAAGCAGAGGGTATCGATTGCAAGAATATTCCTTAAGAATCCGCCGATACTCATCCTCGACGAAGCGACCAGCGCCCTTGACTCCGCCACCGAGGCGCGAATCACCGCCGCGTTTGAAAAGCTCAGCAAGGGCAGAACGACCCTCGTCATCGCCCACAGGCTTTCAACCGTGCGCAATGCCGACGAAATTGCCGTGGTTGATGAGCATGGAATAGTTGAATTGGGTTCGCATGACGAGCTGATGGCCTTGAACGGTGAGTATCGTGCACTGAATGACGCTCAAAATAAGTTTTATATAATTGAATGATTTGGTGTTTAACCAATAAAATATAAGGAATAATACCAAAAAAGGTCATAAGGAGAATAATATGAAGCTGACGAAGAACATGGAGCTTATCAATAACTCCTACCGAACTCTGCATGAGCGCGCCGTAAACCTTGCGAAGCTCTTGGATAAGCTGGGCTATTCGGTCGAGTGGGGCTATTACGGACAGCATTCGGCCAAGGTCGATGGTGAGTATTATCTTGAATACTACCCCATCCCCGTCATAACCGTGAAGGATATTTGCGATATTGGACTGGACTTTTCTCAGGTCTTTGTGGAGGGTAAGCTCTACCCGGATGACGCGCAAAAACTGAGCATCGCAGCACTCAAGGGATATGAATTCGAGATATACGGAATCGAAAACTACCTTGCCGATCTGTACTTTGATAACATGAGCGATGATGAACTGCATGAAAGCATTCGTGAATCGGGCGAAGCAGAGGTCGGGCTATCCATCCTTCTTGACGGGGAACCGCTGACCAAGGAAATTTTGGATATCATCAAGCTGTTAGAAAAGATCGGAACCCATATAGCCAGCGAGGTCGATGAGGAAAGCGATGCAGTGGAAGGCACCTCCATCTTTGACGACATGGATTTAAATACGCCTGCGTTCGAAATAGCGGACGCATTGGATAACGATTAACGATAAATGATGAACACGCCCGCAGGGATAGCTTTGCGGGCGTTAGAATAATAAAAAGGCATGGTAGTTAATATGGAATTTATTATTGATGAATTAAAAAAGCTGATGGCGATCGACAGCCCCAGCGGGTTTACGCGCAGGGCGGCAGAATACACTATGAAAAGGCTTACAGAGCTTGGCTATTCGCCTGAGATGACGCGCAAGGGCTGCGTACTCTGCTGCCTGGGCGGCGAAGGAACACCCGTAGTTTTCTCCGCTCATCTCGATACGCTCGGTTGCATGGTAGCTTCCATCAAGAGCAACGGCAGACTGAAGCTCACCCGTATCGGCGGCATGAACGCAAACAACGCCGAGTGCGAAAACGCGAGGGTCTATACCCGTGACGGAAGGGTTTACGAGGGCTGCTTCCAGATGAACGATCCCTCCATTCATGTCAACGGAGATTACAGCACTCAAAAGCGCGACTATGACGGCATGGAGCTTGTGCTTGATGAGAAGGTGTTTTCTGCCGAGGACACCAAAAAGCTTGGGATAGAAACCGGTGATTATGTATGCTTCGACCCGCGCACCACGGTAACGAAATCGGGCTATATCAAGAGCCGTTTCCTTGATGATAAGCTGAGCGTTGCCATCCTTATTGGTCTTGCCAAACAAATCAAAGAGGAAAGTATCAAGCTTTCACGCAAGGTCTATATCTACATCACCGTATTTGAGGAAGTTGGGCACGGCTGCTCGAGCGGTATCCCGAGCGATGCGGAGGAGATAATCAGCGTGGACATGGGCTGCGTGGGAGCAGGGCTTGAGTGCAAGGAGCATCAGGTTTCCATCTGCGTGAAGGACTCACATGGGCCGTATAATTACGAGGTGACGAGTAGGCTCGTGGAACTTGCGAAGAAGCACCAGCTTGATTACGCGCTCGATGTATATCCGTTCTACGGCTCCGATGCCGATGCTGCGCTGGATGCTGGCTACGATTTGCGCCATGGATTGATAGGCTCGGGTGTTTATGCATCGCACGGCTACGAGCGTACCCATATTGACGGAGTGAAAAACACCTTGGAACTCGTGAAAGCTTATATTGCAGAAATGTAATCGTTTGCTGAATTGTGGCAAATTTGTTAACAGCTCCGCTCCCTTGGGCGGAGCTTTTGACTAAACGCGCGGAGGAGCGTATGATTTAGCGTATGGTTTCAACAAGGCTTTCCCTCAAGATGCCTTTAACGAAATTTTTAAGGAGTTTTGTATGGAAAAAGTTAAGTATTATAATCGAAAGCCCCTCCCGTTGGAGATGCATAAGGTCTGCATCGTTCAGAAGACGCGCATACCCACCGTCGAGGAAAGGGTCAATGCGATTCGCAGAGCCGGGTTCAATACCTACAGGCTTGAGTCGGACGATCTTTACCTTGATATGCTGACGGACAGCGGCGTGAACGCGATGACCAACGAGCAGCTTGGCGCCATGATGATCGGCGACGACTGCTATGCGGGAAGCTCCACCTACAAGCGCCTTAAGAACAAGATAAAAGAGATTTTCAACAAGGATTACTTCCTACCCGTTCATCAGGGGCGCGCCTGCGAGTATATGCTTGCGCTTTCGTATGTGAAACCCGGCAGCATCGTACCCATGAACTTCCAATTCGGCACTTCCGTAAATAAAATCAGGTATTGCGGCGGCGATTACGTCATCTGCATACAGGAGGATGGCCTTAATCGGCAGAGCAGCAACCCCTTTAAGGGCGATTTTGATCTCGTAAAGCTCGAGCGCATACTTCGTGAAAAGGGCGATAATGTCGCTTTTGTACGCATCGAGGCGGGAACCAATCTCATCGGCGGACAGCCGATCGCGCTTGACAATATGCTTGCGGTTGCGGAGCTGTGCAAAAAATACGGTGTGCTATCCGTGCTTGACGCGAGCCTTTTGCAGGATAATCTGCATTTTATAAAGACAAGGGAGAACGCGTACAGCGGCATGAGCATCCGTGAGATCGTTCGCATCATGTCTGACGCAATGGATATAATCTACTTTTCCGCGAGAAAACTGGGCTTTGGACGCGGCGGCGCCATTATTCTTAATGATGAAACTGAATTTGAACATATTAAGACATTCGTAGCAAACTTCGAGGGTTTCCCCACCTTTGGCGGCATGAGCGTCAAGGAGATGGAGGCGATCCGTGTTGGTCTCGATGATACCATGGACGAGGACATAATTGCGCAGGGACCGCAGTTCATAGAATACCTCTGCACCGAGCTTGAGGATGCGGGCATTCCCGTAGTTACGCCGCCGGGCGGTCTCGGCTGCCATATCGATGCGATGAAATTCGTACCCCATATTAAACGTGACGAATTCCCGGGGGGAAGCCTTGCAGCAGCCATCTATATCGCGTCCGGCGCAAGGGGTATGGAGCGCGGCGGCATAGATGAGCCTTGGGAAGACCCTGAAGTCGAACCCTATGGATCTATGGAGCTGGTCCGCCTTGCAGTGCCGAGGAGGGTGTACACTGTTTCGCAAATGAACTATCTTATCGACAGACTTTGCTGGCTGTATGACAACCGTGAGCTTATCGGCGGCATAAAATTTGAGACACCCGCTCCCCATAATTTCTATGACGCGCTGAATTCCGTCTCCGATTGGCCTGAACGCCTTGCCGCTAAGTTCCGTGAAGACTTTGGTGAATCACTGTAGTTTAAGGCACATTTAGTTTAAGTTTACCCTTGTGATACCGACCGATAGCGTGCGCTTTCGGTCGGTATTGCTGTTTCTTAATTCTTTATTTAAAACCTTGTACATACAATGTCGGTATGAGGGACGATAATAAAAACGATAATAAAAATGTCGATACGCGAATTAAAAGCCGTGCTAACGCGGGAAGCAGGGTATTATCAAGGCTCGACCTCCCCGAGGACGCTTCGGGAGCCGAGCCGTGCGTGAGGATGTTCGGGACGAACAGTCTTTGGGTCGAAAACCATAGGGGTGTGCTGGAGCTTGGCAGAAAAACCATTCGGCTTTATACCTCCATAGGCGTGCTTCGCATCACGGGGGAGGATCTGGATGTCAGGCTTGCTGACCGTGAAACCGTGCGCTGCGATGGCCTTATAAAAAGCGTGGAATACGAAATCTGACTGATTTGGGTAATAAAGTATATGCATCTATGGAAATTTACTCGCGGATATGTTAAAATCAGACTGTACTGTGACCGCCCTGAGCGAATGGTCAATCTGCTGCTTGCCGAGGGCATATGCCTGCATAGCATCGGTCGAATGAGCTTGCACGAGCTTACCGCCATCGTAAGGCTCAAATTCTTTATGCAACTATGTGAGATAGTCGGTGCTCATGGCGGCGATGTAAGCCTGATCGAGGAGCATGGTTTACCCGTATACCTGAAGCTCCTTAAAAGCCGTCCGATGCTCGCAATAACACTCATAATCGGCTTCATTTCCATCCTGTTTGCGTCACGCCGCATATTCATCATAAACGCGGTCGGATGCGACGGCGTCAGCGAGGAGAAAGTACTCAATGTTCTATACGAACATGGTGTGAGCGTCGGAGTTGGTCAAGCCGAACTCGAAATTAAGGACTTAAGCAAGGCGGTTCTTGATTCGGATGATAGGATAGGTTTTGCCGATGTCCGGGTGAACGGCGTGGTGCTTACCGCTGTAATTCGCGAGGTAAATTCCATCGTGCTGCCTGAAGGCGATGATGCCCCATCGAGCATATACGCCGATAAGGACTGCGTCATAGTTTCCATCGTTGCGGAGGACGGAAATGCCGTCGTAAAAAACGGGCAGGCCGTTAAGCGGGGGCAAACGCTGGTGAGCGGTGATATTACCCCGGAGGGTGCGGAAACTCCCGTTAAGGTGCGGTCGAAAGCGACCATTTTTGGGCAAGTCGCATATCGGTTCTCGGTCGAAATAAAACCTACGGCAGCAAGGCTTGTGCGCAGCGGGAACAGTTGTGATTATACAAAGATCATGGCTTTCGGCATAGGCGTTGGCTCCGATACGCCTTATGATCAATTCGAAGTGGAAGTGACCAAAGCAAGATGGTTCGATGCGTGCGGATTGCCGATTTCGGTATGCTCTGGGCAAGCGTATGAACTGGTTTCGGGTGAGGCCACCCTTGATGAGAGAACGATGCGCGAAACCGCCTTGGCGGAGGCGGATGCTCTTATTCGTGACACGGTATCCACGGATGCCAGGATCATTATGAAAACCACAGATTTTGTTTGGCAGGACGATGGATCGCTCTTAGCGGTCGTCAGAATACAGACGATAGAAAAAATTGGATATTCGAGGTACATATGAGCGCAGATTTGTTTGGTGAATCCCCCGCGTCGGGAGTGGTAATGGCTAATTCGATGGATGAAATCATCCGTCTTTTTGGCGTGTTCGATGAAAACCTGAAAATCATCGAAGCGGAAACTGCCGCTGCGATAAGAGCCGATGCCGATTGCATAAAGATAACAGGTACGGAAGAAGCGGTCGAAGTCGCGAAAAACGTGATTGAAAAGCTGCTTGCGCTCATTCGCCGCAGCGAAAACATCGACAGAGGGCGGATAAGGTATGCCATAGATCTTGCAAGAGAGGGTAATTCCGAACTCATACTCGAGCTTGCCGATGATGTGATCGCGTTCACAAACAAGGGCAAGCAGATAAAGTGCAAGACTCTTGGACAGAAAAAATACATAAATGCCCTAAAACATAATACCGTCGTGTTCGGCGTAGGCCCCGCGGGAACGGGCAAAACGTATCTTGCCGTCGCAATGGCTGTGCTTGCTTATAAAAACAAGGAAGTCAGCAGGATCATCCTCACAAGACCCGCCGTTGAAGCGGGTGAAAAGCTTGGCTTCCTCCCTGGCGATCTTCAAAACAAGGTCGATCCCTATCTGCGTCCATTGTATGACGCTTTATATGATTTCCTGGGAGCGGAGAATTTTAGGATTCTATCCGAACGCGGTATCATCGAGGTCGCGCCGCTTGCGTATATGAGAGGACGCACGTTGAACGATGCCTATATCATACTTGACGAAGCGCAGAACTGTACGATCGAACAGATGAAGATGTTCCTTACGCGATTCGGAGAAGGATCGAGGGTCGTTGTAACTGGCGATATTACACAAATCGACCTCCCCATCGAGAAAAAGAGCGGGCTTATCCATGCTCTTAGGATTCTAAACGATGTCGAAGGTATCGGCGTGGTTCATCTTACGGCGCGTGACGTGGTGCGCCATGAAATGGTGCAACGGATAGTCAGAGCATATGAAAAAGCGGCCGAGAGGGCGGCTGAACGGAACGCAGAGCGGAACAATGAGCGGAACGCTGAACGGAACGCAGAGCGCAATAACACGCGAAACTTCGATCAAAACGGCTGATTAGTTGCATCGTAAGACATTGTATGGAATAGCAAAACCAACGAGCAAAAATCCGGAACAAACGATTAGGGCCGAATAATGGAGGTTGATATGCCAAAGCGAAGATACAATTATAACGAACTCAGAATTCGACCGGTCGTTGCCGGCTCAATAATAGCGATCGTAACAGTGATCGTATTCTTTGCGTGCTACCTCCGCCTGTCCGGAACGTATTCATTTTATAACTTGCCAGATGCTGCGACCGGCGGTGAGCCAATGTCCTTATCGATGATAGCTGCCGTATGCGGCGTTTCATCGATCGTGATCATGCTCGTTTTCGGTGCGTATCTCTACTTTTGCGAAAGACAGGTCTTTGTCGGGTTAAAAAAGCTGCTTATCGTCTGTACGCTTATGACCCTATCCACCGCATTGAGCGCACTGATGACATTCGTCTCGGGCTGCTTCACGGCAGTGATGCTCGCAGTGATACTTGTAGGGACGCTCGTGAACAAACGCCTTGCCTATTCCATTGTACTCGTCATGTCGTCAATCGTCGGAATCATGGCTTTGAATACGGCTGGCAGCGGCATCCATAATGGTTCCATCTCTATCATGATCTCGCTCGCCTTGGGCGGTTTTGCAACGGTATTCGCGCTCAACCTCAAGCACGGAAGAAGCATACCTATCATCGCAGGCGTTGCAGGCGGAGCGGTCTCCGCAGTTGCTTTTATGTGTGTACAAGCTATCGACTATATTCGATTTTCGGACATGCTCGTTCCGTCGATATGGCTGTTCGCAAGCTGCCTGCTCTGCGGCATAATCTCAACCGGACTTATGCCGGTTTTTGAAAATCTATTCGATATATCAACGGATGCAAGGCTTAATGAGCTTATGAACAATAATAATTCGCTTCTGAAACGTCTCATGATAGAGGCTCCGGGAACCTACCACCATTCGATGCTTGTGGGCACGCTTGCCGAATCCGCTGCGGAAGCAATAGGCGCAAATCCAATTCTTTGCAAGGCGGCAGGATACTATCACGATGTCGGTAAGCTCCGCAGCCCCATCCATTTCAGAGAGAATCAGCGCGACTACAACATACACGATGATCTGCCTCCACTCGAAAGCGCCCAGCGCATCATTGCGCATCAAAAGGATGGAGTAACGCTGCTCACAAAGCATAAGCTGCCAGCCGATGTGATAAGGATAGCGGCCGAACACCATGGCGATTCACTGGTCGTGTTCTTCTATGGCAAGGCCATTCAGGAGGCGGGCGCAAAGAAGAGGGTCGATGAATCGGAATACAGGTATTGCGCGCCCAAACCCTCAACCAAGGAAAGCGGCATAATCATGCTTGCCGACTGCTGCGAAGCTGCAGTTCGCTCGATAAAGCAGCCCACACAGGAGCTTATCGAAGCAAAGGTTCGGGATGTCATCGGAAACATATGGCTCAAACAAAACGGTGCATTGAGCGAAGCACCGTTGACTGCAAAGGACATTTCTTTGATTGAACGCTGTTTTATCAATGCGCTGTCGGCGCAGTACCATGAGCGGATAGAGTATCCCGATTTGGAGGATGTTGAGAATGCAAAATGAAATGGATTTTATAAATCTGACATGCGTTGGATATGACGCAACGGATGCCCAGATCGAAGCTGTGCGTACTGCCGTTCGTGCTGCGCTTTCGGCTGAAGCCGCGCCCGATCGCTTCGTCTCCGTAGTGCTTACGGATGACGATACGATCCATGAGTATAATAGGGATTATAGAAATGTCGATAGAGCGACCGATGTGCTCAGCTTCCCGGCGGACGAGGGTGACCCCCTGCTTGCTCCGCCCGACGGTTTCTTGGGCGATATAATGATTTCCGTTCCAAGGGCGGCGGAGCAGGGACAAAGCCTCGGACATTCGACCGAGAGGGAGCTAATGTTCCTGAGCGTACACGGGGTTCTTCATTTGCTTGGATATGACCATATCGAACCCGAGGATGAGGCAATAATGCTCCAAAAGCAGCGCGAAATTATGTCGGGCATCTTAGAAATAATCGAAAGGCATGGAAATCAAAATGGCATATAAATCCGGCTTTATAACGATAATCGGTTCCCCTAACGTCGGGAAATCCACCCTTATGAACCTTATGGTAGGGCAAAAGATAAGCATCGTTTCCGATAGAGCGCAGACGACCCGAAACAAGATATTGGGCGTAGTATCAAGGAAGGACTATCAAATCATCTTCATAGATACGCCCGGTGTGACTGCGCCCAAGAATCGCCTCGGAGAATACATGCTGAAGGTAGCCTATGATGCGATAAACGAGGTCGAAGCCGTGCTTCTGATGATCGATGCGTCCAAGGGAATAAAGGAAAAGGATGAATTGCTGCTCTCCCAACTGCGTGATAGAGTTGGCCGTACCCCTGTTATTGCGGCCATCAATAAGACCGACCTTGTGAGCCTTGGTGACATTGATGAGATAACCGAGCGACTGCAGCGTGAAGAATGGATTAGCTCCATTATCCCGATAAGCGCAGCAAACGGACGCAATGTCGATAAGCTTGAAAAGGCTATATTTGAATACTTGGTCGAGGGGCCGCAATACTTCCCCGATGATATGGTGACGGATCAGCCCATGTGGGCAATCTGCTCGGAAATGATTCGTGAAAACGTTTTAAAGCTGCTTAGGCAGGAGATACCCCACGGTATAGGGGTCGGTATGGATAAGATCCAGCTTCGCGATGACGGCATTCATGACGTGCTTGCAACCATCTACTGCGAGAGGGAATCCCACAAGGGCATCGTTATAGGACGAAACGGCAGTATGCTCAAGCGCATCGGCACGGAATCCAGGCACGACATAGAGTGGTTGTTCGGGACGAAGGTCAACCTACAGCTCTGGGTCAAGGTTCGCCCCGATTGGAGGAACAGCGCGTCCGCACTCAGGGAGTTTGGCTTCGATCCGAATTTTTGAAGCTGACTGCATTCTTGACGTTTGCGGCATTTGCTTCACCCGCAGGATTATCTCCTGCATGGCGGTAGTTTAAATAGTCCGAAACGCTTCCGCTGTGGGCGAATTTCAGCCACAGATCATTCTTGTTTATGGTATGATTTTCGTTCATGGCACACCTCCCGTATACTCTTAGTATCCCCAATGGCGGGCGGAAAAGCCCCTGCAATATTTGGAATGGCATTTGAAACGATCAGCGGAATAGTTCTCAAATATACCAACTATCGTGACAACGATCGCATATTGTCCCTGCTTACGAGGGATAGGGGGCTTGTTTCGGTCACTGCAAGAGCCTGCCGCAAGCAGAACAGTGCGCTTGCCGCCGTATGCGAACCTTGCTGCTATGGAGAATTTGTGGTATACGGGCGCGGAACGGTATTGTATGTTTCAAATGCCACCCTGCTCGAGTCATTCTATCCAATACGGGAGGACTACGATAAGTTTGCGAGCGCAATGCAGATAGCACATATGACTCAAATGCTTGCATATAACAGGCTGTCTATCGAAGATCTGTTCACTTTATGCTATCATGCACTTACTTTTATCGCTTACGGAGAACAGAATCCTATAGATATCGAGCTTTGCTTTGCCGTAAAGCTCCTGAAGCTTGCAGGATACGAGCCAACGCTCACAAACTGCGTTTCGTGTGGAAAGGATCTTCGCAGAAAGACCGACATCTACTTCTCAAAGGCTCAGGGGGGCGCAATGTGCGACTACTGCGGCGCTGGGTGCAGGAGCGTATCGGCTCTCTCGCTCGAAGCCATCAGGCGTATGCTCTTGCTCCCATTGCCGGACATGGGTAAGGTGCGCCTGCCCGAGCGGGTAAGAAACGAACTTGATACCGTCATTTATGACTATGCCGAGTACGTTTTCGAGCAAACGATAAAGCTGCGCGGAAGATAATGCTCGACAAAATATATTATTAAAATAGGGTTGCAAAACGCTTCCCATCGCAGTATAATGTAATGCGTTCGAAAGAACGAACAGTTATTCCTCCTTAGCTCAGTCGGTAGAGCATGCGGCTGTTAACCGCAGTGTCGTTG
>JAFLSU010000007.1:0-28070 GCA_022510765.1 Christensenellaceae bacterium
TTAGGCGCTTTTTATTTCTCCTATGGATGCGTAGGAGTGGGGCAAGAAACAGGGGAAGGCGAAATATATACCATCGCTTTCTTAAATCATAGCTGGCAGGCGATTGTCCCACCCTGCAATTCCAAGGGGATTAAATGCTCGCACGGAAGCCCATCTCATCTCCGAGATGGATTTTCGTGTTATTCACAAACCTTAATTATAAATGCATGGTGGCTAAGCCATGCGAGGGGAGGTATGCACCATCAAAAAGCAAACGGTATGTTTTATCGGACACAGTTCGATTCCGCTGGAGATTTCAGACTACTTAGCATCGAAGATAAGTACTGCCGTCAAGGAGCTTGTACTAAAGGGCTTTACGGATTTTGTTGTCGGCTGTGCTCCGGGGTTTGATGCGCTCGCTGCACAGGAAGTCCTATCGCTTAAAAGGGACTATCCGCAGGTCAAATTGCGTATCGTTCTTCCATATCGAATTCGGCAATTCAATTGGAGCTGGAATGATTATGAGTTTCACGTGAGTATTTTAAATGTTGCGGACAGTGTTGAATACATCTCAAACCGTCCGACGAGGAATTGTATGCGCAAACGAAATCGCAGGATCGTCGGAATGAGCAGTGTTTGTGTCTGCTACCTCAATCAAAATACGGGCTGGACGGCAGATTCCGTCGAATATGCTTCAACAAAGCACCTGAAAATCGTGAACATTGAAAACAAGCTTGCGATGTATTCACAATTAAGCAATATTGAGCCGAGATGATCTTATTGCATCCGAAAGACGATCCCCCGAACCTGAAATTGTTCGGGGGATTTTGTGAAGTGCTTTTTAATTCGATTCAGTATGCTCACCGCGCTTTATACGTTTATGCTCACGGTCTCCGTATTCGCTTCGCCAACATCGATGGAGGCAATGAATTCTTCGACCTGGTGCGGGCATCTGCCGATGAAGTCGGATGGGTTCATGACGGCGGTGATCTCCTCTCGAGTTAACGGGAATTCCGGGTCGTTCGCAAGGCGGTCGAGCAGGTTGCAGCTGCCGCCCTCCTTCATGTTCGCGGTCGCTTCCATCGAGTTCCGCCTGATGACTTCGTGCAGTTCCTGCCTGTTGCCGCCCTTCTTGACGGCGCTCATCAGCAGATTCTCCGTCGCGATGAACGGAAGGTATTCAAGAACGGTGCGCTCCACGATCTTTTCGTTGACGTGGATTCCGGCTGTAACATTGCGCATGAGGCGCAGCACTGCGTCACACGCAAGGAAGCCCTCAGGCAGCGATATGCGGCGGTTTGCGGAATCATCCAGCGTGCGCTCAAACCATTGGGTAGAAGCGGTCATGGGCGCATTGAGCGCATCAGCCATAATATAGCGGGAGAGGGAGCAGATGCGTTCGCAGCGCATCGGATTGCGCTTGTACGCCATCGCGGAGGAACCCACCTGATTCTTCTCAAAGGGTTCCTCAACCTGGCGGAGATGCTGCAATAGGCGCATGTCGTTTGCGAATCTGTAGGCGCTCTGCCCTATGGCGGACAGGACGTTCAGGATACGGCAGTCATATTTGCGCGGGTAGGTCTGCCCAGCAACCGGGAACATGGAGCTGAAGCCGCATTCCTCGGCGATAAGGCGGCTCAATTCCTTTACCTTTTCCTCATCGCCGTCGAAGAGCGACAGGAAGCTTGCGTCGGTGCCGGTCGTGCCTCGGCAGCCGTGAAAATGCAGATGGTCTATGACAAAATCCAGTTCCTCAAGGTCGAGCAGCAAATCCTGTATCCAGAGACAGGCGCGTTTGCCGACGGTGACGAGCTGCGCGGGCTGAAAATGCGTGTAGCCGAGGGTCGGCATGGAGCGGTACTCCATCGCAAAATCGCAAAGGGCCTTTATGACTGCCGCAAGTTCGCCCCTGATATAGCTTAGTGCGTCCCGATAGATCATGAGATCGGCATTGTCGGTGACATAGCAGCTCGTTGCGCCGAGATGGATTATGCCTGCGGCATCGGGGCAGCTCTGCCCATAGACGTGGATATGCGCCATGACATCGTGGCGAAGCTCCTTTTCCTTTGCGGCAACGGCGGTATAATCGATTTCATCGTCAACATGAGCTTCGAGCTGCGCTACCTGCTCGGCTGTGACGGGAAGCCCCAGCTTATGCTCGGCACGAGCCAACGCCACCCAGAGTTTACGCCATGTTTGATAGCGTTTGTCGGGCGAAAAGAGCCTCAGCATGTAGTCGGAGGCATAGCGTGATGAGAGCGGGCTTTCGTAATAGGGTTTCATGGTTCTCCTCCGTAATGTCCTTATTAATTTCGGATTATTATTTCCTCCCTGCCGGGGCCGACGGAGACGAAGCTTATCTTGCAGCCGATCTGCGCTTCTACGAACTCAACATATCTCTGAGCGTTAACGGGCAGATCCTCAAATCTGCGTATCGATGTGATGTCGCAGCCCCAGCCGTCCAATGTTTCGTAGACGGGCTTGGCTTTTCCGAGCTTGCCGGGGAAGGGGAAATCATGGGTTAGCTCTCCGTCAACTTCGTAAGCCACGCAGACGGGGATTTTATCCATATAGGAAAGCACATCGAGCTTGGTCAAAGCGACTTCGGTGGCTCCCTGCATCTGCGTACCGTAGCGCGTTGCTACAAGGTCAAGGGGGCCTACCCTGCGGGGTCTGCCGGTAGCGGCGCCGTATTCGCCGCCCGCCTTGCGCAACTTCTCAGCCTCTTCACCGAACCATTCCGCGGTGAACGGGCCTTCGCCGACGCAGGTGGAATAGGCCTTCGCGATGCCGATAACGCGGGTGACGGGGATGTCGGGAGTGCCGGAGCCGATCGGCGCGTATGCGGCCAAGGGCGAGGATGAGGAGGTGTAGGGGTATATGCCGAAGTCTATGTCGCGGAGAACGCCGAGCTGCGCCTCGTAAAGTATCTTTTTGCCCTCATGAGCGGCATTTCTTAAATAATTGCTCGTTTCGCCGATGTAGGGTTTCAAGATCTCTCCATAGGTGTCAAGGTATTCTATCATTGCTTCCAGCGTGAACGGTTCGCCGCCGTATACGCCGGTTATCTGGAGATTTTTGTATTCAAGTATGTCTTTCAAGTGTTCGCTAAGGTAATCCCTGTCGAAGAGTTCGCCCATCATGATGCCCTTTTTCATATATTTATCGCCATACACGGGCGCGATGCCGCGCTTGGTCGAACCGTAGGGCTTGTCGGAAAGCCGAGCCTCCTCAAGCCCGTCCAAAGCGACATGATAGGGCATTACGATGATAGCACGGGAGCTTATCATCAGGTTTTCGGGCGATATTTCGATACCGGCATTGCAAAGCTTTTCAATTTCGCCGCAGAGATGGCGAATATCGATGACTGTGCCGTTGCCGAGCACGTTCATCTTTTCCTTGCGGAAGATGCCCGAGGGCAGAAGATTCAGCGCAAAGGTGCCGAAGCTGTTTTTTATGGTGTGTCCGGCGTTATTTCCGCCCTGATAGCGGATGATTATATCGTAATCCTCCGCAATGAGATCCACCATGCGTCCCTTACCCTCATCTCCCCAGTTGATTCCGACGATTGCACAAGTTTCCATAAAGGTTCCTCCAATATATACGGCTTAAAACAGCTCGTTCGCAAAAGAATGGGACGAGCGATATTGCTTGTTGCGGTGTGCATCCCTCTTTAGGCGGGAGAACGCCCAAAAAAGCATACCAACAATTCTACAATATAGCATTAAATTGAAGGATTTGCAAGCACAAAACAAAGCTTTACAATTTTTAATTGCAACTTTTCCAAATCAAATTTGTTGCCAAAACCTTACCTAAAGAGTATAATGAACTGTTGATGAAATTTGTGCGGTTCCGCACGATAAAGAGGGAAGTGTGACTAAATGGAAGCTGATATTCGCATAAAAGGAAAGGTTCACTTCATCGGCATCGGCGGCTGCTCGATGAATGGGCTTGCCCAGATTTTGAAAAGCAGGGGCTTTGAGGTTGACGGCTCCGACAGCGCGACCTCACCATTCACCGAGAGGCTTGCCGAGGTAGGGATTCCGGTTAAGATAGGGCATTCCGCTCTGAATGTCGAGGGATGCGATACGGTCATCTATTCCGCCGCGATAAAGCCCGACAACCCTGAGCGCGTCAGGGCGAAGGAGCTTGGGATACCCCAGATAGAGCGCTCCGTCGCGCTGGGACTCATAAGCGAGGGATATGACGAGGTTATCGGAATCTCCGGCTGTCATGGCAAAACCACCATTACCTCCATGCTCGCGCTGATAGCCGAAGAGGGCGGGCTTGATGCGACCGTTCATGTGGGCGGCATGGTCGATTTTCTGCATGGCGGCATTCGTCTTGGCTCGCGTGAGCTTTTCGTGACCGAGGCCTGCGAATACGTCGAGAGCTTCCTGACGCTGCACCCCACCGTGGTGCTTATTAACAATATCGATGACGACCACCTTGATTATTTCAGGGACATCGACCATATTACCGATGCGTTCCGAAAATTCATCCGCCGCATGCCCGAGGATGGGCTTCTCATAGGCTGCACCGATGATATTAGGGTGCGAGGGCTGCTTAAAGAATACGGTGGGCGCGAACTTACCTACGGGCTTGATACGGCCTTCGATCCCGATTATTATCCCGTGAACGAGAGCTATGATGAGCTTGGCTGCCCATCATTCGACCTTATGCGTCGAAATGAATGCCTTGGCCGCATCACTCTGCATGTTCCGGGCAGGCACAATATGCTCGACGCGGTCGCGGCTGCTGCGGTCGCGCTGTCGCACGGAACGAAGTTTACGATCGTAGCAGGTGCTTTATCGCATTTTCACTCCGTCAAGCGGCGATTTGAGTACTATGGCGAACGCGGCGGAGTGCGCATATTCCATGATTATGCGCACCATCCGGCGGAGATTCGCGCCGCGCTCGACTGCGGAATGCGCACGCCGCATGAGCGAATGTTCATTGTTTTTCAATGCAACAGCTACACCCGTGCCAAGACGCTCTTTACGGGGGCGGTCGACTGCTTCGAGGGCGCGACCAAGGTGCTTGTACCCGACATCTATCCTGGCAGAGAGAAGGACGACGGCTCCGTCCACGCGAGGGATATGGTGGATGCTATAAACGCCGTGACCGATAACGCGAAATACATACCCACCTTCGAGCAGATAAATGACTATTTGATGGAAAATGCTCGCCCTGGGGATATTGTTATCACCCTCGGCAGCGGGGATGTATACAAGCGCACCAACTTATTCTGCGAATAAGTTGGTGCGCTCGCGAATAATGTTATTCGTTGAATAACATTATTCGGACACGTTCCGGCTATTCCTTGAATAAACAGACGGCAGAGAGCGGCATCGCCGCTCTCTGCCGCACATAATTATCCTGCGCTTCCGTTCTCATCCCAGCCTATAAAATACCCAAGAAAGCAGGAAAAATCGAATGTCATTAAATCCAATGCGTACCCGTGCTTCATTTCACCGCTGCTGCCATAGTGTACAATATAGTGTTGATCGAATCTTGTAACGGTGCCGTCATTGTATTCAATGTAAACCTTGTAAGGGCCTCCTCCCAGAATCTTTTCCCACGAAAATCTGAATTCGGCGCACTCTATTGCTGAGATCATACGTTCCATTTCATCTTCATTCAGTTGATACGTTTCTAAATTTCCGTGCAAATCCCCGCAGCCTTCGATCCGTATTCTGTTGATGTCATCGGTTTTTACGAGCATCGTCAGCCTATGCGGCAGGCGAAACGCCATGATTCCTATTATCGCAAGCTCGATGATCGAGAATACGATGAGGAGCGTAATAAAAAGCTTTTTTGATTTTCCTGCTTTCATAATAAAATTCCTTTCCGGGAAGCAAGGTTCATGCGATTATTCCCTTGCAAATAATACCTTTGAATTCCCGAAAAGGTTGCAGCTTGTGAAAAAATTTATTTTGCGCAAAATTCTCTATTTTGTGCGAAATTCTTGATTTTGTTTTACTCCACGAGCAAAAACTCCATCGCAGCGCGAAGCTGAACATCCTGCTCCATAAAATCGCGCATGAGGTAGTAGGGGTCGTAGCCTGAAAGCTCCTCCGCCTGTTCAACCACTATATCGGGCGTTACGCCTATGCCGTGAATGAGGCTGCCGCTGGGGGTTCTATATGCGTCCGTGGTGAGCTTGAGATAGCCCATTCCTCCGCCTATATCCCAGCTCGTCTGGACGATGCCCTTTCCGTAGGTGGTCGTGCCGAGGATGGTTCCCTGTTCGTTATCCTGTATCGATGAAGCAAAAATTTCGCTTGCGGAAGCTGAATATCCGTTTGTCAGAACGACGTAAGGGATGTTCAGAAACTCGTCATCGGTCGAAGAGTACACGTCGGGCGGATCAACGAGCTTGCCCTCAATGGTGGTGATGGTGCAGGCGGGAAGGATCCTGTCGCAGATGTCTACCACCACGTCGAGCGAGCCGCCGGGATTATTGCGCACGTCGATAATTAACGATGTGATGCTGCTCTCAAGGAGCGCGTCAAGCTCGGTATCAAATTCGTCAGCGGCATTGCCCGTGAACGATTCGATCAAAATATAGCCTACATTGTCGTCCAACAAATTTGAATATACCCTGCGGACGTACACATCGCCTCGGGTCACGCTGAAATTCATCGTGATCCCATCGCGAACGACGGTGATCTCCGCGACCGAACCGTCCTCACCAAGCAGCATATCGCTCGCCGCATTGACATCAAGCCCGATAAGGGATACGCCGTCCACCGAAACTATGTGATCGCCATCCCGAACTCCCGCCTCGTATGCGGGGTTTCCATCGTAGGATCGATTCACAAGAAGCCCTTCGCCCTCGGTCGCGCTCACCAATACGCCGATGCCCTTGTAATTGCCGTTAAGCTCGTTTCTAAATGAAGAATACTCCTCCACTGTATAATAGGCGGCATACGGATCGCCCACCGCATCCACGAGGCTGTGCGCTGCTGATTCGATAAGAGCGCTGCCGCCGGGCAAGTCTTCGTCAAAATAATAATAGTTGTCTATCTCCGAAGCAAGCCTGCTTATGAGCGTCGCGTCGTACTCGCTTTCGGTGTCGGCGATGCGATACTTGGTAGTACCGCTGAGCAAAACCAGGATCACTACAGCCGCTGCAAAAACTGCGCTCATAATCATCAGCACGCCTACCTGCCACGGCTTTATGTAACCATTTCGCCCCTTATGTTCCATAATTAAATTTCCTCCGTTCTCGTAACAATAATTTCGCTTAAGGGCATGCCAAGGGTTTCATCGCCTAAACCCGCAAACTCCGCATTCAAGCATAGCGGATCGCATTCGCCCATGCGAACGCCTCCAGTCTGGCGCGGCGGCAGCTTCATCCTGTCCCACATTCCGTATTTATGCGTATCCGAGATCGCTTTCATTAGCTTGCTTTCAACATCGGGTACAACCTTTCTAAAATCCTGTAGGAGCAGGCGCATATCCTCGCGCTTGGTCTTGCCAGCAACTGGACAGTTCGGTTTCAGGATCGGCAATTCAAGCCTCCGTGAAGCTGCGATAGCGTCCTTCTCGGGGAAGAACACGAGCGGACGGATGACCGTCACACCCGAACGCCCGAGGTAGGTTATCGGCGCGAAGGTGTTGAGCCTTGCTTCAAAGAACAGGCTCAGCAAAAACGTTTCAAGCACGTCCTCACGATTATGCCCGAGCGCGACGAGATTGCAGCCCTTTGAAACGGCGATGTCATTTAGCGCTCCCCGTCGCATCTTTGCACACATGGCGCATGGGCTTTTTTCCTTTCTTATGTTGAATACGACATCACCTATATCGGTTTTGCGCACCTCAAAATCGATTCCGATGCTTTCGGCAAACCTCTCGATGCCGCTCGTATCCTGTTCGACAAGGCCGAGATCGAGCATCACGGCGCAAACGTCGTATTTTTTCTTTGAAAAGCGTTGGTACAGCTTCAGCCCGTACATTAAGAGCATACTGTCCTTGCCGCCGCTGACGCCGACACAAATTTTATCGCCGTCCCGTATCATATCGTATCGTTCATCGGCTCGTCTTATGCAGCCAAGCACCTGTTTCATATCAATCACCCTTTTTATACATACCGCGATGCGAAAAATATTCGAGCATGGCGATATGCATAGATTTTCGCATAAATTATAACCCAAATTGGCTAAAATGTATAGTGCGTTCGCACTTCATTTTAAAAAGTAATTTGACTATAAAGAACTATTATCGTGTTCAAATCAGTTGCAATTTCTTACAGTTTTCACCTGCAATAATCAGAGTTATTTCGGCAGAAGCTATTCAAAAATAAATTCGGGGCAGAAAAGCCTTTATTAAATTATTTGGAAAGGAGGCTTCACGAAACGAAGCCATGAATATTTATTATGAAGCGCAATGCTAAATGGAGAGCGAAGCCTCAAAAAGAGTCGGATGCGTGGGAGTCTTCCGATGCGGTGCTTCAGAATTTCTCCGAAGATGATATATCGGATGCGGCGGTTTCAAACATTTCTGACGCGATGGTTTCGGACACTTCTGACGAGATGGTTTTGGACACCTCGTACACGATGGTTTCGGATGCTTCGGAACCCGTCTCGGAGGATGCTTCAGGCACCGTCATACCCGATCCTGCGGAATCCGCTGATACCACGGAGTGCGATATTCCCGATGCGCCCGCCCATTCCCGTAAGCCGCACCGCAAACGCGAAAAACACAAAATACGCGAAAAACGCAAAGCGCGCGGAAAGCGCAAAAGGCATATAGCGTGGAAGGTAGCTCTGACCCTTGTTCTTCTGCTAATCGCAAGCGCGGTCGCGGTGTTCATACACTTTTTCAAAGTCGATGAATGGCATGAATTCGATGCCTCGCTCATAACCTGCGCGGACAGGAGCGTATGCGTCTACGATGCGCAAGGGGAGCTTCGTTGCGTCGTTGCGGGAGGGGAGAACCGCATACCCATTGCGCTCGAAGATCTTCCGGAGTATGTGAAATATGCATTCATCTCCGCCGAGGATGCCCGCTTTTACGAGCATAAGGGCGTGGACATAGTGCGCATCTTCGGTGCGGCGTGGGCTGACATAAAGTCGGGCAGCTTCGACCAGGGCGCTTCCACCATAGGACAGCAGCTTATAAAGCTCAGCCACCTGACCACAAAAAAGACCTTCGAGCGCAAGCTTGAGGAGGCGTATCTGTCGCTCAGGATGGAGAGCCAATTCAATAAAGATGAAATTCTTGAAATGTATTTAAACTATGTGTATTTCGGCGGGGGCTTCTATGGAATCGAGACCGCCGCGCTCGGCTATTTCGGGGTTCACGCGAAGGAACTTTCCCCGGCGCAGGCCGCGCAGCTTGCGGGGATACTCAAATCCCCCAATAAATACGCGCCCCATCTGAATTTTCAGAATTCCGTGGATCGCCGCAACAACGTTCTTAGGCTCATGAATGAATACGGGCATCTGTCGGATGAAGACTATGCTTTCGCCCTTGAGGAGGAGTGCGTGCTTAAAAATGCAATCCCCACCGAGCGCAGCTACTATATCGACTATGCGCTGAACGAGGCCTCACAAAAGCTCGGCATGAGCAAGGAGGATTTCCTTGTCTCAGGATGCAGCGTGATAACTGCGATCGATGGTGAAGCGAACGACGAATGCGAGGCGCTTATAAACGAGGGTTCGCTGTTCCCGGCGCAGGACGCGCAGGGGGCGTTGGTGCTTTTGCGCACGGACGGGAGCATAGCCGCGATGTGCGGCGGCAGGGGGGAATACAGTGCGCTCGGCTTCAACCGTGCGGCGGATGCCGAACGCCAGCCTGGTTCTCTGATAAAGCCCGTTCTGTGCTACGCCCCCGCGATAGAGCTGTACGGCTATACCGCCGCAAGCGTGTTTGACGACAGTCCTCGCAGCTTTGGCGATTACACGCCCAGAAACTCAAACGATACATACCTTGGCAATGTCACCATGCGCACTGCCGTTGCAAAATCCCTCAATATTCCCGCCGTCGAGGTGCTTTCCAATATAGGACTTCCTTCTGCGGTGATGTTTGCGCAAAACTTGGGCATATCCTTTGAAAACGAGAACTACAGCCTGTCCCTTGCGCTCGGAGGATTTAAGCGGGGCGTATCGCCGCTCGAGATAGCGGGCGCGTATGCCGCGTTCGCAAGCGGTGGAGTGTATACCGAGCCGTATTCGGTACTTAAAATCGAGCAGGGCGGCAGAGTGCTGTATGAAGCGGAACCGCGTTCCACCCGCGCGATGAGCGAGGAGACCGCCTATATCATAACGAGTATGCTCGAAACCGCGGCGACCGAGGGTACGGCGGACGTGCTTTCCGAGCTTTCGTTCCCCATTGCGGCCAAGACCGGCACGAGCCTTGCTGAGGACGGCTCGGTTCGCGACGCGTGGTCGGCGGCGTACACCCGCGATTATACCGCCGTCATGTGGATGGGCATGGATTCATCCGAGCAGGGCAGCCTTCCCAAGGGTACGACCGGGGGGAACAGCGCGTGTCCAATCCTCAAGGAGCTATTTGCGAGGCTGTACGAAGACGATGCACCTTCGGAATTCACTATCCCAGCGGGCATACGGCGCTGCGCTATCGATGCCTACGCGCTTGAAAACGAGCAAATCACGCTTTTAGCTACCGAGTATACGCCCGAGGAGCGCATAACCTACGAATACTTCTCGGAATCCGCCGCGCCCACTGAGGCGAATGCCTATTGGCTCTATCCGTCCCCGCCGTCGCGCGTGGGATGGTATCGTGCCGAGAACGGCTCGCCCATAATATGCTTCAATTCCGAGGATGAGCGGCTTTCCTATCGCATCTACCGTACAGCGGGGGGCGGGGAAGAAGTGTTGGTAGCGGAGCTTGGCGGGCAGGTCGGACCCGTAGAATTCACCGATGCGAACGCGGTCTCAGGCACGACCTATGTCTACACCGTGCGCACCGTGCATCCCGAAATTCTTGATGAGGGCGGAGTGAATGCCGAGAGCGAGGATTCGCGCAGGATGAGGGTCTACATAGCGGGCTGGTGATATGAAGTTTTTTACTGAATTACCGTTTTCCGCCCCCGCACCTTACTTCGGGGGCGGTTTTGCGGCAAATTGCACTCAACCTACGTTTTGATTTTTGACTTTTTTAAAAAATCCAGGGTGGATTTTTTAAATTATTTGAAGACAGAGCATAAATTATATACTTTACATTGGGGTTTCAATAGCATATAATCAACGCAGGACATAAGTCCAATTACAACCAAAGCACAGGAGGTAACATGTATGAAAAAAAACATCATTCGCGTGACCGCCATCGCTCTTTGTGCCGTCTTCGGTTTTAGTGCGTTTACGGCGTGTTCAAGTACGATGGGCGGCACAAAGTATGCCGAAACCCCTATTGAGGAGGGGATAGAGCTTGTTCCCATGTATGCAATCAATGTCTACTATGGTGCTGCGATTGCCAAGTTTGATCTTTCCGGCTATACGCTGGAGCTTTCGTGCGACAATGCCTTCCTCTATGATGAGGACTACTTTTTGAACAACGAAACCGTATCCCGTGACAGCATCATAGAACACGGTGAGACCTCCATGGATGATTTATTCTATAAATCGCAAACGACGGACGGCGTGTACAATGCCTATATCAGAGGCAAGCAGGATGGATATAGCTTGTACAACATGGATGATTATGACTATATGCTGCGGCTTGATGAACCTGATTCAACGCTTCGCGCCATCATCAAGGACGGAGAGAGCATCGCGGGCTATGCGCTCATCTGCTTCTGGGGTGCAAATACGGAAATGCCTCAGCCGACGTATGAGTATGGCAAGGTCGTCAAAGCCGTCATGTTTGATAAGGTCGATGGCGAATATCCTGATGTTACCGCCGATGAAGTAAACAAGCTTCTCGATGAAGCAAGGGATGAGCTTGTCGTAAAAGCAAAGCTCTTTGAAACCAAGGTTTCCATGTGATAGACGGAATCCTAAAGTCTCGATGTCGGCTTTTACATTGAGACAATAAAACCCATCGGAGCATAAGTAATTACCGCGAGAAAAGGTTTTCTCGCGGTGGTTTTTTGTGCGTTTTTTCAATCCCGATTTCGGAAACCCAAAGCTTTGCTCTCAAATAAACAAAATTCCCAATTTCGGTCTATACAAAAGCCCCGATTTCGAAAAATCAAATCTCCGCTCTAAAACAAACAAAATTCCCGCTTTCGGTCTATCCGAAAGCGGGCAAGATAAAGAACTTATTACCTCATTTCCTTAGAAGTTTTAGGGGGTTCGGGGGCATGGGGCAAAGCCCCATAAATCTCAAATCACTTCACAGTGCATGTACGGCACGAGAACATCGGGAACTCGGATTCTGCCGTCCGCCTGCTGGTAGTTTTCCAAGATAGCCGCCACGGTTCGCCCAATCGCAACGCCGCTGCCGTTTAGGGTATGCACAAGCTCCGGCTTCGACTTCGCGTCCCTGCGGAACCTTATCTGCGCCCTGCGCGCCTGGAAATCCTCAAAATTAGAGCAGGAGCTGATCTCAACGAACCTGCCGTAGCTGGGCATCCAGACCTCGATGTCGTAGGTCTTTGCGGAGCTGAAGCCAAGGTCACCCGTGCTCAGGCAAACGACACGATACGGAAGGCCAAGACCTTGCAGGACGCGCTCTGCATCGTTCGTGAGCTTCTCAAGCTCAGAATAGCTATCCTCGGGTTTTGTGAACTTTACAAGCTCCACCTTGTTGAACTGGTGCTGCCTTATAAGCCCGCGCGTATCCCTGCCCGCGCTGCCCGCCTCGCTGCGGAAGCACGCGCTGTAAGCGCAGTACTTGATGGGAAGGCTTTCGCCGTTCAGAATATCGCCCCGATGCAGGTTCGTAACAGGCACTTCGGCGGTCGGAATCAGGAAATAATCGGTGTCCGCGACCTTGAAAGCGTCCTCCTCAAACTTCGGAAGCTGCCCCGTACCCGTCATCGAAGCCCTGTTGACCATGTACGGCGGAAGGATCTCGGTATAGCCGTTTTCAATATGCGTATCGAGAAAATAGCTTATGATAGCGCGTTCCAACCTTGCGCCAAGCCCGCGATAAACCGTGAACCTCGCGCCCGTTATCTTGCCCGCAGAGGCAAAATCGAGTATGCCGAGGTTTTCACCAAGCTCCCAATGCGGCTTCGGCTCAAAATCGAATTCGGTCGGCTTGCCGTAGCGGCGAATCTCAGAATTATCCTTATCGTCCGCGCCGTCGGGTACGCTCGAATGGGGTATGTTCGGTATCTTCAGAAGGAATGCGTCAAGCTGCGCGTCGATCTCGGACAGCTCGCCGTCAAGCAGTTTTATCCTGTCCGCAACGACCTTCATTTCGTTCAGAATCTCGGTCGCGTCAAGCCCCTGCTTTTTGAGGACGGGAACCTTCGCGGATGTCTCGTTGCGCTTCGCCTTTAGAAGCTCGACCTCCTGAATGAGTTCACGACGTTTTTCGTCAAGCTCGATCAAGCCGCTTACGTCCGCGCCCTTATTGCGCCTCGATTTCATTGCGGCGATAAGCTCGTCTGGGTTCTTTCTTATTCGTTTTATATCAAGCATATTGGGATTTCTCCTTAAAGTAATTTGGGGATTGCGTGCAATCTATTCCTCGGTTTTTCCACAGCATTTTTTGTACTTTTTGCCGCTTCCGCAGGGGCAGGGATCGTTGGGGCCTATCTTCTTGCCGACGCGCTTGGGCTGGGGCTTGGTATCGCCTGCGGTTTCCACGGGCTTTGCAACCTGCTCACGCTTCTGCGGCGCGACGCGAAGCTCCACATGGAACAGCCGTTTAACGGTCTCATTTCGGATGGTGGCATTCATCTCGTCGAACATATCCACGCCCTCGTTGCGGTAATGCACAACTGGATCCTGATTGCCCATCGCGCGAAGGCCGATGCCCTGACGGAGCTGATCCATCGCGTCGATGTGATCCATCCAATGCATGTCGACGGTGCGCAGCAGGAAGGTGCGCTCCACCTCGCGCATATCGATGTTCGCGGACGCAAGCATCTGCTCCTTTGCGGCATAGACCTCATCGGTGGCCTGAATCAGAAGCTTTGAAAGCCCATCGCGCGAAGTCTCCTTGAGGATGTACTCGGTCGCCTTGATGCCGAACAGATCGGTAAAATCGTGGTCGAGACCGCTGTAATTCCATTCGCTCTGATTCTGCTTGGGCGGGCAGTAGAAGTCGATCATCGATTGGAGCGCCTCATCGCGCATACTCATTATCGCTGAATGCACATCCTCGCCCATCAGCACCTGACGGCGCTGTCCGTAGATCAGCTCACGCATCTTGTTCATTACATCATCGTACTTGATGACGTTCTTACGAATGTCGAAGTTATGCGCTTCAACGCGCTTCTGCGCGCCCTCGATCTGCTTGGTTATCATGCCCAATTCAATGGGTATATTATCCTCGGGCGAGAGCTTGTTCATTATGCCGCTCATGCGTTCCATTCCGAAACGCTTCATAAGGTCGTCCTCAAGCGACACGAAGAATTTGGTCGCACCCGGGTCGCCCTGACGTCCGGCACGTCCGCGCAACTGGTTGTCGATACGGCGGGATTCGTGCCGCTCAGTACCGATTATGTATAAGCCACCCACCTCGACAACGCGGTCATGCTCCGCATCGGTGGTGGCTTTATGCTTCTTATATGCTTCGTTGTAGACGCGCCTTGCTTCAAGGACGGCTTCGTCGGTCGTCTCGGCGTGGCTCGTCGCGTTTTCGATCATCAGATCATCGTAGCCGTTCTGACGCATCTCACGCCGAGCGAGGAAATCGGGGTTGCCGCCGAGCAGAATGTCCGTACCGCGTCCTGCCATGTTGGTAGCGATGGTGACGTTTCCGAACTTACCCGCCTGAGCGACTATCTCGGCTTCCTTGGCGTGGTATTTTGCGTTCAATACCTCATGCTTTATTCCGCGGTGCTTGAGCATTTCGCTGACCAGCTCGGATTTTTCGACGGATATGGTGCCGACGAGGATCGGCTGTCCCGTCTCGTGTATCCTGATTATTTCATCAACGACGGCGGCGAATTTGCCCTTTTCGGTCGTGTATACGACATCGTTGTTGTCAACGCGCAGGAGCGGACGGTTGGTCGGGATCTCCACAACATCGAGGTTATAGATGCCGATGAACTCCTCCTCCTCGGTCTTTGCAGTACCCGTCATGCCCGCGAGCTTATTGAACATGCGGAAATAGTTCTGGAAGGTTATCGTGGCGAGGGTCTTGTTCTCGTTCTCGACCTTTACGCCTTCCTTAGCTTCGAGCGCCTGATGCAGACCCTCGGAATAGCGGCGGCCAATCATGAGCCTGCCCGTGAATTCGTCGACGATCAGCACCTGACCATCCTGCACGACATAGTCCTTATCGCGCGTGAACAGGGCGTTCGCGCGGAGCGCCTGCTTTATGTAATGATTTAATTCCGTATTTTCGGAGGAGGAAATATCATCGATATTGAAGTATTCCTCAGCCTTTTTATTGCCCTGCTCGGTGAGCGCAACCGTGCGCGCCTTGATGTCGCACATGTAATCGCCGCTTTCCTCCTGCGTTTCGCCGCGGAGCAGCTCGCCCTTGCCGAGTTTTATAACATCCTCACCTCGTGTAAGCCCGCGCACGAACCTGTTGGCTCGGACGTACATATCGGTGGATTTTTCGCCCTGTCCGGATATGATGAGAGGGGTGCGCGCTTCATCGATAAGGATGCTGTCGACCTCGTCGACGATGGCGTAGTTAAGCTCGCGCTGAACCATGTTTTCCTTATAGACGCACATATTATCGCGCAGGTAATCAAAGCCGAACTCATTATTCGTGCCGTAGGTGATGTCGCAAAGGTATGCGTCCCTGCGCTCACCAGCATCAAGATCGTGTACGATGCAGCCGACGCTAAGCCCAAGGAATCTATGAATTTTGCCCATCCATGCAGCGTCGCGGGAGGCGAGGTAATCGTTTACGGTCACGATATGCACGCCCTTTCCCGTCAGCGCGTTCAAATATGACGGCAGTGTCGCGACGAGGGTTTTACCTTCACCCGTTTTCATTTCGGCGATCCTGCCCTGATGGAGCACAATGCCGCCGATGAGCTGCACATCGAACGGGCGCATTCCGACCGTGCGGACGGCCGCCTCGCGAACGACCGCGAACGCCTCGGGCAGAAGCTGATCGAGCGTCTCACCCTTAGATAGCCTTTCGCGGAATTCGACCGTCTTATGCCTAAGCTCATCATCCGAAAGCGCCTTGATGCTCGGCTCAAGCGCATTTATCTTATTTACGATGGGTTGAATCTTTTTTATTTGCTGCTTGCCGGTATTGCCGAGCAAGCGATCTACAAAGCTCATTTACTAACGTTCCTCTCTGTAGTTTTAATTTTAACCCGCAGGGTCAATATTCTAAACCCACAGAGCCAATATTTTGGCCATCGGGTTGATATTTTGATCCGGTTGGGGACGGGGGGAGAGCCATGCCGTCAAAGCAAAATCCAAGGCGGTATACACATACCCCAGTATAAATTAGTATTATAAGCCAAAAGCATTTGCCTGTCAAATCGAAAAAGGATGAAAAATCAGGTTTTTGTTTGCAAAAGCATGTTTAAATATGATTCAGGCAATTATAGAAAGCGTTCCGGCAAATTCGGAAAAGCCGTATTTGTCGAAACGCAGAAATAAATTATATTATTCTTGGTTTATACTTCGAATCGGCAGCCTAATCCATCGAAATCCCAATAAGCGTTGGATACGGGTAATCTGCGCCGTCCATCGTCCAAGTCTTATCAAAATCGAAGCCCACGAAACTCTTTGCGTCCTTCATCTGCTCATTGGTTAAGAAGATGACGTTTTCGATCGTCTCCGCACTGTCCTTTCCGTAAGTGATTTCGGGTTCGATAACGCCAATTGTCTCCGATGCGCCGCAGGAATCGAGGCAATAGCAGTTTGTCATATAGCCCATATCCTTGACTTCGAGATAAGTATGCTCTCCAACAATGCCGCCGACCAAAGTTTCGCCGTTGACCGTACCAACGTTATAGCAGTTTGTCATGCTGCCGCAGTTTTGTCCTGCCACGCCGCCAACGAGTTTTTCTCCGCTGACGGAACCAAAATTGTAGGAATCGCTGAATATACCATGATAATTATCGCCGACCACACCGCCGATATTGTTATTGCCGCTTATGGTACCCGCGTTGACGCAACGAGTGACGTAGCTATCCTTGTTCCACCCGGCAATGCCGCCAACGGTGCCATCGCCGCTGATATTTCCAATATTATAGCAGTTCGTTATTTTGCCGCGGTTGTCGCCCACGATGCCGCCGATGGTCGATTCTCCGCTTATGCTCCCCAAATTGCTGCAATTTTCAACATCCGTTAGAGCACAGAGTCCGACTATGCCGCCGACGTTGTTGTTTCCGACCACGGAAGCTTCGTTTCGGCAACCAAGGAGCTTGCTGTTCTCGTTCAAGGTGTCAGCGTTGATGAACCCGACGATGCCGCCAACGTTTCCGAAGGCATGTATATAGGATTGCTCCACGCATACATTCTGTATAACCGCATTCTCGGCATAGCCGAAAAGTCCCTGATAGCAGTTGGCATCACCCTGCTCGGGTCTGTAGATGTATATGCCCATAATCGAATGATTGTCGCCATCGAATGTTCCGCTGAACGGAAAGGGCGCATACTCCAAATCAGCATAGTACCCTGTATGCCCTATCGCCGTCCATTCGTTCATAGGTGCGCTGCCGTCCTGCCAGCTTTCCCAGTCGGTCGTATCGTTTAGGCATATATCATCGGTTAGCTTGAAGTATTTGCCCTCATAGGAAGTGCCTTCATTCACCGTTTTTGAAAGGTAGGCAAGCTCCGCGCCGTTTGAAATGAAGTAGGGATCATCCTCCGTACCTTTGCCGCCCGCGAAACCGTCTGCGGTGCTGCCGTCCCAAACGACATCGGGAACGGGAACCTTGGTAGGTTCATCCGTGGGGTTTTCCGTTGGCTCCATGGTCGCTTCCTCGGGCGTCTGCGTGCCGCTCTGCGGCATTTCACTTGCGTTCGGCTGTACCATGCCGGAATCGACCGTGAGTTTGTCGCAGCCGGTCATTATGGGCATGACCAATAGCATGAGCGCGATCAGTGCTTTCAGCGCGGTAAATGAGTTGGATGTTTTTTTCATAGCTCCTCCATGGTTTGTTCGTTTATCCATATGATACGACAGAAAAAAACCGAGTCAATAGACAGAGCCAATTGTTAACAAAAAATTTACAATTTCATAACGCAATTGGGAATTGGTGCAAACCGCGTGTTTCAGTGTTGCGCGAATCACTTATTCATGGTATACTCTTATAAATGCGGAGCATAGCATTTAAATAATACTGCGTCCACAAATAGAGTATCGGAAAGGAATCAGATTATGCAATACAATATCATTGGAGAACCCCTTCCCGTGGTCGTATGCGACCTCGAGGCGGGCGAGAGCATGATAACGGAGCGCGGCAGCATGTGCTGGATGAGCCCGAATATGAAAATGGAAACGACCTCCAACGGCGGCATCGGAAAGGCCTTCGGTCGCATGTTTTCGGGGGAGGCAATGTTCCAGAATCGTTACACCGCAATGAACGGAAAGGGCATGATCGCGTTCGCGTCCAGCTTTCCAGGTTCCATACGCTGTTACGATATTACCAACGAAAACCCTCTGATCGTGCAGAAAAGGGGCTTCCTTGCGAGCGAAAGCACGGTGGAGCTTTCCATGCATTTCCGCAAGAACCTCGGCGCGGGACTCTTCGGCGGCGAGGGCTTCATAATGCAGAAGCTTTCGGGTCACGGCAAGGCATTCATCGAGATCGACGGTCACGCTGTGGAATATGAGCTTCGCGAGGGGCAGTCGATCGTCATCGACACCGGCTATCTCGCGGCGATGAGCGCAAGCTGCAAGATGGATATTCAGTCCATAAAGGGCGCAAAGAACGTGCTCTTCGGCGGCGAGGGCTTTTTCAATACCGTCGTAACGGGCCCGGGCAGGGTGGTGCTGCAGACCATGCCGGTATTCGCGGTGGCCGGGGCGATCCGTCCTTTTATGCCGTCCGGGAATTGAACGATGTAAATATTTCCAGCATATTGTGCTTTTATAGACATAATTAGCCATCTCATCCCCGAAGGCGCATTGCTATGCGCCTTCGGGGTTTAATTTACCGCAAATATTCGTTTGCTTGCAGTAATTTGTTGATCGGATCATATTTTGACAAATTATTTAATGCGTTCATATTATTGTTGACTTAGCATAGCAGATAATGTATCCTAATAATGATAATAGTGCTATTCACTAAATCCGTGAACTCGATCCACAGAGTTAGTGAATAGCATTGGACAGTGAGCGTAATGTGAAAAATAACTTTTTCACATCCCGCTTTTGAGCCTTTGTCGCCAAAAGGGAGGTGACAATTCCGGCAAAGCGGAACCGGCTCAAATTCCGAAGAAAAGGAAGCCTTTGCCACGCAAAGGCATGGTGATTAACATGAGCTTTATAATAGCTACCGACAATACGGCCAATCTGCCCATGGCAATTATTCGCGAACATGATATAAAAATCGTCGCGCTTCCATATTTTATAGACGGAAAGGAGTACATTTGCACCAACCTTGATGAATTCGACGGTGAGGCATACTATAATATGCTTCGTGAGCGTGTCTGCGCAACTACCTCGCTCGTAAACCCCGGCGTGTTTTATGAGCTCTTCGAGGGATTTCTTAAGGAGGGGAAGGATGTTCTGTTCATCGGCCTTTCATCGGGCGTGAGCGGCACGCTGCAATCGGCGGAGCTTGCGGCGAACGGCCTTAAAAAGAAATATCCCGATCGGAAGGTCATAGTCATAGACTCGCTTGCGGCTTCGCTTGGCGAAGGCTTGCAGGTGCTGAAAGCGGCGCGGCTTCGCGAATCGGGACTCGGTATCGAGGAGGTAGCGGAGGCCATCCGCGCGGGGATACAGCATATGTGCCAGGTTCTCATCGTTGGCGACCTCATGCACCTGTGTCGCACTGGGCGCGTCAGCGGTGTTGCCGCATTCATCGGCAGCAAGCTTAGCATCAAAGCTCTGCTTCGCGGGAGCGAGGAGGGGCAGATCGTGTCCTATGGGCGTATGCTCGGGCGCAAGCGTGCGCTCCATGCGCTTGCGGACAGGTATGCGCAGAAGCAGGTTAACGGCTCCGAGCAGACCATCGGCATCGCGCACTGCGGCTGCCTCAAGGATGCGGAATATCTTGCGGGGCTTATCAAGGAGATTTGTGCGCCGAGGGAGATAATAATCGTGACGTATGAACCCGTAACGGGAGCGCATGTAGGCCCCGACACCGTTGCCTTATTTTTTGAGGGAAGCGAAAGATAGCGTATATCGTTGCTGGATCCATCGCATGGTTCCTTAGGACAGCGCGTTGCCTTATTTTTGAGGGAAGCGAAAGATAGCGTATATCGTCTCGGTACTGTCGCATGATTCCTTAGAATAGCGCGCTGCCTTGTTTTTGAGGGAAGCGAAAGATAGCGCATATCTGTTCACAATTTGTTCATAATTTTGTAGCTAAAAAGTTTGCCGAACCTGCTATAATGCTCGGAAAACTTAACTTGGAGGTTGATTATGAGAAAGTTTATTGCAGCATTGCTGATAATAATACTTATTATGTTTTTGATCGTCGTGGGGCTTTTGATAAGCAAATGCTCTCCGGCGACCGATGCCGATCCCACCACCGCACCCTCGGCGCAGCTATCCCTCGAGACTCCGGGAGGAGGTGCGGCGCCGGCCACCGATAACCCAACGTCGGAACCCACGGCCGAGGCTTTGCCGACCGAGCAGCCCACTCCCGATTATAGCGGCATACCGCGTGCCGTTACCGAGGGTACGCTTGATGACGTATTCGCGCGTCTGGAGCAGCTCAAGACCCTGCCCGAGGAAGCTGTCATCATCCTGCTCGATGTGGGGCATGGCGGCTTTGACGGCGGTTCCGTAGGTGTGGATACGGGTGCGCATGAGGCCGATCTGAATCTCGAAGTATCGCGCGTCCTCGCCGAAAAGCTTGCGGAAAAGGGCTATTACGTTTTCATGACCCGCATGGGCGATTATGCGCTCGACCAGACCAAGAACGGCGATATGAAGAAGCGTACCGAGATAATGAAGCTCGACATCTTTGACGTGTCCGTCAGCATCCATATGAACTCATTCCCGCAGGATCGCAGCGTCAAGGGCGCGAGGGTCTACCATTATGAGCGCGGAACCGAGAGCGAACGTTTGGCTGAGATCGTAATGCGATCGATATGCACGGCGAACGGAACAAACTATCGCTCGACCATCACCGAGGATCTCATGGTCGTTCGCGAACCCATAGCTCCCTCAATTCTCGTTGAATGCGGTTTCATCTCCCATCCGGAGGAGGAGCTGAACCTTAAGTCCCCGCAGTACCAGAACCTGCTTTCGCAAGCGATCGCGGACGGAGTGGAGAGCTTTCTTCGCGGCGACGCGGGCGTTACGACGGGAAATTAATTATCCCGTACAGTATTGAAATAATATTAGGACTAAAGAAAATCATGCGGGGACGGAAAAATTCCGAACCCCGCATTCGTGAAAGGATCGAAAATAAATGAGCGAAGAATGTACCCATAATTGTCAAACCTGCGGCGTGGATTGCGCAAGCAGGCGCGAGAGCTTCCTTGAAAAACCCCATTCGATGAGCAGTGTCAAAAAGGTCATTGCGGTCGTGAGTGGCAAGGGCGGCGTCGGGAAATCCCTCGTTACCTCGCTGCTGGCCGTGAACATGCGGCGCGATGGCTATCATACGGCGATACTCGATGCCGACATAACGGGCCCCTCTATCCCGAGGGCATTCGGCATACGCAGTAAGGCCATGGCGAACGACTTCGGAATACTTCCCACCGCGACCAAGACCGGGATAGAGCTTATGAGCATCAATCTGCTCCTTGCAAAGGATACCGACCCGGTCGTCTGGCGCGGCCCGGTAATCGCGGGAACCGTGAAGCAGTTTTGGACGGACGTTATTTGGAAGGACATTGACTTTATGTTCGTAGATATGCCTCCGGGAACGGGCGATGTGCCGCTGACCGTGTTTCAGTCGTTGCCGATAGCGGGCATCATCGTCGTCACCTCCCCGCAGGATCTCGTGTCCATGATAGTCGAAAAGGCGGTCAACATGGCGGGCATGATGAACATACCCGTGCTGGGCATAGTTGAGAATATGTCCTATTATGAATGCCCCTGCTGCGGTGAGCGCAGCGAAATCTTCGGCACGAGCCGTGTTGACGAGGCGGCGCACAGGATGAATATCCAGCTCAGTGCAAGGCTGCCCATCAATCCCAAGCTTGCCGCGGCGTGCGACGAAGGGCTTATCGAGCTATACGAAGGAGATTGGCTCGACGGGATCACAAAATCGCTTCAAAAGATGCTGTAAATGAGTAAGCACTGCCGTAGGGCGGCATCGATTCCATAAAACGGTGATTTAAGATCAAAACCACGCTTTGAACGCGTGGTTTTGATTTCATATTTTCTGTTTCGTGTACACCAAACGGGTCAGAAGAAGACTCGATTTGAAATGCAGTATTGCTTTACTCAACTTCGATGAAAATGGGCTTTTTCAACAAAGGTTTTTGGTTTTCCACCTTAAATATCGAAAATTCATACTCGGTCGTAAAACTTTCGTATTTCCCATTATCCACCAGTTCGACGTATTCCTCATAGGTGTGTCCGCGGAGCATGGTGTCGAACATCTCCTGCAAAAGCGCTCTATTAAGAGTTCCGTTTTGAATCATCACATAGCCTTCGAAACGGGGCGGACATGGATTTACATAAGGGGGAGGGTATCCATCGCTTGCATTATTGAAGGAGACATAATCAGACCACTCGTAATCGTGCGAATAATGAAGTCCACTGCCCGGCTCGCCTGCGGCAAGGTAGAAGGAAAAATCCATGAGGGGCCATCCTGCCTCATCATACAAAAAGCATCTGACATATTCATAGGGTCTGTAGCCAGTATTGTCTCGCGGATTAAAATCGTTCTCCTCATCATAATCGGTCAGCTTATGAAACCTCATATCGCCAAGCATTTGAGTAAACCTTGCGATAAACTCAGGGTCTTCGGTGACAAGCATCGGACGACTGTTCAATAAATCGTCTAAATCGAACGAAATGGCGAGATAGCGGCATTCGCCCTCGTATTCGACGCGAGTAATCGTTTTCGGCGGTGCCGTCATCTCGGGCGCGGGGGTGGGCGTTACGACGATGCTCTCATTGGCAGCGTACCTCGGAACTATCATGCAGCTTTCAGTCCAAGGCTGCTCGTAAGCGCAGAGCTCGAGCGCCTCATTGGAGGACGGAGCGCGATCATCGGAGATCAGCTCATCAAAGCATTTGTCGAGCAGGGCATAATCTATGCTGTCGGGGGTGGCGATATAGCTGCCATACAGTTCACTGTAGGGAACCTCACCAATCAATCGCGGGTTGCCTATGCTTGCAATAAAATAGACCGTCCAATTCTGATCTACCTCCACGAGAGGTTCCTCATCATGCCTGTAGCGGTAAAATTCAAATTTTCCGAGCTGCAAACCGGTATCGTCAACAAACGTAAAATTTACTGGATAGATTGTATCCCAGAAAGTCAGTTCCTGGTAGCATCCACCCTCCAAAATATAGTTTCCGCCGTGATCGATCTCCACAAAATCCATATTGAGAACCATCTGCTCGAGCCGTTCCACCAGAGCGGTATCCTCTATCACAAAGTCGTTCATATCGTGCCAGCGGTACTCGCCGTTGCAGCCGAGACTGGATCTAAAACAAGTGTCCCCAAACCGACTGTCGACCTTCACATAGCGCGCATGATTTTCAAGCTCCACGCCGTAATGCTGCTCGGTAAATGAAGGCTCCTCAGCCTTTTCGGAATCATCGTCCTCAAGGACATCGTGAAAAATGCCGTCACTGGCATCGCCGTTCGGCTCGTATTTGCCAAACTGCTGGGATGCGGTACCGGTATCCTTCTTTGCCGCGTCAGCCAGCACGACCGCGCAAATGCATACGGCTGCAAGAACCACGGCGGTGAGGACGAGATACAGGCGTTTTCTGCTGTTGTTCATTGCATTTCCTCCTTGATCAAGTACTTAATATCTCCAATCCGTGAACGGCAAGCTTTCCGATTCACGAACGCGGGTTTTAAAAGAAACTGAAAATATAATAAGAATATTTACTTAAATATTATACCAACGATAAATTTATTGTGCAATTGCTTTTTTAATATATAATTAAGAATTTTTGGCTGCTCACCTTGCATGAATCATTTGTGCAGGTGGTCAGAATTAAAACGGTAAATAACGCAACACCGCAGCAAACCTTATGGTTCATCTGCGGTGTTTTCTTCTGCGTATTCAAGGCGATCCGTGGGATACCTTTAACTAAGACCGTCGTTTTTTGGACGATCCAGAAGGAAGCAGCGTCTGCGTCGGCGTTATCGCCTGAGATCCGCTATCGTCTTCTCGAGCATGTCGAGGTCGGCATTGGTACATCTGCCTGCCCTGCGCATAGCCCTTACGAAATCCGCAACGGTTGCGCCCTCGCCGCCGGTGAAGAGCTGTCCGCGGCTCTCAACCACATATTCTGCACGCGTAAGAAGGGGCAGATATTCGAAGCTGCGTACCTTCTTGCCAACGACCTTGATAAAGCCCTTCATATGAAGGCGGTTCACGAAGGTCTGCACGGTCTGATAGGTCCAGTCATGGCCCTCAATTGCCTGCCAGATGTCGGTTATGATGACGGGCTTTCCTGCTGCCCAGATCAGCTCCATAACCTCAAGTTCTGCGGCCGATACGTCTTTGATAATCATGTTTGTTACCTCACACATATAGTACTCACTGTAGCATATTATAACTAATATGTGACAATATTGCAATATCTAATCAAAAACTTTTTCGAATTTTTTGCGCGTTTTTGATAAAATTCGTATTCTTGTTAGATAAAAGCCATGTTTTCGCCATGGTTCTATTGCAAGTCATCTGCGTTCAGAGCCTAAATTAAGTCGGTCGGAAATAAGTGAGGCTGCAATAACTGCATAGGGGAATGGCTCTGATGGATGCGAAGAAATCATCACACGAATTTACGCATCCTGATGAGCGCAGCCTTTTCAAGCCTGCTGACCTGAGCCTGGCTTATGCCGACCTCCTTGGCGACCTCGGTCTGGGTCTTTCCGTTGAAGAAGCGGAGCATGAGTATGCGGCGTTCCCTGTCCGAAAGCTTGCTAAGCCCGTCCGAAATGGCGATGCTGTCAAGCCAGCGGTTGTCATCTGCGGTCTCATCCTTGACCTGATCCACGATATACACGGCATCGCCGTCATCGCGGAAGATGGGTTCATGCAGCGAAACGGGGTCGCTTATCGCATCGAGCGCAAAGACCACCTCGGATTCCTCCACTCCGAGTTCCTTCGCGATGTCTTCGATGCGCGGTTCAACTCCGTTGAGGTCGATAAGGCGGTTGCGCACCTGCATTGCGTGGTAGGCGGTATCCCGAAGGGATCTACTTACGCGAATGCTGCTGTTATCGCGCAAAAACCTGCGTATTTCACCGATTATCATGGGCACCGCGTAGGTAGAAAAGCGCACGTTATGCCCCATATCGAAATTATCCAGTGCCTTTATAAGGCCGATGCAGCCGACCTGAAACAGATCGTCGAGCTGCTCGCCGCGATTGGTGAACCGTTGTATGACACTGAGCACCAGCCGGAGGTTCCCGTGTATGAACTCCTCCCGCGCCGTTTCATCGCCCGACTTGACCTTTGTGAGAAGCTCCATGCTCCTCTGGTGACTCATCCGAGGAAGTTTTCCCGTATCCACACCGCAGATTTCGACTTTGTTGACCGCCATAACGCCGCCTCCGAAAATATTATGGGCTTACGAACCCTACACCGTAATAATGTGCAAAAACCGTAAATGTTACTCTGTAAAAACATGGCATCTTATCGTTTATACGCGCGAAACGGGGCGAAATCGGACGGCGTAGGCAAAAATTCCTAAATTAAGTCAATATTCCAATATAATCTCAAAAAAGAAGATTAAACCAAATGAGAGGGAGCGGTGCGGGAAGTAAGGTCGGGTAATTTAGCCTGAATAGCATTAAAAGCGCGGGGGAATGCTTCCCACACTCAATATCAATAAATATATAAAAAATAGCTTGCATTTGTCTTTTAATTGTATTATAATTCATTCGCTCGGTGGGTATCACAGAGGTTTGTGGCTGTCACAGCGGACTGTGAGCATCGCCGTGAATATGGGGCATTAGCACAGTTGGTAGCGCGCAACGTTCGCAATGTTGAGGTCAGGGGTTCGACTCCCCTATGCTCCACCACGTCGTCGCGGATTGCATATCGTTCGCGACGACTTTTTTTGCAAAAAGGCCGTCTCTCACTCATTCCATCGCGAATCCTTTTTCGTGCTCTAAAAATGCATGTAATTATTTTATAATATGTTTATTTACTCTTGCTATCAATATGCAAATGTTGTATAATTTTGCTGGAATCACGAAAGAGGTGAGCATTATGGCGGAAGATACAAAGAATACCCCAAAAAGCATGAGTGAACAACGCTTTTTAGACCACATTTACGATGGCTACCAAGCCGGACAACGGTACTGCTTTGTTCTTGGCGCAGGGGCTGCAAAAGCATCCGGCATTCGAACCGGTGAGGAAATGATGCGTGAATGGCGCGAGTATTTGCAGGGAAAAGGGATGGAATATATCCGCGATAGTGCGAAGGAGCTTGACCTCAAAGAGGAGGAGTATCTTCATCTCTTCGAGAATAACTACAATCTAAAAAATGATGACTATTTCACGCTCTTTGATTTACGCTTTGCCGGAATGCCCGCTGTAGCATATAAGTATTTGGAGGATGAGATGGAAGGGAAATATCCAAGTTCAGGGTACTTCCCTTTGGCAATGCTTCTGTCTAATACCGAAAATCGATTGGTAATTACAACAAATTTTGACACATTACTCGAGGATGCCATTTATACATATGCTTTCAAGCATCCGCTGGTGGTTGGCCATGAAAGCCTTGCTTCCTATATTGGGAACGATGCCAGACATCCGATGATTGCTAAAATACACAGGGATCTCTTGTTCCGTCCATTTAACCGCAAACAGGATATGTACAAGTTAAAAGAGGAGTGGGAGCAACCATTGCGCAATGCACTGTCTCGGTATATCCCCATCGTGATTGGCTATGCCGGCGGGGATCATACTTTCATGTCGCTGCTTGAGGAAATTCAGCTTAACGGTATCTATTGGTGCCATTTGGGGGATACGCCATCTGAAAAAATAAGAAACATAGTTGCCAAGCACAATGGATATACGGTAAAAATTCTTGGTTTTGATGAAATCATGTTTCGGTTGGGTGAGCGTTTTGCAGATGAGGCTAAATTCGGTGACCCTTGCCAATACATGCAGGAGCAGACAGAAGAGCGGTGTCGTCGGTACCGGGAAAGCCTTGAACGAATAAAGAAAAAGTATGAAAGGGGAAAATCTTACCCGGAAATAATACTTGGAGGAGGAGGGAACAACGCCACAGAAAAGTCATCAGGAAGTGAAGAAAATGGCGAAGCTGTAGTCGATCTCATTGATGCCATCGAGAGGCATGGCAGCCGTCAATCTCCCGGAGAGGAAGCTAACAGTGAGATTAGCAGACTTCAGAATGAAGCGATGAAGAAAATGCTGTTGGGGGAATACGAGGAAGCCCTATCACTCTATACGAAGCTAAATAAATTAAGACCCGACGATGCAGCATTTTACGAGAGGCGAAGTACTGTCCTACACATGATGGGACGATACGATGAGGCTGTCAGGGATGATACAAAAGCAATAGAACTAGACCCCAACAATGCAGATTATTACTTTGACCGAGCTGCTACGCTGTATGAAATGGGGCAAGACGAGCAGGCATTGCTGGATATTACGAAAGCAATTGAACTGAACCCCAACAATGCAGGCTATTACAACAACCGAGCTGTTACGCTGCATGCAATGGGGCAATATGAGCAAGCATTGCCGGATAGAACAAAGGCAATTGAAATAGACCCCAAT
>JAFLSU010000007.1:28170-80127 GCA_022510765.1 Christensenellaceae bacterium
AATAGACCCCAATAATGCCAAGTATTATGAGCAGCGTAGTATCACTTTGCATGCGATGGGGCAATATGAGCAGGCATTGTCGGATAACACGAAAGCAATTGAACTAGACCCCAACAATGCAGTTTATTACAACAGCCGCGCTATTACGCTGTATGAAATGGAGCAATACGAGCAGGCATTTCCGGATAGAACGAAAGCAATTGAACTGAATCCCAACAATGCAGCTTATTACAACGGTAGAGCTGTTACGCTACATGCAATGGGGAAAGAGGAGCAGGCATTGCTGGATATCACGAAAGCAATAGAGCTGAACCCCAACAATGCAGATTATTACAACGGCCGAGCTATTACGCTGCATGCAATGGGGCAATACGAGCAGGCATTGTCGGATATCACGAAAGCAATTGAATTGGAACCGTCAAACGCTAAATATTGTGAGCGGCGTAGTATTATCTTGTATGCAATGGGACGGCATGAGTAGGTATGCAGGAGTGCAAACCCATATAATTATCCCACTAAATATTTCTTTTCTTATTGTGGATAAAAGGTTTTGCCTCCAATAAAAAGAGACGGGCGGATTAATCTCTATTTTAATGTGGAACTGCCGTATACTGTGGGTGCTTTGAAAACTCGAACCTAATTTCAATAGGAAAAGGGTTCGGATTTGGAGCATGCTGCTCCGCAATGTCATCGCGGATTGCATAGCGTTCACGATTCTCGCCCATATCATCGCTCCTTTTTTTCCGCAAAAGGTCACGCTTGCTGCGGCTATGCCCTTGTAAACGCGGGCATGACGTCTTTGACACGAGGTGTGGAATACTTCGCTTTCACTTTGTGCGTAAGCACAAAACCAGCATAGGCAGCAGATTAGCGGTCAAAATTTTTAAAAAGCAAGATACGGAGATGCAATAAATCGTGCTTCTTCCGCATTATCCTTAAAGATAAACGCAAAGGAGGTTTTTACTGTGCGAAAATACGGAATGATACTTGCCGTTCTTGTGCTGCTCGGCATTGCGGTCGGCACTTTGTTTTTCCTTTGGACGAATCGTGCACCATCATCTGAGCGCTTGGAGCCAATGACGGTCACGCTGCTGAAGGTCGGAAAGGCGGATGCCATAGTTATACAGAGCAAGGGTCAAACGATGGTGATCGACACCGGGGAGGAGGATGACGGAGAGGAGTTGACCTCCTTCCTGACGAAACGGAACATCTCCCGCGTCGACGTGCTGATAATCACCCATTTCGATAAGGATCATGTAGGCGGAGCCGACACCCTTGTGGAGTCAATGGCGATCGAGCGGGTTCTGATTCCGAACTATATAGGTACGGGTGTGAAGTACCGTGATTTTATGGATGCCCTCGATCGAAAAGGCATTGAGCCGCTGCGTCTGACCGAGCCTGTGACGTTTTCCTTTGGGGATGCGGAGGTTTTGGTTGAGCCGCCGTCAAGCTATGCGATCCCTCAGGGCGCGAAGGAATACGACAACGATTTTTCGCTTCTTACCACAATCACCCACGGCGCAAACCGCCTGTTCTTTGCAGGTGATGCGGAAAAGCATAGGATACGCGAATGGGTATCGGGCGAAAGCGCGGCGGCCTGTGATTTTATAAAGATACCGCACCATGGCGTATATGACAAGGCGCTTAAAGAATTGGTAGATACCGTGTCGCCTAAGTTCGCCGTTATCTGCTCCTCCAGTAAGAATCCTGCTGATGCGCGGACGCTGGAGCTACTAAAGCAGAGCAATATTCGGGTGTTTGAGACGAAGGACGGCGATGTGACTGTCATCAGCGACGGAAACGGCCTTGAAATAAGTCAGAAGCGGTAGAATTAGAAGTAAGAACATGGCATAGACCGTTTTTCATCGCATGAAAGCGAACAATAGGATGAACTGAGATCAGGGAATTATTATGCTTGAAAAAATGGACGCCTTTTTTGAAAAAAGGCTCGCTGGTTATGATGAACATATGCTGACCGCAATCGAGGGCGCGGATGAATTTTATAAATATACCGCCGAGCATCTGCCCAGCGAAGCCAATGCGGAAGTCCTTGATTTGGGCTGCGGAACGGGGCTTGAGCTGGAAGAATACTTCTTATTGAACCCGAATGCGCGTGTCACGGGCATTGATCTAACGCATGCCATGCTGGAAGTGCTTGCGGCGAAATTTCCGGACAAAAGCTTGAATTTGATTTGTTGTTCCTATTTTGATGCGGAGCTTGGCTCCGAGATATATGACGCCGCAGTTTCGGTAGAATCCCTGCACCATTTTTCGGATGAAAGCAAACTGTCACTCTATCGAAAACTGCTGCGTTCCCTAAAAGCAGATGGATATTTTGTTTTGACGGACTATTTTGCCGAATCGGAGAGGCTTGAAAAGGAGTATTTTGAAACCTTTGAAAAGCTCAAACAGGAACAAGGCATCTTGGATCAAAGTTTTTATCATTACGATACGCCGTTAACGGTGGAACATGAAATAGAAATATTAAAAAAGGCTGGCTTTTCGGAGGTCAGGTCATTGAGGAACTGGGGAGCGACCTATACGCTTTTGGCTAAACGGTAATCATCGGAAAAATGTGTGAAACTATAAATATCACGAAATAGTTGATTCGTGTATTCCGCTGTATCCGGTTCGTAAAACCAAGGAATTGTTGTAATATTGCAAATCCTGCTTTTTATGGCTAAAAGAAGAAATTTGCATAAATCTGAAAAATCTTATAAGGATAGTATTAATTTAAAGCGCAAGAAGTGTCCGTCTTTTGATGTTCGCTTGGTTATAGTTTTTACGATTTTGTAAGCAATTACCATGTAGCCCTTGCATGCAATAATATATTTAATTTGTGCGCGTTTTAGGCTTGAAATCGGATAGTAGTTGCGATATAACAATAAATGGTAGAAGTTACCAAATATTTTATATTTAGGAGTTGTTTATGAAAAGATTACTCTCGTGTGCCTTTGCTCTTCTTTTTGTCGCCGCCGTGCTGATGCCGGTTATCGCCGTAAACGCCGTAACATCCTCCTTTAACTATTCGTTTACTATGGAACATCGGTATGTTAACGGGTGGGACAATGGGCAGGTTTATTCCCTTCCGGCAGGTACCGCAACTATCTCTGGAAGTGTATATGCCTATCCAATCGATGCCGCATCAACTGAGAATCCTTACCCCGTAAGTTACACGTTATGTTCAAAAGTGTTTTTGGGGATATTTACTAAGGAATGGGGAACCGTTAAAGGGCCTGCCGAGGGGACCGTATCGGGTTCCTTCGGAAAAATCGATGCCGGAGACAAGTATTACTTAACTGTTTGGACGGTCGAAGAAGATCATTGGTATCATAGCGGACACGGAAAAGTAACAGTTAAGTATTAAAGTTCTGACTTTCATATTTATAATTGTATTATGGCATTTGATCCTGATTTTTGGGGATGTATAGTCCTATCTTTAATACCTATACTGATTTTGACGGTCGTTTTCCTTGTAAGGCGCGGGAATGTATGGAGATATATTTTTGAGGCTGCGCTTGCAGTCTACCTCATATTTGCTGCCTCATACACTATATGCCCAATATATTTCTACGGCCCGATTCGAGAGAGCTTTATTGAGAACGGCTGGAAGCTTCGTGACTGCATTTATCTTGTGCCGTTCACAGACGGCATAAGCTTGGATGATCTTTTAAATGTGGTTCTGACGTTTCCTCTCGGCTTCCTGCTGCCACTCGTTAAGAAGCGCTTCATATGGAAACATGCTGCTATTGCGGGTCTAATATTTGGTTTTGGCGTTGAACTTATGCAGCTTCTTACAGCGGCGTTTCAGGGCTTTACCTTTAAATATGTAGATGTCTCGGACGTAATATGCAATTTCATAGGAACTATGCTCGGTTGGCTTGTCATTGCCGCGTTTATACTTCTTGCGCAAAGGCTGTATAAAGACACGAAGAACAGTTCCATCGTTGGCTACATTACTGAACGGAATGTGAAATAGCCTCTGCCTTTCAATCGGTTGGCAACTTAGTTAATACCGAGGCAAAAGAGCCTTAATATTTAAGGGCGCTGAAAAGTCTGACTCTTACCGTCAAAAGAGTTGGGCTTTTTGCTTTAATGCTATATTTGGGTGCTGCTCTGCGTCTGCGGCTCCGTTCTTTGCGGTTTCATATATTCGGACAAGAGATTCTTTTTTATTGTAAATTCGTCTTGAAACGCCAACTCATATAGTGTAATATAGAGTATGGAGGAGTTTACATATCCCCCTAAATATGCTTTTAAGCGAATAGAAGGAGTCACTACAATGATAGAGCTGTACAACAACGGTGTATATCTCGTTGACGGCAAGCCCGTATTGGAAGCCGTAGAGGGCGTTACCCCGGACGAAGGCCGCGAAAACACCATCGCTTATCAGATCATGCGTGCGCATGACGTATCCGATGACCCCAAAAAGATGCGCATTCGTTTCGACTGCCTGATGTCCCACGATATCACCTATGTCGGCATCATTCAGACCGCAAGAGCATCGGGTCTCAAGCAGTTCCCGATCCCCTATGCGATGACCAACTGCCACAACAGCCTTTGTGCGGTCGGCGGCACCATCAACGAGGATGACCATGTTTTCGGTCTTTCCGCTGCGAAAAAGTACGGCGGCATCTATGTTCCCGTAAACCAGAGCGTCATTCACAGCTATGCCCGCGAAGCGATGACCATGTGCGGCAACATGATCCTCGGTTCGGACAGCCATACCCGTTACGGTGCACTCGGCACCATGGGTGTCGGCGAGGGCGGCCCGGAGCTCGTCAAGCAGCTCCTCAAGAATACCTATGATGTCAATGCCCCCGAGGTAGTTCTCGTATACCTCACGGGCGAACCCCGCCACGGCATCGGTCCCCACGATGTTGCAATAGCACTAGTTAAGGCGACCTTCGAAAGCGGCTTTGTCAAGAATAAGGTTCTCGAATTCGTAGGCCCCGGCGTTGAAAGCCTTCCCGCTGATTTCCGCAACGGCATTGACGTAATGACCACCGAAACCACATGTCTGTCCTCCATCTGGGAGACCGATGAGGTCATTGAGAACTACTATAAGATTTACGGCAGACCCGAGGGCTTCAAGAAGCTTGCACCCAAGGGCATTGCATACTATGATAGCATGATCACCATCGACCTTTCAAAGGTTGAGAGCATGATCGCGCTACCGTTCCACCCCTCCAACGCCTATACCATCAAGGAATTCCTTGCAAACGCTGAGGAAATCCTCAAGGGCGTACAGGCCGAGGCCGAGAAGAAATTCAAGAAGGTCAGCGTCAATCTGCTCGATAAGATAGTGGATGGCAAGGTCTACGCCGACCAGGGCGTTATCGCGGGATGCAGCGGCGGTCTGTTCGATAACATCGTGGAAGCGGCTGCCATCATGGACGGACACGACATCGGAGACGGCTATTTCAACTTCTCCATATATCCCACGAGCGTACCAACCAGCCTTGAGCTGACCCGCATCGGCGCAAGCGAGAAGCTCCTTGAGAGCGGCGCGATCATCAAGCCCAGCTTCTGCGGCCCCTGCTTCGGTGCCGGCGACGTGCCCTCCAACAACGGCCTTTCCCTCCGCCATACCACCCGCAACTTCCCCAACCGTGAAGGCTCCAAGCCCGGCGAGGGACAGATCTCCTTCGTCGCGCTCATGGACGCACGCTCCATCGCTGCAACCGCAAGGAATCACGGCGTGATCACTCCCGCGACCGATGTAGAATACGACGATACCCACTATGAGTACAGGTTCGACAAGAGCGTTTACGACAGGCGAATCTACAACGGCTTCGGCAAGCCCGATCCCACCGTTGAACTAAAGCTCGGTCCCAACATCACCGACTGGCCCGAGATGTTCCAGCTCACCGAGAATGCGCTCTTTGAGCTTGATGCCGTCATTCACGACCCCGTGACCACCACCGACGAGCTGATCCCGTCCGGCGAAACCTCCTCCTACCGCTCCAACCCGCTGCGCCTTGCGGAATTCGCGCTTTCAAGGCGCGTACCCGAATATGTTGGCAGAAGCAAGCAGGTCATGGCTATGGACTTCGAACGCCGTAAGGGTGAAAATCCCGAGCGGATAATGAATGCGCTTGCGAAGGTTGGCAATGCCGATAAATTGATTGCAAACACCGGCTTCGGCTCCTGCGTGTTTGCCAACAAGCCCGGCGACGGCTCGGCCCGCGAGCAGGCAGCGTCCTGCCAGAGGGTTCTCGGTGGCTTTGCGAACATCTGTTACGAGTATGCGACCAAGCGTTATCGTTCCAACTGCATCAACTGGGGCATCCTGCCCTTCACCATCGCACCCGATACCGAGTTCAACTATGAATGCGGCGATTTCGTATTCGTACCCGGCATCAGAGCGGCGGTCGAAAACGGCGTTGAGGAGATACCCGCAAAGGTCATCACCGCGAACGGCGTTCAGGATATAACCCTCTATATCAAGGGACTCACCCAAGACGAAAAGGAGATCCTGCTTGAGGGCAATCTGATGAACTACTACAAGGCTCATATGGTTGACTAAATACATTAGTTTCCGGGGGACTTTTGAAAAAGTCCCCCGAACTCTACAAATTTTTAAAAGTAATTTCATGAACAAAGTACGGATAATCACCGATTCCGCAAGCGATCTTCCGAAGCGATTTTTAACCGAGCATGAAATCAGGGTCGTTCCGATGAGAACGTTGTTTGCGGACGGCGAATACGTGGACGGCGTGACCATCACCCCTTCGCAGTTTTATGAGAAGCTGATCGAGAGCGACGATTTTCCCACCACCAGCCAGCCTTCGCCTATGGAATTTACGGAGGTCTATCGCGAGGTCAGGGAAGCGGGGGATACGGCAGTAATAATCACTCTGTCGTCCAAACTTTCGGGTACCTACCAAAGCGCTCAAATTGCCCTTGAAGGCTTCGAGGATTGCATTTTTCTTGTTGACAGCCTAAATGCCGCAATGGGCGAGGGTGCGCTTGTTGAGCGTGCGGTGCAGCTTCGCGGAATGGGTTTGACTGCCTCGGAGATAGCAGAAACTTTGGAGACGGACAGGGTTCGCCTGCGGTTAATTGCGCTGCTTGATACGCTTGAGTATCTTAAAAAGGGCGGACGAATCTCCAAGGCTGCTGCCTTTGCGGGGGGACTTCTGTCAATAAAGCCCGTGGTAGCCGTTGAGGATGGCGAAGTCAAGCTGCTTGGCAAGGCACGAGGCTCCAAACAGGGCAATAATATGCTGAACAGGCTCGTCGGGGAGACGGGCGGCGTGGATTTTTCGCTTCCGATACGCCTTGGCTACAGCGGGCTCAGCGATACGCTTCTGCGCAAGTACATTGAGGACAGCAGGGAGCTGTGGCATTACGACCGAAGCGATTTAAGTGTGGACATCGTCGGCAGCACCATCGGCACTCATGCGGGGCCGGGGGCGATCGCAGTCGCATTTTTCAGCAAGGAATAATATCAATATAATATTATAATGCTTCTTTATTGAATGCGCCTTCCCGATGAAGGAATTTAACGGCTCAACCTCAACTATTGACATTGAGCCGTAAATAAGAATGCACACGAATACGAAGGAACCCGCAGGCTGCTGCGGGTTCCTTTTTTAACTAATTATAGAAATTATTCTTCTTTTAATATGTAATTAAAAGAAAACTACTTTTCCCTGTTCTGTATGTCTAACAGCAGGTCGATCTGTTTTATGATGTAATCCTGATACTCAGGTTTTAGCTTTTTAAATTGAGCGAAGGCCAATTCCACGAGTTGACCGGATTCTTGCTCAAACATGCTACCCTCGCCGTTCTTCAGCCATTCTTCACTTACATGAAAAGTAAAGCAAATTAGCTTAACTATGCGGTCATTCACATTGTTGTATCCCAATTCGATACCCGCAATATAGCCGTTGGATATGGATAGAGCCTTGGCGAATTTAGCTTGGGACAGGCTTAATTCCTGCCGCACTTGCTTAACACGCTCGTTTATAGACATCATTTTTCCGCCTTTCTTCGCTCATATTATTGTGCAAGTACGTACATAGTAGCATAAAATCACTCACATAGCAAACATATATTCTATAAATAAGTGTTGACACGCTCAAATATTAATGATAAAGTACTCGCATATCAAGCGATAGAAGGGAGGCCCAAAATTGGATAAGGATGTATGGACTGAAGAGTTCATTGAAAAGTTCAATCAACTTCTTCCCTGCAATCAGGAGCTTATTGTTGCAATGCAGCAAGCATTAATATTCGCGCAAAAGGAGGAGAAAGAAAAGAAACAGACTGCATGAACATACCCTTATTAAGAATAAGGGGTTATAGCAAATGAAAGCCAAAAGGAGCGACAAAAAGGGTATCGCGCCCTAAATTAGAGAAGGATGAAACACAAGGAGGATATAATAAGTGGAAAGCAAAGAAACAATGATTGATCCTAACGAGCAGAATCTGCAAGAAAGTTTGACTGACCGTGAAAAACGACAATCACTGTTTAGGATACTGCTAATTATACCAGCTCTTATTCTGCTCAGCGTAATGATTTTACCGATGATTAATTGTCAAGTCGAATCTACCATAGGAATGCATTACTATGTTGGAGATAACTTCGATGCATGGAATACGCAGCTAAAAATTGCTGCGCTTATTCCCGCAGGAATTCTTTTTGTAGGAGCTTTATTAAAATCGAAATCATTATGTGTTTGCGGCTCATTAGGCGGTTTATGCTTTATTGCTTATAAATGCTATAAGTACATAAAGTATGTTGAAAGCTTTGGGCTTTCAGGTAATCTGAGCAGAATGCCTGTTGCGCAAGTGGATACAAGGGATCTCTTGGGAATAGGGATCCTGATAGCATTCTTGATGTTTGTGGTTGCACTTATGACGGCATTGTTAATCAAAAAAAGCACTGATGACGATAAGAGCGTTCTTGCGGCTTTGCTGGAAGTGTTGTTGAAAAAGTAATGTTTACGATGCGTTAATCGATTCATCCGCATAAATACGAAGGAACCCGCAGGTTGCTGCGGGTTCCTTTGCATAAAAATGATTGAGAGTCTTAACACCATCAAACCGATGCTGAAAGCCGGAATTAAAGGTCATAATACCTTTCAAACTCCGCCGGGTGCGGCATCTGGTTGATCCTCGAAGCTTCCTTACGCTTACGCTTGATCCAGATATTTATAAGCCTCTCGGGGAATACGCCGCCGCGAGTGAGATATTCATGGTCTGCTTCAAGCGCATCGAGTGCCTCATCAAGGGTCTTAGGCAGACTGTCAATCTTCGCCTTTTCCTCATCGGGCAGGTCGAAAAGATTGAAGTCGTAGGGACCCCAGCCGCAGGCGGAGGGATCAATCTTGTTTATAACGCCGTCAAGCCCCGCCATAAGGATCGCCGCATACGCATAGTAGGGGTTGCAGGTTCCGTCGGGATTGCGGAGCTCGAAACGCTTGGACATCGGGGACTTTGCGTAGGCGGGAATGCGGATGACCGCAGAACGGTTCGCCGTCGCGTAGCCGATGGTCACGGGCGCTTCAAAGCCCGGAACGAGGCGCTTGAAGCTGTTGGTGGACGGGTTGGTGATCGCGCAGAGGGATTTTGCATGCTTTAACAGGCCGCCCATGAAATTATGCGCAAGCTCGGAAAGCTGTGCGTAGCCGTTTTCATCGTAAAACAACGGCTTGCCATCCTTTGTGAGCAGCATATGCACGTGCATTCCGTTGCCCGCTTCGGCATAGATGGGCTTGGGCATGAAGGTCGCGGTGCAACCCTCCGCGAAAGCCGCGTTGCGGATGATGTATTTTGTGACCATGGTGTTGTCGGCCATCGAAACGATGTCGCCAAGCTCCACCTCGATCTCGAGCTGTCCGGGGCCGCCGACCTCGTGATGATGGTACTTGACCTTTACGCCCCAGTCCTCCATCATCATGCACATTTCGCTGCGGAGGTTGTAATACCTATCCTGCGGCGCACCGATATGATAGCCGCCCTTGTGGGGAATCTGGAAGCCGTCCTCGCCGAAGCCTGTGTTCCAATCCGCTTCTTCGGTATCGATTTCGCAGCGGACGGAGTTAGGACGTGCTTCAAACTGAACGCTGTCAAAGACATGGAACTCGAACTCGGGGCCTATGAGCATTTCGTCCGCGACACCGATCTCCTTCATGTATTCAACGGCACGCTTGATGACGTTGCGGGGGTACTGGTCGAAGGGACGGTTTTCGGGACGGGCTATTATCATCGCATCGCCGCTCATAGTCAGCGTCGGAATGTCCGCAAACGGATCGACCGCCGCAGTCGAAAGGTCGGGAATGAAGACCATATCGCTGTTTTCAACAGGCGCGTAGCCGTAATTGGAGCCGTCAAAGCCGATGCCGTATTTCATAATATTCTCGTCAAAACGCTCGGCGGGGATGGTGATATGACGCCAGCGGCCGTCAATGTCGGTCATCTTAAAATCGACCATCTCTATATCGTTGTCAAGGATGAATTCCTTTGCCTGCTCAATGTTGGTAAACAACATAGATATCCTCCTGAAAGTTCGGTTAATTGGGCGTATCGCCCAACGCCATTGTGACAGTTTTTTTCTGCAAAGTCAAGATATATTTAACGGGCGCACAAGCGTGGAGGGAAATCCCTGCGATTGTGCGCCCGTTTGACCTTTTTGGTGCTTATTCGTCCTTTTCCTCCCAATCGATTGCGTCTTCATTTTCCTCTATGATGCGCTCATTCACCTTGACGGTCAGGCGGATGACGCGAAGATTCTGAAGCTGCTTTATCATGATTGTCAAATGCTCGAAATCGAACGAATCCCCCCTTGCCGGGTAGCCGCCGAGCTGCTCTATCGCCCAGCCTCCGACGGTCGCATTGTCATCGTCAAAATCGCGGTCGTCTATCTCGAATTCCTCAAGAAAATCGTAGATGCGCATATTGCCGTCAACCTCGAACAGCGCTTCATCTATCTTCTTGATCTCGTCCTCGATTTCATCGCTCTCGTCCCAAATATCGCCTACGAGCTGTTCGAGGATGTCCTCCATCGTGATGATTCCCATCGTTCCGCCGTACTCGTCGGTAACGATGGCCATGTGGAGTTGTTTTTCCCGCAGCTCTCGTAGGGCCTGGGGAAGTATCGTGGTCTTATGCACATAGCACACGGGCAGAAGATTCCCCCGAATATCGAGGTCGCCGCCATCGGCCATGGTCTTTAAAAACTGGTTGAGGTGGATAACGCCGATAATATTGTCTATGCTGTCCTCATAGACGGGTATCCTTGAATATGAGGAATTTTCGATCGTTTCACGAATCTCCTCATCGCTGTCGTCGATGTCGATAGTTACCATATCGACCCTCGGCGTGATTATCTCATACGCGCATATATCCGGGAATTCGAGCGCGGACTGCAATAGATCGCTCGTGTCCTCATCGATAACGCCCTCGTCCTCGACGGTGTCGATAATTTCTGAAAGATCGTCCTCGGTGAGGGAGTCGTCATCCTCCTTCTTCCAGTTCTTGGAGAATACGCCGAGTATCTTCATCACGATCCAGACGGCGGGGGAGAACACCGTCATCTGCGTCCGAAGGATGGGCGCAGCCATCAGGGTATAGCCCTCCGAATGGCTCTTTGCAACTATCTTCGGTGCGGTTTCGCCGAAAATGAGCACGAATACCGTTATGCAGACGGTCGAGAGCATCGCCGCCGTATTCTCGCCCATTATGCCGGTATCCGCAAGCAGACCGATGAAAAGCTCCGTTGCGATGGTGGAGGAGGCGAGGTTTACGAGATTGTTGCCGATCAGTATGCTGCTCAACGCTCTATCGTAATTATCAACGATGTAAAGCGCATTTTTAGCGCGTATGCTGCCTTTATCGTTGACCAAACGGCGAAGGCGAAGCTGGTTGACCGATGCGTATGCTATCTCGGAGCCGGAAAAGAATGCCGAGAAAGCTACAAGGATTATTAAAACAATAATCGACTGCCACCAGATCATGCGCGCACCTCCAAAAGTGAAGCATCATCCGGGGCTTCGGGAGTGTCGTATTCATCAAAGATTTCTCCGACCAACTCTTCCAAGATGTCCTCGATAGTGATGATGCCCTGCACATCGCCATGAACAGAGACGAATGCGAGGTGAACCTTGCTGCGGCTCATTTCGCTGAGCAGCTCGTCTACAGGAACGTCGGGGCGAACGAACAGCGGAGTATCGATAAGATCGATAAGCTCCGTCTCATCGCCGTCCTTCATGTACGCTTTGAGGAATGCGCGGATATTCAGCACGCCGACGATCCGCCCCTTTGCGTTAAGCATCGGAAGGCGCGAATGAGAGCTTGCCTTGACGCGGGCATAGATTTCCGAAATCTCCATAGAGGAATCGAGCGACTCGACCTTGCTCCAGGGGGTAAGTGCTTCCTTAGCGGTGGTGGTGCCGAACTCAAGCGCGCTGACCATGAGCTCCGCGGTGGAATCCTCGGTCTCCTCGTCCTCCTCGCGTTCGTCCTTGAAGGATTCTATCATATCCTTAAGGTCGTCCTCGGTGACCGAGGGTTCCTTAACCCTTTTGCCTGCAAGCAGCCATCCCAAAGCGGAACCTATCCATGTGAATACGGCGGCCAGCGGGGTCAATATCTTCATAAGAACGTAGAGGGATTTGCCGATCCTGAGCGCAAAGCGTTCGCTATACGTCTTCGCATAGCTCTTTGGCAGCATCTCGGAGATGAGGAACACGATGATGGTAATTATAATAGTAGAGATGACGAGCGCGGTATCAAGATAAGCCGTGCCCTTGAAGAATTGCCTTGTAAACAGCGTCGCGATCGAGGCGCAGGCAATGTGCATTATATTGTTGCCAATTAAGATGGTTGTAAGTGCTTTTTCAAAATTATTCAGTATGTACATGACATACTGAGCCCTCTTGTTTCCGTCCTCAGCATAGGATCTCATGTGAATGCGGTTTACGGAGGCAAGCGAAATTTCAGCGCCCGCAAAATATGCGCCGCCCGCAATGAGCAATGCAAAAAGAATCGCGTATATTACTATGCTGCCGGCACTAATGCCGGTCGATGCGACAGACGGCTGTACGGTTGAAGCAATGCATCGCCATATACTGTCATCGTCCATTAAAGTTATCATCTCCTTTATGCGGACTCAATCGTTATAATAGTTTAGCAACCAGTTAATGTCTTCTATTACTTTATCTTTTCCCTCCCAAGACCAAGAATCGTCAATGGAATTGAGCTTAATAAAGGGGGGCTTTTGAGAGACCTCGCTTGGTAATAGCATCCAAACACTGTACAGCTTATGGGTTAATTCCTCTAAGTTAACGGAATCGTCATGGTATAGCTTCTTCAGCCCATCAATGAGTAGTTTCCCCACCTCACTGTAATCTAATTGCCCTGTCTTATCGAACAAATAGGCCTTTAAGGTGGCAATAGTTTCTGCTAAAGACGCGGTACAAAACTCTAATTCTAGAAGGATTTCGTTTCTACCATCGTCCGCAAGAAAAAGGTCATTAAGCCTTTCAGCATATTCGTCAAGGCCTAAAAGTCCTGCCTTTAAGGAAAGATAGAAATAATAGAGTTCTTCGCACTTAATTGGGTATTCCAATAATTATACCTCCAGATTGTCTAAAACAACGCAGCTATTATATCACCCAAACTGTGCTTATGCAAGCATTGAATAATGCTCGCATTAAATAATGCTCCCGTCATCCCAGAAGATGCTCAAGAAGCACCTTAAGTCCCAGCGCGACCAAAGTTATGCCGCCCGCAAGCACCGCCCAGCGTTTGAATCTTTCGCCGAGCTTCCTGCCGAGCAGCACTCCGACGAGCGAAAGGATGAAAGTAATGAGTCCGATCGAGCAAATCGTGAACGCCAGCTCACCGCCGGACAGGCTGAATCCCCGAAAAACTATGCCCGTTGCAAGCGCGTCGATGCTCGTCGCGATTGCCATAACGAACAGTGTACCGATCGCAAATGGGTTTTCTTCCGCTTCCTCGTCATTCCTGATCGCTTCAATTATCATTTTACCGCCGATGAACGCAAGCAGCACGAACGCGATCCAATGATCGGCTCCCTCGACAAAGGCTATTATGCCATCGCCAAACACCGCGCCGAGCAGAGGAATGATATAGTAACCGATGAGCGGCATCAACGCCTGAAATACGCCGAAAAACGCCGCCATGGTTAGCGCGTTCCTAAGCTTCGTGCGCGGGTGTGCGATCCCGCTTGAAATCGAGACTGCCATCGCATCCATGGACAGCGCGACTGCGGTCAGGAACAGTTCCGCAGGGTGCATAATAATTACCTTCTTTCTTTCCGGAATTTGAATCTTTGTTGATAGAAATACGGCAACAAAAATTCAAAGAACGGCCTCGTGAGAAATACTTTCTCATGGGGTGAAAATTATATTCTCACACTCTCCTCACCCTCGCTCTCGTCAAGCAGGGTGGAGAATTCTGTGAACAGCTCCTCAAGCAGAACCTCGTTGTCCACGGGGATATAGGCATCGCCCTCGTCGTCCCTCGTGACCTTTACGAAAAGCACCTCCGGCTCCTCCTCGTCTGCCTGCTCCTCCGGCACGAGCGCGGCGTACTTTGCGCCCTCGTAAGGGAAGGTCATAATATGAAGGAAAGTTTCTTCCGTTCCCTCGTCCGTTATGAAGGTCACGGCTTCGTACTCATCGTATCCTTCGGTTTCAATTGTATTATTTATCTCGTTGTTCACTGAATCGCATATCCCTTTTCAATTAGTTGTGTGGGCTTTCGGCAGAGCACTGATCATAACCTGATCGGGTGCAGTTCCAAATATCCCTGCAAAATGACCTGCGCGGCCATTTTATCGACGACCTTGCGGCGCTTTTTCCAATTCATCTCGGCTTCGAACATTGCGCGCTCGGCGACGACGGTGGAAAGCCTTTCATCATAGAAATCATGCTCACCATCCCAGCCGCTCAGGACGACTTCTGCAAACGCGCGAACCTTTTCGGCTGCGGGGCCGTAGCTCCCGTCCATGTTGCGGGGCATACCGAAGACTATGCGGCAGGGAGCGTATTTTTGCGCATAATTGCGAATGTATTCGGCATCGCGCTCATCATCGCCGGTACGCTTATAGGTTTCAAGTCCCTGCGCCGTGATGCCGAGAGTGTCGCTGACGGCAAGGCCGATCCTTTTATCTCCGAAATCGACCGCGAAATAACGATATGCCATATTGACCACAGCTCCGCCAAGCCAGGGACATCCGGCATGCAGAGGTTTCCTTTCCTTTGAAATTTGTTTTTTCCAAGGTTCATTATAGCAAACGCGTGAATATTGGTCAACAGCGCGGAATAGGTATTCATTAAAGAATGAAATTCGCTTGGATATGCCCGGGGTAGAAAGGGGCTCGCATGGTGCGCTGGCATAGAGTGCATTTTATAATGTATTGTAGAATGGTGCACCATGCATCGCGCCCTGTTACAGGCACACACGCGCTGCGGGAAAACCAGAATTTTATCGAAAACGAGCGCACAATATGGCTATGAAGGGGTAAAAATCGGAGGGGAATTGTGGCAAAACAATGTCTTTTTAAGCATAAATTATATATGTGAGTTAAAAAAAGCAAATAATTGCGGGAAATTTGCTTGCAGAAGTTATTTCTACCCCCAAATTTATGTTGACAAATGAAAACCCTGCAAGTATACTATTGTTCATGATTACCGGGTCGAAATCTCGGTAAAATTTAAGGAGGTAACATTAATGAACAAGATGACCAAAATCTTGGCTCTCGTCTTGGTGCTCATGATGGTTCTGCCTGTTCTGGCCGCTTGCAAGAGGCCCGCTGACGGCGACACCACTCCCGAGCCCGGCGCAACTAAGGATCCTCAGAGTGAAAACACTGAGAAACCCGGCGAAGAAGGCGCAGAGTACACCTACAACCTGACCCTGGGCGCAGGCCCCACCAACTGGAACCCCCATACTTGGGAAATGAACACCGACAGTGAGATCATGTCTTACCTCGAGATGCCCATCGTTGACGCTATCCTCGCAGAAGACGGCATCAACTTCAAGTGGGTATTCGAAATGGTAACCGACATCACTGACGTAACTGCAACTTATGCAGATCGTGAAAAGTGGCTTGAGCCCGATGAGAAAACCGGCGAACTCCCCACTGAGAACTACATCTATGAGATGAAGCTCAACCCCGATGCAAAGTGGGAAGATGGCACCCCCATCAACGCTGACACCTATATGTGGTCCATGGAGCGCCTCATTTCCAGCGAGATGAAGAACTATCGTTCCAACAACTACACCAGGGGCGATACCGCGCTTGTCAACGCTTATAACTACTACTACAACAACCTCGCAGGTACCAACCAGTATGCACAGCTCATCAAAGGAATAGATGAGAAAACCGGTGAGTACATCTACAACACCGCGTGCGAAGAGGGTACAACGGAGTATGGTATCTCTCTCGTTGAGAATGCAGCATATTTTGGCGGACGAACCATTCAGTATTATTATGAATACAACAACGGTCAGTATGCGGATCTCTTCATCGCTGAGGACGGAACCGACATCTATCAGTACCTTAATGATTTGGGTGCAGGCGATTACTACGTAGCAGTCGATGAAAAGATCGAAGGATACCTTAAGGAGCTCGTTGTTAACTTTGAAGACCCCGAAGATGAATGGATTCTCCTCATCGGTGCAAAGAGCGGCACTTGGGGCGATAAGGTTGAATTCTCCGACGTTGGTCTCCAGAAGGTAGACGATTACACCATCGTTTACATCAACGCAGAGGCAGTAACCCCGTTCTATTTCTACACTGCATGCACCAGCGGCTGGATCGTATACAAGGATCTCTATGAGGCTGGCTACAAGACCACCGGCAAGCTCACCACCACCAACTACGGTACTTCCGTTGACACCTACATGGCATACGGCCCCTACAAGCTCCAGTCCTTCGAAAACGACAAGCAGTTCGTTCTCGTAAGGAACGAGAACTGGTATGGCTGGACCGATGGCAAGCATGAAGGTCAGTACCAGACCACCAAGATCGTTTACGACATCATTGCTGAGGATGCAACCGCGCTGATGTCCTTCCTGCAGGGTAAGCTTGACGAAGTCTCCCTGACTTCCGATGATATGGCTACCTATCGTATGTCCAGCAACCTGCTCAAGACCGACCAGACCTACACCTATCGCTTCGTATTCAACAGCGATCCCGAGAGTCTTGCAAAGCTTGAGAACGAAGCTGGCGACGGCGCAAACAAGAGAGTTCTCCAGTACGACGATTTCCGCAAGGCTATCTCCCTGTCCATCGACCGTACCGCATTCTGCAACCAGGCTACTTCCGCTCATAAGCCCGCTTATGCGCTCCTCAACAGTCTCTACTACTATGATGTCGAGAACGACAACGAATCCGTATACCGTAGAACCGACGAAGCTATGAGCGCGGTTTGCCGCCTCTATGGCATCGAATACGGCGAAGGCAAGGAATATGCTAATGTTGAAGAGGCATACGCTTCCGTAACCGGCTACGATGTAGAAGCAGCAAGGGCACTCTTCCAGGCAGTTGCTGAGCAGGCAATCGCAGAAGGTCAGTACACCGAAGGTCAGGCGATCAACATCACCTGCGAAGCAACCGGTGCACAGTCTCTCTCCGCTGACGACCAGAAGCAGCAGGAGCTCATGAACGAGTTCGTCGCAGCAGCAACCGTTGGCACTCCCTTCGAAGGTAAGATCACCTTCAAGTTCCTCGCTGGCGCACAGGATCGCTATGGCGATGTTGCAACCGGTAAGATCGAGATGATCCGCGGTGCATGGGGCGGTGCAGCATTCTATCCCTTCTCCACTATCCGCGTATACTGCAACCCCGGTTACATGGGCGGTCTCGAAGAGATCCATGAGTCCGGCGGTTGGGATCCCAGCACGGATACCCTGACCATCCCCATCAACGGCGAGGATGTAACCAGGACCTTCGAGGAGTGGTCAGATGCTATCAACGATCCTAAGCAGTATGCTAACGATCCCGATATGTGTCTGCATATCCTCTCCTACCTGGAGACCGGTATCCTCAGCACCTATCAGTGCATCCCCGTATCTTCTGACGTTGTCGTATCCATGTTCTCCAACCAGATCAAGTACGCAACTCTCGACTACAACATCATGTATGGCTACGGCGGAATCCGCTTCATGACCTACAACTACAATGATGCAGAATGGGCAGATTACGTTGCATCCCAGGGCGGCACGATTGATTACACTGAGTAATCCAACCTACCGCGTATAAGTAACCAAATACTTCCGGAGCCGGGAAACCGGCTTCGGAAGTAAACATAATTAGCTCAAATTCGGCATGATCGTTATCGGATCCTGCTTAAGACTTTGTTAGATAAGGAAACAGCCTATGCGAACACTAAAATATGTATTAAAGAGGCTACTGTTCTTGGTTATAACGTTCTTCATCATTATGACCATAACATTCTGCCTCATAAAGATGCTTCAGGTTGAGATTCCTCTCGGACCTCAAGGTCAGATCGAGAAGGAGCGCCGCGAAGCACTCGGCTGGAATGAGCCGATCCTTACTCAGTACGGTATCTATCTTAAAAACATTTTCACCAAGTTTGACTGGGGTACTTCTTGGAAGGTATCCTACATGACTCCGGTTGCCGAGGTATTGTTCAGCCGCATGATGCCAACCATCCTCGTCAACGTTCTATCAATTTTAATAGGTCTGCCACTAGGCATTGTTCTCGGCATTTTTGCTGCGCTTCTAAAGAACAAATGGCCTGATCATGTAATTTCGGTAATAATTGTCTTATTTATTTCGGTCCCGTCATTCGTACTTGCATTCTTCCTACAATACTTCCTTGCATTTAAGCTGCAATGGTTCCCGCTCGTTATGAGTTCCGTTGCTGATGCGGGCGGTATGTTCACATGGAAGATGATTTATTCCATTATGCTTCCCGTTATGGCGGGTGCATTCTATGAAATTGCTTATTTTGCGCGTACCGTTCGTGCAGAGCTCACCGAGGCTCTGACCAGCGACTACATGCTTCTTGCGAGAACGAAGGGTCTCACCAAGCAGAAGGCTATCGTGCGCCATGCGCTCAAAAACGCAATGGTTCCCATTCTGCCCGTTATCATCGGTACCTTCCTCAGCGTTCTGGGCGGTTCCATGGTTCTTGAGCAGATCTTTGCCATCCCCGGTGTCGGTACCCTTACGCTTTCGTCACTCACATTCCGTGACTATGACTTGTTCGTATTGACTTCAATGTTCTACACCTTGATTGGTTTGTCTGCGGCAATACTGACCGACCTTAGCTACGGCTTCCTTGATCCTCGTATTAAGATGGGAGAGAGATAATATGGCAAACATCAATGAATACAAACATATCTCGGCTGAGAAGTTCCGCTTTGTTCAGGATAATGAAAAGATCCACGATAAAGCGTTGAAGACCAAACCCATCGGATATTTCCAGGATGCTTTCTCAAGATTCAAGAAGAACAAGGCTTCGGTCGTTGCGGCTGTTATCCTTGGCTTGATAATCCTCTATGCGATAATCGTTCCCTTCATTTCTATCTATGATATTGGCGATTCAGATGGTTTCTACACCAAATGTCGCCCGACCCTTGCTATCGGCGATTTTGTGATCTTTGATAGTACAAGGGAAATGACCCTCAATGAGAGGTATTACAATTACTACACCGCGATCGGTGTCGGCGCGACCGACCCCGACGGCACTGCCGAGCTCACCTGGCAGGACGGCATTGAATCCGAGTTCAACCCGGTCACAGCTATAAAGAAGGAAACCGAAAATGCCGGTAAGATCAGCAGAATTGCAAAGGTTGATTCCTACCTGATGATTGGTTTCCAATATCTCCGCATGACTCCTTCCGATTTCCAGAAGATTCTCGACTGGGAAGCTGAGAACGGTATTAAAGTCGTTTACCCGATGGTTGATACGAGCGATCCCGACTGCGAGGATCCCACCGACGCAAACGTGTGGTACAAGTCCCTCGGCATGATGCCGCTCTCCGAAAGCGGTAACAAGCTCACACTCGATGGTGTTAAGGAGCAGGGCTATGTAGATAACTACCTCCGCGATCAGGATGGCAACGTTATGTACTATGCACAGCGCGACAAAAACACTGTTGAGATTCGCGTTCTCTACCACAACTATTATATTTACAAGACCGGACACGAACCCATCTTCCTCTTCGGTTCTGATGGTAAGGGCTATGACATCTGTACCCGTATGGCTTACGGTCTCAGGCTCTCCCTCGTTCTGTCCGTCGGCGTTGCATCCGTCTGTTTCATCTTCGGCGCGATCTTCGGTGCGATCGAAGGCTACTATGGCGGTTGGATCGACCTTCTCCTCGAGCGTGTAGTCGATATCCTCTGGCGTATGCCTTTGTACATCATCGTTTCGCTGTTCCAGCTGCATCTGGTCAACACCGGTAAGGCAACGGTATTGGGCGGCTTGCTATTGGCATTCTGTGTGACCGGTTGGATCGGTACGGCTGCTGTCGTCAGAACCCAGTTCTACCGCTTCAAGAATCAGGAGTACATCCTTGCGGCGAGAACCCTTGGCGCGGGCGATCTGAGGCTTATGTTCAGACATATCTTCCCCAACGCTATCGGTACCATCATCACCAGCTCCGTATTTGCAATACCCGGTGTCATCACGAGTGAAGCAACGTTCTCATACCTCGGTATCGTTAACTTCAACTCCAGCACCTCCGTATCCCTTGGTACGATGATGTCGGATGGTCAGCGCTACCTGCAATACGATCCTCATATTCTTCTCATCCCTGCGGCCGTCATCGCTATCATGATGATTTGCTTCAATCTGTTCGGCAACGGTCTGCGCGATGCATTTAACCCGTCATTGAGAGGAGCGGATGAATAATGGCAAAGAAACTTGAAGTCAAAAACTTAATTATCTCTTTCCGTACCAACAATGGTACCGTAAAGGCTGTCCGCGATATTTCATTTGACATCGAAAAGGGCGAGACCCTTGCTATCGTCGGTGAGTCCGGTTCCGGTAAGTCCGTAACCGCAAGGGCTATCATGGGCATTCTTGCAAACAACGCCATCCCTGAGGGCGGCGAGATTATCTACGATGGTCAGGATCTCATGCAGATCGACGAGGAAGATTTCCACAAGATCCGCGGAAACCGGATTTCCATGATCTTTCAGGATCCTCTCTCCAGCCTTAACCCCATCGTTCGCATAGGTACTCAGCTTACCGAGGCGATGATCCTCAACGGTAAGGCCAACCAGAGGGAGGCAAGGCGCACTTACTCATATAAAGTAGGTCTGCTTTCCGCAGCGATGAAGAGTGCCGGTGTTCAGGATGTCGATTCAAAGATCAAGATCATGAATTCCGCATTGGAGATCGGAAGCAAGGCTGAGCGTGATTACAACTATTCACGCGAGCGCATCGAGTCCATGATCAAGAACATTAACGATGTCGTTATCGATTCCATCAACGGCGAGCCCGCTGCGGTCGTCAAGGAAATGAGGCTCATCGTTAAGGATTCACAGAATGCTTACAATCCGTTCCTTATCGATGCAAACAAGAGCGAGCTGCCCGCTCTCATGAACCGTTTCAAGGATGAAATGACTGCATATAAGAGCACCGGCGATCACAAGGCTACCGATGCAACATTGGCAAAGGTCAAATCCATCCTCGAAGCCGCACTGGCTAAGAGCGCTCCGAAATTCTTCGCGATGGGCTATTGTAAGCTCAATAACTGCCTGCCTGAATTTGATGGTAAGGGCATTGATGCTTACAATCAAGCTATTGAACGCAAGCTTAACGATGGTTTCCTCAATGGCTTCGCTGCAGATGTAGCAAAGGGTCTTGAGTATTCCAATAATCAGGCCTTTATCGCAAAACGCGGCGTAGTTTCTCAGCTCGATTCCGCTCTGAGCAAGATGTCCGGTGAGCGTATTGATATTTCCGTCTGTGAACAGGGATGCAAGCAGCTTGCTAAAGTCGTCGAGGCATCCCTCGACAGGCTTGCAATTCGTAAGGATAGTATAGCTTATACATTTAAGACCAGCATCAAGTATGCCGTAGACACTTATAAGCACGCGCTTAAGGTCGAGAACAGGAATCACCTTAACAAGCGCGACCGTGAATTCAAGAACAGGATGGATATTGAGCTTTATCAGAACAATATCCGTCATATCATCAGCAATGCAAGTGATAACTATAAATCTCAGCTTGCTGCGGCAGAAAAGATCGACTATATCGAGCTTGCACATGAAATGATCACATACCTCGACGAGCTTTGCTCCAAGAAGGTATATACCGTAACCAAGCGTAAGGCGCAGATCCGCGCTATCGAACTCATGGAGGAAGTCGGTATCACCGATGCACGCCGTCGTTTCAGGCAGTATCCCTTCGAGTTCTCCGGCGGTATGAGGCAGCGTATAGTTATTGCTATCGCTCTTGCGGCTAACCCGGATATTCTCATCTGCGACGAGCCTACGACCGCGCTTGACGTTACCATCCAGGCACAGATTCTTGAGCTTATCAACAGGCTTAAGGCGGAGCGCCAGCTGTCCATCATCTTCATTACCCACGACCTCGGCGTTGTTGCTAATATGGCCGATAAGATCGCGGTTATGTATGCAGGTAAGATTGTTGAATACGGTACTGCTGATGAGGTATTCTATGAGCCGGCGCATCCCTATACCTGGGCGCTGCTGGCATCAATGCCCGACCTTGACACGACCGAAAAGCTCGATGCTATCCCCGGCACACCTCCGAATATGCTCTTCCCGCCCGTCGGCGATGCATTTGCGGAGCGCAACAAGTATGCTATGGCAATCGATTTAGAGGAACAGCCGCCAATGTTCAAGATCAGCGATACTCACTCTGCTGCTACGTGGCTGTTGCATCCCGATGCACCCAAGGTTGAACCTCCTCGTATCGTAACCGAAAGAATTGAAAGAATGAAGAAACTCGGGGGAGAATGATTATGTCAGACCTGGATAAGAAATTAAGAATTGACAATTACACACCCGACTTTGACCCCGCGAAGGAACCGTTGCTTCGGGTCAGAAACCTGAAGCAGTACTTTAAGGCAACCAAGGCGGTCGATGATGTCAGCTTTGATATTAAAAAGGGTGAGGTATTCGGTCTCGTTGGTGAGTCCGGCTGCGGAAAGACTACCACCGGACGCTCGATCATCGGTCTTTATGACATCACCGATGGCGATGTATACTTTCGGGGCAAGCGCATCGGCATGGGCGCTGGCGCTGAAAAGCGCATCAAGCAGGAACTTAAGGCCGCTAAAGCTGCCGGGAATTCTGCACGCGTTGCTGAACTTGAGGCGGATAAGGTAGTTCATAAGGAACTCATGACAAAGATCCAGATGATCTTTCAGGATCCTGTCGGCTCCCTTGATCCTCGTATGACCGTTCGCGAAATCATCTCCGAAGGTCTTATAATCCGCGGAATTCGCGATAAGAAATTCATCGATGAGAAGGTATCCAATGTTCTCGAGATGGTAGGACTTGTTCCAGAACACGCAGAGCGCTATCCTCATGAGTTCTCCGGTGGTCAGCGCCAGCGTATCGGTATTGCACGTGCGATCGTTCTTCAGCCCGACCTCATCATCGCTGACGAACCTATCAGCGCATTGGACGTATCCATTCAGGCGCAGGTTATCAATTTGATGAACGATTTGCGCGAGCAAATGGGCTTGACTATCATGTTCATTGCTCACGACTTGAGCGTCGTCAAGTACTTCTCCGACAGGATCGGTGTCATGTACTTCGGCAAGATGGTCGAGTTGGCTGATTCCGATGAGCTGTTTGCACACCCGCTGCATCCGTACACCAAGTCGCTGCTGTCCGCGATTCCTCTTCCCGACCCGAACTATGAGAAGAAGCGCAAACGTATCACGTACGTTCCCGCGCTCTCCCATGACTATTCCAAGGAAGGACCTACTTTCAGGGAAGTTGTTCCGGGCCACTTCGTATATTGCAATAGCGAAGAGTTGAAAAAGTATCAGTCTGAGGTTGCATCCATCGACGCAAATGCAAAGAAAAAGTGATGTAAAATCTTGGGTTAAATATTTTACTAGCGCAATCATCGGTATGGTGATTGCGCTGGTGGTTTGTATTACAAGAGGAATCTTCAATCAGACTGAAGCATCTCAGGTTTTGAAGATACTTTGCGATGCCTTCTTTATCCCTGGTGTTATACTTACCGGACTCGGATTGCTCTCCATTGCTACTGAGGATGGAACCTTCGACGGACTCCAATACAGCTTTAAGCAGATGAGGAACGTGCGTGCGAATTATCGCCGTGACGCGAGCACTCCGAAGTCCTATTATGAATACAAGGAGTCAGTAAAGAAAAAACGCAAAATTAAGTGGCATTCGATATTTGTAGGCCTAGCTTTTCTCGCAGTTTCGTTTGTATTCGTATTACTGTTCAACAGAGTTTGATTCACAATAGGCTGTGGCCATGGTGCATATGCATCATGGCATTTTCATTTCAAATTCCGCAAAGAAAGGAATCTTTGCAAACGCATGATAGTTGTTCTGAATGCAAACTCATAATTTAGTCTGGCGTATCGAAGTACAGCATTATAGATATATAGTGCATTATATGGATTGACAAATTCGACCCATGCTCCTATAATGCGATTAAAAATTGTTGGATTGAAGGAGCTTGCTTTGACTGAAGGTAAGATATATAGCAGGATCACATTGTTTGCGCTACCAATTTTCATCGGGCAGTTGTTTCAGCAGCTATACAATGTTGTTGACTCTTTAGTTGTCGGAAATGTTTTGGGCAAGGAGGCCTTAGCGGCTGTCAGCTCATCGGGCAGCCTCATATTTCTGCTTGTTGGATTTATAAATGGCGTCTTCGTCGGCGCGGGTGTAGTAATCGGAAGATACTACGGTGCGCGACAATATGACAAGGTTCATTCCGCAGTGCATACCACCGTTGCTTTTGGCGTGCTTTCAGGCTTGTTCCTGACGGTCTTTGGTATGGTCACAACTCCGCTTTTGCTGCGCCTTATGGGTACCCCTGCGGACGTACTCCCGGAATCGATAAAATACTTCAGGCTTTATTTTGCCGGCTCCGTTGGCAGCGTGCTTTATAATACCTTTAATGGAATCTTCCAGGCGAGGGGAGACAGCAAGCATCCTCTTTATTACCTGATAATTGCGTCGGTGACGAATGTTGTACTCGACATCTTATTTGTTAAGTATCTGAATATGGGCGTTGGCGGAGCGGCGATCGCAACCGCGATTTCGCACACGCTCAGTGCTGCAATCTCGTTTACCAAGCTTACCCGAGTGGACGACGTGCATAGGGTTGTCGCCAAGGACATCAAGATAGAAGCTCCTATGCTGCGCGAAGTGTTGGCAACGGGTCTGCCCACCGGCGTGCAGAATTCCGTGATCGCACTTGCCAACGTTATCGTTCAATCGAATATCAACGCTTTCGGTTCCGATGCTATGGCTGGCTGCGGTGCATATTCGAAGCTCGAGGGATTCGCATTCCTGCCCGTAACGAGCTTCTGCGTAGCGCTCACGACTTTCACAAGCCAGAACCTTGGCGCGAAGCAATACGACCGAGTTAAGAAGGGAGCTGCTTTTGGCGTAATATCCGGCGTGGCTTTGGCTGAGATAATCGGCATACTGTTCGTGCTCCTCGCACCAACTCTTGTTAGCTTATTCAACAAATCGCCAGAGGTCATTGCCTTTGGTGTTAAGCAGGCTCGGACCGAGGCATTGTTCTATTGCCTGCTCTCGTTCTCGCATTGCTTAGCCGGAATATTGCGTGGCGCGGGAAAGACGGCTGTACCAATGATAGTTATGCTTGCTTGCTGGTGCCTGATCCGAATCACCTATATCACGATAGCCGTACACTTCATACCGGAGATCCAAATGGTATTCTGGGCATATCCGCTTACCTGGTTCCTAAGTTCCTGCTGCTTTACGGTATATTACTTTAAAGCGGACTGGATACATAATTTTGAACGTCAGGAAGAAAAACGCAAAGCCATGGAAGCACAGAAGAGTCTGGAGGCTTAATGATTGGTTCGTATGGACAACAGAAATAGTTCATTGTGAATCATGCTTTATTTGATTAGAAATATTGAATTATATAATTTGAGGGAGGTACAACATGGATGTATGCGGCAAGAGAGCGTTCGAGCTGATTGAAAGGCTTGGATATGAACGCGTATCGGGCACGGATGCGGAGCTAAAAACGGCTGAGGCGATCAAAGCCGAAGTTGATGCGCTCGGCGTGGAATGCGTGCTCGAAGAATTCGAGGTCGAGAATGGCATAATAACTGAGGCGACGCTTACGGTTTTGGAGCCGTATGTCAAGGAATACAATGTAACGGGTTATATCCGTTCTGCGAGCACGCCCGATGAGGGACTGACGCTCGACTTTGCCTATGTTGAGAGCGGGCATCCGCTGCATTTGCAGAATGCGAAGGGCAATGCCGTCCTTATCAATGGTAGAGTTAGCTATAAGAACTATGAAAAGCTTCAGAAGGCAGGCGTTGCGGCGATCATTGGGTTCAGCGGCAGCATATTTGATACCGAGGAGGACAGCGATATCGATATTCGAAAGCTTCGGGAGGTTCTTTCGGATAACTTTGGAGACAATGTGCTTGTCAATCTCCGCATCAAAGATGCGATGGAGATGGTTCAGCGCGGTGTGACAAAGGTGAACATCAAGGTTAAGGGTGAACGCATCAAGAGCGTGTCCCATAATGTGTGCGCTACTATTACGGGTACCGAGCGACCGGACGAGATCATATCTTTTGGAGCGCATTATGATAGCGTATACTTCTCAACCGGAGTTTATGATAATATGTCGGGCTCGGCAGTGATCATGGAGGCTTTGCGCTATTTCGCGGAGCATCCGCCGCGCAGGACGCTTAAATTCAACTGGTTCGGTTCGGAGGAACAGGGGCTTCTCGGGAGCAAGGCATATGTCAAAGCTCATGAAGAGGAACTCGAAAAGCATGTTCTGATGATAAACGTCGATATGGCAGGCCCGATACTTGGCTATGAGCATGCGTATGTAATGGGTTCCGATACCTTTAAACCTTATGCTGAAGGAATGATGAAGGAGCTTGGTAAGCCAGTACACTTCGATAATAACATCTATTCGAGCGACAGCATACCCTTTGCCGACAACGGCGTTCCGGCTATAAATTTTGTACGCGAGGGTGCGCATGGTGCGGCGTTCATTCACGACCGTCGGGATAACCTTGTAAACGGATTCATGTCAGCAGACGCGCTTGCAATCACCGCAGATATCGTGTTGGAATTCGCAAAGCGCGTTGCAAATGCGGCCGTATTCCCGATCGAGAGGAAGATTTCCGATTCGATCCGAGAAAAAGTGGATGAGTATCTGTTTAAGAAGAAGGACTGAATCGACATTGAGTATTGATTCGCGAAATTGATAGTTAAATTAATGGGGTCGCAATACAAAGGCGACCCCATTAATTTGGTCAGTACGGGCAAATGATGCATGTATATCTACTTTAGGAATACGGCAAAAATTTCCCGGGAAATACTCGCTTGAATGTCCAAGGAACAATATAATGCTTGAAAATACGCACGGCTGTGCTATAATCAATTAAAATTGTATTGCGTGCGCCAACCCGATGCTCGGCTGAGCCTTGGGTCGTTTTGTGCACTAAAGGGTGGTTTTTGTGAACATCGGTGCGAAGCTACGTTCCTTTACGGCAAAGAAGGACGTGGACATGACGGAAGGGAGCATAATAAAGCATCTGATCAGCTTTGCAATCCCTCTCCTTCTCGGAAATGTGTTTCAACAGCTTTACAATACGGTCGATAGCTGGGTAGTGGGCAATTACGTCAGCGACGAAGCGTTCTCGGCTGTCGGAACGGTCGGGCCGATCATAAACCTATTGATTGGTTTCTTCTTGGGTTTGAGCACGGGTGCAGGTGTCGTCATTTCGCAATATTACGGCGCGAAGCAGAATGAGAAGGTGCAGAACACAGTCCATACCGCTATCCTCATGACGCTGCTGCTCGGGATTGCGTTCACCGTCATTGGCGTGGTTATGACCCCGCTGATGCTTGACTTCATGGATACGCCTGCAGAGGTGATCCCTGAGGCGACACTTTATTTGCAGATCTATTTTTCGGGAATGCTCGGCCTGATGCTCTATAATATGGGTTCGGGTATCCTGCGCGCCGTGGGCGATTCGCAGAGACCGTTCCTGTTCCTCGTCGTTTCGGCAGTTACCAACACGATACTCGACCTCGTCTTCGTGCTCGTCTTCCATATGGGCGTTGAGGGCGTTGCGCTTGCTACAATAATCGCACAGTTCCTTTCGGCAGTTCTTACGATGTATGTTCTCATGCGCTCAGACAACTGCTGCAAGCTGATAATTAAGAAGCTTCGCATCCATTGGGATATGCTGAAAAAGATACTAAAGATCGGGATTCCGGCCGCTATCCAGATGGCGATCACCTCGTTCTCAAACGTGTTCGTTCAGTCGTACATCAACCATTTCGGTTCCGAATGCATGGGCGGCTGGACGGCCTACTCGAAAATCGATCAATTCCTGCTGCTGCCGATGCAAAGCATCTCGCTCGCAGCTACGACCTTTGTGGGTCAGAATCTGGGCGTTGGCCAGGTCGAAAGATCGAGAAAGGGCGTGCGAACGGCGATTCTCATCTCCGTTGGCTGTACTGCAGTGCTTATGATCCCCGTGCTTTTGTTCGCAGGTTCGCTCGTTGAGTTTTTCAATTCCAATCCCGAGGTTGTAGATTACGGCGCAATGCTTCTGAGGCTGATTTCACCGTTCTACATATTCTGCTGCATAAACCAGATCTACGCAGGCGCTCTGCGCGGCGCCGGGGACAGCCGTTCTCCGATGTTCATCATGGTTGGATGCTTCGTAGTGTTTAGGCAGATCTATCTCTATGTAGTTTCAAACTTCGTAAGCAATACCATAACCGCCGTCGCGCTTGGTTATCCCGCAGGTTGGCTGCTTTGCAGCCTGATAACCTTCCTGTATTTCCGATTCTCGCGTTGGGATCGCCACAGGATAGTTGAGTAGGGATCGAGTTCGTTTGATACAACTTGAAATTGACATAGCATATAGGAAAACTGCCCCCTTGCGTTTTATGAGTCGCAAGGGGGCAGTTGGTTTTTACTGCGACTGAATATATGTACTTATTCCGCAGTGTCTATTTCATTGAGGTCATCGCTGTCTTCACCATCCAAATGGGGGCCAACGCGCCCCGCAAGCAGATAACGATCGGCGATTGGATCATAGAAGTATTTCTTTATAAGCCGGAAATTTTCGATATGTCCGGTGCTGGGCATATGCGTTCTGGGGCCGGTGCAGGGGTGAAGCGCGTCACCGATGAGGATATGTCCCTCGTCCACATATGAGATCGTCAGATCCTGCGCGATCGCGTTAAGCACCTTACTTTCAAGCTCATTCAGATCAAAATCGGGCTTGGTTTTGTCGAAAGCGAGCACGAACCCATGCTTGATATCGCTGTGGCGGCAGCGTTTGAAATCCTCATCGGGCATGAAGTATTCGCACAAGTCCTCCGCGGAATGAGCCATGCGGCGGTAGACAACGGAACGTGAAACGCGGTCGTATATCTCCTGAGGGAGGGGGCCGAACACCGTCGGGCGCGTGACCATGATCTCCTCGCCCACGCCGATTAAAAGATGCGCGTTTATCTTTAGGAATGGGTAGATCATGTCGAAATGCTCGACTATCACGCGCTTTCCGTTCTGCACCGCACGCAATATCGCCTCGGCAAGCTCATGCATCTGAGCGAATGCCGCCTCGAAGCGGATGTCGAGATGATAGGTGTGCGCGGTAAAGAAGCCATAATCCTCCTGATCGAGAATCGGGAGGGGGCGAGTGTTTACGCCGTTGTCATCGTTAGTCAGCTCAAGCCCGGGGAACATGCCCTTGATAAGCATACTCTTGCCCGAACCCGATTCGCCAATAATTCCTATCAGTTTGTCATACGGACTTAGATACATCTGCGCGAGCTGCATACCGAGGTCGTAGATTCGATCCCTGCCGCGAGGGGCGAAGAATACGCTGTAAAAATGGCTGTTTTGCATTCTGCCGGAAAAGGACATGTGTACCTCCAAACGGTGATTTAATGCAATCATTATATAACGGATGGCGCGTGAAATCAATCGGAATCAAGAGTACTCAATCGGTCGATTCATTCTTGACACGGAGGCGGCTAAGGTCTATAATGGCACAGTCCGAATTCGGACTATTAGGAGTGGCACGCACAGGGTTCACCTCGGATTACCCTGGACAATGGCATGGAAAGTGGGATCGCATGGAGAACGATGTTTGCGTACGCTTGGCGGAATACAACAGCATTTTTAAAGAAAACGATGATATTTATCATGCTGCCGCAAAAAAGCTGGGGTTGTCCGCCTGCGCGCTGTGGCTGCTTTACATTCTGCGAGAGAAGGATCATGTTTATACCCAAAGCGAGATCTGCGAACGGCTCTTTATGCCCAAGCAGACGATCAACTCCGCGCTGAAGAAGCTTGAGATCGATGGGTTTATCGAATTGCAGATTGGGAGCGATAGGAAGACCAAGAGGGTCGTATTGACCGAGAGTGGGCGCAGGCTCGCAGGGCGCAGCGCCGATAAGCTGCTTGAGGCGGAGCGCAGTGCCTTTTCGAGGATGACCAATGAAGAGCAGGATGCATTTCTTCGGTTGTTTCGCAGGTTTACCGATTTGCTGCGTGACGAGGCAGAGCGAATAATTTGAGAATGAGACTAAAGGATAAAAGTTTGAAAATTCAGTTATCGGATCATTTCACCTACCGAAGGTTGCTTCGGTTCGTGTTTCCATCCATAGTAATGATGATATTCACCTCCATCTACGGCGTTGTGGACGGTTTATTCGTGTCGAATTATGTCGGGAAGACTCCGTTTGCTGCGATAAACCTTGTGATGCCGTTCATCATGATATTTGGCGGCTTTGGATTCATGATCGGAACGGGCGGCAGTGCGCTTGTCGCCAAAAAGCTTGGTGAGGGCGATAATGACAGGGCAAATCAATACTTTTCGATGCTGATTATGCTGACCGTTTTGCTTGGCATCATTATTTCAGCGGTAGGAATCGCATCAATAAGAAAAATATCGTATCTTCTCGGCGCGACGGAGGACATGATCGGGGACTGCGTTACATATGGAACGATACTGATTTCATTTACGACAGCGTTTATGCTGCAAAACGTATTTCAAAGCCTACTCATCACCGCGGAAAAGCCGAAGCTTGGGCTTTACGTTACGGTGGCTGCGGGAGTAACGAATATGGTGCTGGATGCGCTCTTTGTGGCCGCATTCAAATGGGGCTTGGTGGGTGCTGCGGCAGCCACGGTGCTAAGCCAATGCGTAGGCGGACTCCTCCCGCTAATTTACTTCATCAGGCCCAATAGCAGCCTTCTTAAACTAGTCAAAACAAAGCTTGAGTGGAGACCGATGCTCAAGGCCTGCACCAACGGATCATCGGAGCTGATGAGCAATATTTCTATGTCACTCGTCAGCATCGTGTACAATTTTCAGTTGATGCGAATTGCGGGCGAAAACGGCGTTGCCGCATATGGCGTAATCATGTATGTGAACTTCATTTTCATCGCGATTTTTATAGGCTACTCCGTCGGCAGCGCACCGATAGTGGGCTATCACTTCGGCGCAGAGAACCACGCGGAGCTTAAAAACATGCTGAAAAAGAGCCTTGTGTTGATGGGATCTGCGGGACTGCTGCTGACAGCGCTTGCGGAGGCTCTCGCTTCACCGCTTGCCTCGCTCTTCGTAGGCTACGATGCTGAGCTATTTGAGATGACTTGCAGGGCATTTCGCATATTCTCGATTTCATTAGTTCTTGCAGGAGTCAACATCCTTGCCTCCTCCTTCTTTACCGCCTTAAACAACGGTGCTGTCTCGGCTGCAATCTCATTTTTGAGGACGCTGGTCTTCCAAATGCTTGCGGTGCTGATCCTTCCGATCCTTCTTGCAAGCGATGGGATCTGGCTCGCGATAGTCGTCGCTGAAGTGCTTGCAACTGCGGTCTCGGGTATTTTCCTTGTGATAAAAAGAAAACAATATCGGTACTGAGCGGTATTAAGCCGGGCGGGTCACTTTTAAAGCGACCCGCCCGTTTTAAGTGTGAGAGTAAACTATTATTATTGGTTATGCGGACGCAGCACGATTAGGCGTTGCGTGTTGATTTTGCGTTAAGCATGGCCATTATGCGCTGCATTTCGTTATACACGATCATGTAGCCCTCATCCACGCCCATGCCGGGCTTCGCGAGGATCTGAACGGGACGGGTAGCCATCGCGCATTGCACGCAAACTTGCGCGGAACGGTCGGTCTCGTTGCAAGTACCGCCCTGGTATGCGCCGATGCCGCGCGCCTTGCAGTACAGAACGGCTTCGACGGTGTTGTTGATGCCGCCGAGGTCGGGGGTCTTTATCTGAACCATGTGTCCGGCCTTATTGTCGGCAAAGTATTTGATGTCCTCAAGCGTATTGCACCACTCATCCGCAACGATCTCGACATTTATGCCGCGATCATCCAGCTCCTTGGTTATCGCCTTGAGCGCAAGCATCTGCTTCTCGCGATCCTCAACGTCCATGGGGCCTTCAATGCGCAGGTGGAAGGGCTTTGCGGCCTCTTCGAGCCTTGCCATATAGTCGGCCATGGCTTCGTAGTTATCGTTGCCGAAAGCCGCGCCGATGGTACCGTAAACGTCAATGTGCAATACGGGATTGTAGCTTTCGTCACGGCGGAGCTTCAGAATGCGGTCGCTGAGCCACTTGACATACGCTTCAAGTATCTCGCCATGTTCGCCGAGCTTGGTCTTTACGTTGTTTATCAGCGCATGGGGGAGTACCTGTGCGCCCTTGATTATCATCTTGTCAACATTGGTATAGCGATCGTCGCCCGACTGGGTGAAGATGTCGAGAGGTTCGTTCGTCAGGGTGCAGCCGTACTCATCGGCTACGACCTCGCACATCATGCGCTTGGTTGCCCTTGCAACGGCATCGAGGATCGCCTGGGTCACGCCGTAGCGGATAGCGGTATGGAGGCGTTTGCCGTCAACGGTGATTGCTTCCACCATTTCGGAAAGACCCTTGAAGCTGTCAGCTTCCCTGCCAACGAGCGCAGGCTTGATGTAGTTTTCAATTACGGGGATGAAATCCTTTGCGAGGAACAGAGGATCGCGTCCGCCCGCGCCGCTGTACTGAACTGCGGCGCAATCGCCATATGCGACCTGTCCGTCCTCGAGTACGAGCATGACGGAGATGCTTTCGCCTGCTTGACGAACGGAGGTGAAGCCGTCGGTAACGGTGCGCCCTACATAGGTGAAGCCGTCGGATACCGCACCGCCCTTGATGGCGCGCTGGTCGTCAAAATAGAAGCCCGTGCGACCGGGGGAACAGACCAAATCTACGATTTTCATTGTATTTTTTCCTTTCGGGTATTGTATTTAATAATTCCATGCGGGAGGTTCATAGGAACCTCAGCATCCGATTTAATTATCTCAGTCCATGGGACGGCTACCGCAGTCCCTGCGGACGGCCTACGAGCCGCCCCTTACTGATCGCATAGACATCGTCGATGACCATCTGGAACGAGGATTTGCGCTTTTCGGCGGCAGCGCGTTCGTCTATCTTGCTGCGATTGAAGTCCATCATTTCCTTGGTGAACGGCATATTGCCCTTTTCGAGTATGCGGATCGCGCCGTTGTTGTCACGAGCTGGGAGCATCCTGCCAGCGTTGAACCTTGAGGGCGCGAACGGGATATCGAGTACGCCCGCAAGCACCGCGCGGACGGTGCCGACAGCGATGTCGCCCTCGCCAAGCTCGAAGCATTTGTCAACGATGCAGCGGGTCTCGCGCCTGATGACTTCCTTCTCTTCCTCGAGGTTATCGGCGGTGCAAGCCTGGTCGGAAAGCATCGTGATGAGCTGCTTGGTGCAGCGAAGTCCCTGAGCGTTCGCCTCCATCGTGGGTACGCCCGCCGCCTCGTGCGGGGTCTTTACGATGACTTTGGTTGCCTTGGAAAGCGCGGCGGTCGCGCTGCCCCAGGAGATCACGCCGAAAGCCTTCGCTTCGTCCTGTGGGAAACCGCCCATCCATTGATGGAATACGGTCGTGATCACGACATCATCGTAACCGCTTTTCTGTATGTATTCGTTGGTAAGCTCCTCGAGGGTTCGGATAGCGGCGACATCCTGTACGAGATTGCCGCATTGACCGTAGCCGACGGTGATGTTCTTAACGCCCTGCTCCGCAGCAAGCAGCGCTTCAATGATGGCTACCGCATGGGAAATGCATGGCGGCACGAGCGTGCCGGTGAGCGGACCATACGGCTCACGGTTAATAGAAACGCCCGCTTCCTCGTAAATGCCCGTAAGCCTGTCGACATACTGCCAGTCACGAATCGTCTTCTCCATCGGGACGTTCTTTGCATAGGGCAGATTGTATGAAATTCCGCCGCCCTCATAGCTTGTGAAACCGCCCGCATAGGTGATTTCGGTAAGCAAGCGCGCATCGGGGGTGCCGTGGCGAACCTGTATCGGGGTATCGAGCGCGTTTATGAGCTGACGGCAGCCTTGTACGCCATGGTTGACCGCAGGGAAGCCGTTGAGCATGGAACGACGCTCCTTCATGGATTCCCTTATGCCGTTATCAGCTTCCTCATAGCGGTTCTGCCTCGTGTAGCTGTCGATGGTGGTGGGCAGTAGATCAGCTTCGCCCTTATTTTGCAGATATGTCAGCAGCTCTATCTGGTCGTGTATGAGCGCAACGCCCGCGCGGGGCTGAACGAGGGTGATCCCCTTTTGCTTCGCATCGATCAGCTTCTTTGAAAAGACCTTATGCTCGGGGAGGGACTTATGGAATGCGATCGATTCGTCAAGATCGACATCCTTTCCCGTGGGCCACTGCGTGAGAACTTCTTCACGAATTTTGTAAAACTCCGCATCGGGTATGCGTTTATTTTGTAATGTCATCTTTAATTAGCTCCTGTTTCATTATGGTCAACGCCGCCTCGGGATAATGCTCCGAAAGCAGTCCCATTGCGGCAATAATATAGTTCCTATCTACAAAAACCTCTGCGGTCTTTGGTCTTAAGGATGAAGGCTCCTTCGGGTCGAACAGCGCAAACCCCGCTATCCTGCCCGTATGCTTAGTGTGGATAAGCGAACCGCCCGTCACTATAAGACGGTTTACATTCATAAGGTTCTTACCCGTCTGAACAAAGGTTTGCCCCATCAAGCTGTAACTTTCCTCGATGCGCCCCGCGTGTCTTGTGACGGCGGTCTTGACCGCCATGCTCGCAAGCGCTTCGTCCAACCGCTCGGTCTCGTCATCATCGGGCAGCAGCTCGGTGTTTTCGGCAAAGCGGCCAACGAGCTGCATTGCGCGCTCCTCGGTCAGCCCCGAAATCTCTGCAATGCTCTTTATTCCAGCAGCGTCCACGATGCCGCGAATGCTGTAACGCATACCAATATCGCCCTCGACGGTGCGCTTTAAGTAAGGTTCGGGGATACCCTTGAGCATCGTCCTCGGGTCGTCGGGAAGCCCGTAGGACACGGAGTACACATCGGTCGTTGCGCCGCCGACATCCACCGCAATGAGATCACCGAAGCCTGGTTGGTTTTCGGTGCCCTCGGCAAGCAGCTTCATCGCCGCAAGGACTGCGGAGGGGGTGGGCATCATTATGCCCGATATTAGCTCGCTCGCCCTTGAAAGCCCCTTGGCCTGAATGATGCGCCGCAAAAAAACGTCCCTGATGCGCTGCTGCGCAGGATCGATATTGAGCACGCCAAATTTCGGCATGACGTTCTCACAGATATGCACCTCCCGCCCTGCAAGGATGCGTTCGCACTCCCTTGCCGCGCTGCGGTTGCCCGCAAGGATTATCGGGAAATCTCCGTCAATCTGAGCCAGCACCTTAGCATTATGCAAGATGCAGGCGGTGTTTCCGCCGTCCGTACCCCCGACCAGCAGGAAAATATCGGGATCTATTTGCTTTATCTCGTCAGCATCGTCCTCGGTGAGCTGAAAGGCGTAGGTCTTGAGCACCTTCGCTCCCGCGCCGAGGCTTGCGCACTTCGCGGCTTCCGACGTAAGCTCGGGAACAAGTCCGCTTGCAAGCATCCGAAGTCCGCCCGCGGCGCTCGAAGCGGCATAGCGTTCGCAAAAATCGAGCCTGCCTGTTCGTTCTTCGAGCTTTGTTAGTGCAGCGGAAAGCCCATCATTGATGTCGGTCTGGACGGTCGTATATGCGGCGGCCGTGCCGATAAGGCGGACGTTCTCAACGTCCACCGCCGTGACCTTGGTATAGGTGCTGCCGAAATCGATCAATAGAATGGGTTTCATAGGTAAAATCCGAATCTAAACTAGAATTGTTAATTGTGTTTTGAATCAGTCCGTTATATGGAGATCCTCTCTAAGGGCCGCGATGTCGACCTCAGGAGGCGTACCGGGCGGGAAGGATCTATCGAAGCCCATCGCCTTAAAGCGTTTTTCAACCTCGTCGAACGGCTGCTTGCCGATGACGATGTTTCCGCCGACATAGAGAAGGATGCCCTCGAGTCCAGCTTCATCGCATTTCTCGCGCAGACCACGGCAGTCAAGCTCGCCCTGTCCGTACAGCGATGAAACGAGGATGGCATCCGCGTTCGTCTCGATAGCGGCGTTGATGAACTCCTCCTGCGAGACCATAACGCCGAGGTTTACGACGTTGAAGCCCGCGTCAGTAAATGCATGGTAAAGGATCTTGTTGCCTACGGCGTGTACGTCTGCACCGATAACGCCGATAACCAATGTCTTTTTATCCATCATTGACCTCTCTTTGATTTTTGCGTTTGGGCAAGTCGCTCCCAACGGATAAACTATGCTCAAACGAAAGCATTGTTATACGTCATAATGGTACGTTGTTCGTAAACAATAGTCAAGGGGGAGGGAATGCATTGTGCAAATATATTTATTTTGTCAATCGTTTTGAAAAAGGTCTTGTGATGTTTATTTAATGCTTGAGCTTTTGCGGATACAAAAAAACCGCAGTGTGAGCTGCGGTTTCTTTGAGCTTGTCTGAATATGGAGGATTTTAGATTCATGTTAAGCTCCTTCCATTCATGGAGACGGATGGCAAAGCAGAGCAGATGCTTTTATTGTATAACATACCTCTCTCTCAAATCATTAATCATAGAATCGTATTTAATTATTGCACCTCGGATTGAAAGACTCTCAAGTGTCGGGTCGTACTTAAGCAATGCCTCGAAAATTGCGTCACTTTCGACGCTTCCAACTGCAAACTCAGCCATCTCTCCGCCTATCTGATTGCCGCTCGTATAGTCATTCGCGTAAGAAATGACATAGTCCACGCCTTCGTATGAGAAAATCTGAAATCTGCTGTGCAAACCCGCATCCATATCCTGAAACAGTATCGGATAATCCTTTTCCGCTTTTTCATCGAGCAGATGCCGCCCGCAGAGGTTGAGTGTCAGAAGAAGCCTGCTTCCTTCGGCGAGCAAAGGATTGAACGGCGCTGTCATTTGGGGATTTCCGATTTGGATAAAGTAGATAGTATCACCATTTTTGTAATCAAGCTTCGATTTGTAGCAGTTAAGTATTCGGGCAGAGAAGATCGTATACCCCTTAGTGCCCTCTGAGCCGAAACTGTATTCGCGCTTCAAAATCGCGACATCCGCAATCAAATCTGCCCGAAGACATTCCTCGTCGTAGCTAAGACGAGGAGGCAGGACACGACCCATCTCCGCAATTTCGCCTATTCGATCATAGTCGCAGGATATGGTCTCCAACTGGTGATACTCATACGGAGCCTGCTTTTGGCAGCCCGCAATGAAAGAAGCTGCAAAAACCAGCAGCAAAATGATGCTTGCGATGATGATGCTTTTTTTCATGTTGCCTTGTCCTTTCAAAGTTATCTTCCGTATGCATGTATAATGTTGCGCTTAAACATTTGCTTCATAAAGTATACCATAGGACCGACGGATATGCAACTCACTACCATCCGAAAAACGAATATATTTCTGGATGCACGTTTTTGTTTACATAGTTTAAGAGCATGTTTGCAGGTATTCCTGCCTGCCAGATTCATACAGGTTGTTTCCGAAACTGTCGATGACGGCGACCACGGGCAAGTCCGTAACTTCGAGCTTTCTTACCGCCTCCGCGCCAAGGTCCTCGTATGCGACTATCTCAGCGGACTTTATGCAGCTTGAAAGCAGTGCACCCGCCCCGCCGATCGCGGCAAAGTAGACCGCGCCGTATTTCTTCATGGCCTCGATGACCTCAGGACTGCGCTTGCCCTTGCCTATCATGCCCGTTTCGCCCTCGCGGATGAGCGTGGGGGAGTAGGCATCCATTCGGTAGCTCGTGGTGGGGCCGGCGGAGCCTATGACGCTGCCCGGCTTCGCAGGGGTGGGGCCAACGTAGTAGATGGTTGCGTTTTCGATGTCGAACGGGAGCTTTTCACCCTTTTCTACCAATTCAACAAGCCGCTTATGCGCGGCATCGCGGGCGGTGTAGATAACACCCGAAAGAAGGAGTTGATCGCCGCTTCTTATCTCCCTCGCGGCTTCCCTCGTGAGGGGCAGAGTTATACGCTTTTCCATAGATTCTCCTTAAAAGTTTTGGAATTTAAAGCCACAATTAAAAACTATCTTTCATGCCGCGAGAAAAGGTTTTCTCGCGGCGAGATTAACATCATAAACCCTAAGTACTCAAAAGTTTTTGAAGGTTCTTAGGAAACTTCTTTCAAAAAGTTTCCTAAGCGGGGTTTGGACGGCGGCAACATGAAACCTATGGTTTCATGTGCGGAATATGTCGATTTGGCTTTGCCTAAATCGACATATTCTACGCCCCAATCTAAATCACTACCGTCTTATGACGTGTGACGTGGCAGTTGATGTTGACCGCCACGGGCAGCCCCGCGATATGCGTGGGCATTTTCTCGATGTTGACCGCAAGCGCGGTCGTCCTGCCGCCGAAGCCCTGCGGACCGATGCCGAGGGAGTTAATTTTTTGCAGCAGCTCCGATTCAAGATCGGCGTAGAACGGGTCGGGGTTCCGCTCGTCCACGCTGCGCATGAGCGCGGATTTGGCAAGATATGCCGCCTTGTCAAAGGTTCCGCCGATGCCCACGCCGACTACGATGGGCGGGCAGGGATTCGGTCCCGCCTCCTCGACTGTCTTGAGCACGAACGCCTTAACGCCCTCGATGCCGTCCGACGGCTTGAGCATCGCAATTCTGCTCATGTTTTCGCTGCCAAAGCCCTTTGGAGCTACGGTCAGCTCAATTTTATCCCCCGGAACAAGCTCCGTATACAGCATTGCGGGGGTGTTATCGCCCGTGTTCACGCGCCTTAGAGGGTCGGCAACGACCGATTTTCTAAGATACCCCTCTTTATAGCCCCTGCGAACGCCCTCGTTGACGGCATCCGAAAGGCCGCCCGAGATGTGAACCTCTTGCCCAATTTTCATGAACACGCATGCAACGCCCGTGTCCTGACAAATGGGAACATTGTTTTCATCCGCAATATTATAGTTTTCTATTATCTTATCGAGGATGCCCTTCGCGGTATCCCACGGTTCATTTTGCCTTGCGTCCTCGATCCTTTTGCGCATATCGCTTGGAAGAATACAATTCGCTTCAATGCAAAGCTGAGCTACCGCATCCCTGATCATGTACGAACTTATTTCACGCATCAATTAAACATCCTCCCTTACTTCACGAATGGTATCGATTACCGTGCCGTCGCGGTAAATGACGTTCGCGACGATCCTTTCGCCGAGAGCGGGCTTGCCGGGAACGCCCGTTGTGCGCTCAGCGATTTCCTTGAGCTCGCAAATGTCAAGAACCTTAATGCCTGCCGAGACGAGCCTGTCTTTAAGCTCAAAATTCCTCGGATTTACCGCAACGCCCTTTTGGGTGACGAGCACATCTATCGTGCTGCCCGGGGTTGAAATGCAGGTTACCCTGTCGGTAACGATCGGAAGCCTTGCCCTTGAAAGCGGAGCGATTATCATAGCGAGCTTCGCGCCCGCTGCCGTATCGCTGTGACCGCCCGAGCCGCCCATTATCTGGCCGTTCGAGTCGGTATGAACGTTTATGTTAAAATCGGTGTCTATCTGCGTCGCGCCAAGGATCACCACGTCGAGACTGTCCACCGTCGCGCTTCTTGCGCCCGGGGAGGCGTAATGCGTGGCGGAAATTTCCCTGTGGCGCGGGTTGCTGCGTATGGATTCGACCGCCTTGAGGTCGAAACACTGCACGTCCATAAGCGATTCAAAGCAGCCCTCGTTAAGCATGTCTACCATGTATCCGGTGATCCCGCCGAGACCGAAGCTGCCGTGAATCCTTTCCTGAAGCATGACATCCTTGAGGAATTTTGCCGCCGCAAGCGATGCGCCGCCCGCGCCCGTCTGGAAGGAGAAGCCGTCCTTCAAAAGCCCCGATGCACGTATTACGTCAACCGCCGTCATCGCCATCGAAAGCCCCACGGGGTCGCGTGTTATCTTTGTCGTGCCTGAGACTATGCCGTTCGGGTCGCCGATGGAATCAACGGTCACGACCGCGTCAACATCGGTTTCGGGTATCGACCAGTCGATAAGCGGATATGGCTTAAGCTCGTCGGTTATTACTACAACATACCTTGCATATTTCGCATCAGGGATAGCATAGCCGAGGGAGCCGCAGGCGGACGACCCTATTTTACCCGTGCAATTGCCCATGGGGTCGCTTGCCGGAGCGGCGATGAACGCAACGTCGATCGGCGTTTTTCCGTTCTCAATATCGCAGGGTCTGCCACCGTGGGTGCGGAACTGAACGGGATTCACCATGTTTCCCGCCGAGATGAACCTTCCAAGCTCCCCGGACATATAATCCGTCTGGATAGTGGTGACAACTCCGTTTTTTATATGCTCCTTCAATGGACGGTGGGTATCGAAAAGCGAGCTTGCGTTGACGGTAAGCTCCTTTATCTTAAGCTCCGCTATGGCATCCATGACCATGTTCAGCACATAATCGCCGTTTCTTAAATGATGATGGAACGATACGGTCATGCCGTCACGAAGTCCGCTGTCCAAAATAGCCTGTTTTATTGAGGAAACGAGTTTATTCATCGAAATCATCTCCTATTCCGAGCTGCGAAGCCATTTCAAGGGTCTGCCTTGCACGCTCTACGATGGGTTTGTCTATCATCTTGCCGCGAAGCGACACCGCACCCTTGCCCTGTTCCTTACCAAGACGAATGGCCTCAAAGACGAGCTTTGCGTACTCTATCTCCTTCAAGCTGGGACTAAAGACCTCGTTTATGGTGCGCACATGTCTCGGGGCGATCGCGGATTTTCCGCTGAAGCCGAGGCTTTTTGCGTATTCGGCATCAGCTGCCATACCTTCATCGTCGTTAACGTCGGTGAAGGGAGTATCGTAGACATCAATGCCAGCCGCCCTTGCAGCGCAGACGAGGCGGGTGCGGGCGTAGTTTATCTCGTTGCCGGCTTTGGTGCGCTTGCAGCGCAGATCGGCTGTCAGATCCTCACCGCCAAGGAACAGCGCAGTAACTCTTTTGCTTGCGGTCGCTATATGGAAAGCGTTTTCAACGCCCAGCGCGGTTTCGATGAGTGGAATAAGCTTGACCGTACCGACGGGGATGCCGCAGCGATCCTCCACCTTGGTGATATAGGCGTCGATTTTCTTAATATCATCGGCGCAGCTCGCCTTGGGCGGCATGATGAGATCGGGGCGAAGCGGCACTATCGCGTCGAGGTCATCCATCCAATAGCAGGTATCGATGGAATTGATTCGGACGGTGACTTCACATCCCTTAAAGCCCATGTTCATCATCGCGCTTCGCACGAGCAGACGTGCGGAATCCTTTTCATCGGGCGAAACGGCATCCTCAAGGTCGAGGATGATACTGTCAGCCCCGAGGGTATCGCCGTTTATTATCATGTTCGGCGTGTTGCCGGGCAGAAACAGCATGCTTCTACGCATAATAGCTCCTTTCATATAACACAAACCAAGCTGCGGCTGCATCCGAAGCTCGGATAGAGATTTTATTCCAATATTGTTATTGTAATTATAAGCCCTTTTAAGATTTGTTTCAATAGCGGTTTTTTACTTAAGAACATGCATAATACCGATGGTAAATTCCCAAAGTAAATCCCACAGTGGAGTCTGCTTTAGAAATTCACCATCATTTTCAGACGATATTTCGAACAATCAAAATACCTGATGTCGCCTTTAAAGGCTTCGTATATTCTGCTTAATCCTGCGCATGTATTGTGCGGCGCAAGCAATGCATAAAGCGATGGCTCATCAAAGCTTGAAAACCGTAGCACGAACCATTGTGCAGCTCGTTTACCGCAAGGGGGATAAGCGAATCATCGGTGGGTGCACTCGTTGGCTCGGGATCATCCGAAGGCGGCACCGTCGGCTCATCCGAGGGTTCTTGCGTGGGCGCTTCGGTCGGTACCTGAGTCGGCTTATCCGAAGGCTCATCGCTCGGTTCGGCGGTCGGCTTATCGGTGGGAACGTCCGTAGGCGCGCTAGATGGCGCTGAGGTCAGCGGGGGAGTATTCGTCGGCCTTGCGGAAGGATCGCCCGTCGGCGCCTGGGTGGGCGTATTCGTCGGCTTTACCACCGGCGGATTCGTAGATCCTACAGGTGGATTAGTAGGTCTTGCGTTCGGAGTGCTTGATCCTGCGCTGGGTGTGGAACTCGGAACTCTGGTACGAGCGTCGCCATTATAGCCGCCATTATTATCGGTAGGCATACCCGAAGGCACAGGTGTATACTTCACTGCATCGCCGCCGCTGGGAATCCTCGTTGTTTGAGGGCCGTAGGTATCGTTTGCCCCCGTGGTCTGCTCGGCTGTCGGATCGATTACTGCGCCCGGCTCTTGCGTAATGCTGGGCGGATCGATGTTTATGGGCGTGTCATTCTGATTGCTGCCCGTGGAGCTGGATCGGATGAGCTGGATGCCGAAAATGACCAGCGCGGCGACTACTGCTATTATCCATACGACACGAAGGATTATTATGGTTCGAGACGGGCCTTGCCTGCTGGCAAATGATTGCTCGTCATACTCGAATTCGGCGTATTCCTGATCGTCAAATTCCCGTTCGCTGTACGCCTGTTCACTTTGTCCATGTTGATAGCTTTCAAAGGAATAGCCCTCCGTAAATGACGCGCTTTTTTTCTTGCTCATGCTCCCTCCGATGCGGCATAGTTGTTTTTGATCCCTGTGCCTTTGCGGGCAAAGGTTCAAAGAACGCTACCTTTATTTATTTTATTGGACGGGCGGATATTTGTCAAGTGCGGCGGCACAGCATTTTATGGATAAGAACGAACGCTCGGCATCGGGTTTCGCCAATGCCAAGCGTTCGAAACTATAAACTTCAGATTATCAGTTCATTTATCCAAATTTAATAGGTGTAGAAGCCTCTTCCGCTCTTTCTTCCGAGCAGACCTGCCCGAACCATCTTGCGAAGGAGCGGACTCGTGCGGTACTTGGCATCATGCGTTTCGTTATACATGGTATCCATGATGGCCACGCATACATCGAGACCTATGAGATCGCCGAGCGCAAGCGGTCCCATGGGATGGTTCGCGCCGAGCTTCATTGCGGTGTCGATATCGGCGGGGGAAGCAACGCCCTCCTGAACGAGGCAGGCGGACTCATTTATCATGGGGATCAGCAGACGGTTGACGACAAAGCCGGGAGCTTCGCTGATCTCGACGGGTTCCTTGCCGATTTCAACGCTGAGTGCCTTAATGGCTTCAAACGTTTCATCGGAGGTATGCATACCGCGAATGATCTCAACAAGCTTCATGACGGTCGGCGGATTAAAGAAATGCATACCGATGAACCTGTCCTCGCGCTTGGTAGCGGATGCGATCGCGGTGATCGAGATGGAGCTTGTATTCGTTGCAAATATCGTGCTCTCGGGGCAAAGGGAGTCGATGTTCTTGAAAACGGTGCGCTTGACATCAACGTTTTCGACGATCGCTTCAATGACGAGATCTGCATTCTTCACATTATCATAACTCGTGGTAAAGGCAAGGCAGGAGGTGATTCCTTCGGCCGCCTCCTTGGTCATCTTGCCGCGCTCGACGGCCTTGTTAATCCCGCTTTCAAGCCTTGCAGCAGAACGACCAATTATCTCATCCGTCATATCATAGACGGTGACGTTGAATCCCTTGCTTGCGAACACCTGGGCTATACCTAAGCCCATCGCGCCTGCGCCGATAACAAAAACGTTTTTCATATTGCTAATCATACTTCCGATTTTGGGAAGTTCCTTTCCTTTTTATAATTTAGTCTTTATTGTGCTTACATTATTTTGTGCCGTCTCACTCACCGATGAACTCGCTCTTCGGCTGTTTCTCGACGAACGCGGTCATCGCCATGCGCTGGTCGGCCGTTTCAAAGCAGCTTCCGAAAAGCTCCGATTCTTTATCGAGGTCGTCCCTGAGGAAGCGGGTATACCTTGAATGGAGCGCAGCCTTTGCAGCTCGAACAGCGATGGGTGCATTCGCGGCGATCGCTCCCGCAAGAGCCATGGCTTCATCCATGAGCCGTTCGGCGGGGACTACCCTGCTGACAAGTCCCATGCGCAGCGCCTCGTCGGCATTTATCACGCGGCCCGTGAAAACGAGCTCCATGGCATCCGCGCGGTTCAACGTGCGGATGAGCCTTGGATTGCCACCGAAGCCCGGAGTTATGCCAAGCCCCACCTCGGGTTGACCGAAGCGCGCGCGTTCGCTTGCTATTCGAATATCGGCGCAGAGCGACAGCTCGCAGCCGCCGCCGAGCGCATAGCCGTTCACGGCAGCGATGACGGGGAAGGGGAGGCTTTCAAGGGCTTCAAATGCGCCGTGGCCAAGCTGAGCAAATTCTACAGCTTCCGCCTTGGAAAGATTGCGCATTTCGGCAATATCGGCACCCGCAACGAACGCCTTGCCCGCGCCCGTCAGGATGAGGCAGCGCAGACTCGTATCGGCTGACAGCTCCTTAGCCATATCATGCAGGCGATGGAGCAGCTCGGAATTTATAGCATTGAGCGCTTCGGGTCGGTTGATCGTTAGAACACCGATATGATTATTCTTTTCGTACAAGAGCATTTTATTGTCTCCTCGTGCGTTGTTAAATTTTGTGCTATATTAGGATATGTATGCTTGGGGACTTCCCCAAGCATACTCAAGTATGGATATTATACTGTAGTAGGCCCCGAATGTAAAGACCGCTGACTTGGGTTTGTCAGCGGTCTTGCATAAAGACACTTCTTGGTGCGTTCGGATGAACCGCCCATCCAAGCTAATTGCATTACGCCTAAAAGCTTACTGCTGCTTTTGCCAAACGTATTTCTGAGCCGCCTCAAACATTGTGGGGCTAATATGGCAGTAGCCACCAGGATTTTTCTCCAAGTATTTTTGATGGTATTCCTCCGCCGTGTAGAAATTTGACAAAGGCAAAGCCTCCACCGCCAAAGGCACGGAATACTGCTTTTGAAGTTTGGACAAGGAGGCATCGATAACGGGCTTTTGAGCAGGGTCTGTATAATAAATTCCCGTACGGTACTGCACGCCAATATCTCCCCCCTGCCGATTGACGGACACAGGATCGATCACCTTATAATATTGCTCCAAAAGCTCGGTAAGAGAGATTTTTTCCGGATCGTATTCCACCTTTACCGTCTCCGCATGGCCGGTGTTTTCGTGTTTCACTTGCTCATAGGTGGGATTTTTGGTGCTTCCGTTGGCGTAGCCAACCTCTGTCCGAACGACACCTGCCAAGCAGTCAAAATACCGCTGGGTCCCCCAAAAGCACCCGCCGGCAAGATAGATCACACAAAGCTCATTCGTTCCCATTCTTCTCACAATCCTTCCGTTTTTCTGTAGTTTTACCTACTATAAACGATTTTTATTAAAATTGCAATGAATTATTTTCTGTAAATTCTTCGTGAAAACAGAGCATTGACAAAAACCGCTGGGAATGGCTATAATGTATAATTAGGGTAGTATTATGTGTGGAAGCGATATTTTCCGCCAGGCCCACCAATAACGCAGACAAAATCACGATTACGAGGTAATTTTTATGAAATCACTGACGACGGCGGAGCTAAGAAAGCTCTTCCTGCAATTCTTCAGCGAAAAGGGGCATTCGGTCATCCCTTCCGCTTCGCTCATACCCGAGAACGATCCCACCGTTCTGTTCACGACGGCGGGTATGCATCCGCTGGTGCCGTATCTGCTCGGTGCGGCTCACCCCGCAGGCACGCGCCTGACCGATGTGCAAAAATGCGTGCGCACGGGCGATATTGACGAGGTCGGAGATAACAGCCACCTTACATTCTTCGAAATGCTTGGCAACTGGTCGCTCGGCGATTATTTTAAAGAGGAATCGATAGCGTGGAGCTGGGAATTCCTTACGGACGAAAAATGGCTTGGAATCGATAAAGACAGGCTGTATTTCACCTGCTTCGAGGGCAATGAAAACGCCCCCCGTGATACCTATTCCCACGACCGCTGGGTGGAGATGGGCGTTGACCCCTCCCATATCTTCTATCTTGGCGCAAAGCACAACTGGTGGATACCGGGCACGAGCGGTCCCTGTGGCCCAGACACCGAAATTTTCTTCGATACAGGCAAGGAAAAATGCTGCGATAGCTGCGATCCCTCCTGTTCCTGCGGAAAGTATCTTGAAATCTGGAACAATGTTTTCATGGAGTACTTCCAGCCGGTGAATGGTGCGCTGCGTCCGCTTGAAAAGAAAAACGTCGATACAGGCATGGGACTTGAACGCACCATCGCAACGCTTCAGGGCGCGGAGAGCGTCTATGATACCGATGCCTTTACAAATATCATTGCAAAAATAAGCGAGCTGTCCCAAAAAGGATATCGTGATAATGCCGATACGATAAAGGCGTTTAGGATCATTGCCGACCATATCCGCACGGCGACCTTCATGCTCGGCGATCCCCGCGGCGTAACGCCTTCGAATGTCGATCAGGGCTATATCCTGCGCAGGCTCATTCGCCGTGCGCTTCGTTATGCAATGCAGCTTGATATGCCCGAAAGAGCGCTCGGCATGATAGCGCGTACCGTCATCGAGGACTATGGTACGGTTTACCCGGAGCTTTCCGAAAACGCCGAGCGCATAGTCAAGGAGCTTGACACCGAGGAAGCGCGTTTCCAGCGCACCTTGGTCAACGGTATGCGCGAATTTGAGCGCATAAAGGGCAAGTTTGAGAACGGGATCATCGACGGTAAGAACGCGTTCCGTCTGTTCGATACATTTGGCTTCCCAATCGAATTTACCGAGGAAATGGCTCGAGAAAATGGGCTGACGGTCGATGTGGAGGGCTTCCACGCGGCATTTGAGGAGCATCAGCAGAAATCCAAGGCGGGCGCGGAGCAGAAGTTCAAGGGCGGTCTCGCCGAAGCTACGGAGGAGACGGCAAAGCTGCATACCGCAACGCATCTACTGCAGGCTGCACTTCGCAAAGTGCTCGATGAGAGCGTTGCTCAAAAGGGTTCAAACATCACCGCCGAACGCTTGAGGTTCGATTTCTCGTTCCCGAGGAAGGTCACGCCCGATGAGCTTGCACAGGTTGAAAAGCTTGTAAACGAAGCGATCGCGGCAGGCGTGGAAATTACCTGCGAGGAGATGACGGTACCCGAAGCGCGCGCCAAGGGAGCGATCGGCTTGTTTGGCGATAAGTATGGCGAAAAGGTCAAGGTCTACACCATGGGCGAGTATAGCTGCGAGATCTGCGGCGGCCCCCATGCCGAAAACACGGGCGACCTCGGCACCTTTAAGATAAAGAAGGAGGAAGCCTCCAGCGCGGGCGTGCGTAGGATAAAGGCCGTTTTGCTGCCGAAGGAATGAGCAGGTGTTGCTAAACACCAAAATGTTTTTTAGAATGTGCCGGCTGACTTTGGACGGAGCGTCACTGAAAGGATGCGTGTGACTTGGCGAAGAAGAATACGATTTTAAAATATGACTGGCGGCTCGGCAGCGCGGATGCGGAATTCTGCGTGGACGAGAGGCTGTACCCCAATGCGCCGATGGAAAACCTGCCGCTTCTCGCATCCATGCAATGTTCCAATGCAAAGGAAAAGGAGTTTACTAATTTGGATTTGCGGCACATGAATGAGTTTGCGTCCAAATGCGAACGCAAGCTGGGCTTCTTCTTTGCGGGCTATATCCATACCGCCGTCATGCGCAGGTATTTCATCTATCTTCCCGATGAGGAAGCAGGTTCGCATTTCACGCAGTTGGCGGAAAAGCAAAGGAATCTCGATGTGCGCGTTGAAATAAAAAGCGATCCGTCCTGGTCAGTGTATTTTAAATTGCTTTATCCCGATACGGCTAAAATGCAGACCGTGCGCAACGGCGAGATCATTAAAATGCACTATGATAACGGTGATTCCACTGCGGCACGCAGGCTGAATCTGCATATGTATTTTAAGAGCGAACCAATCCGGATGCAGTTTGAGGAAGCGGCTCGGCTCGAAGGGTTTGCAATAGGCAATACCGAGGAGAGGTATCCCGATGGAGATCAGCACGATGAGGATCATAAAGCTGAATTTAACGCTAGTCAAACTCCTAAAGCTGATGCTAGCCATGGCGAGCATCTGCGAGCTGAATTTAACGCTAGTCAAACTCCTAAAGCTGATGCAAGCTATGGCGAGCATCAGCTTATCTACGGAGTCGTTCTCCACCGCATCTGCGCCATGAAGAAAAGGGAAGTGGACGCGGTCACAGTTCATGCAATACGCATCGCGGAACGTTTCGGGGGCGCGCTTGCATACTGGGATTGCCCTATAGTGCCAAGGGCGGGTAAATGACGGATGAATCCGTTGTTTTCATCGTGATAATCTGCTATAATTTTACTAAAATCTGTTGCGCGGAATGTCCGCGGGAAAGGAATAATTATGCATTACAGCTATAAAACCAATGGAACATGTTCCTCAAAGATAGATTTTGATATCGAGGACGGCAAACTGTACAATATCGTTTTCACAAACGGCTGCAACGGCAATCTTCAGGCGATCGCGAATCTGCTGGAGGGCGCTGAAACGGAATTTGCAATCGAAAGGCTGAACGGCATAGCCTGCGGTCTCAAGGCCACTTCCTGCGGGGATCAGCTTGCACAGGCGATCAAAAACGCGATAGCGGAATAGCATCCGTATTTTGCTTATCACAAGCACGAAAAACGAAACCGTTAAGCGTCTGCGCCGTTTGAAGGAACGTGCTGCACGGCGTGAGACAGGTCTGCACCTGATTGAGGGCGAGCGGCTTGTTTTTGATGCGGTCAATTCCGAAATTCGACCTGAAACCATCATTATTGAGGACGGACGGGACGATCTGAAAGAACGCATTGCCGAACTGGGGCTTTCGTACACGCTCGTGAGCCGCCAAGTACTCGAAGCGATATGCGATACGCCTTCGCCGCAGGGCATATGCGCAAGCGTATACACTCCGGATACGACACCCCCTGATAGCTACCTGAGCGGAATGATTGTTGCGCTCGATGCGCTGCAGGATCCAGGTAATCTCGGTACCATACTGCGCACCGCTGATGCGATGGGCGCGGTCGGACTGCTCCTTGGCGAAGGCTGTACGGACGTGTATTCACCCAAGGCGATGCGGGCGGCGATGGGCAGCACCTATCATTTGCCGATTTACCGTGGTGAATTGCGCAAAGAGTTGCTAAGACTGCGCGAGCAAGGGTATAAGCTCGTTTGCGGACATCTGAAGGGCGAGGAGCGCATACCGGAAGTTGGACCATGCTGCGTTATCGTCATTGGAAACGAGGGAAATGGCGTTTCCGATGATATTTCCGAACTTTGCGAACTATGCAGGCTGCCGATGTACGGTCGAGCCGAGAGCTTGAATGCTTCCGTTGCGGCATCGATACTTATCTATGAGCTTGCAAAGCGGATGAGGGTCGGCGTTTAAATAATAACGCAGAAGCGCGGAACGCAGGCGACTCGCTTTTTTGCTTATGTTTTAAAATAAATGTTTTTGTACTCAGGGGGATTTTTTTGAAATGGGTGCCAGAAAGAACGCCTCGGTAGTGGAGATCACCGCAGAATATGCGGCGGAGCTTTTTTCAAAAAACGGGATCAACGGCACAAGCCTTGCCGACATTGCTAAGATCTGCGGCATCAGCAAGGGAACGCTGTACTATTACTATCCGAATAAGGACTCATTGGTTCTCGACTGTGCGGGAACCTGCATAAAGCGCATTGGCGACCGCGTTTTTTCATGGGTGGACTCGTTTTCCCGCGATGCCTCGGTGGCGGGCGTATGCTGTGGGCTTGCGTCCGTTTTTTTCTCCAATCAGGATGAAACGCGGCTTCTTATTGAATTTCTTAACTGCGCAAACGTGGAAGCACAGTATCTGGCTCGTTCCGCCTTGGAGGAATGGAGGGTGCTTATAGAGGTCGGCGCACTGCGCCTGCCGCGTCCCGCTTCGGAGCGGCTTGCACGGCTCTCTGATTCCGTAGTCCCTCTGATCCTCGGTCTGTCCATCACGGGCGCGGACGAGCAGACAGCAAAGAACGCTCTGATCAATATGCTTAATTGATTGTTAGTCTGCAATGATTGAATTGTATAAGACGGCTAGACTCCGGCGGTCAAGAGAACGAGCGAGGAAATTGATTTTCCTCGCTCGAATTCATTCATACATATTCGATTCTAATAACTTGCTTTGGTCGAAGCTTTGGTCATTAGTCTTCCTTCTTCTTGAAGAGTACGACACCTGAGCCTCCGACAACAGCTGCGATGCCGAGACCGAGCATGCTGATCATACCGGTTTCGGGAACTTCAGGGTTTTCGGGGTTCTCGGGGTTCTCGGGATTCTCCGGATTTTCGGGGTTCTCCGGATTCTCGGGATTTTCAGGATTTTCGGGGTTTTCCGGATTCTCGGGATCTTCAGGGTCTTCGGGATTCTCAGGATCCTCGGGGTTCGCGGGATCTTCGGGTTCTTCAGCGGGATATTCCCAAGTTACCTGGAAGTTTTCGCACCAGGAATCGAGCATTTCCTCGCTGGGGAAGAAGAAAATGACATAATCCGGCCACTGACCGCCATAGCTCTGATCGGCATCCTGATTGATGTAGATCTGAAACTCGTTTACTTCCGCATTCAGATCGATGGTGCCGGTGTAAACATAGTAGCCATCCTCAACCTCGAGATCGCCGAAGAAAACGGGCATGAACCAGTTGCCGTTTTCATCTATGTCGTTCTGATTCTGAACGAAGCACCTGTCAAGTTCGGCGTCCTCGGTGACCTTTATGCGAATGGTGATTTCGCCGCTCTCGGTGATGTAATACTCATCGGCAGAGCTATAGTACAGAGCGCCGTTAGGGTCGTTTACCTGGACCTCGACGGAGGGAGCGTCAACGATGACATCCACAAGGGACTCGACATCGCGAACCTTTTCTGCCTGCGCAAAGCCAAAACAACCAACAACAAGCAGTGCAGCGAGAAGAATGGATAGAGTTCTCTTCATAGTTTCTTACATCCTTTCAGTATGTATTTGGATGCATGTATTATATCCCATTGGAATTGGTGATGTCAACATATAAATGCAAAATTTGTTTATTCTTGGCATAAGCCGGATTTCCGGGGAAGTTTCTCAGGTTAAACGCAGCAGTCGAGTTGGTTTTGAGAAAAGCTGCATTTACTTTGGAAGTTTTCGATGTTTTTTCAAAGCAGATCGCAGGGAAAACTCGATTCTGAAATCCGCCGAAAAATATATATGTTAAAAACCGCAAAAAGGGATTGACTTCACGAAAACCGCGAGTATAATAGATGTTGCGCTTTGAGAGCGTGCACATTGAGTGCGGTATGCACCTTTAGCTCAGCTGGTAGAGCACCTGACTCTTAATCAGGGTGTCCAGG
>JAFLSU010000008.1 GCA_022510765.1 Christensenellaceae bacterium
ACTTCCGGCCTCTTGAACCCCATTCAAGCACGCTACCAAACTGCGCCACACCCAGATGCTCTCAAGAACGGTATGTATTTTAACACTATCGGACAGGCTTGTCAAGCACTTTTTTGATATATTGCGCAGAACGCTTCCTCTGCCATGATAAGCTGCAAAGCAGTTTAAACTATCAACTCAAACAGTTTGAACAGCCAGTTTGCAGCAACGCCCGCAAACAATCCGCCTATGGTGTGGCTTACTATAGCTTTGCCGGAAAGATCCGCACGACCGAGCGACTGCATCATAGAAACATGAGTGCTGAGATAACCGCTCCAACACATGCACATTGCAGTGAAAACGGCAATATCGTGAACCGTAGCTTTCCCCGCAGCAAGCATGGATGGAACCAAACCCATAGCCGCTCCCGCCGAGCCGAGAGCCGTTATCGGCACCGCGATCGCATCGAATGATGCAAAGCCAAACAACGGCTTAATGATGAAGCCCAATGCATTGGCAATCTTCGGTATAAACGCAACGCCCTCGTATGCAGCTCCGGTATATCCACCTTCCGAACCGCCGTTTGTAAGCATCATTACTATCGTGCAGATGATAAGCACTCCCGGTATGATGCTGAGGCCTACCTGAACGCCGCTACTGCCTCCCTCAAGTATTGAGTTTATTATGCGCATACCGATATTTTTCTTTTGCTTTGTTGGGTTGTCCACATTTGATGCGTCATCGGATTTAGCAGGCAGATCATCAGCCCATGCGTCCTTGCCGAATACCTTCTTGGTTTGGAACAGCATAAGTCTTGTGCTTACTATGCTTCCGAGTACTGCGCCGATGTTGCCGATAAGCACAGCACCTGCAATGCTTCCACCGCTCGGTGCGCTCAAACCTATCATAAATGTAGAAACGATCAATCCCATTCCAAACGCTGTACCAAGGTTAGTTAGCGCATAAAGCTGATATTTTTTAAAGTATTTGCGGAAGCCGCGATCATCGGCAAGCGAAAGGATCGCCGGGTTATCGGAAAGATATGTTGTTACGATCACGAGTGAAGACGCGCCTGGCAGGCCATAGATCGGCCTCATCAGCGGAGATAAGATTTTATTAAGAAGCGCAACCACCCCAAACTCGGAAAGCAGCGCAGATACCGAGCCCATGATCACGGCGAGTGCCATTATAAACAAAGTCGTATCGATAAGAAGCTGATACGCCGTATTCATCATGGTGTTGAGCATATTGGACAGACCCATCGGGACTGCGAAAATTGCAAAAATGGCTATAAAAATGACGAGAAAGATGACGGCACTCAGCCAAGAGGGTAAGGAGATGTGCTTAACATCTTCAAAGCTGCGACTTTGCTTTTTCTTACGAGAAAAGAGCTTGCTTATGGTTTCCATAATTATGCATGTTCTTCCTTTATTCGCAATACTTTGAGCAAGAACGACATAATTCCCGCATCCGTACTACTATACAACCGAAACGCTTGCAATTAAATCAAATGTTTGTTATAATATCCATAAAAAACAGTAATGGATGGTAGCCAATGAATATAGATAACTACCGAGTGTTCCTGCGGGTCGCGAAAACCAAAAACATTACCGCCGCCGCCGAGCAGCTTGGTTACACGCAGTCGGGCGTCAGCCACATAATCGCACAGATGGAGAATGAATTCGGCTTTCCCCTTCTTATTCGCAGTAAGATGGGTGTGAGGCTGACCCATGACGGAGAACGTATGCTTCCATCGATGCGTGAATTGATCAACCGCGATGAACAGCTCCATCAGGTAGCCGACGAAATTAAGGGCATTCGGTCAGGCAAGCTGCGCGTCGGAGCGTTTTCAAGTGTTGCGACCCATTGGCTCCCGCAGATAATCAAGGAGTTCAACCTGTTTTATCCGAATATTGAGTTCGATATCTCAATTGGCACATATGAAACGATTGAAGATTTGATCGCCGACGAAGAAATCGACTGCGGCTTCATGTCCAGCGTATCCATCAAACACTTGGATTTTCATCCGCTAAAGGATGATAGGATGCTTGCTTTGCTCCCGGAGAACCACCCGCTTGCAAAACGAGATGCCCTGCCTTTGAAAGAGATCACGAATCTTGATTTCATCATTCCGGGCGAAGGCTCGAAATACGACATTGGACATATCTTAGCGGACGCGGGCATCAGCCCTAGGGTGCGGTTCACCGTAAGCGACGACTACGCAGCGATCGCCATGGTGAGAAACGGCCTTGGCATGACCATTGTCCCAGAGCTTATCCTGACGGGGCTTCATGATACTGGACATGTAATGGAGCTTCATCCGGCATGTGCGCGCACGATCGGGATAGCTACTTATCCAAACATCGCGATTTCCCCTGCTTGCAGGGCGTTTTTGGACTTCGTGCGGGTCTGGGCTAATGGGTTGGCATAAATACGGTCTGCTGATCCTTGAATTTTAATTACTGCATTGACTTTGTTTTTTAATTATATAGGCAAGGCATTCATATCGAGGTGCAGTTAAACTGTTTTTGATGGAGGTGTCATCGATTAATATGAATAGGACGGTAAAGGTTTTTGCGCTGATGCTCTGCATGATTTTGCTTTTAGGTTTCGGTGCAGTGCCCACATCCGCAAACTCGGTCCCGAAATTTTGGTCAGGTTCTACCGGCATGGGTGCAATTATTGCTGATGAGGATTGTCCCATCGTTGTGGAAAATGAGCTGCTGACCTTTGATATTCATGAGTTCCCTGAGCGTGATTATGAACAAACTCAGGACTTTTTAGAATATTCAGCATTCGTTACGGCGCAGTATACCTTTTATAATCCGGCTGATTATACCATAATTGCTACGCTTGTTTTTCCGTTCGGGAAACTGCCCTCATACGGAAACGGTTACTCCTTTTGGGATTCGAAGCTTGGGATGTATGTAAACGTCAATGATACCGATAAATACGATATAACCATCAACGGTAATGTGATTGAAAAGACCCTACGGCATACGCTGATGCCAACAGGAGCAAGCTTTGAGCTTGAAGAGGACCTTGGAAGGCTATGCGATGGGTATATTGACGATCCGTTTTTTAGATCCGATATGCCCGTCACAAAGTATACATATTCTATCAGTGGTATCGATGATGAATATGATGCCGCAAACGCAGCATTCGATCTTGCAAAGTTTGACGGAAAAACGAAGCTTTTGTTTATGGAATTAAGAGGTACTCATGTGCAGAAGAATAAGTCCTGCCGCATCAGCGCATGGGTGAAAAACGGAAGCAACCTCACCCTGTATGCAATCGGCGAACCTTTGAATGGAGATCCGCAATGGAAGTTTTACGAGAACGGCGGAGTTAAAGATAAAGAGGAAATTGAGGGTTCTGCAACGCTCGTATCCACCGAAGAAATGACCTTTGAAGAGTTTGTGCTTAAAGCATATGTCGAAGAATCGGACATACTCGCATCGGACTGGTATAATGCGATGGTGATGGATCTAAACAGGAACGAAAGCAAATATGGCGTTGTTTCCCGCTCTGATAGCGGTTTTGATCTTTCCCACTCGCTTATGCGCTGGTACGAATATGAGATAACCCTTGCCCCGGGCGAAAGGCTCGTGAACGCTGTTACTGCACCAATGTACCCTTCAATAGACGGATACTGGGACCCAAATGTTTATGATTACACATACCTGCTGTCCCCTGCGCAGAAATGGTCTGAATTCGGTTCGCTCGAAATAGTAATCAATACACCTTTCTTTGTTACCGAAAGCAGCTTGGGCGATTTTGAAAAGACCGACAGCGGATACAGGCTCGTGCGTGACGGTCTTCCCTCGGGAGAACTGAAATTTTCGCTTTGCTCCGTAGAAAACCCGAAAAAAGATTCTAATTGGAGCAGTATCCTCTTTTTGATCATCTTCATTGGTTCTCCCATCATTATCATTGTCGGTGTAATTTTCCTTATTGTCTTTGGAATCGTTTGCTTAATACGAGGTATTAAGAGCAAAAAACGAATCTAAGGAATCGGCTGTACCCAAAACGAAGCGGGGTGCAGCTTCATTGTACGCATAGATTTTTTAACTGTCTGCATAATTCCGTTATTTGTGCATATCGTTTATCAGGTATCCGAAGATATGAAGAAACTGTCCTTTCACATTTTCGGATATTCTCCAAATCCATACGGTCTAATTTTCAGCCCGAAGAAAGGAGCTTTGCATGGCAAAGCATGGTAACACGACAAATAACGGCACAAAAACAGCGGTTAATCCCATCATATCGATACTGAAAAGCGCGTTGATCGCGCTGCTGTGCAGCATGGTTTTGATCGTTATATCCGCACTTTTGCTGCAAAAACAAATTTTGGAAATCGACAGCATTCGCATAATCAACCCTGTCATCAAAGCTGCAAGCTCCTTGATCGCCGCACTTATCGGAGTAAGATGCTTTGAGAATAAAAGCTGGCTGTATGGAGCAATTAGCGGCATCGTTTATGTTGTCTTCTCGTTCGCAGTGTTTTCCATACTTACAAACGATTTTTCTTTCAACACCGGCACCTTTATAGACCTTCTTATGTGCGGCTGCGCAGGTATGGTTGGCGGCATACTGCATCGTTTGTCGAAATAACTCTTAACTCGGTATTGAAATCAGGCATCATATGTAGTATAATCATTATATTATGAACAAATGGAGGAGCTATCCATGAAACACATCACCAATATTAAACCCGCATGTATCAGGAACGATGCATCCACCGGATGCGGCGAATGCCAGGCTTCCTGCCAGTCCGCCTGCAAGACTTCCTGCACAGTTGCGAACCAGAAGTGCGCTAAATCTTCAAAATAATGATACACGCATTCGCATACCGTGATGCTTTTCTCGTTCTTGATGTTGAAAGCGGTGCGATCCATAAGGTGGACGAGCCCACATACGAGATAATCAGGGCTATGGAATTGGGCAACGATATACATGCGTTGCCCTATTCAAATTCATTGATAAATGACGTGCTGGATGAGATAGATGAGCTTCGTAAGGCCGGACAGTTTGACTCCCTCACCCCTTCGGCTCCTAAGCGAACCGCCGAGTTTTCACCGATCAAATCTATGTGCTTGAATATTGCTCATGACTGCAATCTCCGATGCGCATATTGCTTTGCGGAAACCGGCGAATTCCATGGCGGCAGGATGCTTATGCCGCTTGAAACTGCTAAGGCCGCGCTGGATTTTTTGATTGCGCATTCGATGGGACGGCATAACCTTGAGGTCGACCTGTTCGGCGGAGAGCCGCTGATGAATTTTGATGTCGTTAAGTCTGTAGTCGCATACGGGCGTGAGCTTGAGAAAAAACACGATAAGTGCATTCACTTTACCATCACCACGAACGGTGTCGCACTTGATGATGAGATTATAGAGTTCATTAATAAAGAGATGTTCAATCTCGTCATCAGCATCGATGGGCGAAAGCAGGTTCACGACGCGCTTCGAGTGACGCCGAACGGCAAAGGGTCATATGATATCATAGTTCCAAAGGCGCAGGAGCTCATTAGGCTTCGCGGCGACGGTGAGCATTATGTACGCGGAACCTTTACCGCAAAAAACCTTGACTTCACCGAGGATGTCCGTGCTCTCACCGATCTTGGCTTTGAACAGATCTCCATCGAACCCGTGGTACTGCCCGCCGATGATCCATGTGCGATAACGGAAGAAAACATCGACCGTGCACTTACCGAGTATGATAGGCTTTCAGACTTTGTACTTGAACGCCGCAGCGAGGGCAACCCCTTCAATTTCTTCCATTTCATGATCGATCTCGATGATTCGCCCTGTCTCTCCAAGCGCAGTCTCGGATGCGGCGCAGGCGTTGAATACGTTGCAGTCGCACCCAACGGCGATATATATCCCTGCCACCAGTTTGTAGGCAATAAGGATTTTCTGCTCGGCAACGTCCATAATGACGAACTTGACAACGAGATCCGAAACAGGTTTGCTGGCTGCAATATATTCACCAAGGAAAAATGCTCAAAATGCTGGGCTAAGTATTATTGCAGCGGGGGCTGTGCCGCGAACGCCAATAACCTTAACGGCAGCATCATGAACCCGCCTGAAATAAGCTGCAAACTGCTCAAAAAACGCACCGAGCTTGCAATAGGCATGGAGCTGCTCGGGGACTGCTCGAATTGATTTAACCGTCACAAAATTTGATGGAGCATTCGTCTCTTCATTGGCTGTCTCATAGTCGGGCTAGTAATCCATAGATTTAACGGCTATTGCGGAGGAAACGGATTTGATTATTTATGAAAAATCAAAATATTTCTCTGCCGAAACGGATGGGGACAACCGCTTGGGTCTATCCCCACTCCTAATTCGTGCGCTTCGCGCGAGGGGCGCAGTCACGGATGATGAGATCAACCGTTTTTTAAACCCCTCCCCCGCCTTTTTTCATGATCCGTATATGTTGCCGGATATGGAAAAGGCTGTTTCCCGCATACGTTCCGCTATTTCTATCGGAGAGAAGATATGCGTATTCGGAGATTATGATGTCGATGGCATCTGCGCAACATCGATGCTTGTGGACTTTTTCCGTTCCATAGGTGCCGATGTATGCTATTACATACCTTCGCGTCGGGACGAAGGTTACGGAATGAGCCGCAGCGCCGTGGAAAGGCTGAAGCAATGTGGTGTGGAGCTTGTGATAACCGTCGATAACGGGATTTCCGCCTCTTGTGAGGTGCAGTACTGCATTGAATGCGGCATTGATGTTATCGTAACAGACCACCATATCCCTCCCGAAACGCTGCCCGTCTGTACTGCCGTTGTCTGCCATACCGTCCCCGGCAGCAATTACCCGAATCGAATACTCTGTGGAGCCGGTGTCGCTTTTAAGCTGCTTCATGCACTTGCGGGTTTGGATACCGCTATGCGCTATGTAGCACTTGCAGGACTGGCCTCCGTTGCCGATGTTGTTCCTCTGCTCGATGAAAACCGTATCTTAGTTAAGCTTGGCCTCGAGGCAGTCAATGCGGGCGATTGCTGCGTCGGCTTAAGACGCCTTATTGCAAGCATTCCAACCGCAAAGATGCCTTATACCGTCTGTAATCTTGGCTTTTCCGTCGCGCCACGGCTCAATGCATCTGGCAGGATGAGTGATGCTTCGCTTGCCGTTGAGCTTTTCCTTTCAGCGGATATTGAACGGATCGATGAAATCATTGCGGAATTGAATAGATTGAACGAATGCAGGCAGCAGCAGGAGGCTGAAATACTGAATTCCGCCATCGAGATGGTTAGTCATATAAACCTCGCTGAGACACGCGCCATCATCCTTAAATCCGCAGATTGGAACTCGGGCGTAATAGGCATCGCAGCGTCACGCATATCCGAGATGTATCATCGCCCTGCAATACTCTTTTCGGAGAGCGACGGAGTTCTCAAAGGCTCTGCCCGTTCCATTGACGGAATCAACATTCATGATGCGCTTACCTTTACAAAAGAATTATTTCTTAGGTTTGGTGGACATGCTAAAGCAGCCGGTGTAACGATCGAGTCGTCTCATTTCGAAGCGTTTGTGGAAGAGTTCAATCGTCATTTAGCCGATGTATACGATGACAAGCTCTTTGTCCCGCGCAAGAGCTACGAATTCGACATTGCTCTCTCGGGTATCACTCATGAACTTGTCAAAGAAATATCCCTGCTTGCCCCCTTCGGTGAGGGCAATCCGTCCCCCATCTTCCACGCATCCGAAGTGCGCATATCCCATCTGCGCAGGTTTGGCTGCAATGCTCAGCACATGCGAATGGATGTGAGGGACGGTTTTCGATGCCTTGAGGCGGTGTGGTTCGCCTCTGCAAGCAGCTTTGACAGACTCATGAATGCGGACACCACCGAAATGCTGTTCACTCTCAGTATCAACAACTGGAATGGGCAGTCCAATCTTCAGCTCAGACTGCTTTCTGCCAAAGCGGAATTGCCTTCCGAGCCTTCTGAGTATGTAGAAAAAAGCATGGCGCGGTTCTGCAGCGCACTTATTGAGAATTGCGCATTATCCGAATGCGTTTCGGAATACTCGTGTGATGAAAGCACCGCCTGCTCAGCTCCGCAGAGCATTGAAGTTTGCCTTGACGAAATAAGCAATCATTGTATTTCGGGCATGATGATACTCGTTTTCACCATTGATGGAGCAAAGCGTATCATTGCCGATATGCGGGAACGCGATATAGGAAATATTGAGATTTGTTTTGGGCTCATTCCCGATTCACCGGTACACACAAATACGGTAGTTATCGCACCCATCATTTCCGCCCTGCCCGAAAATGGTTTCAATCAAATTCTATTCTATGATCTGCCGCCAACGCCTGAGGTCTATTCACTCGTTGCACAACGTTTTTTGAATAAATCGAAGAGCCGTTCGAACGAGGAGCCGCGTATTTCAAACAAAACCCGTTTCTTTATCAATTTCGATGCTCGCGGCGAATTTGGCCAAGTCGCTTGCCTTTTTGATTGCAGAAGAGAATTCATGGTATGCTGCTATCGCAGAACCCTTTCCATGCTGTCGTTACGCTGCTATTCCTTTGAAGAACTGTCTGCAAGGCTGAGCGAGGAAATGCAGGTGCCGCTGTATCAGGTTGAATTCGCACTTCGAGTATTCTTTGAGCTGGATTTCATCGCGTTCAATCGAAACGGCTCGATCTCTACAGTGGAGAACGTGCGCTGCACTGCCCTAACCAACAGCGCACTGTATCGAAGGATTTCAAAGCTACAAAACTATACAAAATAGAACCGTGGAGGTTTACTGTCATGATGAACGAAAAGGAACTTAAGGAAACCATACGCAGCATACCCGATTTTCCAAAGCCCGGAATACTTTTCCGAGATATTACCACCTTGCTTAAGGATAGGGTCGCCTACGAATCGCTCATACATTCTCTTGCGGACTCCCTGCGCGAACTGGATGTAGACATTGTAATCGGCCCCGAGGCGAGAGGATTCGTAATCGGCTCAGCGGTCGCCTACGCCATAAACGCCGGCTTTGTTGTAGCGAGAAAACCCGGGAAGTTGCCGTGCGAGACCTGCAAAATAAGCTATGGCCTTGAATACGGCGATGACTGCCTTGAAATACATGAGGATGCCATTGAACCCGGTCAGCGAATAGCAATCGTTGACGACCTTCTCGCGACCGGAGGAACCGCATTAGCGACCATAAAGCTTGCCGAGGACATGGGGGCGACGGTCGTTGCTGCCGCATTTGCGATCGAGCTTTCCGATCTGAACGGACGCGAACGGCTCGATGGACACAACGTTATCTCCGTAATCAAATACTGATAAAAGCATCAAAGAATAATTAGTAGAAATAATTAGATAGAACGGTTTACCATGGAGCGTCTATGGACAGACTCATAGCTGCATGTGAACGGAAGTTCACTCAGGATAAAATTGAATTGGTAAAAAAGGCCGTTGACTTCGCTAAAACGGTTCACGCTGAGCAAAAGCGTGAATCCGGCGAAGCATACTATATCCACCCCGAGGCCGTCGCACTTTTCCTGCTTGAAATGGATTTGGATGCCGATACGGTCATTGCGGGGCTGCTTCACGATACCGTCGAGGATGGTCACGGTATAACCGTTGAGCAAATATCAGCCATGTTCGGCAAGGACATAGCGCGAATGGTTGACGGCGTTACAAAGCTTACTAAGAGCAACATTTCGCATATGCTTTCGCGTGAGGACAGGCAGGCTGAAAATCTTCGCAAGATGTTCCTCGCTATCGCAAACGATGTGCGCGTGGTCGTGATTAAGCTCGCTGATCGCCTTCATAATATGCGTACCCTCGGCTATTGCAGCAAGGAAAAGCGCATACGCAAAGCACAGGAAACCATGGAGGTTTATGCGCCTTTAGCTGACAGATTCGGTATGGGTGCCATAAAAATCGAGCTTGAGGATCTTTCCTTCAGCTACCTCATGCCCGTGGAATGCCGCAGGCTCCAATCGCTTATCGAACCCAAGCAGGAGGAGCGCATGGCATTGCTCAAAACGTCAATGCGCCGCATCGAGACTGCCCTCAAGGAAGCCGGCATTAAGGCGGATGTCAGCGGAAGAAGAAAGCATATTTACAGCATCTATCGCAAGCTCAACATAAAAAAGGTCGGTCTCAACGAGATTTACGACTTGGTCGCCTTGCGTGTAATTGTCGATTCGATCAAGGATTGTTATGGTGCGCTCGGCATAATTCATTCAATTTGGAAGCCGTTTCCGGGCAGATTTAAGGATTATATCGCGATGCCCAAAACGAATATGTATCGTTCGCTCCATTCCACGCTTTTCAGCGAACACGGTATGCCGTTCGAGGTTCAGATAAGGACATGGGAAATGCACCGAACTGCCGAATACGGCATCGCCGCACACTGGATGTATAAGGAAGGGCGCACCGAACAGGATAATCTCGACAGTAAGCTTGCATGGCTGCGCCAGCTTGTAGACTACGATTCCGATGCTGGCTCAACCAAGGAGTATGTCGATAATGTCCGCCAGGATTTCTTCACGGACTATGTATTCGTACTCACTCCGAACGGCGAAATAATCGATATGCCGCTCGGCTCCACCCCAGTTGACTTTGCATACCGCATACACACCAATGTCGGCAACCACACCCAGCACGCAAGGGTAAACGGCGCGTTGGTAAAGCTTGATTACAAGCTTAAAACCCATGATGTCGTTGAAATATTGACGAACCCTCAGGCCGCCCCGAACAGGGATTGGCTTAACTTTGTTAAAACTTCACAGGCAAAATCTAAGATCAAGCAGTGGTTTAAAAAGTCCAATCGTGAAGAGAACATCGAGCGCGGACGCGAAATGCTTATAGAAGCAGCCCGCAGGCAGGGACAAAAGTTTGCCGATATTTCAAAACCCGAATTCTGTCAGGCCATGCTCAAGCGCATGGGGATGACATACATGGACGATGTTTATGCGGCCATAGGTTATGGGGGCTTCACCACAGGACAGATCCTTCACAGGCTCATGGATGCCTATCGCAAGGCGCAAAAGGAGGAGGAGCTTGCACGCAAGCTCGAACAGAACGAGCAGGCTCCCGGTAAAAGCTTCGACGCAAGCGGTCGTGCCGTCATCGTGAAGGGTGAAGCCAATATGGTCGTGCGCTTCGCGCAATGCTGCTCTCCCCTGCCCGGTGATGATATTTTCGGCTATATCACCAGAGGACGCGGCGTTTCCATCCACAGCAAGGATTGCGCCAATGCATCAGCACTGCTTAGCGACAGCGATCGCATTATTGACGTATCATGGGCGGATGAAGATAACGCCAGCTTCCCGGTCACGATTCACATCCTTGCCAAGGAGCGAGTAGGGCTTCTGATGGATTTGAGCCAAATGTTAATGAATATGAAGATAAATCTCCGCTGCATCAATGCGAGAGCCGTCGAATCAACCGAAGAAGTCGATGTTTCCATGAGTTTCGATGTACAGAATGCAGTTCATCTTCAGAACATCGTGCGCAACCTGATGAAGGTCGACTCAGTTGAAGAAGTATCGAGGGTAAAGTCAACATGAAGGCAATTGTTCAAAGGGTATCCGAATCCACCGTTGTCATCGAAGGGGATTGCGCCCGAAAAATCGGATCAGGACTCACGGTGCTTATCGGCATCGAACCGGACGACGGTGCTTCGGATGTCGATTATATCGTTAAAAAATGCTTAAATCTGCGCATATTCGAGGACGAGTTCGGCAAAATGAACCGCTCGGTGCTTGACTGTGACGGCGAGATCCTATTGGTATCCCAATTCACCCTGCTTGGCGATGCGCGGAAGGGCAACCGTCCAAGCTTCATCGGTGCGGCAAGACCCGAAACGGCGATCCCCCTTTATGAAAGCGTTATTGCAGCGTTGCAGAAGAGCGTGCATGTTGAAACGGGTGTTTTCGGAGCCGACATGCAGGTATACATTGTAAACAATGGCCCCGTTACTATACTTCTTGACAGCAAGAAGCTATACTGAGGCATAAAACTGATATTTTTGTATTTTTACCTTTCTTTCAATGTTGTAACACCGATTGGAAGAAACACGGCTATGGTGCTGAAAGGAAGCATTAAATGAACATTCTCTCCGTCCCGACCGGGCCGCTCTCGGTCAATACGTACATAGTTTTTACTGACGAGGCCGCCAAAAAAGGCGGTGACTGCGTTGTTATCGATCCCGCGAATTCAAAAAAAGTACTTGATGAGATGGCAAAGTACAAATTGCATTGCTCTCACATATTGCTCACGCATGGACATTTTGACCATATCATTGGAGTTGCGGGATTAAAGGAGCATGAAAACGCAACCGTGATGATCCATTCACTCGATGCGGCTGCTCTTTCGGACAGTTCTGTAAACCTTGCAATGATCTCCGGTGCGCTCGTAAGACCTTGCGAGGTTGATATTCCGCTAAAGGATAACGACCGCTTTACGGCAGCCGGAATGGATTTTCGCGTTATACATACCCCCGGCCATACCCGTGGCTGCGTATGTTTTGTCATGGAGGATGAAAAGGTAATATTCTCAGGCGATACGCTGTTTCGCCTGAGCGTTGGACGAACGGATTTTCCGGGCAGCAGCACCGAGCAACTCTATGAATCCATACTGTATCGTCTATTCACGCTTCAAGGGGATTATCGGGTCTTACCGGGACACATGCGCGAAACGACGCTCGATTTTGAGCGCAAACACAATCCGTTCATGCGCAACGGCGGTTTGGACTATTAAACTCTGCATTCATTATGCAGCGGGGGGTGCGACATGCTTTTATATACAAACAGACAGAATTTTTTCAATGATATTTGCGAGATAATACGTCTGTTTCTTCCACAGGCCACCATTGAGCTTTGCGAAGATAACCCAGGCTTTAGTGGTGCTGATAGTTTGTATGTCACTCTTGTTGATCGCGATGAGCATTTTGTTGCCGAGGCGAGCCTTTGCTTTAATGGTATATCCTACAGTTATATCCATACCGCACCCTATCGTGATGAAAGCGCTCTCTTAGAAAAGCGCTATGGCAAGCGCTGCATCAAGGTTGCCGCATTCCGCGCGATGCGTAAAGCGTTCCCCGAAACGAGTCTTCCATGGGGATCGTTGACCGGAATACGTCCGACAAGGCTACTTCGTGAGTTAAAACTCACAGAAGGCGAACAAAATGCAAACCGGCTCATGCTCAATGAATTTGACGTAACCGAGGAAAAGCTGCGCCTTGCGGACAAAATAGTGACCGTACAGACCGAAGTACTAGGCTCTATCCGACATGACGAGGTAGATGTATATATAGGCATTCCGTTCTGCAAAACACGATGCCTGTACTGTTCCTTTGCGTCACAGCTTCGCACGCAAAAAACCGATATGAGCGCATACCTTTCCGCTCTTAAGCGTGATATTCTGAACGGAGTCAAGCTCGTTAAAGCTAATGGGCTGCATGTTCGCGCGTTGTACCTCGGAGGAGGAACGCCCACGATACTGACGGCGGATGAGCTGAGCGACCTAATTGATTTTGCGATCACCGAATACGATGTAAAGCCCAGAACCGAGTTCACGGTTGAAGCAGGCAGGCCCGATACCATTACCGCCGAGAAGCTCCGCGTAATCAAAAAATATGGTGCAACAAGAATATCCGTCAATCCGCAGACCATGTGCGATGCAACGCTTCGCGCGGTTGGCAGGGAGCATACGTCAGAGGACATTCGTAAATGCTTCATGCTGGCACGAGAGATCGGCTTCGATTCCATCAATATGGACTTGATCGCGGGTCTTCCCGGTGAGGATGCACATGGCATGCAGTGCACGATCGATGAGGTCATCAAGCTTGATCCCGACTGTCTCACCGTCCATACCCTTGCAATAAAGCGTTCATCGCGCCTTAAGGAGCAGCTTGAACACATAGCGCTGCCTGCGATTTCGGAGGTCGAACGCATGACTGCAATAGGATCTGCGGGTGCAGAGGCCATGGGAATGCTGCCATACTATATGTATAGGCAAAAGTACATGGCCGGCAATATGGAGAATGTTGGGTATTCCAAGGCCGATAAGGTTTGCATATATAATATCGACATGATGGAGGATGCTCTAAGCATCATCGCTCATGGCGCGGGTGCAATGACCAAACGTGTTTTTCTGGGAGAACAGCGCATTGAGCGCGTACCGAATCCTAAGGATATAGCTACCTACATTGAAAAACTTGACCGAGTTCACGCGGAGCGTATGGAGCTGTTTGAAATACGTTGACGGAAGCCGTACTAAAATTCTGCGATAGTAGCATAGCCTAAACAGTATTTTCTGACAATTTAATGCTGTTTGATTCCATTTGATTTACAAAAGTATTCTCTTCACTTTTATCTGCAAAAATTAATTTAACAGAAATTCCAAAATTGGCAGTACAAATTTGGTTCGATCTGTGTTATGATATAATAGTGTGCGGGTATTCTGCATTTAATTGCATGAGTATTCTTTGCCGCGCGCGAGCATAGCGCCCGGTGTCCGGCGGCACGCGCATGGAGGTATTCGGATGAAATTTAACGACATTATTAATGCGATACTCAGCGGTTTAGCCGAGTTTCGCTTTCAGGATCTGCTTGATATAATCATCATAGCATTTCTTATATATAAAATCATCGAGGTTTCCGTCAACACTCGCGCCTATCAGCTTTTAAAGGGTTTGGCGGTACTCCTCATCATCATGCTGTTAAGCACCGTATTCAACCTATACACGGTGAACTACCTTCTGAATACCCTCTTAGTATCCGGTATCGTTATAGTATTCGTTCTCTTTCAGCCCGAGCTCCGCAGGGCTTTGGCTCACCTTGGCAGGTTTAAGTTTAATCTGGTTACCAGGGACAAGGAAAGCGATAATCAAATCGTCAAAGAACTTGTCAATGCGCTTGTGGAGCTTTCCAAACGCAAGGTCGGTGCGCTCATCGTTATCGAAAGGGAGACCAAGCTTGACGACTATCTTCCCACGGGAACATACCTTGATGCAAGCATAAGCAGTGCGCTTGTTCAGAATATATTTGAGCCGAAGACGCCGCTCCATGACGGTGCAGTTATCGTTCGAGACGGAAGGATTCACTATGCGGCTTGCGTGCTTCCGCTGTTCAGCGACCCTAATATTTCCAAGGAGCTTGGCACACGCCACCGCGCCGCACTCGGCGTATCCTCGGTTTCCGACAGTTTAACTCTCGTGGTATCAGAGGAGACTGGCGTTATATCCTATGCGGAAAACGGTAAGCTCGTCCGATATGTTGACAGAATCGCGCTCACTGAGGTGCTTGAAACCATGTTCTCAGCACCTCAGGATGAACATCCGTTTACATTTATCACCAAGAGGTTAGGTAAGGACAATGACAAGCAGCAAAGATAACGATAGATTCATTAACCACACCGACGGGCATGCCCCCGCTGCGCCCGTCGGAAATTCAGAAAAAACGGACGAGACTCCCGTCCGTTGGTATAAGCGTTCCTTTATCCGCAAGCTTGGTTACATGCTCGTGTCGGCACTCATTGCCATGACCCTGTGGGGTTATGTCCTCATGAGCGAAAATCCCGCCCGCGAAAAGCGAATCGAAAACGTTCCGGTCAGCTTCAGCGGACTTGACTCAAACCTTGCCGTTTGCGGCAATTTAGACGAGCTTATTCCGAAGGTTACGGTTACCGTTCAAACCACGCTTAATGATCTTCCCCGCTTCAATCAGGAGAGTGTTGCAGGCAATATTGTCCGTGCATCCGTAAGCGCACAGGAAATAAACTCGGCCGGCGAACGCACGCTTTATATAACCGCAACGACAAGCATCGGTACGGTCATTTCCGTTACTCCCTCGGCGGTTACTTTAAAATTCGATAATGTTGTTGAACGCAGCATCCCTATCAGCCACAGCTTCATCGGCGAGCTTCCCGAAGGCTATTGGCATTCCGATCCTCAGCTTGATTCAAGCAATGTTAGGATCAAGGGAGCGGAAAGCGAAATAAATAGCATAGTTAAGGCAAGCTTTGAAATTGATTTGACTGGTCGTACAAAGCCAATTAATGATTCCTTTACTCTCAATCTTTATGATAAAGAGGATAACATAATTGATTCCTCCTCGGTTGTCATAGGCACGCTGCCCTCCGCAACGGTTACCATGGATATTCTGCCATATTTGGAGATACCTATCCAACCCAATATCATCGGGCAGGATCGCCTTAAGGATATTTTTGAAATCTCAAGCATTAATATCAGTCCTAATGCGCTCAGCATTGCTGCTGAGTCGGATGTGCTTGCTACTGTCAATGAGCTGATCTCGATTGAACCCATTGATATAAGTAATATATCGGATGAAGGATTAGTTACTGCCACTATATCCGTGAGCGGACTTCCCGAGGGCATCAGACTGCTTTCCGAGAATCAATTCACGGTTACAATAGAGATCAGCGAGCGTAATGAGGAAATATCGTTCGAATCGATGCCGATCCTTATCATCAATCAGGATCCGGCCATGTACTACAGCTATGATACGACCGTTTGCAATATCAGTTTCAAGGGAAAGGCCAGTTTGATACGAAGTCTGTACTCATGGCAAATCAAATTGACGCTGAACATGTCAGGTTATGATGAAGGCAATTACACCCTCGTACCTGAGTTGGAGCTGCAGAATGGGGATCGTTTGCTTGAACTTGATTATAACATAACCCCTGTCATCTGCACGATTTCGCCGATAGAGAATTAAAATGCCTGGCTTGCACCGGCTTAAAGCCTATTTCGCATAGATTTGCGAAAAACAAAAGAAAGGATACAATTGCGGGATTCGTCCTGCGATAAATTAAACGAAATGCGTCTTGTCGCAACAAATCTTAATATGCCCTTCAATGCGGATGAAGCCGCACTTAAGCTGCTGCTTTCCTCCCATATTCGCCTTGCCCCAGATGCGATCTCGGAAATGCGCATTATACGGCACTCCCTCGATGCAAGGGATAAGGCGGATATACGCAGCATATATTCCGTCAGTTTCGAGCTTTCAAACGAAAACGCACGGCGCGTCGCGCTGTTGGATCTGAAAAATGTAGGTAAACTGCCTGAACGGACGAAACGATGCCCCGAATGCGGCAATGAACCTCAAAATGCAACCATTGCTGTCATAGGTCTCGGCCCTGCTGGACTGTTTGCCGCATATGAGCTTGCCAAACTCGGCTACCATGTGACAGTGATCGAAAGGGGCAAGCCCATTTCCGAGCGCAAAGCGGACGTTGATGCCTTTTTCGAGAAAGGACTGCTCAATGCCCACAGCAACATTATGTACGGCGAGGGCGGCGCGGGTACCTTTTCGGATGGAAAGCTCACAACGCGCATCAAGGATCCTCGTGCTGAGGATGTACTTGAAACTCTAATTAAGTTCGGCGCTGACGAGAGCATCGGTATAGAGGCAAAACCCCATATCGGCACGGACGTGCTTTCGGAAGTTGTGCTCAATATGCGCAAGGCGCTTGAGGATATGGGTGTCGATATTCGGTTCAATTCGTGCATGACGGATTTCGATTCCGCTAACGGACGCATCACTTCCGTAACGATAAACGGTTCGGAAAAAATACCCTGCTGTGCGGTCATTCTTGCCATCGGTCAGGCCGCAAGGGATACCTATCGACTGCTAATTTCCAAGGGCATTGAATTGATTCAAAAACCCTTTGCCGTGGGAGTACGCATCGAACACCCTCAGGATTTCATCAATCGATCCCAGTACGGCAAATTTGCAGGACACCCTCGCCTTGGTGCTGCTGAATACAGGCTCACCGGCAAGAGCGGCGAAAGGGGCGTTTACACCTTCTGTATGTGTCCTGGCGGCGTGGTCGTTGCGTCATCCTCTGATGCGGGACAAGTCGTGACCAACGGCATGAGCTATCATGCGCGGAACGGAATAAACGCGAACTCCGCCATAATTGTTCAAGTAAACCCGGTCGATTTTGGAGATGACCCGCTTTCTGGCATTGTATTCCAGGAAAAGCTTGAAAACGCGGCCTTCCGGCTTGGAGGCGGAGATTATTCCGCGCCTGCCATGCGCGTTGGAGATTTCCTTGCGCATAAAAAACCCGAGCGTTTCGGCGGCATAACCCCCACCTATCGTCCCAATGTCGTGCCGCGCGATATACGCCGCTGTCTCCCTCCCGTGATCTCGAAGGGCATTGAAGATGGTATCCGTGCATTCTCACGTCAAATTAAGAATTTTGACATGTATGACGCGGTGCTCACCGCCGTTGAGAGTAGATCCAGTGCGCCCGTTCGTATCGTTCGCGACGAGGGCGGCGAAGCTACCCGCATGAAGGGGCTTTACCCGGTCGGTGAGGGTGCAGGCTATGCGGGCGGAATCGTTAGTGCAGCCGTTGATGGCATCCGTGCTGCGGAACGAATAATTGCAAGATTCAAGCCACAAAAATAACGTGTGGATTTAATTAAAGCAATCGGAGACTAATGCGGAGATTTGCATAAATTAATTTGAGAATGATGCTATGATCCGCACAAAGCAAAACAAACGGATTTCTGTTCTATGAAAAAATTTATTGTTATAATTGGTAACTTTGGTTCCGGCAAGACCGAGCTTTCACTCAATCTTGCATTCGAATACGCAAAAAATCAGAAGGTCACTCTCGTCGATCTCGACATAATTAACCCCTATTTCCGCTCAACCGAGCGCAAGGCGGAATTGGACGCTGCGGGCATTCGTCTGCTCTCCCCCACCTATGCCATGCTTGGCGTGGAGATCCCGAGTCTGCCTGCGGATATTTATTCTGTATTTTCGGACAGCAGCGACATCGTCATCTTTGATGTCGGAGGTGATCCGGCTGGCGCTATCGCTCTCGGACAGTACAAGCGTTTTTTCGACCAAGCTAAGGATGTGAAAGTATTATACGTCATCAACGCAAGACGTCCGTTCTCGTGTGAGCTCGATATGAATCTTGACATGATCGCAAGGATCCGGGAAGCGGGCAGGATGGATATCGATGCCATCGTAAACAATACTAATCTTTCGCAGGAAACCTCGCTTGAGGAGCTCATCGACGGGTACAACCTTGTTCGCGATGTGGCTGTTGAGACCGGACTTCCCGTCAAATACACCGTCGGCGTTCCGAGCATCTTGGATGAATTCCGCCGCTACGCCGAAGATAACGGGCTTTTAAATGACTATATCGGTGAATACCACCCCATCGAACGCTATATGCACAGGGATTGGGAGCGTTATACCGAGAAGGGACTGTAATCATCGGTACGATCAGTGTAATTGTTTGGTCATCAAAGATAACGATAGCAACCGTATTAGGTTATTGATTTTGTTTACGGAGTTAAACGATGCCTCTATTGGCTGTACATAATTTAAAAAAATCCTTCGTGACCCGCGTGTTGTTTGAGGGTGTTTCGTTTGAAGTCGATTCGGGAGACCATATCGGCTTTGTTGGCGTGAACGGCTGTGGAAAATCCACACTGTTCCGCATACTGCTCGGCGAGGAAAGCGCAGATGAGGGTAACATATATATAAGCGGCGGAACCGTTATCGGGAGCATGAGCCAGACGGTTTCAAACGATAATTGCTCGTTGTATGAATATGTTGTAGAGGTTTTTTCCCATATTAAGGATATAGAGGCCGAGCTCGACAGCGTCAATGCCGCGCTTGAATCAAACGCGGCGGGAAGCGACAGGCTTATTGAACGTCAGCACCGTCTGCACGAGCAGTTTGCTGAATTCGGCGGCGCAACCTATGCCTCGCGTACCCGCTCCACCCTGCTGGGTTTGGGTTTCACCGAAGAAGAGCTTAACCGCAGCATACGCACCTTTAGCGGAGGTCAAAGGAACAAGGCACAGCTTGCAAAACTGCTGCTTTCAAAGGCGAATCTGCTGCTGCTCGACGAGCCGACCAATCACCTTGATATTGGCGCAATCGAATGGCTTGAAGGATTCCTCGGAACCTACAAGGGTTCCTTCATAGTCATTTCGCATGACCGATACTTCCTTGACAGGGTCACGAACCGCACGATCGAGCTTAAGGATCGCCGCATCTTCGTTTCAAAGGGCAATTATTCGCGCCATCTTGAGCTTCGCAGCACCGCGAGGGAACTTGAAATGCGCCAATACCTCCGCACGAAGAAGGAGATTAAACGCATTGAGGGCATCGTTGAACAGCAGCGGCGCTGGGGACAGGAGCGAAATTTTGTCACCGCAGCATCAAAACAAAAGCAGGCGGACAGGCTGAAGGCAACGCTTGTTGCTCCCGAACGCGACAGCGCGTCCATACATTTCGCGTTTACCGCGAAGGAAACGGGCGGCAACGATGTTTTAGTTGCAAAAAAGCTTGCTAAGCGCTTTGACAGCAAATCAGTATTTCAGAATGCCAGCATGCTCCTGAAAAAGGGCGAAAAAGTCTTTTTACTCGGCGATAACGGATGCGGTAAAACGACGCTGCTCAACATATTGTCGGGACATATGCAGCCGAGCGAGGGAAGCTATTATCTCGGCTCCCATATTGAATCAGCATATTACGAGCAGACCATGACTTCGCTGAACCCGGATAACACGGTTCTAAACGAGGTTTGGGATAAGTACTATACCACCATTTCGCATAAGGATATATGCAACGCGCTTGCTGCATTCCTTTTCCGCGGTGAGGATGTGGATAAGCCCATCAGCCTGCTCTCCGGCGGCGAAATGGCGAGGGTTCAACTGCTTAAATTGATGCTTACCAAAGCCAATCTGCTGCTGCTCGACGAACCTACGAACCATCTCGACATCGCGTCTCGAGAAGCGCTCGAAGCCGCCCTTGAGGAGTATGACGGAACCATGCTCATCGTAACGCATGACCGTTATCTCGTCAATCGGCTTGCCGACCGTGTTCTGCATATGACCCCAAATGGGCTTAAAGAATACATTGGCGGGTATGATGATTACTTGGAAGCGTTGAGCAATCAGGCTAACGAGACTGTCGAAAGCAAGCATTCGCAGTCACGGAATGCGGCGGAGTATCGTGAGCGCAAGGCACAACAGAGCGCGATCAACCGTGCGCGAGGCGAGACGGAACGCTGCGAGGCCGCAGTTGCAAAAGCCGAGGCGGAGCTTTCCGAGATCAACGAAAAGCTCGCCATGCCGTATATTGCATCGGATTATAAAGCTGCCGGTGAGCTTTCCGAGAAAGCGGATGCGCTTCGTGCGGAAATTGAGAAGCTTTACAGCAGGTGGGAGGAAGCGGAGACGAAGCTTTCGGAGCTGTGCGCCAACGATTGAAGTTGAGTAGTGTCTAAAGTCGTCTGCTGGCGAATGCGCTTTCATGGCTAAATCAGGTGTCATAACGCACCCAAGTTGCAAGCATCGCTTACAATAGTTAATATATTGCGACTGCGATATATTGTTGCGACCCACGACGCAGGGTTTGGTAAATGCGTCATTTTGAAAGGAGAAGATATATTTGTCAAAAAAATCAGGTCAGCGTCTTAGGATAATTCCCTTAGGCGGCCTCGGAGAAATAGGAAAAAACATGACCGTACTCGAGTACGGTGGAAGCATGATAGTAATCGATTGCGGACTTGCCTTTCCCGATGAGGATATGCTCGGCATAGACATGGTGATTCCCGATATGTCGTTCCTCGAGCTGAATCAGGATAAGCTCGCCGCATTCATAATCACCCATGGTCATGAGGATCATATCGGTGCCATCCCTTATGCGCTGCAAAAATTCCACGTCCCCGTCGTCGGGACAAAATTCACTTTGGCGCTCATTGAGCATAAACTGCATGAACACAAGATAGAAGAAGCCGACCTTCGCTGCATAACCGCCGGCGATACGGTGCAATTCGGCTGTTTTGAGATAGAGTTCATCAAGGTCAGCCACTCAATCGCAGGTGCGGTCGCACTCGCGATCACCACCCCCCTCGGCGTTGTTATCCATACGGGTGATTTCAAGGTGGATTATACCCCCGTGGATAACGAACCTATAGATATAAACCGCTTTGCGTATTACGGTTCCAAAGGCGTGCTTGCTCTGCTTATGGACAGCACCAATGCGGAGCTTTCCGGGGTGACTCCGTCCGAAATGGAGATAGGAAAAACCTTTGAAAAGGTTTTCAACGATGCTGACGGCCGTATAATCGTAGCGTCCTTCGCATCCAATGTATACAGAATACAGCAAGTCGTGAACATTGCTATAAGGCATAACAGGGTCGTATGTTTCCAAGGTCGGTCGATGGTAATGATAGCCAAAATTGCAAAGGAGCTTGGCTACCTTAATCTTCCCGAGGAAAGCGTTGTTGAGCTTGAAAAGCTTAAAAATTATGAGAATGATCGCATTTGCGTGCTAACCACGGGCAGTCAAGGAGAATCCATGAGCGGTCTTTTCCGCATGGCAAATGCAAACCATAAGCTGATCATCGGAAACGGAGATACCGTAATCATTTCCGCTTCCGCAATACCCGGCAACGAAAAAAGCGTTGGCAGGGTCATCAACCAGCTTTTCAAACGAGGCGCAAACGTTGTTTATGATAGGCTTGCCGACGTGCATGTTTCCGGTCACGCGAGACGTGAGGAGCTGAAGCTCATGTTCCGTCTGCTCAAACCGCAATACTTCATGCCCGTACACGGTGAAGCACGGCATTTATATCACCATGCGAGACTTGCCGAAAAAATGGGCGTTTCCCCCGGAAATATTTTTGTGCTTGAGAATGGAAACATGCTTGAAATAACGGACAAGGGTGCAATGAAGCTTTCAAGCAGCGTTGCCTCAGGCGCGATCCTTATCGATGGGCTTGGCGTTGGCGATATTGGTGCAACGGTGCTGCGCGAACGCCGTCTGCTCTCTCAGGACGGTTTGTTCGCGATCATAATACCCGTACAAAAATCCACCGGAGAAATGCTCGGCCTGCCCGAAATCATCACGAGGGGTTTCATCTATGTAAAGGATTCCGATGAGCTTATGTCCGAAGCACGCGAATACGCATTCGACCTCGCAATGAAGCTTTCTATGGAATACAGGTATGATTGGAGCAACTTTAAGTCGAGCATGAAATCGGGCATGAAGGGCTTTCTGCTCAGCAAGACCAGGCGAACGCCTATAATCATGCCGATGATTGTTGAAATAGATTGCTGAGACGGGTTGGATGCGATTGTTCTCACACCATAAAGGATTTGACTATTGTATGAATAATATTTACAATAAAGCGCAGGAACTGGCGTATATGCTGAAGAACAGTGATGAATTTACACGGTTCTGCGCCGCAAGGGACAGGATCACGGCTGATGAGTCCACAAGAGTACTGCTTAAGGATTATCGCACCCTTCAGTGCCGCGTACAGGCCGCCATGGTCACAGGGCAGCCCGATGAAGTCAGCCTTGCAAAGCTGCAAAAGATGGGAGAATTATTGCAGCTCAACCCCGACGCTTCCGAGTACCTTTTTGCCCAATACCGTCTCAGCAATCTGCTCGGCGATATATACAAACTGCTTGCCGATGCTGTTGATATCGATCTGAGCGTTTTGGACGAATGATCCAAAAACATTTTAGGAGGAGTATCATGCCCAATAGCCGATCTTCAAACACAGGCAGTCGAAATTCCAACATGTCAGATGGAAACGGACGCGGGCGCTCGCGCGAATACTTCGACGAAAGCGATATTTTCTCGCCGATCAATAACAATATTCCGAGGCGCGTCTACGATTCAAATATCCCCGCCGATAAGGTATACGTCAATTTGGATGATGAATATGACGATGATATGCCTGGTGGACTCGATGCGTATAACCGATGGCTCAAACGTAAGGAACGCAAGAAGCGCAACAAATCCAAGTTTGAAACCTTTTGGAAGGTTTGGAGTGTTCTACGTGCATTTATAGTGCCTGCGGCCTGTGTTGCTATTACTGTTCTCTTGCTTTATAAAGTGGGAAACAAGCTGTATAACGATTATTTCATGCCCGTTGACCCCAACGATGCCACGCCCATCGTTGTTGAAATTCCCTCGGGAAGCGGCGCATCCACCATCGCCAAAATACTCTATGAAGCCGGCGGCGAGGATGCCGAGGGACTTATCCCGCATAAAGCCGTATTCAAGGTCTATGTTGATTTTATCGGCAAATCAAGCAGACTGCAGGCGGGTACCTATGTGCTTTCACGCAATATGAGCATACCCGAGATCGTTGACGTAATCTGCAAGGGCAATCCTCCGAGGGAGACCATAAGCGTTACGATCCCCGAGGGCCTTACTGTCGAAGCTACGGCAAACAAGCTTGTCGAACTCGGCGTTTATGAGAGTCCCGACCGTTTTATAGAACTCTGTATTACAGGCGAGGCCTTTATAAAGGATCATCCGTTTATCAATGATATTCCGGTGGATGAATCCGGCGAACGTAAGTATATGCTTGAGGGATTCCTGTTCCCGGATACATATGACATATATGCGGACGCGAATGAGGAGACCTTGATAGATAAGATGCTCACGCGCTTCGAGCAAATCTTTGGCCCGATTTATACCGCAAGGGCTAACGAACTGGGATTGAGCTTTTATGAGGTGACCACACTTGCTTCATTGATCGAAAAGGAAGCAAAAACCTTTGATTTTGCACGAGTCTCCGCAGTATTCAGCAACCGCACGGAACTTAACATGCCATACGCTTCGGATGCGTCGCTCGAATATGTACTGCAAACGGGTTCGCTCAATCTTACCATCGAGCAGCTTGAAACTCCGTCGCTGTACAACACGCACATTAACGTCGGTCTGCCCCTTGGCCCCGTCTCCAACCCGGGCGATGCCGCGCTCTCCGCCGCGCTCTACCCCGACGAGCAATACATTGCCGATGGGTATCTGTATTTCTGTCTCATGGATCCCGAGACCGGCGCGCTCGTGTTTGCAAAAACTTTGGACGAGCATAACAGAAATGTTGCTAAATACAGCCCGCTCTGGTGATGAAAGGAAATAAAAGAGTTTTTGCAGTTTTACTGCGGACACCTTTTCAGTGATGAAAGGAAAAAAATGGGCTTCTCTGGTTTTACTGCGGACACCTTCAAGTTTCTGATGGAGATCCGCTTCAATAACAATGTTGAATGGTTTGACGCAAACAGGGAGCGTTATAAAAAATCCGTACAGCTACCGCTCAAGCAGCTTGCAACGGAGCTTATGCCGACCGTGCTCTCCGTCGATCCCTATTTCAGCACCAACCTCAATACCACGGTGTCCAGAATAAGGCGGGATACGAGGTTTACAAAGGACAAGTCTCCCTATCGCGACAATATGTGGTTAGGCTACCGCTATCCGGGCAGAAGCATCAGCGAGGGATTCACAATCTGGTTCGGCATCGATCCAAACGGATACGATTACGGCATGGGGTTCTACTATGCAGAACCCAGCTTCATGGCGCATTACAGAAAACGAATCATCAGTGATCCGTCGGGATTCTTCTCCTTGGCTGAACCCTTGATGAAGCTCGGATTCATGTATTCCTGCGAATTATATAAGCGCGACCGCTTCCCCGACGCGCCTGCGGAGATCAAGCCGTATATCAATGTCAAGAACTTCTCTTGGATGCGTCATTTTGACGGTGTCGCCGATCTTCTTGAGCCGAGCGACATTGCAAACAGGCTTAATGATGAGTTCATCCGTATGAAACCGATGTATGACTATGTTAGGAGCATCGCGCTCATCGATGATGCTTCAAAGCTGTCTCATTAGGCGCTATGGCTTGTGAGGGTGCTCAAAAGTTGAAATACGGCGTAAGGATCAAACTTTTGGATGTAATTATTATAATTACTATTGCTATACTTTCGCTTTCGATATGGTTGTTTATGCCTACGGGCGGCGAAACCGTACTCGTATCATGGCACGGTGAGCAGATCTACTGCGGAAGCATTAACGCCAATATTGAAATTGTTACGCCCGATGGACTCAATACCATCTCCGTCAGCCATGGATATGTGTATATGAGCCACGCTGAATGTGCCGATAAAACCTGCGTCCATATGGGTAGTGCGTCATCGGGAAGACCTGTCGTGTGCCTTCCGAACCGAGTAATAATCACTGTAACAGGCGAATCGGGGGTTGATTCAATCACATGGTGAGACATTTATCCGGCACAAAGCATACGCTAACTGAGACCTCTTTCATTGCTCAAGCCTCCTTGCTTGCCGCACTCGCGGTGATCATGCACAGCGTTGAAGCGTTGCTGCCGCCGCTCATAGCAGGTGTTCCCGTTAAACTTGGGCTTGCAAATATATTTACCCTGCTTGCCGTGATGCGGCTTGGAAACGGTTATGCCGCCTCGATAGTTGTAGTACGTTGTTTACTCGGCACACTCATTTCTGGCTCGGTTTCATCCCTCCCCTATAGCCTTGTGGGTGCGCTTTTGTCGCTTCTTATCATGGTGCTATTGGAGCCTGTACGCAGGCTGGACAAGTTATCCCCCATCGGCATTAGCACTGCTAGCGCATTTATGTTCAATATTGGACAGCTTGCCGTCGGCTGTATCGCCGTTGGCAAAGCGATGCTGTATTATTTCCCTTTGATGAGCCTGTTTTCCATCCCAACCGGGGTGTTCACCGGGCTTATTGCCTACTATATCGACAAAGGAATCAAGAATAAAAACCATGCCTAAATCTATGCGAAAAAAAGTTGAACTTCTCGCCCCTGCTGGCAACATGGAGAGGTTAATGACTGCAATCCATTTCGGCGCGGATGCCGTCTACCTCGGTACGACCGCATTTTCGTTGCGCAATCTTGCGGATAATTTTACGCTTGACGAAGTTGCCGAGGCCGTTCGCTACTCCCACGAACGCAACGTGAAGGTCTATGTAACCGTTAATTCGTTCATGCGCGATGATGACCTTGTAGATCTTCCCGATACTATTCGCGCCCTCCATGAAGCGGGCGTGGATGCACTGATAATAAACGACCCTTCCGTGATACGTATCGCTAAGCGTGTCGCTCCCGAACTCCACCTCCACCTCAGCACGCAGGCGAATACGCTTAATTCGGAGGCTGCGCTTTTCTGGCACGAACAGGGCATTGAACGCATAGTACTTGCCCGCGAATTAACCTTGAAGCAGATCGCCGAAATGCGCAGGAAACTGCCCGAAACCTTGGAGCTTGAGGCCTTCGTGCATGGTGCAATGTGCGTAAGCTATTCCGGGCGTTGTCTTCTCAGCAATTATATCGACGGTCGCGACAGCAACCGAGGCGAATGCGTCCAGCCCTGCCGCTGGTCGTATGAGGTTCGGGAACGCGGAAAGAATGGGGAGTATTTCACCATCGTATCCGAACGGGATGGCAGCTTCATCCTCAATTCACGAGACATGAATATGGTCTCGCATTTGAACGAGATAATTGATTCTGGCATCGTGAGCCTTAAGATCGAAGGCCGCATGAAGTCCATCCTCTATGTGGCAACGGTCGTAAACGCTTACCGCATGGCACTTGACGGCTGTGATATGCAGGTCGTTCGTAACGAGCTTAATCATGTGAGCCACCGCCCCTACACCACGGGGTTCATGCTCGATAATGATGCGATGGGTTCGACCGATGAACTTATGGCACCCGAATCGGGCGGATATATTCAGAATTTTCAGATTTCCGCAGTAGTGCTTGGTTATGACGAGGAGACCAAGACCGCTCACATTGAACAGCGCAATCGCTTCTTCGATGGGGATGAGCTGATGATACTCTCGCCCAAGGATGTGCTTCGGAAGTTCACCGTTCACGGTATCCGCACCGAGGACGACGTTGTTCAGGACAATGCTCCGCACCCCTGTCAACGGCTTTTCATCGGATGCGATGAACCCGTTAAACCCGGGGACATTCTTAGAAAAAAGGTGTGATTACCATGGAAAATACTTTAGGTGAATTGCTGAAATCCTATTGTGCGCTCTCCGATGAAGCGCATGTGCTTATCGTTACTGATGCCTCGCAGCGGCATATTTCCGATATGATAAGCTCAAGCCTGCCCAACGAATGCAGCACGGTCGAGTTTTCAAAGGATAGCGAAATACTTAATAGGATGCGTGGACTGTTGCCCCACGACCTGCTGCTTGTGATCCTTGGATTTGATACCTACGTTAACGAAGGAGCCAGTAGATTCTTTTCTCCTTTTGGAAAACCCGACGGCGTTACCGCAAAGTATGCGTTCGTTCGTCTTGGGATTTCCGCTGAATCACTCCAACAGGGACTATCAACCCCGATAGATACCGTTACTAATAAGATTCGCGAAATGGAACGGTTTGATCCCGAGCATGAGATTCACATTCGTAGTGCCGCTGGAACCGACATTAGGCTGCGCGCAAATAAGTTTATAACCTGCTCGCATTTCATAACGGAGGACGGTGGGTATGCCTTCCTGCCGCCATCCGAGACATCTTCCGATGTTGTCCTGGGCAGCGCAAACGGTCGCATCGTCGTGGATGTTACCGTTGGACAGCTCTATCATTACGGAAAGCTCCTCGGTGAATTTGGGTTGGTTCCATCCCCCGTTACCATCACGGTGCAAAACGGAATAGTGACCGATATCTTTGGTTGTTCCATGGCGGATGAACTGAAAAGCAAACTCTTTGCGCTTCCTTCGGAATGCAGAGAGCTTGTCGAGCTTGGACAAGGGCTGTCTCTGATGAAACCTACGGGACTTATAGGCGTTGATGAAAGCATCATCACCACCTGTCATTTCGGTATCGGAGACGGCGCAAAATGCGGACTGCATCTCGATGTCGTAATAAACAGTCCGATAATAAGCGTACTAAATGAAGAGATCGGATGATGGCTAATTCATTGCGTCATCACCCATTGTTATTTTTCGCAATGCAAATCGAGTGCCCGGTTCGAGCACTCGATTAAAGCTATTTGCAAATTCATTTTCCAAAGCTGATTCTTTCACGAAGCATTGGCATACTCATGCAGCGTGGGCCTCCCCTGCCACGGCTGAGTTCGCCGCCCGGGATCGGATTCACCTTGACTCCCGCCTTGTCTATCAGTTCATTGGTGATAACGTTGCGGTCATAGGTTATGATGCTGCCTGGAGCCATGGCAAGCGAGTTTGCGCCCATGTTCCAGTGTTCGCGCCGATACTGTATCGGGTCTCCCCCTCCCATTTCAACAAAGGTCACCTTATCAAGTCCCAAAGCACGTTCAAGAACATGCTCGGTTGAATCGGTCGTAAGGGACACGTTAAGCTCACCATTGCCCGAAGGAGTGATCTCGTAGATGTCGAACCATTTGTGCGCAATGCAGGGATGGGCAAGAAATTTGTCGTAATCGATATGGGTCATAAGCACATCAAGGTGCATATAGGTTCTGGAGCTTGGATTTTTGAAGAGAAGGACACGCTCATAGCCGCGCTCAAACAAGGTTAGCGCAAGGCGTTCCACCGCAGCAACCGTTGTGCGCTCACCGCTACCTATGGCAACGCATTTATCCGATAGGGAGAGCACGTCGCCGCCCTCAATGCCGCAGCCGCAGTTGTAATCATAAAGCAAATCCACACCGCCCTTGCCGAAATACTCACTATACTTATGAATGTAACGAACGAATAGCGTTTCCCTCATGCGTGCGGGCATGCTCATTGCGGAAATTGCTATGCCCGTACCCAAGCAGAAGCTGATATCCCTTGTGAAATACAGATTGGGAAGCGGGTCGGTAAGGAACGGATAATCGTCCTTTATCAAGGATTGAATAGGTTTTTTCTGAACATCCTTCAGATCTGCAACGGTTATGCCCTTTGCTACCGCGTCGAACAGCTTATCATAAGGAACGGTGTTCAGGTATTCTTTAACCGCCGCAGAAAGGCTGATACCTTTAACACCTATATCCACAAAATCATCTATGAAAGCCTTGCGAATATCATCATCCTTTACGACTTGTGCGAACATGTCCTCAATATAGACCACATCAACGTCGTTCGAACGCAGGATATTAGCAAAAACATCATGCTCCTCTCCGGCACGGCGCACATCGGGCGTATCCTCGGCGAGCATTCTTTCAAGATAATCAGGCATAAGGTTTGATAACTCAACACCCGGGCGGTGCAGCATTACCCTCTGCAATCTGCCGATCTCGGACTTTACATTGATAAGCTCGTTCATTAACTCCTCCAAACCGGGTCACACAATCAACCCCATAATTTGTGCATCGGTATTATAACACATTTTCCAATTAGTGCAAATACTTAGGAAAGGGTTGTTGTTACCAACCATTGACGCTGTAACACCGAACAAGCTGCAAAAAAGGTCAAGGCGCTCGACCATGAACGGTCAAGGCACCTTTACTTTACTGCATTATTAATTTGGTCAAGATTTTATACTAATGCACTGCTGTATACATCAGTTAAATGACGGTGGAGTAACATTAACATCGGTGAACCGACTGTCTGCGGGCGAAGGTTCTGACATGCTGAAGTACATTTTTGCGGCCCTTGTCGTTCCGAAATCGCGATTCGAGCCGGTATCTTGCACCTTATTGAACGCCTCTCTGAACATTGCGTTGTGCGCTTCCTCGCGGTTCAAAAGGAAATCGATAGTTTCCCTGACTTTCTTGTCATCTATCTGCCGATACAGGTATTCATAAACCACTTTAGCTCTTTGCTCAGATGCGATGTTTGAAAGAAGATCCGCACAAAGATCGCCTGTAACCGTCACATAGTCACCGGTCCAAGAATAGCCGGAAGCGTTAATAAGACCTGGATTCAATCCTAAAAGCACATGGGATTGGATCTCTCCTGCGGGGACGGACATTGCGCCAATATCGTGACCGTTCAGCAGATTAATGGTCTGCGCGACCATTTCCATATGGCCAAGTTCTTCCGCCGCAATATCCAAAAACAGATCCTTGATTTCCGGATCTTTGATACGGAAACTCTGTGACATATACTGCATTGCAGCCTTTAATTCACCGTTTGCACCTCCAAGCTGTTCTTGAAGGAGTGCGGCATACTGAGGGTTAGATTTTTCAACGGCAACCGGGTGAAATAGCGTTTTTTCATGTTTAAACATATAATTTACCTCACTTTCTTACATTAGCATCTGTGCATTTGAAAATTGTATTCATTTCAGCACGACATATTAAATATGAAGAAAGTGAAGCAGCCTTATTTATCAAGACTTGAAAAGTATTGCTCTTTGGTTATCGTAAATCTTGAAAAGCCATTTTTATCTCTATGCTGTGTAAACCCTGCGAAAAGGTGAGTTTTAACGGCGGCATAGCGAGTATCCTCGAATTCGTTGTGTACGGCATCGGCATTTAAGTTTTCAAAAGCATGCTTTAATAATAAGTTCAAGGCTTCTTCGGCATAGCCATTGCCACGATGCTTATGCTCCAAAACGATGCCCATTTCATACCAATCCTGATTCTGTACTTTATGAAGATTCACTTCACCGATAAAAGCTTCGTCCTCGCTTCTCACAATATAGGCATAAAAGCGCATTGGTTCGCCACAAACGAAGTATTGATACCAAGCCTGCCAATCCTCTTTAGGAAAATCCAGGCAGCCCGTATCCTTGTGATAACCTTCAATGTCCAAATCATAATTTCGATTATAACTCATCGTATCGAGATCGTTTAAAAGCTGCTGCCGATACCACAATTCATCGATTGAAGGAACATGTAAATATAATTTCTTTGCCATATAACCTCCTCTTGGATAAGTCATACATATGCGTCTACGTGAATCACAAGCCGTCCTTTGCGCGTTTCGCGAACGGTTTCACGATATATGAATCGACCATAGCCGCGCATGGATACGACATCGCCGCTTCGAAGGGTCTTGCTGCCGTCCATGCAGCACCTGCCATTTATGAACAGCTTCCCAGATGCAATAAGCTCGTTCACCGCGCTGCGAGAAAGCTTAAGAAACTGCGAGGCGATGCCGTCCAGCCGCTCGCTTGCTGAATTGAGCTGCATGGTCTGTGTTTTAAATAGCTCACCGGCAGGCAGTTCCGTGGCAATGGAGCAGCTCAGATCGGTATGCTTTGCACGCACAAGACCATCACAGATATATTGCGAAATCTGCTCCGTGCAAAATATGTATGCAACATTTTCGCGTATCACAATATCACCCGTTCGACTGCGATCTATACCAAGGTTCATGACCGCTCCAAGAATATCGCGATGCGAAAGCCTATCGGCAAATTTTTGCGAAAGCGGTTCAGCTTTTACGCATGAAATGGGGAATGGCATATCGTATCCGCAAAGGGACTCGCTACCAAAACGAACCATCACTCGTTCGCAGCCATCCGCGCCGCCATACAGTGAATGCGGAACATATGAAATTGCCTTTTCCGCTCGGTGCAGAACATCCTGCTCTGCAAGCCCAAGGAAGGAGGTGAAGCAATATTGCCCGGTGTGATAAGCCTTTTCGGCAAGTTCCAGTATTCGCTTTTTTAACAGTTCTTCATCCATAATATTATTTAGCCAAGGTCAAATTCTGCAGAAACTTCATAGATACCGCCACCGGAATAATCATAAAATACAACTTGATTATTCTCCCTGTCAAGCTCATAAAAATCACCAAAACACACACCGGTATATATGTCCGAAAAGCGCGTATCGCTGATATCGAAAACGCCTTCTATTGGATAGTCGGCTCCTGCAAAATACCGGGTATTTACAACATAGTAGCCATAGCTTGTCCGCGCATTTGAAGTAAAACCGAAAAAGGTGAGGCTTTCCGATTTATCCCATGTCGGATCAGCATAGTACCATTTGCCTCCAAGCTTGAACAGCGTCCATTCGTGATGTCCAACGCCGCCGTCGGCACTAACCGTAAGTGCTTCAACTCCGATTTGATTAAGTAGGAACGCATATCCTCGGCCGTAGCACCAGCATACGCCTTTTTCATTCAATATCGAGTCAAAGCAATGATCGTACAATTCGCCGTCATAGTCGGGATCGGTGCCATCGTAATAATCGGAGGTAGGCGTATCATACTTCACTCGGCTTGTAAAAGCATTGTAGATCACAAGGCAGCGCATAGCCATGCTGTCGTCGTTCGTGAGGAGGGCAATGTAATCAAGCGCCTTGGATTCAAACTGCGAAATCAGTTCAGCATGTTCTTTTTCGGTAGTCGTGTACTTCCATGAGACGGTATTGCTGCCGTATTCGATGGAAGTTTCATCAACATCACTGTAGAATATGGGAAAGCATAGCTCTATCAAATACTCTAAACTAACTATCTCATCATCAGCAGAAAACTCTATCGAAGTCTCGTATCCAAGATACGCGGGTATGATCTTCTCATATGCATCAATATCCGCAGCAGTAAGCTTATCCCTGATTGCATCGGGTATCGCAAAATAGTCCAGCTCTTGCGTGATCGGCTTTGGCGATGGTTCGTCGAAAGGACACTGCGTTGGATCTGCCGAATGAAATTCCGTTGGGGAAAGCGTCGGAATCGTGGTCAAAACCTGAGTTGGTTCCGGCGTTTCGGGCGTTTTATCACTGTGAGACGGCGCGCAGCCAAAAATCGCGCCTGCACAGATAAGAATAGCAATTATCAGAAACCAGATTCGTTTAATCATGAAATTCTTCCACTCCTTAAATTAAATTTTAAAGCACAATTTCACTTATTGTCTCAGCCGTCCTCGTTGTCGAAAGTCCACCAAATATTATCGGAACTGACTGTCAGATCAAGCTTTCCCTGCAATCTAAGCGAAGCATCATTGCTGGTATACACCTGCCCATAGGGGATCCAACCTCGCTCAATGTGCAGATTATGCATGAAGCATTCAAGCTCCACTCCTATGCCGCGCCGTCTGTACTCTGGGAAAACCTCAAGCATACCTGCGCTCCCGTCGGAATGCCAGCCGATAAATCCGACAAGCTCTCCTTCAATCTCGGCACCATACATTAACTTCTTCTCTATGAGGTCATGGGCTTCATCAATATCTGACAACATATGATAATGTTCGATTACGGCGGCTGCGTCCTTAGCTGTAAGCGGTCTGATGTCGCATATTCCGCGCAGAGGAATAATCTCCTTTGAATATCTGCAATACTGTAAGCACGCTTCACCGATGAAAAAATCGGTTGCGGAGGAAACGGCATCCAAGGCCGGTTTCCCATGAGCTATGCAGCAGTGCATTAAGTTTTCAGCGTTACCGGAATCAGCGGTGCTGTCGTTTGAAATAGCTTTATCGGTAGTAACGCACGAAAGCGCACGGATACCCTCGGCAGTATCGTCGCACCAAAGCATATGCATGCCCGCTTTGTGCTTAATCAGGATTGCATTATCGGACATAAAAAGAATTTTATCCAAATTGCCCCTGTTAAAGGTTTCAACCATATCGACCGTAAGCGCACCCAACTCTCTGAGTTTACTGAGCGCAAGTTCCATCTTATTCATATCACACTCCGCTTGTTTATATTTGTTTAGAGATGCGAAACTCGTACTGCACGATGCAGGGGGCGATTCACCGCTTCGATTAACCTATTCGATTACGGGTCTGCGCTTTGCATGGCGGCATATCGCCTCAAAGGTCTCAGCACTGATGTCATGCTCTATTTTACATGCATCCTCGCGTGCAGTAGCCTCATTTACGCCTATATGTATGAGGAAAGCGGTAAGCATCTTATGCCGTTCGTACATCCTTTCGGCAATCTCAAGTCCCGAAGGAGTGAGGCTGATAAGACCATCGCTGTCCATGGTGATATAGCCGTTTTCACGCAGACGCTTGGTTGCATAGCTTACGCTTGGTTTGGTAACGCCTAAATGCTCCGCCACATCGACCGATCGGATGAAACCGTTGCGTTCCTGCATCATCAGCATGGTCTCAAGGTAATCTTCGGAAGACTTTTGTATTTTCATAATCGTAATCAACCTTTCGTCAAATAAGGAATCCGTATCCCAAAATAGATTAGCACAATAAAAAAAGATTTGCAAATTTTTTGTTGTGTGACGAGCCATTTTTGAAAAAATTCATGTGCTGCGGTAGAATTAGTTTATAACACCTTGTAAGACAGTTAATTAAAAACTTCGGGCAAACAAAAACGTTAAAATATATTTATTTTTTTGATTGTTTTAATGTGCATTTAATGATAGACTTATTAATTCGTGATATTAAGTATCACAATAGTCAACAAAAACCGCATTACCGTTTTCATGCAGGAGGTATGGTGAATGAAAAAAAGCATTGACAAAAAGCAGATGACATCAAAGTCAAAGAATAGAGTTTTTACAGCTGCGCGCATAAAAACCCTTGCCGCAGACGTCCTCTACGATATTCTCGGCAGCATTCTTTACGGCGCCGGCATGTACACCTTTGCCGTCGCAGCAAACTTTGCACCCGGCGGTGTATCGGGTATCGCAATCCTTATCAATCACCTGACCAACGGACTGGTTCCGATTGGTTTTTGCACTATCATCATTAACATTCCCATAATCATTATTTGCCTGCGCACGCTTGGGAAGGGCTTTTTCCTTCGCTCCGTCAAGACTATCATAATCTCCGCAGTTATTGTGGACTACCTTATGCCCATGCTCCCCGTCTACACCGGCGAGCCAATCCTTGCTGCTATCTTTGGCGGAATATTTGCCGGCGCGGGTCTTGCTTTCATCTACATGCGCGAATCCTCCACGGGCGGTTCTGATTTCGTTATCCTCGCGATTCGCAAGAAGAACCCCCAGCTTTCAATAGGCAATATTTCCCTGGCGGTGGACGGCGTAATTATACTGCTCGGTTGGATGGTTTACGGTCGAATCGACGCGGTGCTATACGGTATCATCATGACGATTGGCTACAGCCTAATCGTTGACAAACTCATGTACGGTATCGACATGAGGAAGCTCGCCATAATCATCACCACAAAGGGTGAGGATATTGCGAGGGAGATCGGTCACGAGGTTGAACGTGGCGTTACGGTTGCAAAGGGCGTTGGCGCATACACCGGCAACGAAAAGCAGATTCTGCTCTGTACCTGCTCAAAGGCGGAGGTATTCAAAATAAAGCGCATTGCCTATTCGCACGACAGCAAATCCTTTATCATGGTCAGTTCTCTGGATGCGGCATACGGCGAGGGCTTCAAGCCGCATATGGATTAAACGGATTTGCATTATTCTTAATAGCCATTTTCAATGCTTATGCATGGTTGCAATATCTCCATAAAGGCACTATAATAAGGTTTACTTCAATAGAACGATGCGGTGTTTTAAACGCCGTATTGTGCTGTATTTGCGTAGGAGGCATGAGATGGAATTCACCATTCAGGATATCAAGGATCAAACCATGGCGGTCATGGATGAGCTGTTTTTAAACTGCGACGATGGACACTACAAGCTCAACCGCGGTGACATTCTCGTAATTGGGTGCAGCACCAGCCGGGTCATGGGCTTCCATATGGGTTCGCACTCCACCGAGGACGTGGCCAAGGCGATCATGGAAACCGTGCTTCCCTATGTTAAGGAACGCCGGCTATATCTTGCGTGCCAATGCTGTGAACACCTTAACCGTGCGCTCGTCGTTGAGCGGGAATGCATGGAGAGGTACGATTTTACACAGGTCTCAGTCATCCCCGCTCTTCACGCAGGCGGAGCATGGAGTGTACAGGCGATGGGAGAATTTACCGATCCCGTTGTAGTTGAGGATATATGTGCTCGCGCAAGAGCCGGAATCGACATCGGAGGTGTGTTCATCGGTATGCATATGCGTCACGTTTGCGTTCCGATACATAATGAAAACAATCATATCGGCTGCGCGTATATCGGCATGGCTCGCAGCCGTCCTAAGTTGATCGGCGGCGAACGCGCTCAGTATAAATAACCGCTGTAATAATTTTTAGTCTTATGAGCAAAAATCGCGATAAAGCAAATAATTCCATAGGATTTAAGCAAAAGACGAGGTTAAGCCAGACCCAGGTCATTTCCCTCGGCTTTTTTATAATCATCATTGTTGGAGCGCTTCTTTTGATGCTCCCCATTTCATCCCGCACGGGCGAGTTCACTCCTTTTGCTGACGCGCTGTTCACCGCAACCTCCGCAAGCTGTGTGACGGGACTTGTCACAGTGGACACATACACGCATTGGTCGGTATTTGGTCAGTGTGTGATACTTATTATGATTCAAATCGGCGGATTGGGCTTCATGACGCTTGCGACCTTCTTTTTCCTTCTTATCAATCGTAAGCTTGGGCTTCGAGAGAGGGAGATCCTGTCGGAAAGCATAAACACACTTCAAATCGGAGGAATTCTGCGCCTCGCAAAGCGCATCATCACAGTAACCGCAATAGTCGAAGGAACTGGCGCTATTTTGCTTATGCTGCGCTTCTGCCCACAGTACGGTCTGTTAAAAGGCGCATATATGGGCATTTTCCACTCTGTGTCCGCATTCTGCAATGCGGGATTCGACCTGCTGGGCGGAATCTCTCAGTTCGGCTCCTTCGTTCCGTATTATAATGATGTTCTTGTAAATGTTGTGCTTATGCTTCTCGTCGTCATAGGCGGGCTCGGCTTTCTCGTTTGGGACGATATGTTGAACTTCGGATTCAGGCTTAAAAAATATCGCCTACACAGCAAAATCGTTTTGCTGATGACAGGAGTGCTGATCTTCTTCGGGGCGTTAGTCCTGGGGGTTACCGAATGGAACGCCTCGTGTTCAGGCATGAGCGTTGGAGATAAGATACTTACCGCGCTTTTCGGTTCGGTATCCGCAAGAACGGCGGGCTTTAACACCGTTGACCTTGCCGCGCTTTCCGATGGCGGACTTTTTACGACTATAATGCTCATGTTCGTTGGCGGCAGTCCCGGTTCCACTGCAGGCGGAATAAAGACCACCACGCTCATCACGCTTCTTCTCTATGCGTTTTCATATGTTCGCAAGGAACGGAGCTTCGGTATCTTTGGACGCAGATTCGAGGAAAGCGCGCTGCATAAGGCAACGGCCGTATTCTTTACCAATCTCATGCTCATGCTCGTTGCAACGGTGATAATAACCGCCGCAGACGGACTCCCCCTCGCGGGTGTTATGTTTGAGACTACTTCCGCCGTTGCTACCGTTGGCTTAACTACGGGCATCACACGCAGCCTGTCCTCCGTTTCAAGGGTGGTCATCATCTTCCTCATGTACTGCGGCAGAGTTGGCAGTTTGAGCTTTGCCGGCGCTCTAACCGAAAAAAAAGCGCCGCCGCCCGTAATGGCTCCAGTTGAACAGATAACCATTGGATAGGACTTCGGGCAAAGCTTTGTTTAATTCTTAATAGTTTTAGGTTTTATCGAAAGGAAATAGTGCAATTATGAAATCGTTTTTGGTGATCGGAGCAGGAAAGTTCGGACATTTTGTGTGTCAAGGATTGAATGCCGCAGGCTGTGATGTAATGATAGTCGATGAGGATGAAAGCAAGCTTTCGGATATGCTTTCGTATGTCTCAAGTGCAAAGATTGGTGACTGCACGCGCAAATCCGTGCTCATGACCTTTGGCGTGGAGGACTTCGATGCCGCTATCGTCTGCATTCCCGAGGATTTTCAGGATAGCCTTCAAACGGTGGACTTGCTTAAAGAGCTTGGGGCGCAGTATGTCGTCGCCGTTGCGTCCACCGAGGTACAGGCAAAGTTCCTGCGTAAGAACGGAGCCGACGAAATCATATTCCCCGATAGGGATATAGCAAAGCGTCTTGCCGTCAGCATAAGCAACGATAGCGTATTTGACTTTATCAACCTTTCGGACGAGTATGCCATTTACGAAATCTCCGCGCCCAAGCGGTGGCTTAAGCGCAGCATTATCGAAATTAATGTGCAAAAAAATTACAAAGTAAATATCGTCGTCGTCAAGTCGCCCAAAGGAACTATGGCCATGCCCGACGCAAAGTATGTATTTAATGAGCGGGATCATCTGATGGTGCTCGGCAGGAAGGGTGATATTGAAAAACTGATATGACATGATATCCTACTCATGCTAACCATTTTGCTCATTTAGCGAGTTCGTTAATAATAGTCTCTATGCATACCGTAAGACCTCGAATGCAGGTCTCAACCTCCATTCCGGGATACTCTCCACCATGCGCTGCTGCCTGCTCCATCGATAATGGGATATGCACAAATCCGGTCGGCATGCTTGGGTGATTCATAGCCGAATAATGCAGCGCATGAAACATTAAGTTATTGCATACATACGTTCCTGCGGTATAACTCAGTTTCGCGGGAATTCCGTTCTCCGTCATACGCCTGACCATGGCACGCACCGGAAGTGTCGAAAAGTATGCATCCGGCGCTTCCGGAGTTATTCTGCACCCTCTGTACTCCACTCCCGCATTGTCCTTTACGCCGTCCCGTTGGTTGATGGCAACAAACTCCGGCGTTATACAGTTTCGCTTCATTGCCTGACCAACGAGCAGCACGGCATCGGGCAGTTCCCGCTCTATGGCACCAATCAGCAGTTCTCCACAGGTATCGTACACCACGGGAAGCTCGAGCTTGGCTATCTGCGCCCCTAACACGAAGCTTGGAAGCGCATTTACCGCCTGCCACGATGGATTTACCTGTTCATTTCCGAATGGCTCAAAGCCGGTCACAAGTATCTTCATAACGAATTATTTTGCCTTTCATTAACTAAGAAATATTAAAACGATACAGGGACGAATCGGAGCAAGCAACTCCGATCCGCCCCAAAACATTTTACATATAGTCCCCAATCGGATTAAGCTATGTTCATTGCCCTGCGAAGGATGATCAGCGCATCGGTACCATCTACGATGCCGCTATTGTCAACATCCGCAAGTGCGAGCTGATCGCTCGTAAGCGCAGTTATCTGCATCGCACAGCGCAGCGCCAGCAGTGCGTCGGAGACAGTAATGCTTCCATCCATGTCAACATCACCAAGTTCATAATCCGAACCGCCGCCAACGTAACCGGGAACGAACACATTATCCACCCAACCGCAGTCGCTTCCTCTGTCAACGCTGCCGTCCTTTGAATAGCTCCACCTGAAGGTGAAGGATCCGGTGGTCGTCGCCGTATAGCTTACGGTTGCCCAACTCGTTTCGCCCGATATGCCCTGAACATACGCATCGTTTACATAGAACTCGAGCTTGTCGTAGTTCTGTTCGCTGCTCGTGCGCCAATCGAAGCTCATCGCATCCCCGGCGTTCATGTTTACGGTAAGCGTAAAGTAGCTTTCGGAGTTATGCACGCCCGCATTGGTGCTTCTTACGCTTGCCCTGCCCTCGTCGGACGTAGTATCGACCTCGAACGGAAAGTTGCTTGCTGAGCCGTTGAATTCGAGTGTTCCGTTTTCAACATTGAGCGCCTCGTTGAGCGACGGCGTGTGTTTAACGAACACCTGAGCGGATGCAGAATAATCACGATTATTGATGTTGTCGTGGGCATTGACGGTAATGATCGCCGTTCCCGGTTCAACGCCCGTAATGGTCGCATTGCGGTTATTGCCGTTTACCGCTGCTACGGAGGGGTTGGAACTCGTCCATGTCAGCTCAAAATTGTTCGCATTTTGCGGTTCACGCACTGCATTGATGCGTGCCGATCCGCCTTCATATATCTCGATGGATCCGGGATTGAGCGAGATACTCGTTAGCGCAACGGGCTCGGGAGGTTCAGAATTCAGAGTAATGCCATAGTACTCCAAACTGCTTGACGCACCCTGCGGAGGGTAATATACACCGTCCACGGGCTTAACCGTTATCGCACCGCCGCCTGCTATCGAACAGCTGTTGCCGGTGAATACGAGCGGTGCAAGCCAGTTATATAAATTCTCAACGCCGTAGTATTGCTCGGGATCATATCCCTCCTGCATACGGAAGCCGTAAATCCCATCGTATTGATCGGGCGTATTTGCGGTCAATGCAATCCTGAAATTTCTCGTAAACTCGGACGCATTCTGCCCCGTTACCGTTTGGAATGCGGACGTAAAGCCCTGCCCCGCTGCCATTCTCTCAAGTAAAGCGCGGAAGGTGGGATTGCCGTACTGGGTATAGATATACTGAGCATAAAGCGAAACCTGCGCATACAGAGCCAGCCTATCGCTCATGTCCAGCCAGTCGCTCCAGTCATACATTGAAAAGCCGTTATGCAATTCCCAGTAAGGGTTGTACTCATGTTCTGCCGGCGGATTAAGCCAATCCTCGTTTTCACTGAATTTATAGTTGAGCCATGACTGGATTCTCGGCGCAACGCTGCTGCCCGGATAGCATATCTCTTCAGCCGCTGCGCTCATGCACTCGTTTATCCACGAATCGCTATAGCCGCATACGGAATAGTTGATGAGGTGCTGATACTCATGAACCATTGTGTTGTATGTACTGGTAACATCGATGATTTCTTCTCCCTGAGTGTTCACATAATATACACCCGGATAGGTATCGATGTTGAGACAGGGCATACCGTTTGATGAAATATCGGCTCCGGTAAAGAAGCCTGCAACATAACCATCGCCCGGCTGCCAGCCGCAGTCGATATTATAGTAAAGGATGTTCAGTCTTCCGTCGCCCTGCGAACCGTTGGTATGGTCGCCGAAGGAAGATTGCATGAGGTCGAACTTGGAATCGAACTCAGCTGCGCAGATATCAGCGAAGCTTTCATCTATCTCGTCAAGCGGATATACGTTGCTCGCCGTTGAGGTTGGGGTCCAGATATAGCAGTGTTCGCCCTTTGCAAGCACTTCAAATTCAACGCGAGTGTTGGGCAAAGGACAATAGCTGGCATAAAGATTGAAGTAATGGGTGTCCCCCACTTCGAAGGACAGCGTCTTTTCGCTGGAACCTTCCGCCGTGATGCCGTTTCTCTCGGCTTCTTCAGCAAGAACCGAATCAATATCTATGGTATAGGGTCGATCCGAATGCTTGTTTGCACCCTCGGACGCGGTAAAATCAAAATCGATTTCGGTTTCGATAAGCCCGCTCATATTGCCAGTGCTTGCCGAACCGCTGTACGCGCTTGTGCCCGGGTTATAAATGACGACGTAATCGCCAGAATAGCCGTCGCTGCCGTCATCATCGATCTCAAGAGCGCCCGTATTGATGAGCTTTGATGATGTGTCCATGCTGCCCGATGCTGCAACCGGCATAATAACCATGATGAAGCAAATGCATAGCACAATGCTGATTATTTTTTTCATTTCGTTCCCCTCCTGGAATAGTCTGCCGGAACTGCGATCACACAGATCCGATAGCTGATTAATACATATATATTACCATCTTTTAAAGCAAACCGATAGCCTTTTTGTCAATATATTATCTTTTCCGCAAAAATGGAGAAACGCACAGTTTTAATGCTCTGAAATGCGCCTGATTGCGGCTTTCGCGTCGATGATTATGCAATTATTCGATGATCATGCTGTTGTTAGATGATTGTGCAATTTTCTACTTTCTGCATATTTATACATAGAATCCAAATATATATCTCCTTTTGACGTGTTTTCGGTTGCACCTTCATAGCTAAAATGATAGAATTAATCCGTCTGTCGGAACAGCGGAATGCAATATGCGCTTTGTCTGTTTCGCAGAAAATATTTCTATTTTGTTTGGAGGCATCCATGAAAATCTCGCAGAAGGCTATGGCTTGCAACCTTTCACCCATGCGTAAATTCCATCCGTTTGCCGTTGCTGCCACAAAGCAGGGCAAAAAAATATATCATCTGAACATCGGTCAGCCGGACATCGAGACCCCGCCCGCATATTTCGATGCGGTAAAGAATTTCGAGCTTCCCGTACTCGAGTACGCAGCCTCACCGGGTATGCCCGTTCTTATCAAGGCAATTCAGGATTATTATGATAAACTTGGAATTCATTACGATGAAAATGAGATACTGATCACGACCGGCGGAAGCGAGGCACTCCAGATGCTCATGCTCAGCATCCTTGATCCCGGCAGTGAAGTCATCATTCCGGAACCCTTTTATCCCAATTATAATACATTCGTTAAAAGCGCAGGCGGCGTTATCCGTCCCCTCACCACCACTCCTGAAGGCGGCTATCGCTATGCGTTCCGCGACAAGCTGGAAGCCCTTGTAAACGAGAATACCCGCGCAATCATGTTCACAAACCCTGGAAACCCGACCGGCGTTGTGCTTACTCCCGATGAGCTTCGCACCATTGCCGACGTTGCAAAGGAGCATGACTTATTCGTCATCGGCGACGAAGTATATCGCGAATTCGTATACGGCGGCGAGTCGCTTGCAACCATAGGTCAATTCGATGACATCAGCGAAAACGCCGTAATCATCGACTCCGTATCCAAGCGTTTCTCCGCATGCGGCGCCCGCATTGGCACTATTATTACACGGAACAAGGAGTTGCAGCAGCAGCTTCTCAAGTTCTGTCAGGCAAGGCTCTCCGTTGCAACACTTGATCAGATTGCCTCTGCCGCCCTCTACAGCGTCGACCCCGATTATTTCGATGCCGTACGCAAGGAGTACAAACTCCGCAGGGACACCTGTTATAATAAGCTGCTTGAGATTCCCGGCGTTATCGTTAAGGAACCGCAGGGCGCATTCTATATGATGGCTGCCCTGCCTGTTGACAATGCCGACACCTTCCAAAAATGGCTGCTCACCGATTTTGACGACAATGGCGATACCGTCATGTTCGCACCCGGTGAGGGATTCTATGCAACCCCTGGCAAAGGTCTGAACGAGATTCGCATTGCCTATGTTCTCAAGCAAAAGGATCTCGAGCGGGCAATGGATCTGCTTGCGCTTGGCATCAAGAAGTATAACGAGACACATTGATAATCTCTGTTTCAACAAGAACTGCCACCGTTCTATCGAGCGGTGGCAGTTTGAGATTCAAACCCAACTATTTACGCTGAGACATTAGTTCATTGAGTTGCTATTCCTCACAGAAGTACCTAAGCACAAGTTCATTTATTGATGCCTGATCCCTTGCACCCATGGTTTCACGGCTCGAATGCATAGCAAGCATCGGTACGCCTATGTCCGCTGTACTCATGCCGAGCTGAGATGCCGCATAGGAGCCGAGCGTTCCGCCGCCGCGCATATCGGGACGGTTCATATAGCGCTGATATGGAATTTCATATTTTTTGCACAACCCCTCAATGATTCCTATGCCGACCGCTTCGGTCGCATAACGCTGCTCATAATTCATCTTTAGCGCAACACCTTTGTTCATGACCGCATTGCATGAGTTATCCGCAAGCTCCCCATGATTTGGATGCTTTGAATGAGCGACGTCGCAGGAAAGCATAAAACCGGATGTGAGTGAATCGATGAATTCAGCACGGCTTGATCCGAGTGCAATGGCAATCTTTTCAAGCATCATGCCCAGGGTCGCACTATCCGCGCCCTGCTTCGTACCGGAGCCGACCTCCTCATTGTCAAAGAGTATCGCAGCAGTTATGCCATGCTTGCGTTCACACTTTGCAATGCCCGCAAGGATAGCAAAGGTCGAAGTAAGGTTATCAAGGCGCGGCGAAGTCAAAATGCTCTCGTCAAATCCGCAGAGAATCGGCTTCTCGGCATTGTAAAGGCATAGATCATAGCTCAATATGCTCTCCGGTTCTACGCCCATAAGTTCAGCAAGCTTTCTCACAAAGAAACCGTCCTTATTAAACTCACCCTCTATAGTAGCAGCTATCGGAAGCATATCCTTGTTAGGATTTAGTTCAACTCCTTTGTTTACATTGCGGTTCATATGTATTGCGAGATTGGGTATCGTAAGTATCGGTTTTACAAAATTTACAAGCCTGCGCTCGGGCTCAAGTACGTTCTCAGTCTTGACGGTGACTACGCCCGCTGCGGAAAGGGGTCTATCGAGCCATGTATTATGAATCATTCCTCCATAGGGTTCGATGCTTATCTTTAAGCAATCGCCCGCGACCTGCTCGGGATTGGGTTTGATATAATAGCATGGCCAGTCGGTATGGCTGGCAGCAAGGCGGAATCCTTCGCCGGGCGTATATTCAGAGCCCACGTGGAACGCAAGCAGCATGGTTCCAAAGCATTTAACATAGTAATTGCGCCCGCGCTCCAAGCTCCAAGCTTTGCTCTGCTCCAAGAAAGTAAACCCTTCCGCATCAAGAAGGCGCATCGCCTCCTCCGCCGCATGATAGGGCGAAACGGATTTTTCAAGAAGCGAGATAAGACCATTGATATCGTTCTTCATAATTTCCTCCGAAGGTATTATTAGCATAACAATTATAGTGTGTGTCAAGACCATTGTCAAACATGGACGCACCCGATAAGTGCGACCACTTAAAACTCAAATCTTTATTTTTGGGGCCGGATATGTTATCATTTTAGACATTATTGAACAAGGAACGGAATCGAAATGAACATTAAGCGTTTTTTCGGTGATAAGAACTTCTACAAGGCGGTGCTTATGACCATTGCGAAATGCCAAAAGCCCGAATCCTGACTTAATTTGCCGGGACTTCATATTCCTACAAATACGTCAAAAATCGTTGTTGCCACATATTTAACCACAACAGCGCCAAAATTAAATATTTGTCAGAGGTGTTGCTCCGTTGGTACAGCGCCGCATTTGGGATGCAGGGGTCGCAAGTTCTAACCTTGTCGCTCCAACCAAACTCTTTGAAATCAATTGATTTCAGAGAGTTTTCTATACCTATTTTTTGTTTACTATAGCATGATTTTTTACTCTTTGCTGTTAGAGTAGTTAGTAATAACCCTAACGATATTGTCTAACATCGGTTTAAAGTTGTCAAAGTTAATATTTCTATAATTTGACTGAATGAAGTTAGCGAAAATTTCTTTTCCGTAATGCTTTTCTTTATCAGCCTTATCATCTTTCGAAAATGTCTTTCCGGCAATAATGTGATTCCTTATAGATTCATCAAACAAATCTTCTATTTCACATTCTTTTTTTTCTTGCACCAATTGATGTGTTATAAGGTATAAATTGCCACCATTAATTACTCTTATCCAGCGGTACGTTTCGAAATCTTTCCTGTCAGATGGGGATGTTTTAATGTGAGAGATAAACGAACCCAAAGGTTTATCCTTGTTCGACAATTCATTATCAAATACAAAAATCACAGGATTATAAGCTTTGTTTTTACAATCATTGCTAAATACCTTGAAATAATTTGTTAACCTCGGATTTTTATCTACAAAAAAACTATACAAATTCTTCATCGCATCAGCACCATCTTGGCTCATGCCAAAAAAATATTTAAACCTTTTCGATCTCTTTAAAAATGCCACCTTAAACTCAAAGTGTCCTTCCGGTGTCTTTTCGATGAGTTCCGGGTATTCTAAATAAAGGTTTTTCAAAGCAGATTTTATGTACTTAACATCTGTTTTGCCCTCCGTCACAATCACCGGTTTCTCATGTGCAAAAAAGTATCGATAAAATAAAAATTTTTGATATTGTTTTTCTCGACCATTTAGATTAAACACGGAATGCTGTTGTTCAGAATCCTTGATGTTATTGAATTTATCCAATTGATCGATAAAGGAAAACTTTCCTTCTAATTGCCTGATAGTTCCCTCGACCCCATTATTATTAAAACTTTCTTCTTTATATAGCGAATCCGCCATTGCCCTTACTTGTTTGTAATACCTATGATCAACGCTGAGTTTTTTGTTTACAACCAGTCCCGTTACCGTTTGCCTTGAATCCCTATACTGAACACTCGTTTTATTAGTGTTGATTTTAAATCCTGCTCGTTCAACCTCATGGGAAAGTTCGCTGTAGAAATATTCCCATTGTTCAACAAGTCGCTTGTCATTTGTTGAAAAACTTAGGTCATCGGCATATCTCGTATAGTCCAAATGATATTTTTTAGCAAGGGCTAAAACCCTCATATCGAAGATTTGGCAAATAAAATTTGTAATGATAGGCGAAGTTGGTGCACCTTGCGGCAACTTTCCCTGATAGCATGTTAACTGAGCCATAACAATCGCCAGGTCGTGAGGTAGTGCGAAATCGCGGTTTTTTTCAAAGAATCCATACACTCTGCCAAAATGGAAACTATTGAAAAAATCTTGCAGATCAATATTAGCTATGACACGTTTGTTCCTGTGTATCTCGCCATTCGTAATAATACTTTTTTCTTTTTCGAAGGCCTGTGCAATATTCGTGTGTATATTGTTTTTCTTGCGCAAAAATTGTTGGTACTGTAAAAGAACATCATAAAGTTTTTCCTGTATCTGTTTGAGGTCTCCTGTTGGAGCGCAAATCGTTCTTATTCCCCCAGACTTTTTAGGAATATCAAATGTTTTATAGAAACTATCGACTTTAGCTGCATACAAAACATAAGTTAACTTGCTGTGAGGAATCTCTAATAAATCAGCTAAATCATTTCTCGTTAATATATGTTTGAAAGTCATAGAATACGCTCCTACAGGATAACAGCGTATGGCAACTCTTTACGCGGAAATTACAGCGATCTAAGAGACAAGCAATGATGGATGGACGCAAATGCCGCTACCATTTTAGTCAACGCTTGCGAAACACAAGCCCAAAATCTTGCCATACGCTTGTCGACATTATAACACATTTTTCTTTATTATTCAATCGCCTGTTAAACAACGATTTATCAAATTTTCCTTTGGAATAATCTACCAATAAATATTTTATACTTGCAACCATCAATAAGCGCAATTACGCGAAACGCAAATCTTTATTTTTTTTGACAAATATGTTATCATCTTAGACATTATTGAACAAGGAACGGGATCGAAATGAACATTAAGCGTTTTTTCGGCGATAAGAACTTCTACAAGACGGTGCTTGCCATCGCAGTACCCGTCATGATACAGAGCGGCATAACGCAATTTGTCAGCGTGCTCGACAACCTCATGGTGGGCAGGATCGGTACCGAACAGATGAGCGGCGTTGCAATATCGAACCAGCTTATTTTCGTATTCAACCTGTGCATCTTCGGCGGTCTTTCGGGCGCGGGAATATTTGGAGCGCAGTTTGCGGGCAAGGGTGATTCGGACGGGATCCGCCATGTATTCCGTTTTAAGCTCATAGTTTGTATTCTAATATGTGCGTTAGGGCTTTTGGTGCTTGGGTTTGCGAATGAACCCCTTATCAACCTTTTCCTTCACGAGGGCAGCGCGGAGGGCAATCTTGTTGCAACGCTGAACTACGGCAAGGATTATCTTCTCATAATGCTTATAGGGCTTGCGCCATATGCATTGGCTCAGTGTTATGCCTCGACCCTGCGTGAATCCGGGGAAACCGTCATACCCATGATCGGCAGCGGCTCGGCGGTGCTTATAAACCTCGTGTTTAATTATTTGCTCATCTTCGGTAAACTTGGTTTTCCGGAGCTTGGTGTCAACGGCGCTGCCATAGCGACGGTCATCTCCCGCTTTGCGGAGCTTGCGATAATGGGCATCTGGGCGCATGTGCGTAGGGATCGTTTTCCATTCTTTTCTGACGCATACCGCTCACTCCGACTGCCCCGTTCGCTTGCGCGCGATATTATCATCAAGGGGATGCCCCTGCTTGCAAACGAAACGCTTTGGTCGGCTGGCATGTCGATGCTTACACAGTGCTACTCCACCAGGGGGCTTGCTGCCATTGCCGCTATCAACATAACCGGCACGGTTTCAAACCTTTTCAACGTGGTATACATGTCGATCGGCTCCAGCATAGGCATAATCGTTGGAAACCTCCTCGGAGCGAACAAGCTGGATGAAGCGCGAGAGACCGACACTAAGATTATTTCCATGAGCGTACTTGGGTGTTTCATATTTGGCGGATTGCTTGCCATTAGCTCGGGACTCATCCCCCAGCTTTACAATACGACTGACGAAGTCAAGGGACTTGCTACCTCCTTCCTTCTCATTTGTGCGGTTATGATGCCCTTCCATGCGTTCACTCACGCCTGCTACTTTACCCTGCGTTCGGGCGGACAGACACGCATAACCATGCTTTTCGACAGTTGTTATGTATGGATCATCTGCATACCCGTTGCGTATGTACTCAGCAGGTTTACGTCTATCGACATTGTATCCATGTACTTCATCTGCACAGCACTGGAGTTAATTAAATGCGTGATCGGATTCTTCTTTATAAAGAGCGGAAAATGGATGAAAAATATTGTTAAAACGTAATCAGTTCATTGATTCATGCGTTTTGGAATGATCCCCAAATAACATTTTGAGCGCTTTAGGGGACCTATTCGAAATCCCCAAAAGCGCTCAATTAAATTTTTAAGAACTTTAAACAACCTACTCTCCAAATTCTTCAGCGGCTCTCTTGAGCATTTCCCTGATCGGAAGCCCGTACGGACAGCGCGGTTCACATTTTCCGCAGCCGATGCACGCGCTCGCCTTCACAGGCAGGCTCGAATATCTATCCTTTGCCCAGTCAGAAAGACCGTAGCGTTCAAGATAGCCCGCAAAAAGAAATACGCTTGGTATGCCGATTCCAACAGTACATGGTGCGCAATAGTTGCACCTGCGGCAGAAATTGCCTGTAAGCGTCTCTCGAATCCTTACAATACGCTCGTTTTCTGCATCAGTAAGCGGTGAAAGATCGGAGCCTGCAACGGTGTTTATGCGCACTTCCTCCGGGCGATACATTCCCGGAATCACGACCGTAACATTCGGATTCGTAACGAGATAGCGCATTGCCGCCTCGCCGTCCTCTATCGCTCCCCCTGCCATTGGTTTCATAGCAATGAACCCGATATTGCGTTCCCGACATTTATCAAGCAGGTACTCGCACTGACTTTCAACAATGTTATACGGGAACATTATCGTTTCGACCCAGTCAAGTTCTAGCGCACGTTCGAACACGGATAATGCATGAGCTGTAATGCCGATATGCCCTATTCTTCCATCCGCCTTGGCGGCAAGCAGTGCTTCAAGCGCACCGCTCTCACCGGTGACGGTGTTCAGGTTCTCCATGCTTGGGTTATGAACCTGATACAGGTCGATATAGTCGGTCTTTAGATTGCGAAGGCTCGTTTCGATATCGTTTGCCATCGCTTCGGCCGTCCGCGCCATGCTCTTGGTTGCAAGAATGAACTTATCCCGCCTGTCTGCAATGGCGTTTCCTATAAGCTCCTCGCTTATCGTGTAACCCCTCGCCGTATCGATGTAGTTTACGCCATATTCGATGAGCGTATCTATGAGTTCGTTCGCCCCCTGTTGATCGATTCGCTGGATCGGAATTCCTCCAAAGCCAACACGCGAGACATGAAGCCCCGTTTTGCCTAAAGTTACATACTGCATAATATGTCCCCCATGTTTAAGTTAATTATTACCTTTTTGTTGCTCCATTCCGCAGCTGCATATCGAGCACAAATCCATTTTAGCATAACTTAGTCATGATTTAAAGACCCGAAAATGCTCGAATACAATTGAAACCATTCAACCAAGTTTGTCTCCGTTCTTTACGGTTTTGTCCGTGGTTATCAGCACTACTCCGCCTTCGCTGTAGGTCCCTAGAACCAGTACTTCGGACATGAAATTTGCTATCTGTCTTGGCGGAAAATTGACAACGGCAAGCACCTGTTTCCCGATCAACTCCTCAGGCGTGTATTTCTCTGTGATCTGTGCGGATGATCTCTTTATGCCAATCTCATCGCCAAAATCTATTTGAAGCTGATAAGCAGGCTTTCTCGCTCGCCCAAACACCTTTGCATCCAAAATGGTGCCCACTCGGATATCCAACTTCATAAAACCATCAATTGTCGCCATCGTATATCCATCCTTTCAATTTAGGTACGCAGAACTTATCGTCCGTCACAGGCTCCGTTTACAAACCAAGCGGCCATAACCGCCGACAAATACGGAATCTATCACATCGTCATGGTATTCAATATTCACCTCAATTCGTGAAACTTCTCCGAGGTTATGGCCTTGTTCAAACACATACTGTGTTTTCTTCTTATAATATTTAAAAAGATAGCAGGCTAAAGCGCAATTCGATGTTCCGGTTGCCGATTCTTCATCAATTCCATAGAGTGGAGCAAAATTCCTGCATATTGCCGTTACATTAGAATCCTTCGTTAAAGTAAAGGCATGCACTCCGACAACATCTTTCTCCATGCTTAAATCCGTCATGACTTCAAAATCCGGAGTCAATCCTTCCAAATGCTCCATTGTGTCAATAGGGAGCATAATATCCTTTAATCCCGTAGAAATTATCTGTATTGGCAAAGAATTATCAATAAATAGATCTTCTAAGCAGCCCGCAAACATATCGGGTTTTAAAACCTCAAAGCATTCCGGGCAATTCTGTTCCATGAATATCATGCCATTTTCTTTAACATGGATTCTAAGTATCCCGGCCTTGGTCTCTATCTTATAATCCTGCTTTTCAAGCATATTTAATAGCTTAAGAATATAAAACGCAGCTATCGTAGCATGGCCGCATAGCGGAACCTCATCCGTTGGGGTATAGTACTCCAGTTTATAATCCGCTGCGCTTGAATTCAACACAAAAGCAGTCTCGGAGTAGCCCAGTTCCCTCGCTATGCTTAGCTTTTGCGCAGCGGTTAAATCCGCCTCATTAATGACTACTCCGGCTTTATTTCCGCCACTACCATTCTTGCTAAAGGCGCTTGCAACATATATATCCATCATCCTCTTCTCTGCTTTCAATCTGCAAATATTGCTTAATATGAAAGCATTTCTTCATCGAACATCTTTTGTGCATTCATCGTTGTTATCCTGCACTTTTCCAAGGTCTTATCAAAAAGCTTGTCCGTGATCTTGGGTAAATGCTCCCGTATCACTTTAACGCCCTCTTCCGTAATTCCACCCTTTGTAGCAACTCTTAAAACTACATCCTCAAACGAATAATCATCCGCAAGCATCAGTTCGCCTGTTCCAACCATTGTCTTAAGGAGCATTTGAATGATCTCCTTATTAGAAATTCGGGTGCGTTTTTTTGCTGATGCAAAAAATTCGTTGAATATGGCAGCAATAAAGCCCGGCATGCAGCTTACCAAATCCGCACCAATATCAATTTCATTCTCCGGAAGTTCTATTACATCGCCCATGCAGCGAAGCAATTTGGCAAGATAAGCTTTGTCCGTTTCGCTTACCGCTTCATTGAAGCAAACCAATGTTTGCGATTTATTCACCTCCGCAGTTACCGCCGGAATTACCTTTGCGATTTTATTCCTGCAAACGGATTCCAGCTGTTCAAACGTGATGCTTCCGTTCAATGAAATAAGGAGCGTATCTTCACTTATCGCCTGCCTGATCTCCGAGAAAACCTCTCTCATTTCGGTGGGTTCGACGCAGATAAATATAATATCCGCTAACGAAGCCAGTTCTGCATTGCCCTCGCATACATTATATGTACCCTTCAAATGAGCGATTTTTTCCTTTGTTCTGTTTGAAACAAACAGTTCGATTTCGGATAATTCCTGAGCACGGGCTATTTTTTCCAAGATCATTTTACCCATACTGCCATAACCAATGATTCCTATTTTCATTTTTTCATCTCCTTGCTATCAAAAATATGTCCACATTGTTTTTCGATTCAGTTTTCTTCTCTCCGCTCCGCTAGATATGCGATTCTTTTTCATAATTATTTCTCCTTTACACCTATCCTACACACTAGACATGCGTTTTGTGCTAATAGAGTTATTCGGCATGTTATTGTTAATCTAAAATGATTTCTAAAACACCTCTAAGTCACTTGTCGTGTTGAAAATATATTTTGTCATTGATTGTCAAATTTTTGCACATATTTACATTTAGGAAAATTAGAACATCCATAGAATTGATTACCCGCATTTGCTCCTCTTTTCGCCGTTTTAAGAATAAGCTGACCCCCGCATTTTGGACACAAAACTATATCCTGTGATTTATTCGTCTCAGGTTTTGATTCATCCGTAATGCTTGGCGCGGGTATGGTTTTTTTATATTTTATATTAATGTTTGCAATATGGGCTTCTCTAGTTGCTGCATCAACATTAGTCAGGATTTTAAGCCTGTTATAGATTTCGTCTACCCTTTCATTCGATAGCACGTCCTCCGCATTTTCCCATATACTGCAAACCGTGGCATAAAGTCCGTCCCTCTTTATCACACGAGCATCCGCGCTATCCAAAGATATCTTTTTCAATTCACAGCGTTCAGAAAATACAATTAACGAAAAGAGCGGAATCTCATCTTGCAGATACAAGCCCAACCATTTCATGTGCGTCCTGTTCTGTTTGATTGGATTATAAAATTGATTCTTTTCCTTGTTTGGTAACATTGCCGTCCAATAGGATGATTTCTCATTTCCAAAAATCCAACCTGAATAATTTTTGCTTTCGATAACAAAAATACCTTTTTGAGTGATGAATACAACATCAATTTCCGATGTCTCACCATTGTCTTTAGGAACATAAATATTCCTTAAGATTTTCCCCTTGCGGCCAAACAACCTGACGAAATTAAGTTCTCTCTCTGTAAGCTTCTCACCTCTACGACCTACCCAATTAGCGTCAAAAATTCTATCCAGTATGATATCAATTAACCCTTTTGCCATATCTTCACCTTCTTTGTATTTCTATCATCGGTTTTTAAACGTAATTTTTCTGCAAATTCAACTTTTTTCTCTTATTGATTACTCACATAATAATATCACAATAAGAAGTTTCTTTTTCGTGTTGGCAACAATCACAAATACTATTTGCCCCACATATAATAAAATCCAATACTCACTCCCCTAAAAAATTCTGTTGCTCTGTTTGCACAGAACAGGCTCTATCGAATGATTTCACGGGAGTGTTCCCGTAAACTCCTCAAATCATAAGCCTTTCCTTTCATCCCATTCACCTTTCTGCTCACCATATTCTTTCATTATGTCCCTTGCAGAGCGATTCATAAAGCATTCACCCTATTTTTCCCATACAGTCCTTTCCCTTAACATCAATACTACCGTCTCAACATGATGCGTCATCGGAAACATGTCCACAGGCTGCACGGATTCTATACCATATCCGCCGTCAGCCAGTATCCGGCAATCACGAGCAAGCGTTGCGGGATTGCAAGAAATATATGCAATGCGTGGAATATTGCTTGCGATTATTGCATCAAGTGCCGGCTTGTCCGCACCCTTTCGGGGAGGATCGAGCACCAAAGCATCGGCGTGTTTACCGTCTTCTATAAGTCTTGGAAGCAATGATTCCGCTTTTCCGCAGATAAACGATGCATTTGTGATGCCGTTTAACACCGCATTGCGCTTTGCATCCGAAACCGCGGATTCAACGCATTCTATACCAAGCACGGAGTTAACACGACCTGCCATCAGCAGTGAGATTGTGCCGATTCCGCAGTATAAATCGATTATATCATCGTTTGATGATAAATTCAATTGTTCAATAGCCTGCATATAAAGCCTAAGTGTCTGAATCGGGTTTACCTGTAAAAAGCTCTGTACGCTGACCTCAAACTTTAGCCCGGAAATTTTCTCAATTATGGTATCCACGCCAAAAATCGTTTTGTTATTGCGACCCAAAATGAGATTCGTATTGGATGGATTTACATTATGAATAATAGAGCGTATTTCCGGGACAGCGTTCGTAAGCATTTCTATGAGTTCCGTTGAATGCGGCAGCTTCCCCGTTGTTACGATGACTACCATCGCACCTCCTGCTGTTGTTCGCGCGACAACATGGCGAAGAATTCCCTCACGCGTACGCTCGTCATATGGTTGAATATGGAACCTGTTTGCCCATTCAGTTACGATACGAAGCACTTTCATCGAGATCTCATGCTGAATCATACATTCGGTTACGGGTATGATTCGATGACTCTTTTTCGCAAAATAGCCCGAAACGACTACATTCTCTTTCTCGGCGAACGGAAAACTTGCCTTATTGCGATATCGACAAGGCACTTCCATCCCAAGCGTTTGTTTTACTTCGATTCCTTTAAAGCCGCCTATGCGCTCCATAGCGTCGCGAACCCGAGTTCGCTTGAATTCAAGCTGCGCATCGTAATTCATATGGAGCAGATCGCAGCCGCCGCACTCAGGATATGCGGCGCACTTGGTGAGCACCCGTTCCACGGCTTCCTCGTTTATCGAAAGCAGCTTTCCCTCGGCATAGGAATTCGTTACTCTTTCGATACGAACCTTCACCTTTTCGCCAACGAGAGCGAGAGGCACGAAAACAGCCATGCCGCAGTATCTTCCTATGCCCTGTCCTTCCGAGCCAAGCGCATCGATGGTCAGTTCTATTTCGTCATTGCGCGAAAGTATTCTTGGACCGCTCATATGTTTTAATTTATCCTAATTCAATCAAAATTTCGCCATGATCGTATTAAGATCATAGAGCTTATCATCAAAGCGATCCTTCGTTTCGACCGCCTCGGTGAGCGATACATCAATAATGCTGTTTTTAGAGATGCCTACAGCCCTGCCGCCATTGTTGTCCGCAAGCAGTTCTACCGCGCGCTGACCGAACTTTGCCGCAAGCACCCTGTCGAATGCCGAAGGATTTCCGCCGCGTTGGATATAGCCAAGCACGGTAGCCTTAATTTCCACATCGGTATTCTCGCGAACGAATTTACAAAAGTCCTCCGCCTTTCCCGCGCCCTCAGCTATCATTACTATGCTCGTTAGCTGACCGCGAAGCTTGTTTGCGGCAAGCATATCGGCCGCCTCAGCCCATGGCATCGGACGCTCCGGTACGAGTATCAAATCTGCCGCTCCGCTTATTCCTGCCCATAACGCAATATCGCCGCATCTGTGACCCATGACCTCGATTACACCTACTCTGTCATGCGCCCGCATGGTATCGCGAATCTTATATATCTCATTCATGACATTGTTTACGGCGGTGTCAAAGCCGATCGTAAAATCGGTGTAGCCCATGTCATTATCTATCGTGCCTGGTATGCCTACCACAGGTATGCCGTAACCGCTAAGAACATCCGCGCCTCGGAAGCTGCCGTCTCCACCGATGACGATAAGTCCTTCAATGCCATAGGCACGCAACACGTTTAGAGCTCTTTTCTGCCCTTCCTTGGTCTTAAATTCCTCGCTTCTGGCTGTTCGAAGTATGGTGCCACCCTTATGCATCTTGCTCTCGACATCAGCATGCCCGAGATAGTCGACCCTTCCTTCTATAAGACCCTTATAGCCATGATAGATGCCCATCACCTGCATATCCATATCCACTCCGGTCTTAAAGACCGAGCGGATCGCTGCGTTCATGCCCGGCGTATCCCCGCCGCTTGTTAAAACTCCGATTCGTTTCATTCTTATTGTCCTATCTTTCACCCAAGTAAAAGCTTCCTTTCTTGGGTACCAAGCTACTTTCTCGATACTTACTTAAAGCTCGTTATTAGTTTTGCCCCTTCGCATAGAGCTTTACGTTATCCGCACCGAGCAGACCGCAAAGCATATTTATTAACGCCGGCTGGGAATTTACCCAAAGTTCCTTGGGCGCAAGCATGGGCTTAGGTTTCGAGTGATAAACAAATACCACCTCGGTATTTCCCGGGTATCGACGCAAGGTTTCGACAACTCGATCATTGAGAAGCTCCGTATCCTCGGTAAACCTAATTGCAAGACGGTATTTTTGACCCTTCATAAGCGGAACCACCTCGTCCACAAGGATTGAATTCGCCCTATCCTCGCGCATGGAGAGCCGACCCGAAACAATGACCGCCTTATCATTTATGAGCAGCGGGGCATATCTTGAGTATATGCTTGGGAACACGGCAAGCTCCACATTCCCCGTCATATCCTCCAGCATGCCGTATCCCATCATGCCCGAGCCTGATTTTACGGGTCTTGTTCTCATGCCCGTAACGATCCCTCCAACGCGCACCACCGCATTATCCTTTATTCTGCCCGTTCCATCGGCATCCGAAAGCTCTGCGCAGGTACAGCCGAGATTGACAAGCTCCTGCTCGTACTCCATCAGAGGATGCCCACTGACATAGATGCCCATGACTTCACGCTCAAGCGTAAGAAGCTGTTCAAGCGGGAATTCATTATGCGTCTCGTCCGCATCAACAGGAACGCTCGTCTCGATGGATTCGTTACCAAAATCAAAAAACGACATCTGACCCGATTCGAGCCGCTTGCGCTCAGCGTTGGCGGAGGCAAGTTCATGCTCGTAATGTGACATCAGGTATTGGCGTGAAACCTGCATTGCATCAAAGCAGCCGGCCTTGATAAGTCCTTCGATAAGGCGTTTGTTCAGTCCCTCGTTTCGGCGCAGGAAGCTCGAAAAATCCGAAAACCGACCGTTTAATTTACGCTCATTTAGCACATCGAGCATGACGCTCTCACCCACATTGCGTATCGCGGCAAGGCCAAACCTTATTGAGCCGTTTTCCACCGAAAACCTTGCTTCACTCTTATTAATGTCGGGAGGAAGTATGCTTATGCCAAGCTTTCTGCAATAGTAAATATAGCTCGCGATCTTCTCCGGCGTAGTCATGAAGCTGTTGATGAGCGCAGTCATAAACTCGACCGGATATAGGCATTTTAGAAGTGCTGTTCGATATGTGGTAACGGCATAACAGGCCGCATGAGCTTTATTGAACGCATAGGAAGCAAAGTCCATCATTTCGTTAAAAATTTCCTCAGCGGCAGCTCGTGAAACGCCGCGCCTTAGCGCACCATCGACCTTGACGACCCCATCCTCCACGATACCGTTTATGAAGTTTTCCCGCTCCTTCGCCATCACATCGTGCTTTTTCTTGCTCATCGCACGGCGCACAAGATCGCTCCTGCCGAGCGAATAGCCCGCAAGATCCCTGACTATCTGCATTACCTGCTCCTGATACACCATGCAGCCATAGGTCGTATCCAGTATTGGGCGCAGCAGCTCCGTTTCGTAATGCACATTTGCACGGTTCTGCTTGCCCTCGATGTACCTTGGTATCTGATCCATGGGGCCTGGGCGGAACAGGGAAATTCCTGCGATTATGTCCTCAAGGCTGTCCGGCTTCATCTGCATCATAAACTGCGTCATACCCGCCGATTCAAGCTGGAACACTCCGACGGTATCGCCCGAGCGTATGAGGTCATAAACGCGTTCGTCATCATAGGCACTGTTATCAAAATCGGGAAGTTCTCCTCCGGCCGCACGAACATATTCGCAGCAGTCCCGTATCACCGTTAACGTGCGAAGCCCGAGAAAGTCCATCTTAAGCATTCCAAGCTCCTCAAGCTCGGTCATGGTGAACTGTGTCGTTATAGCCTCATCGTTGCGCTGCAAGGGAACAAGCTCCATCGTGGGAAGTGATGAAATTACCACGCCAGCCGCATGGGTGGATGTATTTCTTGGCAAGCCCTCTACCTTCAGCGCGAGATCCAGCATACGCTTGGTATTTTCATCGGTATCATACAGAGTTTTAAGCTCCGGTACCATTTCAAGCGCGGTCGTCAGGTTCATATCCTTCATCTGGGGTATAAGCTTCGCTATCCTGTCAACATCCTGATATGGGATGCGCAATACCCTTCCGACATCGCGCACCGCACCCCTTGCCGCCATGGTGCCGAAGGTGACGATCTGCGCCACATGATCGCTTCCGTATTTATTCTTTACATAATCGATTACTTCCTGACGGCGTTCGTAGCAGAAGTCCACATCAAAATCGGGCATACTTATGCGCTCGGGGTTCAGGAAACGTTCAAAAAGGAGATTGTATTTTATTGGGTCAATATCAGTAATTCCCATCACGTAGGCGGCTATGGAGGCCGCACCGCTGCCGCGCCCGGGGCCAACGACTATGCCGTTACTTTTGGCAAAATGTATAAAATCCCACACTATGAGATAATAATCGACAAACCCCATCGTGGTGATGACGTTAAGCTCGAATTCAAGACGCTCTATTTGTTCCTTCGTAGGTTCACCGTAGCGCCTTCTAAGACCCTCGCCGCACAGCTTGCGAAGGAATGTCTCGTTATCCGTTCCATCGGGATTGGCGAATCCCGGCAGGTGACGCTTCCCAAATTCTATTGTCAGGCTGCATTTCGAGGCTATCTCGGCGGTATTGGAGACAGCCTCCTCGTATCCATACATGTGCTGACGCATTTCCTCCTCGGACTTGAGGTAGAATTCCTCCGTCTCCATGCGCATACGGTTGGTCTCATCTACGAAGCGTCCTGTCTGTATGCACATCAGCACATCCTGCGCCTCGGCATCGCTGCGCTTTACATAATGAATGTCATTCGTTGCAACGGTCTTTATTCCAAGTTCCTTTGCAAGCTCGTTTAAGCGCGGAAGCACCACAAGTTGGTCCGGAATGCCGTGGTTCTGCAGCTCAATATAAAAATCATCCCCGAATACACGCTTTAACCGTATGGCGAGCGCTCTTGCTTCATCATACCGGTTCATAAGCAGGTACTGGGGAATATCGCCTGCCAAACACGCAGATAAGCAGATTAGACCTTCGCTGTGCTTTTCAAGGAGGTCATAATCTATCCTCGGGCGATAATAAAAGCCGTCCACAAAAGCAATCGACGAAAGCTTTATCAGGTTTTTATAGCCTTGCTCGTTCTTGCACAGTAATATTAGATGGGCATTTTCGCGCATGCCCGTTTTATCGTATATGGATTTCGGAGCGACATAAGCCTCCATTCCGATTATCGGCTTAATGCCTTCCTTGGTACATTTTTTATAGAATTCAATTACGCCGTACATGTTGCCATGGTCGGTTATCGCAAGCGATTCCATTCCGAGCTCCTTTGCCCGCTCGACAAGCTCCTTGATCCGTGCTGCTCCGTCAAGCAGACTGTATTCGGTGTGCACATGCAAATGCGTGAAGCTCATCCCTTCACCTCCCTTGGCCTTAATTCGGCTGACATTATTCAGCATTCGTTTTAGATTTTATCTTTTATTATAGTTATTTCTTTAATCTTTAAACTATCTTAGGCGTTACGCCAATGCGGATATCCTCCGCCATTTCGCTTAACCTTTTTAATCTATAGTTTACCGCGGATTTCCCGATGCCCAGCTCCTCCGCAAGCTCTAATAGAGACATTTCGTAATTGTTTAGTCTGGCCTCCGCAACCATCCTAAGCTGCTCCGGAAGATTATCATACCCAATCGTATCGATAACGAGACGTATATCCCCCGCTTGACGCAAAGCTGTCTTAGAGACCCTTTCAAGGTTCGCGTTGATGCAGTTTACGCTTCGATTCGCTTCATTGGATGCCTGCTTGATTATCCTTGTTTCCGTAACTGCCATCATTGCTGAGGATGCCCCCATCAGCGCAAGAAGGTTTTCAAGCTGTTCACCATCCTTAATGTAGACAAGCTCCGAAGCCTTCCGCCGTGTGCGTTTAGCGTTTATTCCGAACTGCATAAGCAGATCGTTGGCACAATCCGCTATCTCTGCGTTTTTAAACACGAACTCTGCGTGATATGCCTTTTGCGGCTCTGTGACCGTGCCGCAGGCGAGGAAAAGACCGCGTAAAAAAGCACGGCTCTTCGTTTCGGTATCGGCAATATCATTCGGAAGCCTTGGGGAAAAAGTCTTATCACCATCATTATCGATGCTCATTATCCCGGTATCCAGCATGAATCTTTCGACACTTTCGCCGTAAAGAAGCAGCTCGTTGTAGACGGCGTTAAGCCGCTCGTGACTCACCTTAGAAATGCTGCATTCAAGGCCGTAATACTGCGCCGAAAGCTTCGCTATAAGCGTCACCGCAGCCTCGTTTTCGCTTACAAAATGCACTCCCCATTGCCGCAGGTTCGGTATGAGCTTCAATGAACCTATGCTCAATGTGAACGCACTTAGAAGCGCCAAAGCGTCGCTTTCTCGTTTTATGCGCAGGCCCGTCAGTTCCCGTTTTATATCCGATGAAAACGACATTATCTTGCGTTGAACCTCTCCTTTATATCGTCTGCCTCTGTAACGAGATCGCGATGCTCCAGCATCACCTGGTATTCTCCGGCCATCCTGTCGTGCAGCGCCTCAGCCATCGCAACCGAGCGATGCCTTCCTCCGGTGCAGCCGAACGAAATCATGAGCCTGCGCTTTCCCTGTTTTTTAAATTCCGGAATCACGAGTTTAAGCATGTCCACTATCATGTCAAGCTGCCTGCATACCGCAGGATCGGAGAACACAAACTCTTTGACCTCATCGTCCCTGCCCGATAGGAGCCTCAGTTCCTCCACATAGAACGGATTGGGCGTGTAGCGCATATCGAAGATATAATCCGCGTTGTACGGAATCCCACGCTTGTATCCGAAGCTTGAGATTATAAGCCTCAGCGGAACATTCTCGCCCCTCATAAGTATGCCCTCTATGGTTCTAGAAAGCTCGATGGGTGTCATATTGGTCGTTTCGATGATGTAATTCGCCTTTTCCTTAAGAGGTGCCAGCATAGCTCGCTCCATCGCTATACCGATGCTGACATCGTTGTTCATCGGGTGGGGTCTGCGTGTTTCGCTGTAGCGATGCTTGAGAACCGCATCCTCGCACTCCAAAAACATTATATCATATGGATAAGTTATCGATTTCAGCTCATTATATGTACTCAACGGATTGTAACCAAAGACCGACTCCCTGCTGTCAAGCACTAGCGCCACCCGTGTAATCTCATTTTCACAGTTTGCGCAAAGATCCAGATACTCGTTCACGAGTTGACAGGGCAGGTTGTCCGCGCAAACAAAGCCCATGTCCTCCAATGCGCTGAGCGCGTTGGACTTTCCTGTCCCCGACAACCCAGTAACGATCAGAATATACATGTTGTTTTTCTGATTCATTCAAATTTCCGCCTTTTCTATGACCGATTTTTTAATGATCTTCATTTCCCAATGATCTTCATCCTTCGTCGATCTACATATCTCCATCTTCTCGTTCTTAAATAGCTCTTGTCCACAAGCAGACTTTTGCAAAATAAATTTTATCTTATGTAATGTTCATCTGATTATTTTTACCTCAGGTTCCAGATTCACTTTGAATTTGCGCATGACCGTCGTGCGCACGAGCTCAATAAGCCCCATGACATCGTTGAAAGTCGCGCCGCCGCAATTTATGATGAAACCCGCATGCTTGACGCTAACCATCGCGTTTCCGACCCTTGCGCCCTTCAATCCCGCATCCTCTATCAGCTTTCCGGCAAAATAACCTTTCGGACGCTTGAACGTGCTTCCCGCCGACGGATATTCTAGCGGTTGTTTCTGCCTGCGCCTTTGGCCGTATTCATCCATCAGCGCCTTTGCGCAGCCGTCATCATTGTTAAGCTCCATCGTCGCACTAACAACTATTGAATCGGGATATGCAAATGATGAGTATCGATAGCCAAGGTCCCCATCCGAAACCCGCTTTTCGACTATCATGCCGTTTTTGATAATGCGTACCGACTTAAGAACCTGCTTTATCTCTCCGTCGTATGCTCCGGCATTCATCGCAACGCCGCCTCCGACAGTGCCGGGTATCCCTGCGGCCCATTCAAGCCCGCGCAACCCTCTGCACACGCTTGCCTTTGCTACGCTGCAAAGCAATGCACCGGCATCCGCAGTTACGCTTGTGCCATGGAAAGAACATGATGACATTTTCTCGCATATTCGAATGAACAGCGCGTCCACCCCATCATCGGAAACGAGCAAATTACTGCCGTTGCCGATCACATAGACCGGATAACCGCATCGACCCGCCGCGCATAGGAATTTGCACAGCTCGTCCACGCTGCGCGGCTCGGCGAAGAATGCCATCGGCCCTCCTATGCGGAAGCTGGTATACGACCTCGCCAAGACATCAGTCCTGTATTCCAAATCGCCAAGCTCGGCGATGAGTCCATTCTTCCTGTCCATGAATCCCCTTTTAGATTCCATTGTCGAACCCTTCCGAATAACTTCATACAAGTTCGAAATCATTAAGAGTACCTTCTTAGGCAAAACGCCGCACAACTCCGTACGCGCGGAACACAAGCAGACACTCTCCCATTATGCATATTATACAATAAACGTGCCTTTGCTGCAAACTCGATTTAACCGCAGTTTCTATGCCATTCATCAAATGTATTAGGAAATTTATACATGCTCTGGTCTATCAGCCCATATGCCTCCCCAAGAAATGCCTGTTCATACTTCCGCTCTACCCGCTCGTTCAATGGCATAAGCCCAATCGAACAGAGCTGGGACTGCGCTTTTTCGGACAAAGCTGCATTGAACAGCTCATTAATGTATGGCAGTTTTGCAGGCTCGCAATCCGCGCTTGTGCCAAGATACTGCACAAGATCGGTCTCATTAAGAAACGGCAGCACCTCAAAATACTCGGCCTTACCCGCGATAAGTGCGCGCTGCAAATCCCCCGAATCCCTCGCGTCCGCCAAACAGCAGGAGACCTTGCCCTTTTTAAAATCCTCCAATGAATTGTCCTGTGCCATACCGGGATCCTCCGATAACTCGGAAGCCGTGATCTTCGACGGATAATAAAGGATAACGCTGCATGAAGCGCAATAAGGAACCGCACGCAGAACCGCCATATCCATGCCGCTTGACACATCAACATCATATTCGCCCTCCAGCACAGCAAGCTCTCCCCCGCTGCACCAACCACTTGGAAAGCTCAAAGCATCAGGAAATTTACCGTTTGATATACGGGCCGCCGCCTCGTCAACCGTGATCGAATCCACCTCAAAGTACACGCCAAAATGCTTCTTTTCAACGGAGCGCGCACGCTCCGAAAGCCACGAACCCAAACTGCCCAGATAGGGTTTGAATCCCACCACATGCCATACCGTTATCACTCCTTCGAAATCCTCCGATTTAGGCTCCATCCACTCCCGATAGTAGTCACGTCCAAGCATTGCATCGGTAAACTTCGGCAGATACACGAGCAAAAGTAAAATCGCAGGTATGAGTGCAAATGAAATTATTCGCTGAAACCTTGTCATGATGCATTGTATGCAGAATTATGCACGGTAATGCTTTACATGAGTGCATAAACCAATAGAAGGCACATACATATGCCTTCGTGCGATATTAAATATCTGAAACAAAAACCTCTTTACTCAAAAAAATTGTTAAATTCCGGCGTATATCCCTCGTTCGCCGATGACAGCTTTTGAGTATAAATATTGGTAAAGCCAAGCGATAAAGCATAATCCACCGCTCTCATATACTCCCGGCGCAGAAGCCGTCTGTTGAGTGGCGGCTTAAGCTCAAACATCGGCGTATACTGGCTCATCAGCGAAACGCATGTGTCTATTGGGAAATTGTCATGAATAAAATCCAGCACTCCCCTTGTTTCATCAACGGAACCCGGCAAGACAAGATGGCGAATTATAAGACCATTTCGTGCTATTCCTTCGTCATCCGTCACCAGTGCGCCGCACTGCCGCTGCATTTCAAGCACTGCCAATGACGCGACTTCGAAATAATTTGATCTGCCGCTGTACATTTGGGAAACGGCAGAATGAATGTACTTCAAGTCCGGCAGATATATGTCAATTAGTCCGTCCAATCTGCGCAGCGTATCGACCTTTTCGTATGAGTTTGTGTTATACACAATCGGTATTGTCAAGCCCCTGCTACTTGCAAGTGGAATCGCCTTTTCAAGAAGCCTTACGTGGGGCGATGGGGTGACAAGGTTTATGTTATGCGAACCAAGTTCCTGCAAGCGAAGCATGATATTACAAAGCTCCAAAGCATCCACGGGTACACCGCTCTGCGCGTGGCTTATTCCCATGTTCTGGCAAAAGATACACGCCATATTGCAGCCGGAGAAGAATATCGCTCCGCTGCCGCGCGTCCCCGAGATGGGCGGCTCCTCATAATAATGCCGCGCCGCCCTTGCTACAAGAGCGATTTCATTAGGTTCGGCATCGCGTGATGCGTTGGCATCGTCAAAACCGCTAACACTGCCCAAACCGTCAATACCGCCAAAACCGCCAACGCCGCAAAGCCCAACTTCCACGGTTCTATCCGCACCGCATTCCAACGGACAGAGTTTACAAACCTTCGCCGTTATCGGTCTATTCACTTTATCCATAGTCAGTTCACGAATGGAGTCTGTCATAACGATTTAACATCACCGGCTCAATCTTTTCCCTATTCGCCGATACTCCTCTCCGTCAATAACTTTGCTTCACGCCCTATGGTGAATCGGAAGCTTATCATGCCGTCATGGTGTTCAACGGAGATGCTTTCGCCAAGAAGGTTAAGCACCTCCGAAACGATGGCAAGACCTATCCCGGTGCCCTCGCCCGAATGCGCCCTGTCCGCCTTATAGAAGCGCTCGAACAGATGAGCTATATCCTCCTCGCAAATATCGGCTGGGTTGCTGACGCACATCACATACGCATTGCGATCTTCATCACATTCCATAGAAATATCAACATTGCACCCATCGGTTCCATGCTTGACCGCGTTGTCAACAAGCGCAATGAGCACTTGTTCGATCCTGTCCGCATTGGAATAGGCATAATATTCTCCCTCGGAAATTTTCAACCTCACGGTCTTATCGCGTAACTTTGCGGCATCGTTCATCCTGTCAGCAACGTCGTACGCAATCTCGTACAGTTCGACCCTGCCCTTAGTAAATGCAACGCCGCCGCTTTGAAGCCTTGAAAGCTCCAACAGATCATCGATAAGGTGGGATAGACGAATCGATTCACGCAGGACATAGCCGTAGTAACGTTTTTTATCGTCCTCGTTTGCAATCATTCCGTCGTTTAGCGCGTCAGCAAGGCTTCGGATGGACGCAAGCGGAGTTCTTAGCTCATGGCTTACATTCGCAACATAATCCCTTCGCGTCTGTTCAAGCCTCTCGCTCTCCGTAATATCACGCATGAGCGCGACCGCGCCGCAAAGCGCCCCGGCATCCTCGTAAATCGGCGTAACGACTACGCTTATCATGCGCTCGCCCACCACAATATCCTTAGCCCTTCGCTCGTTTGAATCAAGAACCTCGAGAATGCATGTTGCAATGTACGTATATTTAGGAAGCGCGGCAGGCCGTTGTCCTTCGTCTCCGCCGAGCAATTGCACCGATGCCGAGTTATAGTGTGTGATAACGCCATGCCTGTCGACCGAAATGATCCCCTCTCCAAGTCCATCAAGCACGGTCTGCAATCTATTGCGTTCGATAACGAGTTCATCGATGTTCGATTGCAATGCTCCAACGAGCGTATTAAACGACCTCGCCAAATGTCTTGACTCAAAGCTTCCGGCTTCGACCGCTCGAACGCTCAGATCGCCTGCCGCCATCGAGAGGGCGACCTCCGAAACATGTCGTATGGGTTTTGTGATCTTCCTGAACAGTATGACCATTGGTACGAGCATCAAGCCCGCTGCCGCAAGCATCGCTATTCCCAGTTCAAACGCCAGGCTCTGGAGCGTATTCCGAACCTCTGCAACCCCCATTACCAGAAAGACCGCGCCTATTACGTTGCCTTGTTTGGAATATGCTGGGATCCCCACGAGTACGCCCACCTCCTGAGAAGTGATGCTCACGCGCTCGCCCCTTATTACCCTGTCGAAATATCGCTTTACAAGAGTTATGTTCTCATTGTATGTGTGTTCAAAAACGTCATTGGTTATCCCTTCTCCATTCACATCAAGAACATAAACCGTTGCCTCATTCGCCAACATCTTTCGAACCTCCAACATTTTATGAAGCTCCTTAGCGTCGGCTCCCGCTTCGAAGGCCTGCGTCAACACCTGCGCTATTGACTCCGCCTTAGGCATCAGTTCATCCGCCTTCATCTGAACATAAATGCCCTTGCCCACGATCGAAAAAACGATCGCAACAAACACCACCAGCAATGTTATGGTGATGCTCATTGCGATTATTATCGCCATCAAAAGGCTCGATTGCTTTATTCTTTTCTGCGGCATCCGTAAATACTGTTATCCAGGCTCATCCATCCGGCCGAACGGAACTCATGCCCTGCAAATGTACTTCTTTAAGACTTTCTCTTTCTTCGAACGGGTCATGCTCTATGCAATTTATTCTTTGGGATCATTTCCTCCGGCCGAAAAAGAATCATTGTCGTCGTAGGCCTCAAACCTGTAACCTACACCGTATACGGTCTTTATCGCCCATCCCTTCGCATCCTCGGGCTGTATCTTTTGCCGTATACGCTTGATCTGCGTATCGACTGCGCGGGTATCTCCGTAGTATTCATATCCCCAGACGAGCGACAGAATTTTTTCCCGTGAGAATACCTTGCCCGGATGCGAGGCAAGAAGCTGGAATATCTCAACTTCCTTAGGCGTAAGAGGCAGACGCTCTCCATTCAGCCTGACATCGTAATTATTTATGTTGATCTCAAGATTGCCATAACGCAAAACCTGCGCAGGCTCCGTATCCTGCATGGTGAATCTGCGAAGCACGGCCTTGACTCTCGCAACGACCTCCCTCGCACTGAACGGTTTAACGATATAATCATCCGCTCCAAGCTCCAGACCAAGCACCCTGTCGATTTCCTCTGACTTCGCGGTGAGCATTATAATTGGGACATTACTGCTCTGCCTTATCTCGCGGCATACGTCCATACCGTTCTTTTTAGGCATCATTAAATCAAGTATGATAATATCCGGGTGTCTTTTATTGAATTCGTCCATGGCCTGTTCGCCATCAAACGCCGAAATGCACTCGAATCCGTCGTTTTTTAAATAAACACCGAGCGTTTCATGAATTATATGCTGATCGTCGCATATCAATACCTGTTGCTTTGCGGACATAAGAATCCTCCTGATCGTATGGATTATGCTAAGCAAAATAAGCTTAAAGCATTTATGTAATCGAGCCTGGTCGACCACGCATTCGCGGTGTCCGTCGGTTCATCCGATCCGAGCGCTCGATCACCAACATTATTTGTACGATATTATATCTCAATCACTTGCCGCATTCAAGCACCGTTCTCAACTTGACATACAACTTTGCAGATTCTGCCACATTTTTTGTTTCAGTGTTTGACAAAATTAATACAAGTTTTGAACCAGTATATACACCGTATCCTATGATTTGAATCCACAATTGGGTGTTATAATCCAATCATAAGAACAAGGGTATCGGCTCCGAAGGATAGAGCAAGCGAATTTGACGCTCCATTTGCGGAAAGAATACCACCTGTTATGAAAGGAGAAGATTAATTTATGCAAGAGAAGAACAGGATCAGGATGCCTCTAGGAGCGGCAATAGCATGTTTTTTGATAACTGCCCTGCTGATTGCGGGCGTTATCACCGCAGGTAAATATATCGGCGAAGCCGCAGAGGGTATTATTGACAAGAGCGCGATCGCAACCGATACACCCTCCCCCATCGATGATCTCATTCCGTCAGACGATCAAACAGGCAATTCATCATATTTTCCGTCGGATAACCTGTCATACACAGGGCATGATGACTCCCAAAATGAAAAGTATGCTCTGATAAGCAACTGCATGTCGGCCGTCGTCAGCATCGACATCACGATGCAGAATGGTTTTACGAGCGTTCTTGCGGGCTCCGGCTCCGGCGTACTCGTATCCGATGACGGCTATATCGTAACCTGCAATCATGTCATTTCTGGTGCGGAAAAAATCATTGTTTACCTTGACAGCGGTGAAACCTATGAGGCGAGCCTGATCGGCACCGACAGCATTACCGATCTTGCCGTAATTAAAATAGATGCTACCGGCCTTCCATATGCACGGTTTGGCGACTCCTCCACGCTCAACGTCGGTGAACCAGTTTTCGCTATAGGAAACGCCCTCGGCAAACTTTCCAACACCTATACGAGCGGTTCAATAAGCGGTCTTGATCGCAGTATCGAGATAGATGGTCAGAACATGACCCTGCTCCAGACCGATGCGTCGATCAACAAGGGCAATTCCGGCGGCGGACTGTTCCGCGCATCCGATGGCGCTCTGATTGGCATAGTCAATGCAAAGAGCAGCGGCAGCGGCATCGAGGGGCTTGGCTTCGCGATCCCCTCCACGCTCGTGAGCGATATAATAAGCGACCTTATGGATTACGGTTTCGTGACCGGTCGGCCGTACCTCGGCGTAAGCACTCAGGACGTCACCATGTCAGGCTTCGGGCTGTTCGGAAGCTACTACACCTATCCCCGTGTTACCTCAGTGGACGATAACAGCGCGGCAGCCATTGCGGGAATAAAGGTCAATGACATCATCCTCTCAGTCAATGGGGAAAGCGTGTCGGGTTCCGATGATCTCTACCAGATTATCAACTCCTTCGAGATTGGTTCTACCATAACCATCACCGTTCAGCGGGGCAATTCAAGCGTGGATATTTCCGTAACGCTGCTCGAACGCACCGCATAAGGCGGGGAGATCCTGACACAGTACGTCGAAAGCGTTCAACACCTGCGCGGCACCATAAACCACGTTTCAGCATCTTTTAATTGCTGACAGGCAAAAACGTCTGATAAGCGCACCTCGCAGGTTTGATATAAAGTCCCCGATTCCCTCCTTTTTCGGGGACGCATAATGCATGGGCGGTACGATCCCCCAAGCAGCCGCCCATGCAGCGTTGTTTAAAAGCAAATGAAGTGTAGGTTTCCTTTCAAAAGCAATAGTGTTCGTAACAGCAGCAGCCGTTACGAACACTATTGACATTGAGTCATTGTTTAAGACTTTACTCATACGCCTCCACGTTGCATTAAAACCCGCTCATGCGTCAAAGACCTCAATGCAGGACGAAGGGCATGATTTTGCGCATTCACCGCATTTGATGCATTTTGCAAAATCTATCTGGGAGTGCTTGCCGTTGATGCTGATTGCGCCGACAGGACAGACCCTTTCGCACTTTTTACAGGCGATGCATCCATGTTTACAGTTAGCTCGGGATTCCTTTGCAATATCGTCATTTCGACATGCCACCATAACGGTCGATAATTTCGGTGCAAGCTTGATAGCTCCGCGCGGGCATTGCTGAGCACACGCTCCGCATCCGGTACACTTCTCCGGAATGAAGATCGGAAGTCCCTTTTCGCTTAGATAGATTGCGCCAAATTTACATGCCTTTACGCAGTCGCCCATGCCGATGCATGCGTAGGTACACATCTTAGGTCCTCCGGAAAGACCGCTTGCAATACGGCAGTCGGGAAGTCCGTCATAATTGTAGCGCAGTGCAACGGACTCACAGTCGCCCATACATGCGAGACGAGCAATCATAGGTTCCTTTGCCTGTGCGGAAACGCCCATGATTTCAGAGATCCTTGCCACTTTCTCCGCACCAGAAGCCGGACAAGCATTGGGAGCTGCTTTTCCCTCTACGATCGCCTGCGCAAGCGCAGAACAACCCGCATAGCCACATGCTCCGCAGTTCGCTCCGCCAAGGCATTCATAAACGAGAGAAATCCTACCATCCTCCTGCACCGTGAATTTCTTATCCGCAATTCCCAAAACTATTCCGAACACTATCGCAAGCCCACCCATCAGCGCACCAGCGATAATTATTGCAGTCCAATTCATATCCATTCTCCTTTTAAAATTCGTCTTTCATTAGCCGCCAAGACCGGAGAACCCGAGAAAAGCAATGCTCATAAGTCCCGCTATCACGAGCGAGCTTGAAAAGCCTTTCATCGCCTTTGGCACATTTGAAAACTCAAGCCTTTCGCGCACCCCTGCCATCAAAACTATTGCGAGAGTGAATCCGAGAGCTCCGAATACACCGTTGAATACCGAGAAAAGAAGGTTATAGCTTTCCTCGATATTGAGCAGCGTTACGCCGAGAACGGCACAGTTCGTCGTGATAAGCGGCAGATAAATTCCGAGACTTTTGTATAGTGTCGGACTCGATTTTTTAAGGAACATTTCGACGAACTGCACTAAACTCGCGATAACGAGTATGAATGCAATCGTCTGGAGGTATTCAAGCTTTAAAGGAACGAGAATGAAGGTGTTCACAAGATATGTGAACAGCGATGCAAGCCCCATTACGAACGTTACCGCCATGCCCATGCCCGCAGCCGTTTCTACACGGTTGGATACGCCAAGGAACGGACAGCAGCCGAGGAAGCGGGAAAAGATGAAGTTGTTTGATAGAATGCTTGTCACAAGCAGGATGAGCAGCTTTGTAAAATCGTTCATGCGGCAGCTTCCTCCTTTGTATCTTCTGCGGATTCGGCTCTTTGTACGGAAACTCCATCCTGTGTAGGCTTAGAAGTATCAGCTTCACGCCTACTCTCCCTCTCGTCACGCGTTGATATATAGTTCACAAGCCCCAGTATCAGACCGAACACTATGAAACCACCCGGCGCGAGTGAGATTATCAGCATAGGCTCATACCCAGTTCCAAGCAGCCGTACTCCGAAAATCGTGCCGTTACCGATCAATTCCCTGATGGCGCCGATTAAAGTAATAGCGCATGTGAAGCCAAGCCCCATGCCAAGTCCATCTATAGCCGAATACAGCACTCCGTTCTTAGACGCAAAAGCCTCGGCTCTGGCAAGGATTATGCAGTTAACAACTATGAGCGGAATAAATATTCCAAGCGCACTGTAAAGCGAAGGAACGAACGCCTGCATGAACATCTGAATAACCGTAACGAACATGCAGATTATGACGATGAATGCAGGAATTCTGACCTTGTCGGGAATGAACTTGCGCAGCAGCGATATAACTACATTGCTTCCTATGAGAACGAAAGTTGCCGCAAGCCCCATACCTATTCCGTTCATCGCCTGAGTCGTGACGGCAAGCGTCGGACATGTTCCAAGCACGAGTCGGAATGTCGGATTTTCATTAAAAAGACCATTCAGAAACGTTTTCTTAATTCTGCCCACCTGTTTCGCCTCCCTTCGGTATCAGTTCATACAATGCGGATGCCGCATTATTGAAAGCGGTAAGTACCGCGCCTGATGAATAGGTCGCACCGCTGACGGCATCCGGATTTGAGCCGTCGCTCTCGATTTCCAGGGCGGTGATCGAGCCTGCCGGGATAATATATCCACCGCCGCCCGCATTATAATCAACTGCCGTGCCATCGTATTTAATACCGATGAACTGCTTTGCAAACCTCGCTTCCTTGACCTTTGCGCCAAGTCCTGCGGTTTCCGAAAAATCACCGTTTTCGCCTATGACCACACCCACGATATTGCCCTTAAGGTCCATGCCTACGACGACCTCGATCTCGCTTCGGTAGCCATACTCCCTTGAGGAAGCGACGTACCCGATTTGCTCTCCCTTTTCGTTCAAAGCTAAGTAGAAGTCATGTGCATTTTCGGTGTCCTTACGAAGTGCTTCAAATGCCTTCGCGCCCGGAAAAGCAGCAAAACGGGATTCGTTCGCGGATTTCTGATTCTGTTCGGTAATAGGCCCTTTTGTGATCTCGTTTACTAGGCCAAGAACCAGCCCTGCGGCGAGTGCGATTATCAGCAGCCTCCATGCAAGATTCATTGCGTTACGCACTCTTCTTCACCTCCCCATAGATACGAGGTCTTACATATTTGTCAATGAGGGGCGTTACGAGGTTCATGAACAGTATCGCATAAGTAACACCCTCCGGATAACTTCCAAAGCTACGAATGACTGCGACAAGAACACCTATGCCCACGGCAAAAATCAGCTGTCCCGCTGCTGTCATGGGACTCGTAGTATAATCGGTTGCCATAAATACTGCGGCAAACATCAATCCTCCAGAAAGCAGTGCGGTAAGCGGAGTGGATATCCCTCCCCCTTGAAATACCCAGCACAGCAATGAAGTTGACAGCATAATTATAATAGGAACATGCCACGAGATCACCCTGCGGATGAGGAGATAGGCAAATCCTATCAATATCGCTATCTTGCATACCTCGCCTATCGAGCCCGGAACGTCACCAAGCAAAAGATCGATAAGGCTTGCCCCGCTTCCGGCAAGCGGCGTTGCTGCCGTCTTAGCATCAATGCTTCCGAAATAGTTGGGGGCTACATACGCTGCCGCACTCATCCGTGTCGGCCAGCTTGCAAGCAGCACCGCTCGGGCAGTCAGCGCAGGGTTTAAGAAATTGTCTCCGATACCTCCGAAAACCTGCTTTACGAGCATGATCGCAACGATGCTTCCGATGACGCACATCCACCACGGAGCCGTCACAGGCAGACTCAGACCCAGCAGAAGTCCCGTTACGGCAGCGGAAAAATCGTACACCGTGATCGGGCGCTTTGCTACAAGCTCAAAAACGAATTCGGACGCCACGCAGCTTATCACGCAGATCGCAACGACCATCAGTGAGCGGAGCCCAAAGAGGTATATACCCGCTAAGAGCGTGGGAATAAGCGCAATCAAGACATCGAGCATGATGCGAGATGTCGTATGCGATGTTCTGATATGGGGCGCTGTCGATACTTTGAATTTTGCGTTCATTTTTTACCTCCGTTCCGTCTGGATGTGAGGATTATCTTATCCTTCATGTTCTTAAAGGAGGCGGTAAGAAACCTGTTTGCGGGACAGGTGTACGAACAGCAGCCGCACACGATGCAGTCCATGACATTATGCTGCTTTGCACCCTCCAAATCGTTTGCGTCACAATACTTTTTGATCGTTGCGGGATTCAATCCGACCGGGCATGCCGCAACGCACCTTGAGCACCTTATGCAGGGATGCTCCACATACGAGATCGCCTCGGAGGTGTCGAGCGCAACCAGTCCTCCCATGGCCTTCGTTATAGAAAAATCATCGTTTGGTGCGGCTATGCCGGTCATCATTCCACCGGCAACGAGCTTACCAACCTCATTGGTATACCCTCCGCAGAATTCAATAGCGTCCTCCGCGAGAGTGCCGATTCGCAGTAGCAGGTTGGAGGGTTGCTTGACACGACCCGTGACAGTCGTGATCCTGCGCACGACGGGTTTTCCGTTATTCACCGCATCAGCTACGGCCGCAGCGGTCGCAACATTCATTACTATCACATGGCAATCTATCGGAAGTTTGCCTCTCGGAACCTCCCTACCCGTAACGGCAGTGATGAGCTGCTTTTCGCTACCCTGAGGGTACTTGGTCTTTAACTGTCTTACCTGAACGCCCGACCTACCCTCGCACGCTCTTCGCATCGCCTCGATCGCCTCGGGTTTATTATCCTCGATTGCGATAATTCCGTTATCACAATTCATCGCACGCATGACGGCACGAAGCCCATCCACGATGGGAACCGGATTTTCAACCATTAACCTGAAATCACCCGTAAGATGCGTTTCACATTCCGCGCCGTTAAGGATGATGGTATCCGCGTACTTTTCATCCTGAATGGTAAGCTTAATATGCATCGGGAACGCCGCACCGCCCATGCCGCTTGCGCCCGCGTCCTTGATTCTTTGTATTATTAGCTTTGGATCGGCGGTTTCACAGTTCCCGATATCCGGCATCGGATCGACCCAGGTATCGAGCTTATCATTTTTTATAGTTACACAAGTGACTTTCGCAGCTCCCAACTGCTGCTTTTCTCCGACGTCCAGAACCTCGCCCGATACCGACGCGTGGACGGGCAAACCGAGAGCACCGACCGGAGTGCCTATTACCTGACCCATTTTGACCTGATCGCCTTTTTTCACACAAGGTTCCGATGGTGCACCAAGATGGAGGTTCATTGGTATGCATACCATCTCCGGAATAAACTCCCTTACTTTTTCGTTCCTCGTAAGCGCTTTCCCCTCGTGCGATCTGGAGAGCGGATGCACACCGCCCTTGAAGGAGCGTTTTTTCAAGGAATAACACCTTCCTTTCGCAAAAAAACTGTGCGTTATATGTATAAATGCATAATTACTATGCTGATTATACCACAATTATCACTTGAATGGAATCATTTTTCCTAATTATTTGACTAATTTTCGCCTTTGTTTCCGCTCACATAAGCCGTATATGCAATAAAACATGCCCTAATTTATGGCATGTTTTATGAGCTGAAAACATTTCTGTGCTATCTATATATTTTTTGACGGTAGCTCATCCGTTTTCATCGGATCACGCCGCAGGCAATGCGCTTTCCCGCATTCCCCGAAGGCTGGGATGTAAAATCATCCACGCCCGAATGGATTATCATCGTTCTGCCGATGATTTGATCTACGCTGAAGCGGTTTGTAAAGAAGACAAGGAACGCATAGCCGTCATTTGAAAACAACGGCGGCATATCGCCCGCATGATAAGGGTGTTCGCATCCACCCGGATTATAATGCCCTCCCGCGCTCGAGAACGGATCATCTGGCATCCCTGCACAACCGCTTCCTTCATGAAGGTGAAGCGCAAATATGCCGTCACCGCAGCTTCCTTCGTTACCCTTTGGCAGTCCGAATACTTCCACTGCAACGAGTACGCCATTTTTCAATTGAATAAATGAAGCGGTTCCGTTAATGTTCGGGTATTCTTTGCTGCCCTTCATTACAGCGGACGCATCAGGTTTACCCGCAAGCAAATGCTTTACTCCGCGCAGCTTTGTTTGAATGTTAAGCGTCATCATTACCCTCCATTTTAGTCAGACATAGATTTTTCATGTTTACCTGTCTAAAAAGCAAACTATGCTGATTATTCTGTTTTGGTTACACAATATGCATATTCGATTGCAGCGCAGCATACCGATTCCATATCGTTACCATGCGACCAATGGTCTGCACAAATAGTTGCTTAAGTTGGCGAAATATGATATAATCACCTTAAAAATAATTGGGAGGTCATCAGATTGATCAAGGTTCTTTACGGCAAAAAGGGTACCGGCAAATCACGCCGGCTCATCGCGATGGCAAACGCGGCTAATGAGGAACGAGGCGAAAACAGCGTTTTTATTGATAAGGACTGCGACCGTATGTATGAGCTGAATCGCAGTATCCGTTTCATTAATTCCTCAGATTTCGATATTGATGGTCCCAAGATGTTTACGGGATTCGTCTCTGGCATAGCCTCACAGGACTTTGACCTCGAGGCAATATATATCAACAGTCTTATGAAGGTTGTCAAACATCCACTTAACGAGCTTGCCGGCATGTTTGATTATCTCCATAGTTTCTCCGAAAAGAACAATGTAGCGTTGTATATAGCCGTCAGCAGCGAGGATGAAGTCCCCGACTTTTTGAAAGAATATCTGATATAACTATAAATGCCCCCTCGATGGCGAGGGGGCAGAATTCACTGTTACTGCTAATAAAACACTATTCATTAATGTTTATTCAGTCTGTAGATCCGCTGCAAGCATCGTTCCCAGCCTCATCTTAAAGCCAAGGGCGGAGTACATGCCAATGTCACAGTCCGCGCATCCGACCGTCAGGCTTGCGTAGCCCTGCGTCTTGCACCACTCCTGCGCAGCCAGAATGAGCCTTCGCGCAATGCCCTGCTTTCGGAAGTCCGGCTCCACATAAAAATCATCAAATACACCATTTTCAGTGCATGAAAACGTGGAGTAGCAAGGTGATACCGAGCAGATGCCCACGGGGTGATCCAACCGCTTTGCGACAAAGAACACTATCCTTTTTTGCTCGATCGCTTTATGTAAATTCTCCTGCTGCTTCTTACTTAACAGATCCTCGCCGATCTCATGCCGAAATTCGTTTTGAAGCTTCCAAAGCTCCTCGGTGTCGGTTAAAACCTCTACCGTTGTTTTTATCATACGTTCCACCTGGAATCCTCCAATAATTATTTGAAGGGTCAGATTCCGTGGACCCTCCATGCACGGCTTATTTTCATAAAAGATCATCCCTTCCCTTATTCAAAGTACCGATTGCCATCTCGGTCAAGTGAAGTCTAGCATATATTTGCCAAGGACGCAATGCTGCCTCCATTTTCTACATTAATTCATTCAAGTTGTTCACTGGCGGCATACAGCTGTGTTCATGGCACACATAGAAGGTCGTTTTCGCATTTTTGAGAGGATATTCCTCCGTCGGCTGCTTCAAGAGAGTGACGATTGTATCCGTTGAAAAGCCAATCGGTATATCGTTTTTGTCCGTTTGGTCATCCAACACGACCGTCACCTTTGTTGGCGGATAGCTATACTCCAAAAGCGCCGTCAAAAACATGGCGTAACCCGGCGGATAATGCGACGCATCGGCAGCAATATAATTCAACTGCCGCTCCACCATGCTTGCGTAACTCTCATCGGAAGTAATAAGCGATAATCGGACGAGATTATAAGCCATCAGCGAATTTCCGCTTGGAATCGCTCCATCATAGGTCTCCTTTGGGCGCACTATAAGCGTTTCGCTGTCGTTGCTATACAGATAAAAACCGCCAGCATCATCGCTAAATTTTTTCAAAACATTTTCACACATCAGCTTCGCCCGTTCTAAGTATTCCTGTTCCAACGTCGCTTGGTACAGAGAAAGCTGAGCAAAGATAAACCCGGCGTAATCGTCCAAGAAACCCTCAACCCCGTTCTTTCCATCCTTGAAGCTGACAAAAAGTATTCCATTTTCATATAGATTTTTCAGTATAAAAGCATCAGCATTTTTAGCCGATTCAATGTAGACCGATTTTCCTCCTGCGCGGTACAGTTCGCACATGGCTGCTATCATCAGTCCGTTCCATGCCGTCAATATTTTATCATCGAGATGAAGTGCATTGCGTTCTTTCCGATAATTATATATTTGCGGCAGCAATGTCTCAAAGGATTCATCAGTCCAATCGCTGTTCAGAATATTCAGAATGCTCTTTCCTTCAAAGTTTCCTTTATCGCTAATATCAAAATGGCGATTAAAGGCTTCCCCATCCAGTTTCCCCAGTACGCTTATAATTTCATCATGGGTAAACAGGTAATACTTTCCCTCCTCGCCGTCACTGTCCGCGTCCTGCGCGCTATAGAAGCCGCCATCGGGAGCCGTCATTTCACGCAAGATATAGTCTGCCGTTTTTTCAGCGATCTTAAGGTACAACGTTTTTTTCGTCACTGCATATGCTTTGCAGTAAGCAAGGATCAGCAGTGCGTTGTCATATAGCATCTTCTCAAAGTGAGGAACAAGAAAGCGTGCATCGGTCGAATACCTACAGAAACCAAAGCCGACGTGATCAAACATTCCACCCCGGTACATCTGCAAAAGCGTATGCTCTGCCATTTCCAGGCACTCGACTTTTCCAAAGCGTTCATAATAGGAAAGCAAAAAAATAATATTGTGCGGCGTTGTAAACTTTGGAGCCTTTCCAAAACCGCCATACTTTCTGTCGTAAATGCGCTCATACAGTGCAACTGCGGAATCAAGTATTTGAATGTCCGCAGCTTCGAATTTTGTATCCGATTTATTCAAGTGCTTAATAATTTCTTCCGATTCCCTCAGCAGCTCATGACGGTTAGTGGTCCACATTTCGTGTATGGCAATGAGAAGTTCCTTCAGTCCCATCATACCGTCGCGCCCATTTTTTGGGAAATAGGTTCCGGCAAAGAAAGGCTTTTGGTCGGCCGTCATAAAGATGCTGGTCGGCCATCCCCCGCTTCCCGTAAATGCCTGACATACAGACATGTAAACGCTGTCAATATCCGGGCGTTCCTCCCTGTCAACCTTTATGGATATAAAATATTTGTTTAACAGATCGGCAATTTCCTGATCCTCAAAGCTCTCGTGCGCCATTACATGACACCAATGGCAGGAACTGTATCCAATGCTCAAAAAGATCGGCTTATCATCTGCCTTTGCACGCCGGAACGCCTCTTTGCACCATGGATACCAATCAACGGGATTATCCTTGTGCTGGATAAGATATGGGCTTGTTTCATATTGCAAACGGTTGCTCAAATTTATCACCTCATGAGTCATCATTTACCGTAGTATCATTGGTTAGTATGCGCACTCAGATAGATAATCATCACGACAAATTCGGGATATGCAAGCTCATTCTAAATTCTTAAAAAACTGCCGCGAATCCGTGACCGTCCTCGATATAGAACCATTTGCGTAAGAGGAGGAGCAGCGGCATGAGCACACTCCGACTTTTGAAAAAAACAGAGCAAGCGATATAAAGCTTGCTCAGACGTGGTGGAGACATACCAACCAAATCCGAACCAAGAAAAGCCTCAACTTCTTTGAGCGTAACCGTCTGTGTGCCGTGCTGATAGTTATAGGTCAGCACCAGCTTATCATCGTAGACAAAGACTGCGTTCACAAAAGTATCAATTAACCGCTTTTGAAACTCTCGATCATTCGGGTCGCCATATCGGAACTGTGAAAACCAATGCTCCATGTAATCGCGTGTCAGCTTCGGCTTTTGCAGCTCCGCAGTTGTGATGCCCAGCGACAATTCTTCCTTTTGCTTCTCCAACTCCTCAAGCCGCTGCTTTGTGGATGCAGTAAAGATACCCTGCTGGATAGCGTTGAGCATATTTTCAATGCCTTTTTCCGTCTCGGCAAGCTGACGGCGCAAGGCGGGGATCGTTACATCTTCACGCTCCTGCATCGTAAGCAATGCATCAATTATGCGGCTTATCTTTTCCTCGTTCAACACTCGCTGCATTGTCAAGCGGACAACTGCGCGTTCGATCCAATCCTTTTTGACCGCCTTTTTATCGCAGCCCTTTTTGCGCTTCGCATTGCCGCACTTGTAATAATAGTGCATGACACCCGTTCGGCTCTTGCCGCTTTCTCAAACCATCATGCGCTCACACTTGCCGCAGAACAATTTTGTAGTCAACAGAAACTCGCTTTCCTTTGCCTTTGTATGTGCAGGTGCTTGTTTATTCTTCTCCATGCGCTGCTGAACGCGATAGAATAAATTTTCCGAGACGATGGCAGGAATGCCGCAGGGAATGACTACGTCCTGATAGCTGTACTCGCCGATATACTTGCGATTTTTGAGCAAAGCACCGAAGCTGTTGGTGCCGAACGGCTTACCGCGCCTGGTTGTCAATCCGCGCGAGTTGAAGTCTTCGACGATGGAACGTATCGTCGCGCCTTCGGAATATCTCTCGAAAATTTCCACCACCAATGGAGCAGTTTCAGGATCCACAACCAGTTTCTGCGTTTGCTTGTCCAGCAAATAGCCGAGCGGAGTCCCGCCGCCATTATTCTTGCCCTTGAGGGCATTTTCTTTTTGCCCGCGATGGATTTTCTCGGACAGTTCAGCGGAGTAAAACTCGGCATATCCTTC
>JAFLSU010000009.1 GCA_022510765.1 Christensenellaceae bacterium
GAAGAAAATATGTTTATGCTATCAATAATAGATTAACGGCAATTCTCTTTGGTGCTCCCAAAGATGATTTTGATATTCTTTTAGATGAAATTGACGGAAAACCTATTGTTTTTGAGTGCTATCCAAATGCGCTAAGAAAAATATACTTTGGAAAAACCTGCTATGTGTATAAGCTTAGTGAGGAAGGATTTCTTTTGAATCAGACCGGATGGGAACCGGAATTGGTTTGTGAACATACTGTACCTGTTGTCAGCGAAGAGAAGATTGAAAATATTTATGATGAGATTATTGCTTCAATTCATAAAGGCGACTGCATATTTCATGAGTATTCAGCCGATGAAGAATACCAAAAATTTTTAAAAGATGAAATATCTGAAAGGGTCAGGCATTTTGGTATCACAGATGAGCAGATGAATGCAGACCCAAGATTTGAATTGTATTTCAATAGGTTGTTGGAAAGATAAATATTGATTTGTTGGGAAGATGACAGGCAGCATAAAAACCACACATATTTTATGCCAAAGTCTGTGCACCTTTTCGCATTTATTTCCTAAGCTTACGCACCGTTTACTCGTTTTGCAAAGCGAAAGAACTCCGATCAGGTTATGATTGGAGTTCTTTGCGTTTGTGGGTTATCCTTCGTTGGCAACCCGAGCCTATTCATCCTCCGCCCAAAAACCCGGTCGCCTGAAATAGATGAATTCATCACCGCAAGTCGATACGACTACATTATTCTGCGAATATGAGCAGTGCGCAATAAGGGGTTCGCCGTTTTCGAGAAAGCCGACGCAGATGCCAATGTGGTTCCCGCTCGCCTCGGGATATTTGTTTTTGAACGCGAGATCGCCCAAGCGCACATCGCGCTTATCTATGGCGGTGGATTTCTCCCACTGATTCCATGTGCCGCTGCCGATGCTATCAACCATCTCGCGCTTAGTATGACCAAGCTGGATATAGCACCAGCTCACAAAGCCTGAGCAATCGAGACCATAGGGTCGCACGGTATTGCTTGTGCTGTGTCCTTTGCCTGTCACACGGCGCGGCGTGCCCCATTCCTCGTCAGGCCCTATCTTATAGCATTTTCCACCCCAAAAATAGCTCACCTTGCCAACAAGCGAGAGCGCTGATTCAATAAAGACGCGCTGTTCGACCGAGGCATATTCGTTCCCTTGGGTCGCGTCCTCAATTTGTTCGTTGGTAAGGATGAAGTATGGGGTTTTCGTGCGGCAAATTAGCAGCACCGAAACGGCAATAGCTATTACGGCAAGCGCGGCGGCGATGACTGCGAAATTTGTCCTTTTGCTTGTTCTCTTTTTTTGTTCATTGTACATAAGGAAGTTCTCCTCTCCGTCCCATTATGCGTGTAGACTGATCCCGCATGTTGCGCTATATTGTGACACATTTAGCAGTTTTATGGTACCACATGCAGAATCTCCACACAATAACAATCTATGAACAAACTGCTGACAAATCACGATCAAGTTCATATTTTCATAATATTGATTAAATCATCGATAGGATTAAAAAATTTGTGTTTTAATCAATAACTGATTGAAAAACCGAGGAAAATATGGTATAATGATTAAGGATAGAAAGGATCAGGAGGGTCGTTATGGGCGAGAGCTATTTTGCCATCATCGGGGACATCGTTTCATCCCGCCGCGAGGAAAAAAGGGATGCCGTGCAAAAACGCCTCGAGGAGGTATTGAACCGGATAAATGAGGAGTTCTCCGATCACATTGCTGCGAATTTCCTGATAACCTTGGGCGATGAATTTCAGGGGCTTCTTTATGACGCGCCCGGGATAAGTCCGCTTCGGATCGCACTTACGATACTCGACCAAATGTATCCCGTTCGAATACGAATAGCAATAGGTCGTGGCACGATGAGTACGGCAATAAATCGTATGCAGGCACTCGGTGCGGACGGGGAGGCGTTCCACCGTGCGAGGAGCGGCATTGAGCTGATACGGGCAAACGAGCGCCATGCGGATTCGAGCATACTTGTTTGCTCGTGCGATGAGGGTTGTGACAGAGCCGTGAACACCATAATCATGCTTGCCTTCACGATAAGGCGTGGCTGGACGAGCCGGCAGGGCGAAATCTCAAGGCGGTATGCGGAAAGTCAGTTCAGCGGCGAGAGGATCACGCAGTCCCAGCTTGCAAACGAATTCGGTATAAGCCAAAGCACATTCAATATCAGTCTTACGGCTTCAAACGCAAGGGAGTACGCTTCGGGACTGCTTGCGGCACAGGCGATCCTGAGCGAGGGAATACCAGAGAAACAAAGCTCTGATTGCTCGGAAAAACGATAACAGAACTCTGAAAGGGATTATATACAATATGAAAGAGTTTACTCTGATGCTGCTGGCTCACACATTGGGTGATTACTATTTTCAGCCGCAATGTCTTGCAAGACTTAAGAGCAAAAGCACTTGGTATGTGCTCATCCATGCGCTTATATATGCGCTTTCGATGTTCGCGACCACACTTGTATACAGAAGCGACGCGTATTTCTCCGCGGTCGTATTCGCGACGTTCACCCATGCTTTCATAGATATAGGCAAACAGCTTATATTAAATGCGGCAGCCAAGCGCGGTACGCTTACCGTCAGGCAGGAAAGGGCGTTTTATCTTTGGGATCAGGTGGCGCATCTTGCTATAATACTCGTGGTGTCCCTCGCTTCCGCAAGCGTGGAGCAGGGCGCGAGCTTGGAATTTTTGGAATCCACCCTGCCGAAACTTATTGGTCTGGGCGGATATGAACTGATAACGCTTATAACGGCGCTGCTTGCCGTCATGAAGCCAGCAAACGTATTTATTAAAAAGGTGCTTGTCACCGAAAAGCCCGATGAGGAAACGGATAAGAGGCTTCGTCACGGCGGCAGCATCGGCGTGCTTGAGCGCATAGTCGTGATCGTGATGCTTTATCTTGGGCAATACGCGGCGATCGCGCTCGTGTTTACGGCAAAATCCATTGCGAGATTCAAGGATTTTGAAAACCGCAGCTTTGCGGAATACTATCTTTGCGGAACGCTGCTAAGCGTTGTTACCACCGTTGCGGTGTTTGGGATGCTGAAAATTTTCGGCGCATAGGAGTTCCGTACAGGATAAATTCCGGACGGCGTGAAACTGCGCCGAATGATAGAAGAAAGGGTAACGATCATGAGACTTATAGCAATAGACGGCAATTCTCTGATGCACCGCGCGTACTATGCGCTGCCGGGCATGAGCAGCAAGTCGGGTACGCCAACGGGTGCGCTGCACGGCTTTCTCTCGATGCTTATTAAATTGATAGAAATGCAGCCGGAATATCTTCTTGTCGGCTTCGATATGCCCGTAAAGACCTTCCGGCACGAGCAGTATGACGAATATAAGGCGGGCAGGCGCGAGACTCCGGATGATCTAAGGCAGCAGTTTCCCATTCTTAAGGAGATTCTGACCGAGATGGGAATCGCCGTGATCGAATGCGAACGGTACGAGGCGGATGATATACTTGGTACGTTCTCCAGGCGTGCGAACGCGCTCGGCATTGACGCGCTGCTCGTGACCGGGGACAGGGATGCATTGCAGCTCATCACCGATAATACCCATGTGCTGATGACGAAAAAGGGCATCAGCGAAACCATAGAATACGATATTCCCACGCTTGCGGCTGAATACGGGCTGGAACCCGCCCGAATGGTCGATCTCAAAGGTCTGATGGGCGACAGTTCCGATAATCTGCCGGGCATAAAGGGCGTGGGCGAAAAGACCGCGCTCAAGTTGCTTGCAAAATATGGGGATTTGGAGAGCGTGCTCGAAAATGCGGAGAACGAAAAGGGTGCGCTCCGTGAAAAGCTGTTGACAGGAGCGGAATCCGCGCGGATGAGCTTCCGTCTCGGTACGATAGAAACGAACGCGCCTGTTTTGGAGACAGTTAAGGAATGCTCGTTCCACGCCGCTTCTATTGCTAACGCCCTGCCGATTTTGACTAGGCTGGAGCTTCGCGCGGTAGCAAAGCGGGTGCGCGATATTGCGGGAGATCCTGTATCGAAGGCGGCAGCTTCGGATACCAATCCAGAAACTGATGTCAATCAATTTGAAAACGTTACAATCACGGAACCCAATGAATTGAGCGCAGCCGTAGATAAGGTGCTTTCATGCACACGCGCCGCGATAGACATCACGAGCGATGAGGTCACGTTCATCGGGGAAAACGTAGAATACAATAAAAGTGAATATACTCCGCTTTACTCCGTCAGGCTTGGCGGAAACCTGCTTGAGCCGGGATTTACGCCCGAGGAAGTGCTTAAAGGACTTCAACCGATATTCGAAAGCGAGAACGTGGGGAAACTGCTTTTTGATGCGAAGCGGATAATGACAATCCTCGCAGGGTTCGGGATAGAATGCAGCAGCATTGCCTTCGACGCGATGGTAGCGGATTATCTTCTCAACGCGCTCCACCCGTCCAAGAGCCTTGATACCCTCGCGGAGGAGAGCGGCATAGGGGCAAGGGGCGCAGCCGCGCTCGTCCTACTCCACACCCGTCTCATGCGACAACTGACCGAACGCGGGATGCTGAGGCTCTATATCGATGTTGAGCTGCCGCTCGTGCGCGTACTTTTCGATATGGAGCAGACGGGCTTCATGATAGATAAGGAAGTATTGCTCGGACTCGGGGAGAGCATGGCGGAACAAACCTGCGAATTGTCAAAGGAAATCTATGAGCAGGCAGGGGAGAAATTCAATATCCTTTCGCCGATGCAGCTTGGACATATCCTGTTTGAGAAGCTGGGGCTTCCTCCGCGCAAAAAAACCAAAAGGGGATATTCCACCGACAGCGATGTGCTTGAGTCGTTAAAGGAGCTGCATCCCATTGTAGAACTCATAATCGAGTATCGCTTCTATACGAAGCTAAAATCGACCTTCGTTGACGCAATGCTTGAAAAAATCGGCAGTGACGGCAGAATTCATACGACGCTCAATCAGAACGTGACCGCAACGGGGCGCATATCCTCGCAGGAGCCGAATTTACAGAATATTCCCGTCAGAACCGAGCAGGGCAGGGAGATACGGCGGGCGTTCATCGCAAGCCCGGGCTGCACGCTCGTGGGCGCGGACTACTCGCAGATAGAGCTGAGGGTGCTTGCGCATATGAGCAATGATGAAGCGCTGATCTCCGCGTTCATAGACGGAGATGATATTCATACCCGAACGGCCGCCGAGGTCTTTGGCGTGAAGAAGGAGGATGTGACGCGCGAAATGCGTTCGGCCGCAAAAGCGGTAAATTTCGGCATAGTTTATGGAATAAGCGCGTTCGGACTATCCGAGCAGCTCGGAATAACCGCCAAACAAGCGGGGGAATACATAAATAAATATCTTGACCGCTGCACAGGCGTTAAGGATTTCATGCATTCCTCGGTCGAAATCGGCAAACGGCTTGGCTATGCGGAGACCATCATGGGCAGACGCAGGGAACTGCCGGAACTTCGCTCCTCAAATTACAATGTTCGCTCGTTTGGAGAGCGCGTCGCGATGAATATGCCGATACAGGGCAGCGCCGCCGACATAATCAAGGTCGCGATGGTGCGGGTTCACGAGAGATTAAAGTCCGAGGGACTTCGCGCGAAGCTGGTTCTTCAAATTCATGACGAACTCATCATTGACACGCCCGAGGATGAGGTGGAGCGCGTTAAAACACTGCTTCACGAATGCATGTGCGGGGTCGCAGATTTAAGAGTGCCGCTCAGAGCGGATGTGAGCTGCGGCAGAAGCTGGTTTGATACAAAGTGATTTAATTTAAAAGTTTTCGGGGTGAGGCAGCACCCCAAGTAAACATAATCATGATAATCGGGCTTACGGGCAGCATGGCGGCGGGGAAGTCCACCGTTTCAAAAATGCTGAAAGAAAAAGGTTTTTTTATAGTGGATGCGGACAGGATCGCGCATGAAGTGCTGCATGATCCCGCAATAATTTTGCTTCTTGCGTCCGCGTTCGGCGCAGAGATAATTGGTTCGGATGGGGAGATCGACCGCCGCGCACTCGCAGCAAAGGCGTTTTCCGTTGAGGGCGGTGTTAAAAGGCTGAATGGCATAACTCATCCTGCTATATATAATTCGATGATTGAATCGGCACATGCCGCCGAAAGCGATTTCCCTGCGGTGGTGCTTGACGCACCGCTGCTCATAGAATCCGGTTTGCATCGGGAATGCGATACGGTTTGGCTAGTCTGCGCGAATATCGAGACACGCTACGCCCGTATAATGAACAGGGACGGTCTGACACGCGCGGAAGCAAGGCAAAGGCTTTCCAATCAGATGCCGCAATGGCGCAAAAAACGCTATGCGGATGCGTTAATAGCCAATGATGGAGGCATCGATGAACTGCGCGTCAGCGTCGATGCGGCGATTGCTGAGTTGTCATTGCGTTCCCGAGGAAGCAGAATAGACACGAGCAATAATTAGGATTAAACCGGGGAGCCAGAATGCCGAAAAGCAAGACTACAACCGTGCATACCACGGCCTCACAGAGCACTGGTGCACAGAGTGCAGGCGCACAGAGTGCAGGCGCACAGAGTGCAGGCGCACAGTGTGCGCCTGCATATAGACGGAAGGCAAAACGAAAACGTTTTGCTGTAAAAAGAAAGCGTCCAAATGCAAAATCAAGTTGTTTTGCCGCAAAAACAAAGCGATGCAATGAGAGAAATAAACGTTCCACTGTCGGTTTTAAGCGGCGCATAGCTTTTATTGGCGGCGCTCTGATTATCGCTCTTATTGCGGTGATTCTACTGATGCGCCCCGTCGGACGAAAGGTATACCCGATACACTACGCCGAGGAAGTGTTCCATTATGCGACCGAATATGAGCTTGATCCCTGCCTTGTGTTTGCGGTGATAAAGGTCGAAAGCGATTTTACTCCCAACGCCGTATCCCGCGCGGGTGCGCAGGGATTGATGCAGATAATGCCCGATACCGCAGATTGGATCGCATGGCGGCAGGGTCGCGAGCATGACGGCAGACGCATCCTCGAACCGGAATACAATATTGATATGGGGTGCTATCTGCTTAGCTATCTAATGGAGTACTATGGAGGCAATATCGACTATGCTCTTGCCGCCTATAACGCGGGCAAGGGCGCAGTGGACGGCTGGCTTGAAAGCAGTGAGTATTTCGACGGGTCGAAGCTCCGTATACCGTATGAGGAAACGGATAATTATGTAAAGAAGGTAAATTTTGCTTACAAAAGCTATAAGGAATTGTACCATGAAGAATTCTGCGATAAATAATTTACTGCGCACAGCTGCAATCATGCTAACGCTGTTTTCGCTCTTTTTGACAGCATGCGGCGGAAATACCACAGCCAACCCCGATGCAAGTGCGGAACCAACGGATATGCCCTCTGAAACGGCAATCCCGTCTCCCGCCTCGGGCGGAACGCTATCATTGCCCATGCCGGAAAACATTTCCGTAAACAATCCGGATTACAGTCCGCTGCTCGTGTACACCGAGGAGATGCTTCAGTTGTTCTCACTCGTATACGATCCGCTCATTGCCGTGGATGAAAGCAATATGCTCGTTCCTTCCCTTGCGCAAAGCTGGACACAGGATCCGGAGAACGAAAACGCATGGCTTGTCACCCTGCGCAAGGAGGTAAGGTGGCATTCCGGAGAGCCGCTTACCGCTGACGACGTGGTGTATACATACAGCACCCTCTATATCCTCGGCAGCGAATCGTATTATGCGTCATCGTTAAACAATATCGAGAGAGTGGAAAAGGTTGATGATCTAACGCTGCGGTTCCATATGAATTCCGCAGGGTTGACTGCATTGTACGCGCTGAATTTTCCGGTAATCAAGGAAAACTCCGACAGGCTTGTCGGAACGGGCGCATATAAGGCAGGCTCCCTAAGCGATGAAGTGATACGGCTCAATGTCAACAATGACTGGTGGGACAGGCCGCCCTATATCCAAACGATTGAATTCCTCGCAAGGCCTACAAACGATACCGCTCTTGCGTCCTACTCCGCAGGACAGCTCAATTTCGTGCCGACGGCACAGCTCGCCGTCGGAAAGTACAGTGAACCCGGCGTGACTGTAGTTAAGGATATGATGACGCAGAACATGGAGGTGCTGCTCGTCAATCACCGCCGACTGGTTATGAATCAAACCAACTTGCGAAGGGCGATAATTCACGCGATCAATAGAAGCCAGATCATTACTAATATATATATGAACAGGGCCCGTTCGAGCGATGTGCCGTTTCCGCCCGATTCATGGCTGTATGACAGCAACGCGACGCAGTTTAATTATAATGTTCAGACTGCATCCACCCTCCTCGATGGCATGGGCTATGCATTGAACGGAGATGGAATGCGTTCCATCACGCTTACCCTGCTCACGAGCAGCACCACGGAGAACACCACTCGAGCTGAGGCCGCGCAGCTCATCGCATCGCAGCTTGAACAGGTGGGAATAACCGTAAATATCGTCACTGCGTCGCATACCTATGGCGATACGCAGAGCGAATTCCTGCTCGCGCTGGAGGCGGGGGACTGGGATATAGCTCTCGCGGGCTTCAATCTCAACCAAAACAATGATCTTTCGCCATATCTTACCCAGGACGGGAAGAATAATTATGGAAACTACCTCGGCGGAAGCATGAACAGGCTCATCGAGAACATGAGGGATGCTGCGGACGAGGAGAGCCTGCGCGAATGCGCAGACAAGTTTCAGCAGGCGTTTACTGAGGAACTGCCGTTCATAGTGCTGTATTTCAGGCTGAACAGCGTGGTCTATTCAGCCGATTTGAAGGGCGTGGATGTGATGCGCGAGCCGCTTTTGATGCGAAACATCAAAGGCTGGTACCTTCGCACGGAATAGGGTGTTAAAAGCAAATTTCATTTTTTTCCAGACGTTTTTTGCGGATACATTTGAAAAGCCAGGCACATAATATGCCCATGAGGATAAGGGATAGGAAAAAAGTGAGGGAGCAAAACCGCACCAACGAGCAAAAAACGCTGAACGGCGAAAGCTCATTTGATACGTTCGATACAAGCATGCTTGCTTCGAGCCTGCCCGAAACGGGCAAAGGTGCAATCAAGTCCGACGTGCTTGGAAGCTATACGGGCACGGATGTTGACTACTCGGCTCCCGTACAGGATGCTGATGATCTTTAGCCGGCTGAGTATGCGGAAGTCAGGCTGACGGTGCCTTTCCCACGGTCTAACCCTTCAACGGAGAGGAGACGGGCAAATGCCGTGAACGCCGCAGAAAACGATCCTATGAGGAATGAACCCATTGGCTTATGCTGCGGGCGAATCCGAATAGTTTCGCCTGCTCCATATAAGCCTACGCAGCAGCTACAGCCCAAACGTTTTGACGCGAGAGGGCGAAATCCTCTGTTCATCCAGCAGTACCGGATGCTGCCGCAAAAAAGGATCGTGTTCATGAATACAGAAATGCGTTTAAGAACATGAAAACTCGTTTATGAACAAAGAAATGCGTTTGTAGACAAAGGAATTTATTTACGGACAAAGAAATGCGTTTGTAAACAAAAGAATGAGTTTGCCAAGGTATGCATTTGGAGGCAAAACAGCCGTCTTAAGAAATTAGGTCGGCTTTTTGCTTTTGTCGGAGAAAATGTTTTTATCAAGAATACAGAATTCATCACATGATAGATTCAATTTATCTGAGCGGCATAATAATGAATCGCACGGCAAATACTATCCACATGCGGAACCATTCGTGTGCGGATTAAACCGTATGCGGAAACTTCGACTGCCGAGTTAGCTGAGAGATCGGTTCCGCGCAATACGCCTATACAGGCTAATATTGGAGGCAATATGAAAAAACTATCAAAACATACGCTGACCGCTGCACTGCTCGCCGTAGTAATGCTCTTTGCGGTTGCGTGCACCAACGGAGGCAACATTAAAAATACCGCAGAGCCGAAGAATACTGCGGGTGTATCCGCCTCCCCGAACATCAACGGCGGCTCACCGTCGCCAGGGAATACAAGCGGCGCGGAAGGAAGCGGCAGCCCGATGGAATCGCCGTCAGGCTCCATGAATCCCAATAACTCGCCCGAAGGTTCCGAGGGACCTTTAGGCTCCGATGAACCTTCCGGCTCACCCAATGGTTCAGCCGAACCCGGCAATACGGATGACGGAAACGGCGATATAACGGGCTTTGTCGAGGGCAAGGTAATCGACCAGGATGACGCGCAGGACGTGGTAGACATAGTGAAACGCGAGTTTGCGAATCGCAGCATCCAGTCAATCGTGTTCGAAGAAATACAGGGTCGTCAAGCGTATAAAGTGACGCTTCAGGGCGAGGGCGAGCTTGCTAAGAATATCTACATACTTGGCGATGGCTCGGTCATCATCCCCAGCGCCGGGGACTGAATTGCCCTGCTCACCCCATAAGCGGACAATAATTTAAGCAATACGCAAAAAGCAGCCTTCTTCCTTCAAAAACTGCCGAACGGCTGAAACGAGAGGAAGAAAGCTGCTTTATCTTAAAAATTATTGAACTATATCGATGGAAACGATTCCCTCGGTGACGGAGGGGCGAGCCGCTTCATCGGCGGGTACCGACACAAAATATGCGCCATTTCCTTCGAGCGGCTTGTTGTTTACGGAGAAAGCTACGATGCATGCACCAAGATCGATTTCGGAAAGCCGATCTTCGAAATTATGCTCATGACCGTCCGAACCAACGAGCACGAATGAGGACGGAGCGAAAGTGCCAAGATCGATATTGAGATCGGCAAAGAGCTTTTCAATCGTAATGCCAGAATAGCCTTTCATTTCTTTTGCGTCCGACATCGAATTGGCACTCGGTGCTTTGATGATGCTTGCGCCCATTGCAAACAGTTCGCCTGCGGTATACTCATGCGCTTCACCGGAAAGATTGATGGTGAAAACTACATTTTCGGCATCGATTCCCCAGTTTTCAAGCGGGACATCCTTTGAAGCCTCAGTGCCAGAGGATGGCTTGCTCGTGGACGAATCGGTCGAGAACGAACCGTTCGAGGTTGGATTATTGGTGATCTGAGGGGTGTTGGGGCTGTCAGGCTTCCTGCCGCAGCCCACGCCGCAAACGAGTATGCCCACTATCATGACTGAAGCGAGGACGATGCTTAGGATTCGAACAAAACGGTTCATAAAAATTCTCCTTTGTTGTAACTTTTTCGCAGTTTTACCGCGAATACCGATAGAGTATAGCATAGGGCGGTTCAAAATTCAACCTATTCATAAAACTTTCACATTTACCAGGTGACCTCTGCTTGAGGCATTCCGATGCCGCAATCCCGATTTTTTTGCAATCGGCATGAAAATGGAATTTCAAAAGCAAATCGATCAGATGTCTATCTCGAGCCCGACGGGACAGTGGTCGCTGCCCGTAATAGAGGCGTATATTTTAGCCTCGAAAATTTTGCTTGCGATTCGATTGCTTACCACAAAGTAATCAATCCGCCATCCGGTATTCTTTTCACGTGCCTTGAACATATAGCTCCACCATGTGTATGCGTCGGTTTGATCGGGATAGAGATGACGAAAGCTGTCGGTAAAGCCTGAATCGAGCAACCGAGTAAACTTTTCGCGCTCCTCATCAGTAAAACCTGCGTTGCCACGGTTCGACTTGGGGTTTTTTAAATCGATCTCCTTGTGGGCAACGTTTAGATCGCCGCAGAAAACGACGGGCTTTTTCGCGTCAAGCCCCATCAGGTATTCGCGGAAAGCGTTCTCCCAGCGGCAACGGAACTCAAGGCGGGTAAGCTCGCGCTGAGCGTTCGGAGTATAGACCGTCACAAAATAAAAATCGGGAAATTCGAGCGTGATGACGCGTCCCTCGCCCTCGAATTCGGCATCCATGCCCATTCCGTAGGAGACGCAGAGCGGTTCTATCTTGGTAAACACGGCCGTGCCGGAATAGCCCTTCTTGTCCGCATAATGCCAATACGAATGATACCCATCGGGTGCAAAATCGATCTGCCCCTGCTGAAGCTTCGTCTCCTGTACGGCAAAGATGTCTGCGTTTTCCGCAGTGAAAAAATCGTTAAAGCCCTTGCCCATGCAGGCGCGTAGGCCGTTTACGTTCCATGAAATCAGTTTCATTTTGCTTCCTTTCCGGAAAGGTAAAGAATCCCCAAAACCCTTGATTTAAAAGGGATTGCCCCGTCATCGGGTCGGTACACCCGTTTCAAGCTGCGATAGATCCGGGGTGTTAGCGGGGTCCGGCTCCGGGTCGCGCTCAAGAACGGTCAATCCGGTGATAAGCCATTTGCCGTCGACCTTCTCGGCCGAAATTTCGTACCGCACACTTTCCCAGACGGGTACGGGCTGATCGTTATTTGCGTCAAATGCCTCCGCAGAGATGGACGGTATGCGCTCCACGACCACGAGCTTCGCCTGCGTTGACCAAGGGTAAACCACGAATTTTTCGATGGCGATTCGGTAGTCATAGGATTCCACATGGAAACTGTCGTACTTTCCGGCATACAGATCGGTATCCGCGCTCAGCCAATGCTCGTCAAAATAATTGGAAAGATCCATCGTGCCGCCACTCATCAGAATGCAGTCCGCGCGGGTCTCCATGCCCACGGTCACGATTATATAAAGGTTGCTTGCGTACATTGCCTCCGTAAAGACGCCGTAGCAAAGCACGATTACTACAAAAATGATCAATATTGTGCGGAGGATGTACCAGACTGAGCGCCGCGCAACGCTGACCGAATCTGCCTGCTTTTGCGCCTTGCTCCGCTCATCGCGTCTTGCGACCTTTCGTTTTTTTGACTTTATATTTTCGTCCATTTCTTATAAAACCAAACCCTTCTGCGCCCAACAGGGGCCGCTTTTAAATAAGTATATCATGCTTTCCTCTCCATAGCAAGCAAGGGAGGAAGGCTAACGAGTGTGGATTTTTCCAGATTCATGTGCTATACTCTCCACGTTACATAATAACAAACGGAGCCTTTCAGGCGAGCCGATACCAATCCCCAAGGAGGTCAGTTCCTTATGACGGCCAATCAGGCGCAATTTGAACACCCGAAAAAGTGGCGTGAGACATGCGATCCGTTTAAGCTCGATTATCATTGCTTTCGTCCGACCGAGATATTGGGCTACCCTCATGCGGGGAACGATGTGTTTCATGTCAAAGGCATTCACGATGGAAAGGAGATGACAGCATACGTTAAGGCTGCCCGTCAGCAGAACGCAGCGATCCAAAACGAGGTTTCGATCCTGAGGCAAATTGATCTTCCATATGTTCCTCGGGTCATAGATTTTGGCTTTCAGGATACGCCGTTCTTGGTGACTGCCGAAATGCCCGGGAAACGTTTGTCGGTCATAGTTTCCGAAAATAAGGATTGCGAAGCACTTTCATACATGGAGGAATACGGAGAAACGCTAGGGCGCATTCATTCAATGAATATCAAATCTATTCCCGTTTCCGACCGAAAATTCTTTCATGCTCCGACCGATGAAATCTTGGAGAAATTGGGTCTGCAATATTTAAAGGAATATTTCATGGATGCTCCAAAGGAGAGTACGACTGTCTTCTGCCACGGGGATTTTCATTACGCAAATATTCTTTGGGAGAACCATCATATAAGCGGCATACTGGACTTCGAATTGTCAGGCTATGGGAACAGGGATTTTGACATCGCCTGGGCCTTGCTGCTACGCCCGGGGCAGAATTTTTTAAAAACGGAAGAGGAGCGGCAGAGGTTCCTCGAGGGCTACGGTAAATTGGGCCTTTTCGATGAGCGCGCCGTAAAATACTACATGGCGCAGAGCTATGTCCATTTTATGCTGTTCTCCAGCAACGATACCGATTATATGGAATATGCAAGAAACTGGCTTTTGAAGAACTGCAAGCGATAAGGGAGAGGGATCAACCTCAGAGTTCCCCATTGAATTTCATTCCCATGCCCAGATTGAACCGTCGTCACGGACGACCACGCAGGAAAGCATCGCTGCGAAGGTCAATATGGATAAACTCGGTTTAGTCGGCTTACATATTGCACATAATAATGCTATAATCATGTGAAAAAGGAGGTGGCGTACTATGCCGCAGATAAGACCAATTACGGATTTGCGCAATACAACGGAGATCTCCGAGCTTTGCCACGCAAAAAAGGAACCGATTTTTATCACAAAGAACGGTTACGGAGATTTAGTGATAATGAGCATTGAAGCATACGAGGAAATGACCGATGCCGCGCGGATCGATTCGGCGATCGGCGAAGCGGAAAGCGAGTTTGCTGCGGGGGGCGTCCTGCTTGATGCAAAAGAGGCTTTGACTTCTTTGCGGAGGAAGCATTTTGGATAAATATACCGTTAAGTTGTATGAACGTGCTTATCGTGATTTGAATGGGATATATGCACATATTTCGAAAATTCTTTTGTAGCCTGAAACGGCAGAAAGGATCGTGGATGTGCTGGAGAAAGCGATTTTAAGTCTGGAATCGTTTCCGGAGCGCGGTGCAGTTCGCCGTACAGGAATTTTCGCAAATCAGGGCTATCGTCAATTATTTGTGAAGAACTATATCATTATCTATCGTGTTCTGAAGGAGAAAAAAGAAGTGCGCGTTGTGACGATCAGCCATGCACTTAGGCAATTCTAATAAAGCAAATGTCGGGATATGAAGTTAAGGCCAACTCTTAACAAATAAAGCTTTTGATTCATAGCATGGGTTGATCCAATGCACATTTCATTAGAGCATATTTCATGAGGCACGCATTAAAATATATTTGCATTTTTGTGATTATTTCTCTTGACATGGAAATTCCACTGTTATACAATACTCCTGTTCGCGTTCCGGGGGCGTATTATGTCCGCACAGGCATAATCTCCGTCCATCATGCTGACAGATGAGCGCGAAATCGCCGAAGAGTCTTTAAAAATCGGGCTCGGGCGAAAACTCCCTGCGAGAGGTTGCCGGTCGCCAATCCGGGTAATTCACGCAGGCGGCTCGACACGATCGGGCACCCTCGTCATTGGGTTCATTTGGCCTGACGGGGCTGGGGCATAGCGCCCCGCCGTAAGTTTTTATTATGAGAACGCACGGCAGGGTGTACAGCCACTATCGAGTGCGGCGATACCGCACGATACATCGAGAGGAGATAAAAATGGCAAACTATCGTATCCGCATCAAGCTCAAGGCGTATGAGCATAACCTCATCGACCAGAGCGCAGCGAAAATTGTCGAAACGTCGAGGCGGACGGGCGCAAGGGTATCCGGTCCCATCCCCCTCCCCACAGAGAAGGAAATCGTTACGATCCTTCGTGCACCCCACAAGTATAAGGACTCCAGGGAACAGTTCGAAATGCGCACGCACAAACGTTTGATCGACATTCTTCAGCCCTCGGCGAAAACCGTTGACGCGCTTATGAAGCTCGATCTTCCCGCTGGCGTCGACATCGAGATCAAGCTGTGATTTCGGAGGTACAGACACAATGAAACAAGCAATTTTGGGTAAAAAAATCGGCATGACTCAGCTTTTCCGCGAGGACGGCACGATGATCCCCGTAACCGTAGTGCTTGCAGGCCCCTGCCCGGTAACTCAGGTAAAGACCAATGAGCATGACGGCTATGAGGCAGTTCAGATGGCATTCCAGCCCGTCCGCGAAAAGCTCATCACCAAGCCCCAACTCGGGCATCTCAAAAAGGCCGGCGTCGCGGCGCACCGCTATGTCAAGGAATTCAAATTTGACGATTGCAGCAAGTTTTCCGTCGGCGACGTTATCAAGGCGGACACCTTCGCAAAGGGCGATCACGTTGACGTGACCGGCACCAGCAAGGGTAAGGGTTTCGAAGGCAACATCAAGCGTTGGAACCAGTCCCGCGGCCGCAAGACCCACGGTTCACATTCCTACCGCGTACCGGGCTCCATGGGTGCTTGCACCTACCCCGGCGAGGTCTTCAAGACCAAGCGCCTCCCCGGTCACATGGGTCGTGAACGTGTGACCGTTCAGAACCTCGAGGTCGTCCGTGCCGACGCGGAGCGCAACCTGCTCCTCATCAAGGGCGCGATCCCCGGTGCAAACGGCGGGCTGGTGCTCGTGCGCAGCACTGTTAAATAAGAGGAGGAACTACCATGCCTAATGTATCAGTTTTCAATATTCAGGGCAGCAAAGTAGGCGAGATCGAACTCTCCGAAAATATCTTTGGTCAGGAAGTCAATGTTCCCGCGATGCATGCCTACGTTAAGGCTTATCTCGCGAATCAGCGCCAGGGCACTCAGAAGGCTAAGACCCGCGCGGAAGTATCCGGCGGCGGCAAGAAGCCCTGGAGGCAGAAGGGCACCGGCCGTGCGCGTCAGGGTTCGACCCGTTCTCCCCAGTGGACCCACGGCGGCGTAGTATTCGCTCCGAGACCCCGCGATTATCGTCAGAGCCTCAACAAGAAGCTCAAGAGGGTTGCGCTTAAGTCCGCTCTCTCTTCCAAAGTCGCAAACGAGAAGCTGCTCGTTCTCGACAGCCTCGTTCTTGAAGCCGCAAAGACCAAGGAGATGGTCAAGGTTCTCGGCAACCTCAAGGTCAAGAACGCCCTCATCGTAATGCCCGAAGTCGACGAGACCGTCGTTCGCGCATCGAACAACATCCCCGGCGTTGCGTCCACTATAGTTGGCTCGCTCAACACCTATGATATTCTCAAGCACGACACCGTGATCCTTACCAAGGATTCGGTCGAAAAGGTCGAGGAGGTATACGCATAATGAACGCATACGACATCATTATTAAGCCCGTTCTCACCGAAAAGAGCTACGAAGCGATATCCGAGAAGACCTATGTTTTCATCGTAGCCAAGAAGGCCGGCAAGACCGAGATCAAGCAGGCCATCGAGACGATCTTCGACGGCGTAAAGGTTGAAAGGGTCAACACCGTCAACCGCCTCGGCAAAGTAAAGAGGCAGGGCACCTCCCAGGGTCGCCGCCCCTCTACCAAGAAAGCCTATATCACCCTCACGAAGGATTCCAAGACCATCGAAGCCTTCGACAGCATGGCTCAGTAAGGAGGCAAGAAAATGGCAATCAGAAAGATTAAGCCCAATACTCCCGGTCAACGCTTTATGACCGTCTCCACCTATGAGGAGATTACCTGCAAGACCCCCGAGCGCTCCCTTATGGAAAGTCTCAACAGCAAGGCGGGTCGCAACAACAAGGGCAGGATCACCGTTCGCCATCGCGGCGGCGGAGCAAAGCGCCAGTATCGTATCATCGACTTCAAGCGCAACAAGGACGGAATTCCCGCGAAGGTTGCAACCATCGAATACGATCCCAACCGTACCGCCAACATCGCCCTTCTGCACTATGCGGACGGCGAAAAGCGTTACATCATCGCTCCTTACGGCCTGAAGGTCGGCGACAGCATCCTCTCCGGCGAAGGCGCGGATATCAAGGTCGGCAATTGTCTGCCTCTTAGGAACATCCCCGTCGGTACCATGATCCACAACATCGAGCTGCTCCCCGGCAAGGGCGCACAGCTCGTGCGCAGCGCGGGCAACGCGGCTCAGCTCCTCGCAAAGGAAAACAAGTACGCTCAGGTACGTCTTCCCAGCGGCGAGGTTCGCCTGATCCCCCTCGGCTGCAAGGCGACCATCGGTCAGGTCGGCAACATCGACTCCGTAAACATCAAGCTTGGTAAGGCCGGCCGTACCCGCCATATGGGCTTCCGTCCCACGGTTCGCGGTTCCGTTATGAACCCGAATGACCACCCCCACGGCGGTGGTGAGGGTAAGTCCCCGATCGGCCGTCCCGGCCCTGTGACCCCTTGGGGCAAGCCTGCTCTGGGTTATAAGACCAGGAAGACCAAGAACATCAACGATAAGTACATCGTCCGCCGTAGGGACGGTAAGTGATCTAAGAAGGGAGAAATGAAACATGAGTAGGTCAGTTAAGAAGGGCCCGTTTGTCAGCGAAAGGCTGCTTGACAGGATCGTTGCAATGAACAACTCCGGCAAGAAGTCCGTCATCAAGACCTGGTCCAGGGCATCCACCATTTTCCCCGACATGATCGGTCACACCATCGCCGTTCACGACGGTAAGAAGCATGTCCCCGTATACATCACCGAGGATATGGTAGGACATAAGTTGGGCGAATTCGCACCCACCCGTACTTTCCGCGGCCACAGAGGTTCGGAAAAGTCAACACGCGGTAAATAAGGAGGCGCACAAATGGCAACCAGATCTAACGAAAAGGCAGCATTCCGCAGGGAACACGCAGACAGGCGTCCCCATGCTACCGCTAAATATATTCGCATCTCTTCCCGCAAGGTCAAGATCGTCATCGATCTTATCAGGGGCAAGAGCGTAGATGAAGCCGAAGCGATCCTGATGTACACCCCCAAGGCGGCATCGGAACCCACACTCAAGGTGCTGAGGAGCGCGATCGCCAACGCTGAGAACAACCTCGATATGGATAAGGAGACCCTCTATGTAGCCGAGGTTTTCGCCAACCAGGGACCCACCCTCAGGCGTTACAGGCCCAGATCCAGGGGCAGCGCAAGCAGGATCCGCAAGCGTACCAGCCATATCACCATCATCCTGGACGAGAAGAAATAAGGAGGACATACAATGGGACAGAAAGTTAATCCGAATGGCTTCCGCGTAGGCGTTATCAGGGATTGGAACACCCGCTGGTACGCAAATAAGAAGGATTTCGCAAACTACCTCGTTGAGGATAAGAAGATCAGGGATTTCCTGAAGAATAAATACTATGAGACCGGCATCGCCAAGATCGACATCGAGCGCGCTGCCAATAAGGTCACCGTAAGCATCCATACCGCTCGCCCCGGTATGCTCATCGGCAAGGGCGGCGTAGGCGTGGACGCGATCAAGGCTGAGCTTAACGCTCTTACCAAGCGCCCCGTCAACGTAAACATCATGGAGGTTCGCTCTCCCGATGCAAACGCACAGCTCGTTGCCGAAAATATCGCAACCGCACTCGAAAAGAGGACTTCCTTCCGCCGTGCGATGAAGCAGTCCCTGTCAAGGGCCATCAAGGCGGGCGCAAAGGGTATCAAGGTCAAGTGCAGCGGCCGTCTCGGCGGTGCGGAGATCGCAAGGACCGAAGGCTACAACGAAGGCTCCACTCCCCTTCAGACAATCCGAGCGGACATCGAATACGGCTTTGCGGAGGCAAAGACGACCTATGGCCGCATCGGCGTCAAGGTCTGGATCTACAGGGGCGAAGTGCTTAACCGCAGCAAAGCCAGGAAAGCGTAAGGAGGAAACGAACCATGTTAATGCCTAAAAGAGTAAAACGCCGCAGGGTACACAGGGGCCGCATGAAGGGTACCGCCCAGCGCGGAAACAGGATCGCTTATGGTCAGTATGGTCTCGTTGCGCTCGAACCCGCATGGGTCACCAGCAATCAGATCGAGGCAGCGCGTGTTGCCATGACCCGTTACATGAAGCGTAACGGTAAGGTTTGGGTCGACATCTTCCCCGATAAGCCCGTAACCGAAAAGCCCGCCGAGACTCGTATGGGTTCCGGTAAAGGTTCCCCCGAATATTGGGTGGCAGTCGTCAAGCCCGGCAGAGTTCTCTTCGAGATCGCCGATGTTGACGAAGCGACCGCAAGGGAGGCACTCCGCCTCGCAATGCACAAGCTGCCGCTCAAGTGCAAGTTCATGAAGAAACCCGTTGAAGAAAAGGTGGAGGGCTAAGCAATGAATAAGAGAGAATGGGAAAAGCTGCAGCAGCTCACAGTTGAAGAGCTCCTCAAAAAGGAAGCCGATCTCAAGGCCGAGCTTTTCAACCTCCGTTTCCAGCATGCGACCGGACAGCTCACTAACCCCATGCGCATGAAGGAATGCAAGCGTGACATCGCAAGGGTCAAGACCCTTATCAACGGACGTGCTTAGTTAAGGGAGGATACATAAATGGAAATGAACAATGCTCCCGTAAGGGGCTATCGTAAGACCCGCGTCGGCACCGTCGTCAGCGACAAAATGGATAAGACCATCGTTGTTGCAGTTAAGACCAAGGTACGCCATCCCCTCTACGGCAAGATGGTAAACCGTACCCTCAAGGTCAAGGCGCATGATGAGGAAAACGCCTGCGGTATCGGCGATACCGTCAGGATCATGGAGACCCGTCCGCTTTCCAAGGATAAGCGTTGGCGCATGGTCGAGATTATAGAGAAGGCTAAGTAACCTTAGAGGGAGGACAAAATGATTCAACCGCAAACCAGGTTAAAGGTAGCCGATAACAGCGGCGCAAAGGAAATTATGTGCATCCGTGTACTCGGCGGCTCTTCCAGGAAGTTCGCAAGCATTGGTGATGTCATCGTGGCTTCCGTAAAGAGCGCATCCCCCGGCGGCGCAGTAAAGAAGAAAGACGTTGTAAAGGCAGTTGTAGTTCGCACCGTTACCGGCGTTCATCGTGAGGATGGCAGCCATATCCGCTTCGACGACAACGCAGCAGTCATCATCAACGACCAAAAACAGCCCCGTGGCACCCGTATCTTCGGGCCCGTCGCAAGGGAACTGCGTGAGAAGGACTACATGAAGATCGTGTCCCTCGCACCCGAAGTGCTGTAAGGAGGTAGCTTATGAGCAGCAAGCTTAACATCAGAACCGGCGATACCGTCATGGTTATGACCGGCGATAATATGAAGGATGTCGGCAAGACCGGCAAAGTGCTCAAGGTTTATCCCGACGCACAGCGCATCGTAGTTCAGGGCAGGAATATGGTCATTCGCCATACCAAGCCCCGTACGCAGGGCGAGCAGGGCGGCAGGATCGAGCAGGAGGGTACCATCCATGTATCCAACGTAATGATCGTTTGCCCGAGCTGCAAGAAGCCCGTTCGCGTTGGCCATGCTTTCGAAGAGGCCGGCGGCAAGCAGAAGAAAGTTCGTGTATGCCGTAAGTGCGGCAAGCACATCGACTGAGTGAGGAGGTAAATAATCGTGGCTAAGAAAGAAACAGCACAGGCTCCCGCCAAGAAGAAAAAGCAGCAGCAGGAAGCCGCAAATTTCACCGAGCCCGCTCGTCTCCGCCTGAAGTATAAGGAGATCGTACCTCAGCTCGTTGAAAAGTTCGGCTATGAGAACCCCATGCAGGTACCCAAGCTCGAGAAGATCGTTCTCAACATGGGTCTCGGTTCCGATAAGGACAACCCCAAAGGCATCGATGCGGCAGTTGAAGAACTCGGCATCATCGCGGGTCAGAAGCCCGTCATCACCAAGGCTAAGAAGTCCGTTGCGAACTTCAAAGTCCGTCAGGGCATGAATGTCGGCGCAAAGGTCACGCTCAGAGGCGACCGCATGTACTACTTTGCCGACAAGCTCATGAACATCGTTCTGCCTCGCGTTCGCGACTTCCGTGGCGTTTCCGACACCAGCTTCGACGGCCGCGGCAACTACGCCATGGGTCTTAAGGAACAGCTGATTTTCCCGGAAATCAACTATGACGATGTTGACAAGGTTCGCGGCATGGACGTTATCTTCGTAACGACCGCCAAGACCGACGAGGAAGCAAGGGAGCTTCTCAGGCTTCTGGGCATGCCGTTCGGCACCAACGCATAAGGGAGGATACAATAATGGCAAAGACATCATTAAAGAACAAGCAGCAAGCTACTCCCAAGTATTCCACCAGGGCATACACCCGCTGCCGTCTCTGCGGCAGACCGCATTCCGTGCTTCGCAAGTACGGCATCTGCCGTGTATGCTTCCGTGAACTCGCTTATAAGGGCGAGATCCCCGGTGTTCGCAAGGCAAGCTGGTAATTAAGGAGGATAATACAATGCTCGTAACAGATCCCATTGCTGATATGCTGACAAGGATTCGCAACGCTCTCATCGTGAAGCATGACACCGTAGACGTGCCCGTTTCCGTGATGAAGCTCGCGATCGCTGAGATTCTCCTTAACGAAGGTTACATCAAGGGCTATACCGTCAATGAAGAAGGCGTTGAAAAGATGATGACCATAACCCTTAAGTACGGTCCGAACCGTCAGAGAGTCATCACTGGACTGCGGCGCATCTCAAAGCCCGGCCTGCGTGTATACACCCGTAAGGACAACATCCCCAAGGTTCTGAACGGCCTTGGAATCGCCATCATCTCCACCTCGAAGGGCATTATGACCGATCGCGAGGCAAGGAAGATGGGCGTTGGCGGCGAAGTTCTCGCGTACATCTGGTAAGCTCCTAGCCCTCATGCAGGGCATTGAGCTGCAAATTTACATAACCTATATCCTCTGCCGCATTGGATTTCTCCGGTGCGGCGGCGGAAGGAAATAAATCTTTTTTAAAATTTTAATGGAGGTGCAGCAATGTCTCGAATCGGAAAACATCCGATAACTATTCCTGCCGGAGTGACAATCACGGTTTCTGACGATAACACCGTGACAGTCAAGGGTCCAAAAGGTCAGCTCTCCGAAAAAATCAGCCCCAGAATTAAGGTCGTCATCGACGCCGGCATTCTCAGGGTTGAAAGACCCAGCGACGCAAAAGAAGATCGTTCCCTTCACGGCCTGTCCCGTACCCTCATCAACAACATGGTCGTCGGTACGACCGCGGGCTTCGAAAAGAAGCTTGAGATCAACGGTACAGGTTACAGGGCGCAGAAGAACGGCAATAAACTCGTTCTCAACGTGGGTTATTCCCATCCTGTAGAATTTGAAGACGGCAATGGCATAACCTTTGAAGTCCCCGCCCCCAACCGCATCTCGGTCAAGGGTATCGACAAGCAGAAGGTCGGTCAGATCGCCGCGGACGTCCGTGCGGTTCGTGAGCCTGAACCCTACAAGGGCAAGGGTATCAAGTATGACTACGAGGTCATCATCCGCAAGGAAGGCAAGACCGGTAAGTAACAGGAGGAGTATAGCAGTATGATCAGTAAGCTTGATAAAAACGCCAAGCGCAAGGCACGTCATTATCGTACCCGCAGGCATATCATCGGCACACCCGCAAGGCCCCGCCTGAATGTTTACCGCAGCCTTAACCACATCTACGCTCAGGTCATTGACGACTCCGTCGGCAATACCATTGCGGCGGCTTCCACGGTTGAAGCATCCGTCAAGGCGCAGATTGAAGGTAAGAACAAGAAGGAAGCAGCTTTCATCGTCGGTCAGACCGTTGCAAAGCGCGCCATGCAGAAGGGTGTAAGCAAAGTTGTATTTGACCGTGGCGGTTATCTGTACACCGGTCGAGTTGCGGAACTCGCAGCAGGCGCCCGCAAAGCAGGCTTGGATTTCTAAGGAGGTATAGAATGCAGAATAGGCGTAATTACACTCCGGAAGTACCGGAATTCAAAGAAAAGCTCGTTTCGGTCAACCGTGTTGCAAAGGTTGTTAAGGGTGGTAAGATCTTCCGTTTCTCCGCTCTCATCGTTGTCGGCGACGAAAAGGGTCGCGTAGGCGTCGGTATGGGCAAGGCGGCCGAGATCCCTGAAGCAGTACGCAAGGGCGTTGAGGACGCAAAACGTCACCTCATCAATGTTCCCATCGTCGGCACCACCATCCCGCACGAGGTCGAGGGCAGGTTCTCCAAGGGTCATGTCCGCATGCTCCCCGCAGAACCCGGTACCGGCGTTATCGCAGGCGGTCCCGCCCGTTCGGTTCTCGAACTCGCAGGCATCAGGGATATCCGCACCAAGAGCTACGGTTCCAACAACCCCGCAAACTGCGTAAAGGCGACCATCGATGGACTTTCCCAGCTCCGCACCGCAGAGCAGGTTGCACGTCTTCGCGGCAAGACCGTTGCCGAGATCCTTGACTAAGGGGGGAAAAGACCATGGCAAACCTGAAAGTTACACTCGTAAAGAGCACCATCGGTGCGCTTAAGGATCAGCAGGCGACCGTTAAGGCACTGGGACTCCATAAGCTCAATCACACGGTCATCAAGCCCGACAACGCTTGCATCCGTGGCATGATTTTCAAAGTGAAGCACCTTGTTAAGGTGGAAGAAGTAGACGCATAAGGAGGTACCGCATGAATCTACATGAGTTAAGGCCCGCTGAAGGCTCCACAAGCGTTAAAAAGCGCGTGGGTCGCGGCTCCGGTTCCGGCATCGGCAAGACGTCCGGTTACGGTCATAAGGGTCAGAAGGCCCGCAGCGGAAGCAAAAAGAACGGTTTTGAAGGCGGTCAGATGCCTTTGCCCCGTCGTCTCCCTAAGAGAGGCTTCCACAACAACTTCATGAAAGTTTACTCCGTTATCAACATTGAGGATCTTAACAGATTCGATAACGGCACCGTTATCACTGCTGAACTTCTCAAGGCAGAAGGCGTTATCAGCAAAATCGAGAAGGACGGCCTCAAGGTTCTTGGCCGTGGCGAGCTTACACAGCGCTTGACAGTCAAGGCGGCAAAGGTATCCAATTCAGCCCGTGAAGCTATCGTTGCGGTGGGCGGAACTGTAGAGGTGGCCAATGATTAAGACCATTTTCAACGCTTGGAAGATAAAGGACATCCGCACCAAGATGCTCTATACGCTCATCCTCATCGTAGTGTATAGGCTCGGTTCTTTCATCCCCGTCCCCGGCGTGGACGCTGCCGCACTCGGCAAGATGGTATCTCAGTATGACTTTTTGAGCTTCCTCGATCTGTTCTCCGGTGGCTCGCTCAGTCAGTTCTCGATATTCGCAATGGGTATCTCACCCTACATCACCGGCTCCATTATTATGCAGCTTCTCTCGATCGCGATCCCCGCACTCGAGAAGCTCTCCAAGGAGGATGATGGAAGGAAGAAGATCGAGAAGATCACCCGCTATGTCGGCGTTGGTCTGGCTCTTATCCAGTCCGTCAGCATCGTTGTCGGTCTCAACAGCATGTCCGGCAACCTGCTTAAGAGCATCAGCTGGTTCGGCACCAGCGGCTTTGGCACCTTCATGAACGGCTTTATGCCTTACATTACCGTTGGCTTCACCTGTACCGCAGGTACCGCGTTCCTCATGTGGATGGGCGAACGCATCACCGAAAAGGGTATTGGAAACGGCGTTTCGATGCTGATCTTCGCATCAATTGTATCGTCCGTTCCTCAGGTCGTTATCAACCTCATCAACGGTACCTTCCAGATCGCTCCCGTTGTTAACTCTTCGGGCACCGCTCTGGCGTTCAAGTGGTGGTATTCCATCGCCGTCATCGTCGTTGTGCTCATCCTCACCATGGGCGTAATCATGGTCGATAAGGCTGTTCGCCGCATTCCCGTTCAGTACGCGAAGCGCGTTGTCGGCAGGAAGCTCTACGGCGGCCAATCCACCCATATCCCGCTCAAAGCGAACGCAAACGGTGTTATGCCGCTGATCTTCGCCATGACGATCCTTCAGGTTCCCGCAATGATCGGTCAGTTTTGGCCGAACGGCGGATTCTACAAGTTCGTCTCCATCTACCTCAGCGCACGCACCAACAACGTAGCAGGTCTCGCAATTTACTATGTAATTTATGCACTCCTCATCGTTGGCTTTGCGTACTTCTATTCCTCCATCACCTTTAACCCGATCGAGATTTCTAAGAATCTCCAGCAGAACGGCGGATTCATCCCCGGTATCCGTCCGGGTCGTCCCACTTCGGAGTATCTCCAGAAGAAGTGCAGCAGATTAACCCTGTTCGGCGCTCTCTTCCTGATGGTTATCGCGATCGTTCCCACGGTACTGCTCAAGGTGTTGGATATCACAGTCCTCTCCGCCTTTGGCCCGACCAGCATCCTGATTATGATCAGCGTTTCGCTGGAGATCGCGGAGCAGCTGGATTCCCTGATGCTCATGAGGGCATACAAGGGCTTCCTCGGTTAATTGAGTTTCCATCGGCTTCCGGGTCATACATGCTGGCCCGGAAGTCGATATGTCTGAATGACATCAGTGTGTTGATTGGGAAGTCATTATCCCTGAATGGAGAAATATAAATATGAAGCTAATCCTTTTAGGACCGCCCGCTGCCGGAAAGGGCACGCAGGCGGAGGGTATAGCGGAAAGGTACTCGCTCGCACATATATCCACCGGAGATATGCTGCGGGCTGAAATTGCCTTAAAGACCCCGCTCGGATTGCAGGCAAAGGCGCTGATAGACGACGGGAACCTTGTCCCGGACGACATCATCAATGCCATGGTCGCGTCGAGGATCACGCAGGAGGACTGCAAAATAGGTTTTCTGCTCGATGGTTACCCTCGAACAATCGCGCAGGCGGAGGCTTTGGCCGGAGAAGTCGACATTGATGCCGTGCTCGATATCGATGTCGATGCCGACATTCTCATAAAACGAGTCGCCGCGCGGCGTGTCTGTACGCAATGCCATCATTCTCAGACGATACATGAGGGTGAAGCGGAGATATGCGCTAAATGCGGTGCGGCGCTCGAGCGTCGCACGGATGACAATCCCGAAAGCATGCGTCACAGGCTTGATGTCTATTATCAGCGCACGCATCCGCTGATCAAGTTCTATCGTGACAGGCAACTGCTTGTGCCGATAGACGGTTCCAAGAGCATTGAAGAAGTATCCGCGCAGATTTTTGGCTATTTGGATACGAAGTTTGGAAGGGCATAGCAGTGTCGGACGGAAAGATTACTATTAAGACAGAATTCCAGATGGAGCTGATGCGCGTTGCCGGCGAATTGGTAGGAAAGACCCTCAAAATGCTCGAGGGGATGGTCAAGGTCGGGGTAACGACAAAGGAACTTGACGAGGCGGCGGAGGAATTCATCCGAAGTCACGGCGGTGTCCCATCGTTTCTTAACTACGACGGCTTCCCCGCCAGCATCTGCACCTCCGTCAACGAACAGGTGGTGCATGGCATCCCAAGCAAAAAGGTTCGCCTTAAGGATGGCGATATAATCAGCATCGACTGCGGCGCGATAGTTGACGGGTTCCATGGTGACGCCGCCCGCACCTTCCTTGTGGGCAATGTCGCTCCCGAGGTTCGAGAGCTTGTAGAAGTTACGAAGGAGTGCTTCTTTAAGGGCTTTGAGCAGGCACAGCCGGGCAACCATATCAGGGACATCGCGCGGGCAGTCCAGACCCATGCAGAGTCGCATGGTTACGGTGTGGTGCGCGAGCTTGTCGGGCATGGCATAGGAACAAACATGCATGAAGCACCAGAGGTTCCGAACTTCGTTGACGTCCGCATGGGACGCGGCGCAAAGTTGATTCCCGGGATGGCCATTGCGGTCGAGCCCATGATAAACCTCGGTTCAAGGCGCGTACAGGTACTTTCTGATGGGTGGACTTGCGTGGCTTTTGACGGAAAACCGAGTGCGCATTATGAAAACACAATATTTATAACAAAAAATGGCCCTGAGATATTGACAAACCCAATTGAGTAGGTTATAATCATAAGGTTGCGACTTATGGATTGGAAAAGGGTGAAATAATGCGGAAAAAACCCGAAAATTTCTGTAAAATCGCCATTATGGGCAGCGAGAATGCCTTGGGGCGCATAGTGCGCTCGACCGCGGGCAGGGACTGTGGTAAACTGCTTCTTGTGGTGGGAGTAGAGGATGAAAACCATCTTCTTCTCGCCGACGGGAAGCTCAGGACTATCGAAAAGCCCAAAAAGAAAAAGCTGCGCCATGTTAAGGTTCTGCCGGGCGGCTCGCAGCAGCTGCAAGAAGAGTTGCTTGGCGGAAAAACCGTTCTGAATGCGGAGCTGCGAAAAATCATCGCCGAATATGATGGAACGTGCTGCGAAAACGTGTGACGTGATAAAGTGTATCACGAAAACGTGTACAGCGGACGATCGTGCGGCGAAAGGAATTGAGCAAGGAGGATTTGCGTGTCTAAACAGGATGTGATCGAAGTTGAAGGAATCGTTACCGATTCGTATCCCAATGCGATGTTCGAGGTAACGCTCCAAAATGGACATAAAATACTGGCTACCATATCGGGTAAGCTGCGTATGAATTTCATCCGAATCCTTACGGGTGACAGGGTGACGGTAGAACTTTCGCCCTATGACCTGACGAGGGGCCGCATAACATGGCGTGCTAAGAGCTGATTTGTTCCGCCGAACAGCTGTTAACTACCAAATAATCATAGGAGGAAGCAACAATGAAAGTCAGGCCTTCGGTTAAGCCGATGTGCGAGAAGTGCAAGATAATCAAGCGCAAGGGGCGTGTCATGGTTATCTGTGAAAATCCTCGCCATAAGCAGAAGCAGGGCTAAGTCTCCTGCTGAGCCTGCAAAGGACCGCAGACAACAATTTGAGTCTGCGGACAACCCAGCCGATCTTGAGGAAGGAGTTAACCTTCTGAGTGTCGGAAAAATCTCGGCGCAGCTTGATAATGTGGACTTGACCCAGCCACAGAAATTGAGAAAAAACGCCGAAAAGATGCCGCATAGGGAACTAACCCATCCCGAAGCGCGATGGCAAGGGATAACCCCGAGCCGAAACTATGGTGGGGCGAAAGCCCGTACCCGCATGGTGCCTGCCTTATATTCAGCTCTAAGGCGGACCGTCACTAATAAACTCAAGCCGGTGCGGCTGCCCGATCTCAATTGCTGCCATGTTGCGATGGCAATAGTTGAGATTGGGAACCGGCAATATATTCACTAAATTAAAAAACCCAAAACTATGGAGGTAATCATTCTTTATGGCGCGTATTAGCGGCGTAGACCTGCCCAGGGACAAAAGAGTTGAAATCGGCCTTACCTACATCTACGGTATCGGCCGCAAAACCGCTCAGAACATCCTCGAAGCAACCGGCGTAAACCCCGACATCAGGGTTCGCGACCTGTCAGAAACGGATGTTAATAAGTTGAGAGAGTATATTGACCACAATTGCAAGGTAGAAGGTGACCTCAGGCGTGAAGTCTCCATGAACATCAAGAGGCTCATCGAAGTCGGCTGCTACCGTGGCGTTCGCCACCGTAAGGGACTGCCCGTTCGCGGACAGAGCACCAAGCAGAACGCACGTACCCGCAAGGGACCCAAGCGTTCCGCAGGTAAAGCAAAGAAGTAAGGAGGAATCTGAGCAATGGCAAAGTCGACAAAGACCACAAAAAGGCTTGCAACTCGTAAGCGTCGTGAACGTAAGAACATTGAACGTGGCCAGGTTCACATTCGTTCTTCCTTCAACAACACCCTCGTTACCGTTACCGATATGAACGGCAACGCGATCTCTTGGGCATCCGCAGGCGGCCTTGGCTACCGTGGCTCCCGTAAGAGCACTCCCTTCGCGGCACAGATGGCGGCGGAAGCTGCGGCAAAGGCATCCATGGAACACGGAATGCGTTTTGTCGAAGTTTATGTCAAGGGACCCGGCGCGGGTCGTGAATCCGCAATCCGTGCGCTCCAAGCTGCCGGCCTCGAAGTTAACATGATTAAGGACGTAACTCCCATCCCCCACAATGGCTGCCGTCCTCCCAAGCGTAGAAGAGTATAAGGAGGCAAACGATTATGGCAAGATATACAGATTCCGTTTGCAGACAGTGCCGCAGGGAAGGCACAAGGCTATTTCTTAAGGGCGACCGCTGCTACAATGAAGCAAAGTGTGCGGTCATGAAGCGCCACACCCCTCCGGGACAGCATGGTCAGGCGCGCGCCCGTAAGGCATCCGAATACGGCACCCAGCTTCGTGAGAAGCAGAAGTGCCGCAGGGCATATGGCGTTTTGGAATCACAGTTCCACAAGTACTATGAAATGGCCTCCAATATGCGCGATGGTATGACCGGCGAAAACATGCTCTGCCTCCTCGAGCGCAGGCTTGACAACGTTGCCTATCGTCTCTGCTTCGGCGCAAGCCGTGCGCAGGCTCGCCAGTGGATCACCCACGGGCATATCCTCGTCGACGGTAAGAAGGTCGATATTCCCTCCTACCTTGTAAAGCCCGGTCAGAAGATCAGTGTCCGCACCAAGAGCTTCGACATCGACTATTTCAAGGGTCTGAGGGAGCAGGGCGCTGATAAGCCGATTCCCAAGTGGCTCGAGCTTGACTCAGCAAACCTCAGCGGTACCGTGGCAGCAATGCCTCAGCGCGATGATATCGATCTCACCATTGAGGAACATCTCATTGTTGAGTTCTATTCAAGGTAATCATCACGGCTACCCTGATCTACCAGTTATATTTTATCCAGAGAGGGGAGAGATTTGATGTTAGAAATTGAAAGACCGAAAATCGAGTGCAGAGAGCTGAAAGATAATTACGGTGTGTTCGTGGTTGAACCGCTTGAACGCGGTTTCGGAACGACGCTCGGAAATTGTCTGCGCCGTGTACTCCTGAGCTCCCTGCCCGGTGCGGCAGCGTCATCGGTAAAGATCGACGGCGTACTTCATGAGTTTTCCACGATCGAAGGCGTTAAGGAAGATGTTACCGAAATCATACTGAACCTCAAAGAGCTGCGTGTCAAAATGCACGGCGATGAGCCCATCCATGTACTCATCGACGCGAACGGCGAGTGTGAAGTCACTGCTGCCGATATAATTCATGATGCTGATATCGAGATCGCCAATCCCGGTCTGCACATCGCAACTCTTGCTGAGGGCGCAAGGCTTAATATGGACATCGTTCTTGAAAAGGGCCGCGGTTACGTTTCGGCCGACAAGAACAAGAAGCCCAACATGCCCATTGGGGTAATCGCGGTCGATTCCATCTTCACGCCCATTACCAAGGTCAACTTCCGCGTCGAGGACACGCGCGTCGGACAGGTAACCGACTACGATAAGCTCACGCTCGAAGTTTGGACGGGTGGAACGATTCGTCCCGAAGAGGCGGTCAGCCTTGCCGCAAGGATCATGTATGATCACTTGTCACTGTTTACTAACCTGACGGATGGTACCCAGGTGATTGAAGTTGTCAGCAACGCTGAGCCGGACAACAGCGATAAGTCATTTGATATGGCTATCGAAGAGCTTGATTTGTCCGTGCGTTCCTACAACTGCCTCAAGAGAGCGGGTATCAACACCGTTGCGGAGCTTATCGAACGTGACGAGGAAGAAATGATGAAAGTGCGTAACCTCGGCAGAAAGTCTCTCGAGGAGGTGCAGCTTAAATTGACTGCACTGGGTCTCTCCCTGCGCGAAAGCGAAGAATAACTCGCAGGCTGATAGTATCAGCGATTTATATAGGAGGAATAATTATGCCTAACCGTAAGCTTAATAAAGCTACAGATCAGCGTGACGCAATGCTCCGCAATATGGTTACAGCATTCCTTTGGAACGGCAAGCTCGTTACCACCGAGACCCGCGCGAAGGAAGTTCGGCCGATCGCGGAAAAGCTTATCACACTGGCCGTGTCTGAATATAAAAACACAGAAACCGTGACCAAGACCACCTACAATGACAAGCAGCAGGCTGTTGAGGTTGAAAAGGTTATCGACAAGCCCTCGAAGCTCCATGCCCGCAGGCAGATGATGGCTTATCTTTACGATCTTCCCCTCCCCCGTGAAGAGAAGGAAGGCGCAAAGGCCTATCGCGCCCGTGTCAGGGAGACCCCACATCCCGTCATCGAGAAGCTCTTCCGTGAGCTTGCTCCCAAGTATGACGGCACAGCAGGCGGCTATGTCCGCATCTATAAGCTTGGGCCCCGTCGCGGCGATGGCGCTGAAGTTTGCATGCTTGAGCTCAAATAAGGGGACGTTCGCAGCAATGAATCATTGCCGCAAGAACCATTGATAGGGTTCATTGTATTTGATATAAACGGGTCGGTGCCATGCATCGACTCGTTTTTATAGCTCAATGTTAATGGTTGGGGTTGAGCATGTAGAAGGAATTACGAATTTTGTCCATGCGGGGCGAGATTTGACAAAGCAATTTTAAATACTGTATAATTGCTTCACATAAGGTACATGCGCTGAAGTTTGGCCATGTGCTACGAGTTTTCGAAAGGACAAAATACACATGCGTTCTTCAAGATTCCGTGTAAGTAAGCCGATTGCTGTGTTCGTTATGATAATTGCACTGATCGTACTCGTCTGCGGGGCTGCATCGCTTATCAAGAATGCTAAAGAGTATAAGGAATACAACTCCTCCGAGGTGCAGAATTTTAAAATGCTTTCGGATTACGGAATAAGCCAAAAGCCATATGTTGAAGGGCAGATAAGCTTTGTAATCGACGCATATTCGGATGATCAAGCCTCTAACCTCGGCATTAGATTGTTTAGCGGGAGCAAGGTGTTTTACTGGCTCATTCCGCTCTTTGACGACCATGGTATGATAGAGAGCTTTATCACTTTGGAGGCTCCCGCGAAGTATTGGGACACGCTTGCGCAGATCTGCCAAGAGACATGGTCGGTCGACGCGCCGTCAAAACCGACAACGCTGTATATTACCGATGCAAAAATTGACGATCTGCACCCGGTTACCCGTGGCATGCTTGAGTATTGGTGTGAGCAAACCGAATTTTATGAAAACGGAGACTTTATCGATTGGTGCATAGAATCCGATCTGTTTGGTACGAGCGAACGGGATGTTATTCTATCAAAGCTGCTGCCTTACATGATCGTTATGGAAGCTAAGCCGTCGCTCACGGGCAGCGCAATCGCCACATTGGTCGGAATCATGTTGTGCGTTGCCGGAATAATCCTTCTGCATACCGCCAAGGTGCAGGAAAAAGCGGCTATGGAGCAGCTCATGCAGGAGTGGGGCTGATGCGGCGGAGCTTGAGCTATTTGGCAGCTTAATAACATTTACTTTTTTAGCATCCATGCGACATTGGTGCAGGTAATACTAACATACGTCTAAATCATTTATTGCACGTGACGATACTGTGCAATTTGGTTGCACATGCCGTTCAAGGTTTTAGCGGTATGTTAGTATTAAAAACATCACGCAATCCGATATTTTGATCAAACGGAGTGGCGCACAAACAAGCAAGAACAGCTGTGACCTCGAAATTAAGAATATGCCTTTTCGCATTTATGATGTTAAAAACTCCGATGAGATGATGGCATATATGCAGGAGAATATACCAATGTAATCAGCTTAATGCAATAGTTAATATCGAACTAATAAATAGTATTTTTATAGCTTTTCAAATGCAACAAGAACACTCGCCATGCAGGTAGTAATCAACTTCGATACGAAATGCACACCCAACCACTTTTGTTAAGAAGTACACCCCATATCAAAGGAAGAGGTTTTCAATTCATTTTCAAGTACGGTTGCATACTGTTGTATGACATTTCCTAATGCCTCCGACAGATCCTGCAATTCAGCACTTTCCATATATTTCTGAGGATTTTTTCTGAGCTCTAATGTAGTTTCAAGCGCAGCAATGTTATGAAACAAGCGATTTTGTAATGCCCACTCTCCGGCAGCTGTTTTGGAAATGATATTGCCTGTGCGAAGTGTGTAAATGCAGCGGCAAATATCTAAAATCCAACCAAAAGAATAGATACTGCGCTCGGGTTTGGTTGCAAATTTTCGAATCGTATCGTAATGAAATTGTATGCTTTTTCTTATCTCATCAAAAGAAGGCGGAGTCAGTTGTTCCCGCACATCCTTTCCATATATGAGACGACCGTGGTCAAGCAGTTCTTTCATGCAGCATGAATCAAAATGAAAGCTGTTCGTGACCCTTTGTCCGCTCGTTCCCCAATATACAACTCTGTCGGGAAGATGGTGTTCAAACGCATTCAGCGTCAACATACCACCTTCAAAGTAACGATAAAACGGATTGTCAGGTTCGGAGACAGTCAACTTCTGTCGTAAACAAACGAGCTCGTCAGCCTGCTGTTCTGAAATGGGCTTTCCGGTCAAAACGAGAATATCTATATCGCTCCACCCGAATTGAAAATCATCTAACACATACGAGCCATAAATGTAAACAGAGGGATTGTTGAGTGAAAGAATATCGGCGATTCGTCCGGTCATTTTATTGATAACAGCAGTTAATTCCATTTGGTTTTCCCCGTCAATACATTATTAAATGAAAAACGGACACCAACATTGATAAGGGTTTGTATAAAGATTGGTGTCCGATTATTGCTGCAAGCGCAATTTTTGATACAATTTGCGCTCGGTTGCGTTAGGGTTGCATCGGCTGTTTTGGGTTGCATGGGGTTGCAACCGCTGAAAAATGCAACCATACCGGCAAATTGGAATTTAAGAATTCTCCCAAACTACACCATTGTCAAAGTCATCCGGGCAACTGACATACAAGTCAATGTCTATTTCGGTTCCTGTATCACAGCAGAATTGCATAACCTGAATAGACGGTGCTAAACATGGGGCTAATTCATCAAATCTAACCGTAGGTACCACTTCTAAGGTAAATACAACATCAAATTTTTCTTTGATTTCTCTTAAAATATTTACTTTTGAAAGCAGCGGAGTAATAGTTTTAAGCATTTGATTTACAACAAGAACATCATATTCTTTGCAAGTTCCAAAATGCCAGCAGGCGAAATCGTATTTCGATTTTCCATCCTTTCCTGTATCACCAATTTTCCAAGATTTATCCGGCGTAAGCCCTAACAATTCAGATATTGTATCCGGATCAAAATCACCACTTATGCGAAAATATGTATAGCAACTCGTATGCTCACAGTGACTATATATCATTTCAAGATTGTTCATGATTGCTCCTTTAACTTCCGTTTTATCAAGCCGATTATAACACATAAATGTAAACTTTTCTACCCAAACAAAAAGGCGGGGTTTATTCAACCTCAACCTCGGTCTCCGTTCCACTCTTAAATCGGAGGGTGATTCCGTTGTCCGGAAGATATTCAATGAAATTGCGCTGCGCACAATGAAATCTTCAGCCTCCGGCTTCAGATGAAATTAAATCCGTCCTTTACTCCCGATGAAGTCGGATTTCATCACGAAGCGATTTCATCCACCGAAGGTGGGTTTATTTCGGACGAAGGGCGGATTTAGTTGCAAAAAGCACTTGCTTTCGCAAATGCTTTTTGCTGGTGGGGATGAAGGGACTCGAACCCCCGACCTCTTCGATGTGAGCGAAGCGCGCTAACCAGCTGAGCCACATCCCCATAGCATGAATTATAACACTGCTGAATACCGTTTGCAAGTAAAAAATTTATTTATTTTTAGTGATACATGTTTCGGTTTTCAATGTCCGATTTATATTGGTTAGGACATAAACAAGCGGCCGGTGAAACACCGACCGCCGTTTGCTGAATCAACCTATTGTTTGACTTATTTGATGCCGTAGCGCTTCTTGAACTTATCTACGCGTCCACCGCTGTCGACCAGCTTCTGACGGCCGGTGTAAAACGGATGGCACTTGGAGCAAATTTCAACCTTGAGTTCGCCCTTTACGGAGCCGCTCTTGAAGGTCTCACCGCATGCGCAGCGGACGATGCTCTCACCGTAAGAAGGATGGATGTCCTTTTTCATAGCTTTCTCCTGAATATGTCGGTCGGGCGACACTGCACCCGCGCACCGAAAACTCTCGGCAATGTAACAGCATTGCCGATGTAAAAGTCATTATACTACGAACGGGACATGGAATGCAAGTGTTTTTTTACAATTATTCCGATATATTTTACGGCGTATGAATGCTTATAATCTTGCTGTGGTGATTTCAATGCTGTTAACTTTCAAAGTTTTAAGCCGGAGTTTTCCCGGTCAATACAATGTTCATATTTTGTTAACAAATTTCCCCGCCGAAAGTGCTATAATCAATTTAAATAAGAAGAATTTTCGGAGGAAATACTAATGAAAACCAAGTCCCTTGTGCGTATCACCGCGGCAGCCGCTGCATTGATGCTCGTTTTCGCGGCTCTCCCATTCTCGGTGATCGCAGCGGAGGTGTACCCTGTAAATACACCAAATGGCTATAACGAGAACGACTATCAGAAGGTCAGGGTGTTCCTCGAAATCACCGATCCCGACGGCGTGAAGAACGGTAAAAATTGAGCGATGACTATGACCCCGATGATCCCTTGACATGGGGAGGAATCGAATGGACGCACAGCAATGGTGGCTATAGGGTTGAGCATATATATTGGAATGACTTTGCTCTTTATGGAGAGCTTAATTTGAGCGACTGCACTCAACTCGTAGGCCTGTTCTGTGAGGATAACTTTTTGACTGCCATAGATGTCAGCCATAATACTGAGCTTAAATCTCTTGAGTTTGCGTGCAATAGGCTGACAGAGATCGATGTCAGTAATAATTTAAATCTAAAAACACTAACTTGTTATTACAATCGTCTGACCGCTCTTGATGTCACTGCCAATACGCAGCTTGAGCATTTGAGTTGCAGCCTCAACGAGCTAACCGGTCTTGACGTTTCCAATAACATTTATCTTGAGCATTTGAGCTTCGATGAAAATCAGATCTCAGAGATCAATCTAAGCAACAATCCTGCTCTTGAAGAACTGTTCTGCTACAAGAATCAGCTTACTGGGCTTGATTTGAGCAACAATACTTTGCTAATGAATTTTTCCTGTTGGGGAAATTTGCTGACCGAGCTTGATCTAAGAAATTGTCCCAACCTTCTTGCCGACAGCATCGTTGCGGAGGGCAATGGCTTCATCGGATGCAGCTTTTATTATGATTACGATACTTATCTTGTGTCACCCACACTTGGTGAAAATGGAAGTTTCCTCGGCTGGTATGACACGGATGGAAATCTGCTTTCGACAGATTGGTCTTTTGATATTTTGGATTGCCCCGTTACCGACTTTGTCGCAAAATTTACTTCAAACGGCGATGCCCCTCAGAACGACGGAGACGTTGACGGCGACGGCGTCGCAACGATTGCCGATGCTATCTTAGTTGCCCGCAATGTGCTCGGCCTTATGGAGTTAAGTGAAACGCAGATAATTCACGGCGATATCGACGGCAACGGCGAGACTTCGGTTGCCGATGCGATCCTCATTGCACGCATGGCTCTCGGAGTGATATAGTGATCGATCAGGACTTCCTTTAAGTCGGTTTCCTATTTATCAGCCTTGAAGAAAAACTCATTTTAGCTAACTACCGTGCGCTCCCGTGGATAGGATACCTCCACCGAGGTGCGCACGCTTTTTGTTTTGGAGTCGATACCCTGAATATACTTGCGTTCAATGGAGAAAAAAACTATAATTGCCAATATGAACTGATTAGTTCTGTTTCTGCTACGGAAGGAGTATAGCAATGTCAAAGGTTTATCGTGTACTTGCAATCAACCCCGGCTCCACCTCCACCAAGGTCGGCGTTTATGAGGGTGAAACCATGGTTTATGAGGGCGTTGTGCGCCACAGTGCGGAGGAGCTTAAAAAGTGCGGCAGCATCATAGCGCAGGCTCCAATGCGTATGGAGCTAATTAAGCGTTTGCTTTCAGAGGAAAATATCGACCTTGCTTCGATAGATGCCTTTGTCGGCAGGGGCGGCATCGTCAGACCCATGCGCAGCGGCGTATATACCATCAATGACAAGCTGCTCGATGACCTTAAGAACCTCCCGTCGGCACAGCGTCACGCGTCCGCTCTCGGAGGCATATTCGCGCGTGAACTCGGGGATGAGTACGGTAAACCTTCATTCATTGCCGACCCCGTCGTTGTAGACGAGCGCGCGGACATAGCCAAGGTCACGGGTCTTCCAGGCGTGGAGCGAACCTGCGTTTTCCATTGCCTCAACCAGAAGGCTTCCGCAAGGCAGTATTGCGCCGAGCATGGCAAAAAGTACGATGAGGTCAGCCTTATCGTTGCGCACATGGGCGGCGGCATAAGCGTCGGCGCACACGAAAACGGCGTTGTCATCGACGTAAACGACGGCATCGCGGGCGAAGGTCCCTTCAGCCCCGAACGTATCGGCAGCCTCCCTGTGAAGCTCGTACTCGATATGTGCTTCAGCGGTGAATATACCAAGGAACAGCTCTACGGCTTCTGCTCCAAGGCGGGCGGATTCGTTGCGCACCTCGGCACAAATTCCGCGCTCGATGTTGAAAACGCAATGCTTGCGGGCGACGAAAAGGCGAAGATGGTCTTTGAAGCCCTCGGATACAATGTCGCAAAGACGATAGGCGAGATGGCAGCGGTGCTCAAGGGCAAGGCCGAGGCGATTATCCTCACTGGCGGTCTTGCGTACAGCAAGCCCCTTTGCAATTACATCGCCGAGATGGTCTCGTTCATGGCTCCCGTCGTGGTCTACCCCGGCGAAAGCGAGCTTGGTGCGCTTGCCGGAAGTGTCATCAGAGTGCTTTCGGGCGAGGAGAACGCAAAGGAATACCTCGGCTGAGGGAAAACCCAAAATAATAATCATGTGTAGATTTTGCGCCGCAGGCATTAAGCCCTGCGGCGTGTTTCATGCTGAATACCTGAAAGAGTTTTAATATTTTTAAAAACTTGTGGAATAACTCCATCAAAATCTTGTCCTTATTGGTGAAGGCCTTCAAACCCACAGATTTTATAGAAAGGAGGCACCCGAAATGGAGGACTCGCAGATAATCGGTCTGTACTTCGCCCGCGATGAAGCAGCGATTTCCGAAACCGCAAAGAAATACGGCGCATTCTGTCGTGGTATCGCTGTGAACATCCTGTCCGTTGAGGCGGACGCGGAGGAATGCGTAAATGATGCGTACCTTCAGGCATGGAATTCGATACCGCCGCAGCGGCCGAACCGGCTTGGCGCGTGGCTCGGCAGGGTCGTTCGGAACAATGCCATCAACCTCTGGAATAAAAAGCACCGAAAGAAGCGTTACGCGGGAATGGAACAGCTAATTATGGAGCTTTCGGACTGCATTCCGTCTCCCATGACCGTGGAACGCGAAATCGAGGAAAAGGAGCTGACCGAAGCACTAAACGCTTGGCTTGCATCGCTCCCGCAGGATGACCGGATCCTTTTCATGCGCAGATATTGGAATGGTGAAATGGTGAAGGAGCTTGCAATGGAGTACGGTGTTTCTCCAAACAAGCTCGCAAAACGGATGTACATGCTGCGTCAAAATTTAAGAACTATGCTCGTGAAGGAGGGCTATTCACTATGAGGGAAAAGGAAAAAATGAAGCTGTTTAACAGCGTCACCAACGTTGACGAAAGGTTCATCGAAGAAGCGCAGGAAGCATATGAGATGCGGCAAAATGCGCAGAGCAACGCAAAGAGGACAACCCCCGCATGGCTAAAATGGGGACTGGCGGCAGCGGCGAGCCTCTGCCTTATCGCGGCGGGAATATTTGCGTTAAAGAGTGCATCAAAGTCGCCGGTTGACGCGCAGAATCCCGAGCCGTCACCTGCCGGTTCTAAGGTCACTATTTCATCAAAGGGTGTGACGATACCATCATTATATGAATATTTATCGTTTGACGAAAACGATGGATCCGAGTGGATGTACGAAATAATGCCATTTTTCTGCTATCAGGGACGTTATTATGTGCCGCACGATACCCTTAACAACATGCAAATAGTAGGCGAAAGATTGGGAACGGCGAGCGGTAATCTCAGCGTCGGACATATTTTTTTTGATATATGTCTTGCCGATTTTGAAGGTACCGTAGAAGGCGATGTTTATACGGTCAAAGGCTACGATCCCGAATTCATGCTCTGCTTTAAAGATGCCGATGGCGGTAAGTTTCATGTATATATCTGCAACAACGGCATCACCATGAAGAATGGCTCCGAGCTGTTTGAGGACAGGCTGCATCTCGCAGGAAACTATTGCGAAGTTCAATATCAGACCGGACTATCCGTTTGGGCGATGAGAGATGAGCGTTACCGTCTTAACGATAAGAACGACAGCGTAATCAAAAGCTTTATTAATACCCTGAACGCAAGTGAGTTCATGCTCTCCGAAAGCATTCCTATGGAGGATGATCAACTAGGCTATGACGAAAAAACGCTATATATCTTGCGTTTTCAAATGGAAAACGGTCTTGAGTTCCGCATTCGCCTTGTTGACGGCGGATATGTGTGCTTCGATGGAATGTACTTGGCAGATGTCTGCATACGGATGCCGGAAAAACAGTTTAATGAGCTTCTTAATTGTATCAATGATCCGACCGCTTGGACAAAGCTCGAACAGACCGAACATGTCACAACGCTTGAGGATTGCGCGAATGCAGATACCCTTGGTTTATACATTCCAAGCTATGTCCCTGACGGTTTGGTGTTTGCATACGCTAATATATGGTACGAACCGGAACCGGACACGTTAGCCGATACGGATAAAGTGCTGTCTGTTTTTCTGAAGTATAGTAGTCCAACGTATTCTCAACACTGGTACCGGGTCCAAATAGTCAACGCGGATGACTATGAAGATTTTTGGGCAATCCCCATAATGGATGCTTCCGAATTAAGCGTTGAAGCTGTTAAAGAGTATGCGGAAGAGTTCAGTTCGTTTCCAATTGAGGAAACGAGATGCATGAATGTATGCGTCAGGTATGATGATGTTTTAGTGTGGTTATCGAGTCAAAGGCTGAGTTTTGAGGATGTGTACCTAATACTCGCATCCATCACGGAGGTCAGATCGGAAATGTGATAATGTAATTGTTGAAATTACGAAAACGGTATGGCTTGCGGCTATACCGTTTTTTCTTCGCTATAAAATATTTTCCTGTTTGACTGTGATTATCCCGTAAGCATGCTTACTTCGTAAGCTCTCCGATAAGGTTCGTCTGCATCAGCTTCCTTACCTCCTCAAGCTCCTTGGTATGCCCAAGTACCCACATGAGCTTGGTTATGGCAGCTTCGGTCGTCATATCGCCTGCCGAAATTATGCCGATGTCCTTGAGCGGACGGCTGACCTCGTAAATATCGGGCGTGCTCTGCTCATACAGGCATTGGGAGGTAAGCACGACCGGGATGCCTCTTTCCATGAGCCGCTGAATGGACTCAAGATGGTTCCTGCGGATGCTGTGCATTCCTCCGAGACCGAACGCTTCAACGACAACGCCCTTGATGTCGCAGTCGATGAGACAGTCGAGCAGCTTGGGACTCATGCCGGGGATGAGCTTTATGAGGGCGACCCTTGAATCAAGCTCCACGGAGAAGCTGAATTCATTGCGGTGCGGCGGGTTGTAAAGCGCAAGCATACGCCCATCGTTGACAGTGCCGATATAAGGATAATTTATGGATTCAAAAGCATTCAGAGAGGTCGTGCGCGTCTTGACAGCGCGGCAGCCGAGCATGAGCGAGTTGCCGAAGCAGATATATACGCCGCCCGTCAAAGAGGTTGCGGCGATTATCGCATTTTCGAGGTTGCGCCTGCCGTCCGAGTCGGGGTATACCGCAGGATATTGCGCTCCCGTAAGCACAACAGGTATCTTGATGCCCGCAAGCATGAAGCTCAACATACTTGCCGTATACGCCATCGTATCCGTGCCATGGGTAAGCACGATCCCGTCGCAGTCCGCATTGTCTCTGATCGCCTCGGCGATGGTTATCCACTCCTCGGGCTGAATATTGGATGAATCCATGCTGAAAAGGTCGATACATTCTATATTTGAATGATTGCCGCCTATTAAATCTATGAGTTGGCGGGCGTTAAGCTCGGGTTTAAGCCCATTTTCGGTGGGTACGCACGCGATCGTGCCGCCGGTTGAGATAAGCCTAATAGTCTTCACGCGGATCACCATACCCCCGCCGAAGCAAGGGCTTCCTTTCTTCCCCCCAAATGATACCGCTTTTTGGCGTAATATTCAAGTGGGGGCGGGCTTTGAATTCATATAAATATGTTCTGTTAGGTAAGACGGCATAGTTGACCCCTCCGGCACCCCTCGCAAACCAATTGACAATCAGTTTGTCGAAAAATGAACGCTTCTGACATAATAAGTACACCGCCTTGCGATGCAATTGTAAAATAATATGTTTGCGGTAAACTATATCCTATGGTATCATTATAAGGATAAACATGACCATGCGCACTGCGCCCAATTTGGCGTCGTGCGCTGCATACAGGAGGAGACATTGAAGAACAAAAAGGGCAATTTCCTTACCGTAGTATTGTACCTTGTGATCCTCGGCGCGCTCGTTTTATTCGTGACGACGGGGAACGATGCGTTCAATAAGAATCCAGACAAGCTTGAATACACCGCTTTTTTTAAGCTTGTTCAGGATGGCTTCGGTGAGAATTACGGCGATGAAAACACTAAGATCGCCGCCGTCCAGATCACCGAGGAGACGCTCTACGGTCTTTACAATGATGAGACACTTACAGAAGATGAGATGAACAGCTTTCTAAAGGGCAAGACCTATGACTTTTATGTTACGGTTCGCTCATCCACCACCTTTCAGGATGAAATGGCAAGGCTGATCTCAAGCCATTACGGAGATGAGGTCGCAGCCGATGATGTATCCGTACTAAGATACGGTTTTGAATGCCAGCTCAATCCCCCGAGAACGACGCCTTGGTATTTGTACGTTTTACCCTATGCGCTCGTCATAGGATCGCTTATCTTCATATTCGTAATGTTCAACCGCACACAGGGCGGCAAGCAGGCCATGAGCTTCGGCAAAAGCAGAGCAAGAACCGCTGATGAGCTTGGCAACACAGTCACCTTTGACGATGTAGCGGGTGCGGATGAAGAAAAGCAGGAACTGCGTGAAATAGTCGATTTTCTGCGTGCACCCAAGGCTTTCGTCGACATGGGCGCAAGGATACCCAAGGGCGTACTGCTCGTTGGCCCTCCGGGCACGGGTAAGACCCTGCTTGCTAAGGCCGTCGCGGGCGAAGCGAAGGTTCCGTTCTTCTCAATCAGCAGCTCCGAATTCGTTGAGCTTTATGTTGGTGTCGGCGCAAGCCGTGTTCGTGATCTGTTCACCACCGCAAAGCGCTGCGCTCCGGCAATCATCTTCATCGACGAGATCGACGCGGTCGGTCGTCAAAGGGGTACGGGTCTCGGCGGAGGACACGATGAACGTGAACAGACGCTGAACCAGCTCCTTGTCGAGATGGATGGCTTTACAAACAGCCAGGGAATAATCGTCATCGCTGCCACCAACAGAGCCGACGTGCTCGACCCCGCGCTTCTTCGTCCTGGCAGGTTCGACAGGCGCGTCACCGTCAACTATCCCGATGTAAAGGGCAGGGAGGAAGTCCTCAAGGTTCATGCAAGGTCAAAGCATTTTGAAAGCAATGTAAATTTTGAAAAGATCGCGAAACTTACACCCGGCTGCACGGGAGCGGATCTTGAAAACATCCTTAACGAAGCGGCGATACTCGCCGTCCGCGATAAGCGCAACGCGATAAGTGAGTCGGATATCGATGAAGCCATTAAGCGCGTGCTTTACGGCCCCGAAAAGAAGAGCAGGGTCGTAACCAAGGATGACCTGCGCATCACAGCGTACCACGAGGTGGGTCATGCCGTGGTCGCCCATTGTCTGCCCAACGCCGACCCCGTTCACGAGCTGTCGATAATCCCGAGGGGCAAGGCCGCAGGCTACACCCGCATGCTGCCTTCCGATACCTACGAACACATGACTAAGAATAAGCTGCTCGATTCAATTGCCGTCCTGCTCGGCGGCCGCGCAGCCGAAAGGATCATGCTGGACGATGTAAGCACCGGCGCGCAGAATGACCTCATGAACGCGACGAATGTTGCCCGCAGCATCATCACCGAATACGGCATGAGCGATGCGATAGGCCCCGTATACCTTGCGGGTGGTCAGGAGGTCTTCATTGGAAAGAGCTTTGCCCAGCAGCCCAATTATTCCGAGGATGTTGCCGCAAAGATAGATGCCGAAATTCGCGCCATAATGGAAACGCAGGGCGAACGTGCCGAAGCCGTGCTCAGGGAGAATCTCACGGCCGTGGAGCGCGTTGCAGCCGTCCTTCTCGAGCGCGAGCAGATAACCGGTGAGGAATTCGTCAGGGTGTTCAATGGCGATGCGGAAGCTTCCGTAGCAAAGCTGTCCAACGAATTTGCAATGCCCACTGCTTCCGAGAAGTAAGCAGGTCTGTTAATGAATCATATTAAGGCGGGGGAGTTGAAACTCAGCAAGCCGTGCTTTAACCTCCATCTCCTTAAAAAACTCTTCAAAAAATCTCCTTAAAGAAAAGCTCGCTCGGGCGCTCTGCCCGGGCGAGTTTGCTTTCTTATTTTCTATCTGACCGCATGCTTCTCTTGCAAATCAGCGGCTGCGCTTGAACTATTTTTCGGTGCTGGAAGAACCGTTTTCATTTATGAGCGAATTGTTAAGATAGACCTCAAATCCCACGGCTTCGCCAAACACGGAATTATCAAGCGAAATGATACCGTAGAAGGTTGCCATATCCGTAGTTCCGACTTTATACAAATCGGAGGTAATATAAATTTTAACCGTGCCATCGTCAAGGTCAACCGCCTTAAGTACGCTCTTGGTCGAACCGCTCGAATAAGGCAGCGCGACCATGATCACGGTATGAGTGCTAAAGAACTCCTCATTGTAGATGCCGCCCTTCTTCGAACTGCTTTCGAGGGTTATGCTCTTTGAGGTGATCTGTTCCTGAAAGTCTTCCAAATTGTCCACAAAAAAGTACGCCGGGCTTTTAATGCTCGCGTCGTAGGTGGCGTGCGCAAACTCCGCAATGCACAACTTCTCCCCGTTGTCATTGGTTTTACCGACATATCCCGCATTGGGCTCCTGCGTCTTGAAGTCTCCTGATGCATCAGTAAATGGATTTTTGGTGCTTAGTGAAGGTTGAATAGTGGGGCTATTGTTGTCATCCGTCGATGGGCTTTTGGGCTGGCAACCGCCTGCGAGAGCCGTCATCATGACGATTCCAGCAAGAACTGCAGCCATTGAGGTCTTTTTCATAGTGTTTCTCCTTTCAGGACTAAATGTCTCGCACCGAACGGGATTAACCCAACGGTGTTTCCATGAATTATAACGCATGAACATGCGTTTTGGTTGACGACGCGCACTACTTTTTTGCAAGCCAATAAATATATATCGTAGAAAATTGAACACGGATGCCTTATAGCATATATTTAGAAATTTAAATACGAAATAACTTCATTTCAACATATCGGCAATCTCCTCCTCGCTTAGGAATCGCCATTGCCCAGGTTTAAGCCCGCCAAGGGTCAGCCTGCCGATGCTGACGCGCCTTAGTCGCAGCGTTTCGTGTCCAAGCGCGGCAAGCATCCTTCGAACCTGCCTGTTCTTGCCCTCGTGGATGGTGAGCAGTAGCTCCGTAGTTCCGTCCGCGCGTTCGGAGATGATGCGCAGCTTCGCCGGGGAAGTAATGCCGTCTTCAAGCTCCACGCCATGCATGAGCGCGTACCCATCCTCCCGGGTTATCGCGCCAGTGCAAAGTACCTTGTAGGTCTTGCTTGTGCCGTAGCGCGGATGCATCAGGCGGTTGGCCACTTCGCCGTCATTCGTAACCAGAATAAGCCCTTCGGAATCGTAATCCAGCCTGCCGACGGTGTACAGCCTGTACGGAAGGTCTTTAAAATAGTCCGATACCTTTACCCTATCCTCATCCTCCGCGTTGGAGCAGATGACGTTTTTCGGCTTGTAGAAAGCTATGACGACCCTTTCGGGATCAACCCGCACCTCTTTGCCATAAAAAAGAACGACGTCACCCGGCTCCACAGACATGCCTATGGACGCCACAACGCCGTTCACCTTGACCCTGCCCGATGAGATAAGCTCCTCGCATTTTCTGCGCGAAGCAATGCCCGCGTCGGCAAGGTATTTTTGAAGCCTCATACGTTTCCCCCATATCGCGCCAAACGAGGGAACATACATAGGCTGAGTTTCATGCGAGGGATATTGCCCTCGCTTTTTCAGCCGTCCTTCATGGCGCGAATCAACAAATCAAGATAGAATCGGAAGCTGCGTGAGGCAATGCTTTCGGTGGCAAGCAGCGTGGTCTCTCCGATCTTCTCGCCGCCCGAGTAGAATTCAGCCGTGCCAAGCTCCTCTCCGCCGATTATGGGCGCGGTGATGTCACCCTTTAAGCTGACCCTTACCTCAATTTGCAGTTCCGTACCCTTTCGTACAGGTATGATTATATCCTGTTTTGCCGATAATGCCAAGATGCTTTTTTCGCCGTTCGGCACGAGACAGCGGGCTATCTCCGCGCCCGCCTCCACCGCTTTGCACATAGAGTAGTTCGCAAAGCCGTAATCGAGCATCTCGGAAGCGACATCAAACATCGGGCGGCAGTTCAGCACCGCCCCTACGAGCATCATTCCGTCGCGCTCCGCCGCGAACAGCAGGCAGCGTCCTGCCGCCATGGTGTAGCCCGTTTTTACGCCGACAGCACCATCATAATCCCAAAGCAGGGCATTCTTGTTTTTCATCGTGCGTGAGGTCGATCCCGTCGATGAGGTATGATACTGCGTGGATACGATGGTTCGAAAATTCTCATTTTTCAATGCCTCCGCACCGATAAGCGCAAGCTCGTATGCGGTCGTATAATGTTCATCGTCATGCAGTCCATTCGGCGTGACAAAATGGGTATCCTGAAGGCCCAATAGCTCCGCGCGCTCGTTCATCATCTCCACGAAGCCTTCAACGCTGCCGCCCACATGAATAGCGAGCGCGACAGCCGCGTCATTGCCCGACAGAAGCATCAGTCCGTACAACAAATCCTCCACCGAGACCTTCTCTCCGGCTTTAAGATACATGCTCGAACCTTCCACGCCCTGCGCTTCACGTGGAATCTCAACGATTTCGTTCATTGAGCAATTTTCAAGCACTACGAGTGCCGTCATCGTCTTTGTGGTGCTCGCCATTGGCAGGTGCGAGTCGCAGTTGCCCTTCAAAAGCAATTTGCCCGTGCTCGCCTCGATAAGCGCGGAGGCGGAGGCGGAACTCATGCCTGGTACGCTGTTTGACAAGCTTAACCTCGAAGCGGATGCCGCGACGCTTTCATCAAGACTTGGCACGCCAGTGCAAACCGTGCGCACGCCCACACAAACCGTGGGCGCGCCCGTGCGAACTGTTCGCGCATCAAAGGCGTTTTCGCCCAACGCGCCCGTACAAACGCCGAAAAGCACCGCCGCAGCAACGAGCGCGGTGGTGCATATGCGTATTAGCCTATGCAAGGATTTCAAGCTTCCATCCCTCCGTCTTGCGCTTCATTCGAGTCATCCTGTTCATCACCACAGCAGCAACCCGCCATGCCGCCATTGCCGGAGGATGAATTTGAGCTATTCTCGCTGCACTCGCATTTACGGCACAGGCAGTCGATCCCGGCGTTCACGAGCTTTTCGATTCCCTTTAGCGCATGAGGTATCATATCCACCAATCTATCCGTTACGCATTTTTGATTTGCGGGCAGAACCCTTACATTTCCTTCCTCAACGGTCAGGAAAGCGAGCGGGGATATGCTCATTCCGACCGCCGAAGCGCCCGCGAAGGGATAGTTACTGCCGTTTGCCTCATCCGCCGCTTTCTTTGCGGTTGACATGTTGCCATATTCACCGCCGCCGACCAGAAAACCCAGGGATACTTTGGAAACGGGCAGGATCATGGTCTGGTTGGCCGTGACAACGGGATCCCCTATGACGGTATTCACATCGACCATTCCCTTAATTTGCTCCATTGAGGTGTGCATTATGTTTTCGATAGGATGCATACTCTTACTTTTCTCCTTTATGTTTTTTTACAGAGACGGCTTTTGACGCTGCTGTTGCAGCCTTCTCCGCTGCTGCAGCCGCCACTGCGTTTTTGATTAGCTTTAGCGGTATTGCGCTGAGTATTCCTTCCAATTTCAGGTTAAAAGTGCGTCTTGTAAGACAAGGGAAGAAGTTCACTATCAACCGTTCGGGCTGCTTTTTATCGAGCGCAAGCGGAAGCCCTAATCTTATAGCGGTATCGATGACTATGCGTATGACACCTGCCCAGATAACGCTTACGAACGCATCGGACGGTATGCCGATCTCACCCGTGACTTCAACGGCTTCGACCGTCATGCCGGAGCGTATTGCCCTAATGACAGCCTTATCAACGGTCGTATTTTTTTTCTTTTTTTCACCAATTATTTTTAAAACGCGAAGCCCTCCGCCGCGTTCGTAACGCATGACGCGAATGCCGTCACACGGCTCATATTCAATCCGGTAGCGGAGGTTAATCGGTATTAGATTAAAGAACAGGCGGAAGCAAAGCCCGATCTCGACAAAATATCTGCCGAGATGCAGCTTGATGCAAAGCCGTATTTTGCTTAGCAAGAGGATAGCGATGATGCCCGCCACCGCTGCCACGATCGCCCACGCCAAACGTCCCACCGCCTTTCCGATTGATTCGTTCGCCGTGATTAGCGTTTGCCGTGAAAAAGAAAATTATTCCATGAATGAAGAAAGCTATGAATTGCTTTGAATAATAAAAAGAGCGCACCATAAACGATTGCATGGCACACTCTTTCGGTGAAAGTGAAAGTAAATGCTATATTTTTGCCCAAAGCGGCTTTATTTTGACCACTTGAGCGGGTTTGTTGTTATTTGCTGCATGAATCCACTATGGCTGAATCAATCCCAATGCTATGCGCAGGATGATTAAAGCGTCAGCCGCAGTGACAACGCCGTCACCATTGACATCGGCTCGAGTTAGTTGCTCATCGGTAAGTGTATCAAGGCCAAGAGCACTGCGTAGAGCAATAAGTGCGTCAATTGTAGTGATCTCACCGTCACCGTCAACGTCGCCGGTTGGCGTCGGTGTCGGGGTTGGCGTCGGGGCAGAGGTAGGATCGGGATCATTGCCTTCGAGCGTGAATTTAGCGACAAAATCTGTAACCGAGCAATTCCTAAGGTTAAAAACCAAGTCCATTGAGAGCAGGTTTCCATCCGTGTCATACCAGCCAAGGAAAAAGCTTCCTTTAGCGGGCACTGCGACAGTATACCATCCCGAACCCGAAGTACCCCAACCATAGCAACTAATGAAGCCATTGCCCTCTGCGATTATGCTGTTAATTAAAAGGTAAGGGTTATTACTTAAATCCAGTTCTGTAAGCTGGTTGTATTCGCACCACAGATTCTTAAGTTTGGTATTGCTGCTGACATCCAGCTCTGTGAGTTGGTTGTTATTACAAGCCAGACCCCAAAGTGCGGTACAGTTGCTGACATCCAGTTTTGTAAGCTGATTGTGTCCGCAACTCAGAGAATAAAGTGTGGTATTGCTGCTGAAATCCAGCTCTGTGAGTTGGTTGAAATCACAATACAGAGTCCTAAGTGCGGTACAGCCGCTGACATCCAGCTCTGTAAGTCGGTTATCGGAGCAAACCAGCTCTTCGAGTGCAGTACAGCCGCTGACATCCAGCTCTGTAAGTCGGTTGTTGTAGCAATATAGCTGGCTAAGTCTGGTACAGCCGCTTAGGTCAAGCTGCCCGTAGAGAGCTTGATCGGACAAACTTACATTCTTTATCCTTTTGCCGTCATCGCTGTCTATCCAAGCGATTCCTCTCCAAGTCGATGGATCATCTGGGTCATAATCATCGCTCAACTTTTCTCCGTTCTTTACGCCGTCCGGGTCTGTGGTTTCAAGAAACGCTCTCAATTTTTGATATTCGTGCTCGTTATAGCCTTCGGGGGTCTTGACCGGGTAATCCGCAGGTTCGTTTGATGTGCTGTTTGTTGGAACAGCTGCATGGTTTTTCGCCAATCCGGCTATAGAATTGGCTATTGAGTTGGCTGCAGTCTTAATTAACGGATAGGTTCCTTCCGCGAGTGCCGCGAAGGGGATTGCCGCGAACAAAAGCATCAACGCAAGAGCGGACGCTATGACGCGCAGAGTTGTTTTGCTTTTCATCTGTTTTTCCTCCGAAAAAATTATTCTTTTGGGTGCAACTCGAAAGCTACAGCGCAAAACAACTGAAGCTCCCGTGTGAGTCGATCCCCGGCGGAATCGTAGGGCAGGACAATGCCTGCCAGCAAATAGACCGGAGCGGCAATCCTTTTATGAATCGTCCCTCCGCGCTGTCCTGCGCCTACATATCCTTAGGAGAAACAAAACGCCTACCGTGTAACAACATACACAATAGGCGAAAACCCTCTCACACGGGAGCCATGGCCTTCGCAAAAAACTTGAAAAGCTAATAACTCTACCGTATAATAGACTAAGCGTGCGCGGAATAAACCGCTGTGTATGTGCGTGTTCCACATATGCAGGTCGATGGGTGCGGCAACACCCTTCGACTGCCGCGTTTATTTGTTTCTATGGTTGAGTATAATTCCAATTTTGGCGTTTGTCAACACCTATTTGGGATAATTTGGAAGAATAAAAGAAGTGAACGCCATTGACCTATAATAATATTGAAATCAGTTTATAAGATGTATGCCCAAGAATCAGACCCGCAAGAATTAAGTCGGTTTGGGGTATTATAAGGTGCATGGGAAAGGATATGATGCAAAATCGGTTCGGAAAAGCAGCAGTTCAACAGCCGGGGAACCAAGAGAGATTCCGGCGGCAAAAATTTTTAAAACAACGCATGAACCAAGCAGGAAAAAAGGAAATGATGGAGAATAATGATAAATTGGGCAAGGATGGAAAACTTTTGTGTCTTGTACTCAGGTTCATCCTTCATTACCATATTTTGGTTGTGGTGAATAACGCATTTATACGTACATTTATGCGCGCATGTGTGCGGCATGAGTTGCCGCATAGTGCGAAAAGGAGGGCTTTATGGATCCAATTGTAGTGCTTATTACAGGCATGTGCGTCGTGTTTTTAGGCATTGTTGTGTTGATATGCATAGTCAAGCTTATGAGCCTTGGCTGTGCTGTTTTTAAGCACAAGGATAAGAACGCTGGAGCGGTCTCGGGCAACCGAGTTGGCGCGGCTCAATCAAGGTCAAATAGGACGGAGTTGAACAGGCCCAGCGCGGCCGGAGCGCATACCGCCGTTGCTACCGCAGGAGCAGCAAGCGTCGCGATGCCTGCCGAAAAGCGCAGGGAGCTGATCGCAGTCATCTCCGCATCGATCGCGGAAACCATGGGTACGAATGCCGCTGGTATCCGCATTAAGTCAATAAAAAAATTGTAATTTTCTCAAAACTATAGTTTCTTAAAAGCTTTAATTCGGACGGGAGCAAAGGCTTTCCGAACGAAATCGGTATAGAAAATCATCATTATTAAGGCGAATGCCAAAGGAGAATCATCATGCGTAAGTTCATTGTAAACGTCAACGGTACTTCCTATGAGGTCGAAGTTGAGGAGCTCAGCGGACAAGAGGCGGAGAAGGCTTCAAAACCTGCCGCTGCGGCTAAACCCGCCTCTGCAGCTCCATCGCTTTCGGGCAGCGAAAAGACCATAAATGCGCCCATGCCCGGCAATATCCTGTCGGTAAACGTTAAGCCCGGCGATAGCTTCAGAAGCGGTCAGGTGCTTCTCGTGCTTGAAGCGATGAAGATGGAGAACGAGATAATGGCTCCGCACGATGGCAAGGTGGTTGCTGTAAACGTGCAGAAGGGCGCCTCCGTCAATACCGGGGATATGCTTATCGCATATAATTAATGAAGCGATTGAAGATAAACTTACCTGCAAGAAATAAAAACAGGGAAAATCTGATGTGTTATGGGATCGATAATTGATGTTTTTTCGGACTTCTGGAGCGAAACGGGCTTTGCGGCGCTGTTCAACGCACCCGGCTCATGGAAGTATATCGTAATGATCGGCGTCGCCTGCGTGCTTCTGTACCTTGCGATCGTCCATAAGTTTGAACCTCTGCTGCTGATACCGATCGCGTTCGGTATGCTGCTTACGAACCTTCCTAACTCCGGTATGTTCCACGAGGAATTATTCGCGGGCGGACATATCGATTGGGGAGCTCTGTCGCATTCGGGCGGTCTTATAGACTACCTCTATCTTGGCGTAAAGCTCGGCATCTATCCGTCACTTATATTCCTTGGCGTTGGCGCGATGACCGACTTTGGCCCGTTGATCGCAAACCCCAAGAGCCTGCTGCTTGGCGCGGCGGCACAGCTTGGAATCTTTGTAGCCTTCATCGGTGCGGCTAAGATTCTTGGTTACTCAAACGAACTCGCAGCCTCCATCGGCATCATCGGCGGTGCGGACGGCCCCACGGCGATTTTCGTCACCTCAAGGCTTGCACCGCAATACCTTGGGCCAATTGCGATCGCGGCGTACTCCTATATGGCACTCATCGGCCCAATCCAGAGGCCGATAATGCGCGCGCTGACGACTAAAAAGGAACGCTCCATCGTCATGAAGCAGCTCCGTCCCGTAAGCAAGACCGAGCGCATCATGTTCCCGATCGTCGTCACCATCGCGGTAGCTTTGCTCGTTCCCTCGGCGGCTTCCCTCGTTGGCATGCTCATGCTCGGCAATCTCGTGCGTGAGAGCGGCGTTACCGAACGCCTCTCAAGGACAGCGCAGAACGAGCTTTGTAATATCGTTACCATCTTCCTCGGCATCAGCGTCGGCGCGACGGCGACCGCCGCAACCTTCATATCTTGGACTACGCTGGGCATCATAGGCATGGGTATATTCGCGTTCGTGTTCGGAACGATGGGTGGACTGCTGCTTGCAAAGCTTATGAACCTGCTTTCGGGCGGCAAAATTAACCCCCTCATCGGTTCTGCAGGCGTGTCGGCGGTGCCCATGGCGGCGCGTATCTCCCAGATGGAGGGACAGCGCGAGAATCCCGGTAATTTCCTGCTCATGCACGCAATGGGCCCCAATGTGGCAGGCGTTATCGGCTCCGCGATCGCGGCCGGCGTGTTCCTTTCCCTGTTTGGCTGATAAGTCCAAACGGGTACTTGAAATATTTTTAGGAGTTAATTATGGGTAAACTTTTCATTACGGATACGATTTTGCGCGATGCGCACCAATCCCAGGCTGCGACCCGAATGAGGACGGATGAAATGCTCCCCGCTTGTGAGATACTCGACAGCATAGGCTATTGGTCGCTCGAATGCTGGGGCGGCGCAACCTTTGATTCGTGCCTGCGCTTCCTCAACGAGGATCCGTGGGATAGGCTGCGCACATTGAAGAAGGCGCTGCCGCATACGAGGCTCCAAATGCTGTTCAGGGGGCAGAACATCCTTGGCTATAAGCATTACGCCGATGACGTTGTTGAACAGTTCTGCCGTAAGGCGATCGAAAACGGCATAGATGTAATTCGCATATTCGATGCGTTGAACGATGTAAGAAACCTTGAATCGGCGATCAAATTTACAAAGAAATACGGCGGGCATTGCGAACCCGCGCTGAGCTACACGATCAGCCCCGTTCATAATGAAGATTATTTCGTGAAGCTTGCAAAGGAGCTTGTCCAGATGGGCGCGGATTCGATTTGCATCAAGGACATGGCGAACCTGTTGCTGCCGATACCAGCATACAATCTTATAAAGAGGCTCAAATCCGAGGTGAACGTCCCCATCCATCTGCATACTCACAACACCACGGGTACGGGCGATATGACTTTGCTCATGGCAGCCTATGCGGGTGTGGATATAGTGGATACCGCGCTCTCGCCCCTTGGCAACGGTACGAGCCAGCCTGCGACCGAAAGCCTTGTCGCGACGCTGCAGGGTACTAAATACGATACCGGTCTTGATCTTGGAAAGCTGAGTGAGGCGGCGAAGCTCTTCCGCCCCGTTGCCGCAAGGCTCAAGGAGGACGGTTTCCTCGATCCGAAGGTGCTTTCGGTGGATACGAATACCCTCATATATCAGGTGCCGGGCGGAATGCTGTCCAACCTGATCTCGCAGCTCAAGCAGGCAAATGCGGAGGACAAATATTATGACGTGCTTCAAGAGGTTCCGCGCGTTCGCAAGGATTTTGGCTATCCTCCCCTCGTAACGCCCACGAGCCAGATCGTAGGCTCCCAGGCGGTGCTGAATGTTATCGCGGGTGAGCGTTATAAGATGTTCACAAAGGAATCAAAGGGTTTGCTCAGGGGTGAGTACGGCAGGCTTCCCGGAACGGTCAATGAATCCGTCCGCAAAAAGGCAATAGGGGATGCTAAGGTCATAGAATGCCGTCCTGCGGACTTGCTCGAGCCCGAGCTTGAAAAGTATAAGGCCGAGCTTGGTGACATTGCCGAAAAGGATGAGGACGTGCTTAGCTACGCGCTTTTCCCGCAGGTCGCGATGAAGTTCTTTGAAAACAGGCATAATCCTGCTTCCACGGCCGATAAGGCGGTCAATGCATCGGTAAATAAGCCTGACAATAAACAGGCTGCTCCGGAGCGCAGTGCGGTTATAAATTTATATGTTGAAGATTTGACGGAGGATACGCCGCTGTAGTGCTTGATTGGTTATTGTTTTGAAAGTTTCGGCGTGAGACTGCAATATATAAGACCAATAGCTATGGCATATTGAATCTTTCATTTAATAAATCAGATTTTTGTTTGAAAAGTGGTTCCTTTCTTGCTATAATACCCTCATGACATTGTATCATGGGGGTATTATGCGTATCCTTATTGTAAATGATGATGGTTTTTTGGCGGCGGGCATCGAAGCGTTAGTTAAGGCTCTAATCGGAGAGCATGAACTTCTCGTCTGTGCGCCGAAGAACAACCAAAGTGCCGTAGGACACGGCATTACGCTGCATCGTACGCTGCATGTGGAGCAGGTGACGCTTCCGGGCTGCACGCATGTCAATGCATACTGTGTTGACGGAACTCCTGCCGACTGCACGAGGGTTGCTGTGGGAAACCTTGGTTTTGAGCCGGAACTCGTGATCTCAGGTATAAATCAGGCTCCCAATCTTGGCACGGATGTGCTGTACTCGGGTACGGTCGCTGCCGCAGAGGAGGCGGCGATGCTTGGCTATCGTTCGATAGCTGTATCGAAGGACGGCTTTGATACGGAGTATTTTGACGATGTAGCTAAGGTATTTTGTGAGCAGCTCCCGCTGTTTTTTGGCCTTCTTAACGATGAACACAGGCTGCTCAACGTGAATTTTCCGAACCTCCCGAGAGCCGAGTATAGGGGAATCCGCGCGGGTCATCTCGCCGAACAATGCTATCCGGTCAAGTATGACGAAGTCGATGCGCAGGATGGCCGGATGGAGCTTAAAATAGTAAGTCTTAAGCTTACCGAATGCTATGAAAGCGATACGACCGATGAAAAACTGGTACGTGACGGATTTATCTCCGTTACGCCGCTCAAATATGATATTACCGACTATGCGCGTCTTGAAATGATGAAGCGCGTGATCGAGAAGGATTTTCGCGCATGACCGAGATGGGTTTCAATGCGCGACCAAAGGGATTTAGCGCATAACAAAGGGATTCTGTGCGGAACCGAAAGGAATTTAAATGAGTAAAACCGTTGGCGTAATAGGAGCGGGGGCGTCGGGGCTGATCGCGGGTGCATTTGCAGCCGCAAATGGATGTCAAGTCGACATAATCGACGGGAACGAAAAGGCGGGCAAGAAGCTCTTTCTTACCGGAAAGGGAAGATGTAATATAACTAATTCTTCCGATTTGGATGAGTTTTTAAGGCAAGTTCCGCATAACGGACGCTTTCTATACGGTGCGTTCGGACGTTTTTTCAATAACGATATTATTAAAATCATCAATGCCTACGGCGTTCCCACAAAACTCGAACGCGGAGGCAGGTACTTCCCGGAAAGCGATAAATCGAGCGATGTTATCAAGGCTTTGACGAGCTTCTGCGCAAGGAAGGGCGCAAGGTTTGTGCTGGGTTCGCTCGTTACAGGCATAGACAGGCTCGATAATGGCTTCATAGTACACATAAGGGGACAGCAGAGCCGCCGATACGATAGAATCATCCTAGCGACTGGCGGAATGAGCTATTCTTCGACCGGTTCCACGGGGGATGGATTCCGTTTCGCAAGGGAGTTCGGGCATACGGTTACGGAGCTGGTGCCTTCATTGATTCCACTCGTTACCGTGGAAAGCTGGCCATGTGAGCTGATGGGGCTTTCACTCAAGAACGTTACCCTTAAAGCGTATAAGGAACAGTCCGCAAACGCAAAGAAGCGAAAGCCAGTATACGAGGAGCTTGGCGAGCTGTTGTTCACACATTTTGGCGTGAGCGGTCCGCTCGTGCTAAGCGCAAGCAGCTTCATTGCCGATAAGCCAGAGGGATCGGAGCTTGAAATAGACCTTAAGCCTGCGCTTTCGCACGAGGTGTTGGACGCAAGGGTGCTGCGCGATTTTGATAAGTATAAGCACAAGCAGGTTCGCAATGCCATGACCCTGCTGCTTCCTCAAAGATTGATAGAAACCGTTCTTATGCTTGCGGGAGTTGAACCCGAAACAATGGTAGATTGCCTGACGAGGGAGCAGAGGCTGTCGATCGTAGGCACGATGAAATGTCTGAAGCTGACCGTAAAACGCACCCGCCCGATGGATGAAGCTATAATAACAAGGGGCGGAATCTCTATAAAGGAAGTAAATCCCTCCACAATGGAATCGAAGCTCGTACACGGCCTGTTCTTTGCGGGGGAGATGCTGGATGTGGATGCCTGCACGGGAGGATATAACCTCCAGATAGCCTGGTCAACGGGCGCGGTCGCGGGAGAGGCTGCGGCAAATGAGACTCAAAAAGAAATAGATTATTGATAATTTTTATGGATGAAGAGGATGGAAAGGATGGAGCATATGGCTATAATAAACATTGCGATCGATGGCCCTGCGGGAGCGGGCAAAAGCACGATAGCAAAGCGAATTTCCAAGGAAAGGTCAATAGTGTATGTGGATACCGGAGCGATGTACCGTGCGCTGGGGCTTAAGGCGGTGCGTTCGGGCTTTGATCCAGGTGACGCAGCGCGGGTCGTGCCGATGCTTCCCGATACAGATGTCACGATAGAATACCGTGATGGTGCGCAGCATATCATCCTCGACGGCGAGGACGTAAACGGATTTATACGCACGGAGGAAATATCACAGGCCGCATCGGTGATAAGCACCATACCGGAGGTTCGCGTGAAGCTCGTCGAATTGCAGCGTGCGCTTGCAAAAAATCAGAGCATCGTAATGGATGGGCGCGATATAGGTACTTACGTGCTGCCCGATGCGCCCTACAAGTTTTATATCACTGCTTCGCCGGAGGTGCGTGCGCGCAGACGCTATCTTGAGTATGAGGAAAAGGGCACGCTTGACGGAAGGAGCTTCGAGCAGATACTTGAAGAGATCAGGGAGCGGGACTATAGGGACTCAAACCGCGAATTTGCGCCTTTGCGCCCTGCGGAGGATGCGGTGTATATCGATACGAGCGAAATGGATATAGATACCGCAGTAAATATCGTTCTTGAAAGGTTAAAAGTGTGAAAAATAAAATTTTCACACCTCGTTTTTGAACCTTTGTCGCCAAGAGGGCGGCGACAATTCCGGCAAAGCCGGAACCGGCTCAAATTCCGGAAGAAAGGAAGCCTTTGCCACGCAAAGGCATGGAGATTTAAATGCTTTATGCTCTGCTTGCCATAATTCTTAAGCTGCCTATCCACCTGCTCATGAGGCCTAAGATATATGGAAACAAGGGGGCGCTTCGCATGAAGGGCGGCGTCATATTCATTGCGAATCATCGTACACTGTTCGACCCTGTGATGCTTGCTGTTTGTACGCCAAGAATGATACATTTCATGGCCAAGAAAGAGCTGTTTGAAACCAAGATCGGGAATTTCTTTTTTAAACAGCTTCTTGTTTTTCCGGTAAGCAGAAAGTCGGCGGACATTAAGTCGCTTCGGCAGGCATTAAAGCTGCTCGAAGAGGGCAAGGCCTTCGGAATATTTCCGGAGGGTACGCGCTCGATAACCGAGGGCATGGACGAGTTCGAAAAGGGAACCGCTTTCATTGCGATAAAATCGGGCGCACCGATAGTGCCTGTCTACATAAGCCCAAAGAGCTACAGCGGTTTTCGCCTTAAGATTATGGTGGGAGATCCGATACTTGCGGATGAGATTGCGGAGTACTGCGATAAAAAGCAGTTAATGAATGTATTGTCAAACGTAATGCAGAATACTATGGAGGGGCTGCGCTGTCAGCTTGATGGAATATGCAGATAATACTCGCGAAAAATGCCGGCTTTTGCTTTGGCGTGAGGCGTGCGGTCGAGCTTGCGAAAAGCACCGCCTACAAGCTCCGGGAGACAAGCTCGGATGCAGTCGTATACACCTACGGAGAGCTTATCCATAACCGCACCGTCGTTGATGAGCTAAGAAGCGAGGGTATTATCCCGATCCAATCGCTTTGTGAGGCGAAGGAGGGGGATTATGTAATAATCAGATCCCATGGCGTGAGCATGGCGGCATATGATGAGCTGCGCGAGCGCGGAATTAATTATGTGGACGCCACATGCCCGTTCGTAGAGAGCATACACAGAATTGTTGCCGCCGCGCACGAAAGGGGTGAAAGGGTCTATATCGTGGGCGATCCGAACCATCCCGAAACGATAGGCATCAACGGTTTTTGCGATAACAAAGCGGTGTTCATTCGCTCGGTCAAGGATGTTGACTTGATAGCGGATGACGGAGGATGTATGGTGGTACAGACCACCTACGATTCCGAAGCTTTTGCCGAAATAGAGAACATGGTAAAAACCAATCACCCGGAAATTAAGGTTCATAATACGATATGCAATACTACTCTGGAGCGGCAGCGCGAGGCTGAGGAATTGAGCCGAAAATGTGATATAATGCTTGTTTTAGGCGATTCTCACAGCTCAAATACCGCTAAACTTCGAGAAATTTGCAAAAAAAACTGCCGTAATACCGTCGCTGCGGCAAAGAATTGCGAAATTTCTCTTGATATATTAGAAAATCCTGATATAATAATGGGAGTTGTTGCCGGTGCATCAACGCCGGATTCAATAATCAGGGAGGTTATTACCATAATGAGCGAACAGGATAAGGCTAAGGTAGATTGCTGCGAAGCCGAAAACAAAGAGACCGTGACCAAAAAGGTCGCAACAGATGCTGCCAACGCAGTGCAGACCATCGAGGAAAATGCCGTTTTTGACGAAGACGCTATCACTAAGACGATAGTGCGTATCCGCAGCGGACAGATTCTGACAGGAACCGTAATTCAGATAGTTGACGGCGAAGTCAGTGTAAGCATCGGATATAAGTCCGACGGTTATATTCCCCGTAATGAGTTCTCCAATGATCCCGAGTTGGATCCCGCTTCCGTCTGCAAGGTTGGTGACACGATCGATGTTGAGGTACTCAAAGTGAACGACGGCGAAGGCAATGTACTGCTCTCTCGCAAGAATGTCGAGAGCCAGAAGGCATGGGAGAAATTCTCTGCCGATGCCGAATCCGAAGGTAAGATTCTCGAAGGTACCTGCAAGGAAGTCGTAAAGGGCGGCGTTATCGCGATCCTTAACAACGGCGCAAGGGCATTCATCCCAGCGTCCCAGCTTTCCACAAAGTATGTTGAAAACTTGAACGATTACGTTAACAAGCCCATGAAGGTGAAGGTTCTTGAAGTGGACACAAAGCGTAAGCGTATCGTCGCGTCCCAGAAGGCCGTCCTTCTTATGGAGGCGGAGGCAGCCAAGAAAGCTATCTGGGAAAGCCTTGTTGTCGGAACCAAGTGCAAGGGCATCGTCCGCAGACTTACCGATTTCGGTGCGTTTGTGGATATCGGCGGTGTTGACGGTCTCGTACACATTACTCAGTGCTCGTACAGCAGGGGCAAGAAGCCCGCAGAGGTATTCACCGTAGGTCAGGAGATCGATGTCATAATCCGCGAAGTTGATATCGCAAACAAGAGGGTTTCTCTCGGTTACAAGGAACTTCTGCCCAAGCCGTGGACGACCGCAGGTGAGAGGTATCCCGTCGGCGCCATTGTCGAGGGCAAGGTAGTACGCATCGTTTCCTTCGGCGCGTTCGTATCACTCGAACCCACGATCGACGGTCTCGTACACATCTCTCAGCTCGGATTGAAGCGCGTTGCCAATGTTGAAGACGAGGTCAAGATCGGAGACACCATTCGCTGCAAGGTCACCGACATCGACACGTCAAGAAGACGCATCAGCCTGAGCCGCAGGGAAGCGATCCTTGAGGAGAATCCCGAGGAAGCTGCTGCATTCTTTGCACAGGAGAAGGCGGAGCGCGACCGTGTACGTCAGGAGCGTCAGGAGAAGCGCGAACAGGAAGATCAGGCTCGTAAGGAAGCTGCTGCGGCACGCGAGGAGCGTCGTCGTGAGCGTGAGGAGCGTCGTGCGGCGCGTGAAGAACGCCGTCGCCGCGAGGAACCGGATTATGAGCTTCCGCCCGTAGAGTCCGCAACGACCTCGCTTGCATCCCTTCTCGGCAACTTTGTTCCCATGGAGGACAACGAGTAATCTATCTCATTTGTTAATATAAAGGGGCTGTTTCATGGCTGACGCTTTTAATGCAGAGGCGATGAAGTAACCCCTTGATTTCCTATATTTCAAGATTCTTCTTTAAACTTCGTTTAGGTAAGGTTTTCACACGTTTTGCATATAAAACTTTGCTTGGGAACGGTTCACCACGTCTTGCACATATTTGTTTTTAAAGAATTGTACTGAAAAAGCATCCAATATTAAATTGGCTTACCGAGTTGGAATGGAAGTCACTTAAAGAATGGCACAATTTATATTTGCGTGCAGAATAAAACCGCCGCAGGATAAGGTTTCCTCGCGGCGGTCGCTGTTATGGTTCAATGTCGGCAGTTGTGGTTGAACCAGAAATCCCTTTTTTAGAAGCCAAAAGGCTCCTTAGTTCGCATCCACCCTATAGAGGTAAATACCATTTTCCGAATACACGCACTCAAGATTGCTCTCAAACCATTTTTGGTCAACATGATAGGTATGCCTTTCAACGCTCGATATGAGAACATAATCTATATCGTACTTAGCTGCGGTCTGGTAAAGGGTGTTTGCAGGATTTTCGTACAGGGATGAGAGCATTTCCTGCCTCGGCTGATAATTCACGCCGTGGTAATACAGGAATGTACCCGACCCACAGAAAATATTGCGCCCGGTCAGCATTGCGACCGCATTGTTGTGATTGTTATGCGTCAGTATGGTCGCGTCGCGCTCGGTATTCTCCTTGATGAACTCCGTAAGCTTTACAAGCGGTGCGGACACCACCTCGTAACCGCTTTCGATGTACCCGAATGCTGCCCCGCCATCGGATGAAGTGTAAACACCAAGATGATCGCCAGATATGTATTCGCGCACGAGCGTAAGCGTGCCGGACAGGAACAACGCGATAATCACGAACAGTGCTACCAAACGCGGAGCTATCCATTTGCCCCAGGGGATGTCGTTCGAAGGTTCTTTATTAATCTCAATAGCAATCAACTCTCGGTCACAATCAATCTCATTACGTTCTGCTTTCGTTAATTTATCAAATAGCATAACAAGGTATTCCGCCACGATGCCGCAGGTGAACGCAAACCATATGAACAGCAGCTTATTATTATCATACGGATTCGGCTGGAACAGCACGAATTCGCAGATGAGCCAGATAAGCAGGCTGCCGCCATAGAACGCCTTCGTGCGCTTGCTTGCCGAAAGGAAAGCTGGCAGCATGAATATGAAGATTAGACCAAGGTTTTTAATATAGAACCAAAGCCATCCGTCGCTTTCATTAGCCCAGTTGAAGCTCCAGCGCATGAACTGTTCGCCGACGGACTGCTTGAAGGTGAAGCCCAGAAGCTGCGGCGCGGCAAGCACGACTGCGATGACGCCAAAGAGCGCAAACATGCCAAGATGCTTCCCAGCTTTGGGGTCATGCTTAAGGTTGATGCCGCCACGGAGCATCAGAATTGCCATGATTATGGCGAGTGCTGCAGCGGCCACTATGCCGAGCAGACCGCCGCCTTCAAGCGAGTAGAGAAGGATGGTCGATAGAATTACACCGAGCGCACCGACGATTCCGGTAAAGAGGACGTGGGTGGAATCATTCCCTTTTGCGTATGCTCGTGCGGTACAAATGGCGATAATTGCTGTGAACACGATGCCAATGAATACTATTATCAACGACGGGATAATGGCAGTATCATCACTTACCATGATGAGGCTCGTTTTTCCTGCAATTATCCCGAAAAGCGCAAGCGCAATCGCCATTCCGAAAATCGGTACGGCAAGCTTTGCGGATTGGGTCTTGACCGCTTTTCTAAGATAGCTTCCAACAAAGCCTATCATGAGAAAAATAGAGATTATGCCGAGCGCAAGGAAGCTGTGCGTATGCACGAGGGGCAGGCAGCCTGCAAGCACGCCGAGCGGGATGAAAAGCCTGTTTTCGCGCTCCATCACGGCGCGGTACAGAAGCTGCAAGCAGGGGAAAAGCAGCGCCCAGCCGAACAGCGTTGCACGCTGCGGCACAAGCATGTCGGCGATCGTGTTTACCCAGCGCAAGCCCTGCGCCGGAATATTGGTGGGGGTCAGATAGAAGCCCTCAAGCATCTCCTTCCAGCGGTCGATGCCTTCCGCGGCGAGCAGCTTTTCATTATTGAAGATATAAGCAAACCCAAGGCCGCCGCCGATGAAGAACAAGTAGGTCGCAAACGAGGTGATAGAGCTGCGCTTGAACCAGCTTTCAAAGAAGAAATACACTCCGAAAACGGTTATCAGATACGCATACATCGCGGGAAGCAGCGCGGCAAACCTGAGCGAGGAGCCGAGGGTATAGAATGTCGAACTCACGCTGTCGCAGAGGAACGGATAGCCAAGGGGCGTACCAGGAAGGATCGAATAATCCGGAGGGAATGTTTGCTGCACGCTGATGCTTGAGATGAAACCAAGGTGCATACAAAGGTCGCCATAGGTGCATTGCCCGACGTGAAGCGAGCCGTTTGAAGCCGATACGATCGTATGATTCAAAAGCAGAACCCAACCGATGATGAGGAGGGGTATCGTCGTCCAAAGCATGGTCCTGATGTTTTCGGGTTTTGCCTTGTTTTCGATGATTTTACCCGCATTCAGGCGTTTATTTTTTATTACGCAGCATATGATGCCCAAGACCACAGCCGTGAAAAGCGCAAGAAGCTGGGCAAGCAGCGTAAAATTGATAAGGAACGCAAAAAGCGTTGGCAGCCAAAGCAGCATTGCAAGCCCGAACACTAAACCGAAGAAGATGCGGCGAAGCGGCTTGTCCTTTGAAAAGACGAGGTCGGAAATCAGCACTCCCGAGAACGCAAACGCCAGAAGGTAGATTACTGACAGAATCTCCATGTTTCCTCCAATTCATATTACAGCATAAGATTGCAGGCTAATTATACCATAACAGCGTCAAAATGAACAGGGCAGCGCGCAAAAGCTACATGGATACTGCGTATCATGAAAAACTTATTTTGGCTCTTGACTTATCGAGAACCTATGATATAATCAAATTGATAGTTCAAGGAGGTTCCCGTCGGGGATGTACATAGTTCGCTGAATTCATGAATAATGATGCCGTATTGTGCGGGCGGTCGGGCATTGCACCCGATCCTTTGTGCATTGCGGCGAAACGGCGAATGCGTCATACGGAACGGAAATAGGTCTTAGGGCTTTTAAAGCGGCTGTGAGGATGCTTCACGGTCGCTTTTCATATTTTTACAGATTTAGGAGGAAACTATGGCACTTATAACGATAAAAAATTTGACCTTCCACTACGAGGGAAGCTACGATCATGTCTTTGAAAATGCGAGTTTTTCGATAGATACCGATTGGAAACTCGGCTTCATCGGTCGAAACGGCAGGGGTAAGACTACGCTTTTGAAACTACTCATGGGAAAATACCCGTACAGCGGCAGCATATCAAGCAGCGTGGAATTTGACTATTTCCCATTTGAGATAGAGGACGATACCGAGCTTGCCGTAGATATTGCCGAGCGTGTTTCGGGCGTGGATGAAAAATGGCGGCTGCTGCGCGAAATAAACCTGCTTGAAATGGATGAAAGCGTTTTGTACCGCCCATTTTGTACGCTCTCGGGCGGCGAAAAAACGAGGATATTGCTTGCGGCGTTGTTCCTCAAGGAGGGAAATTTTCTGTTGATAGACGAGCCTACAAACCATCTTGACATGGATGCAAGAAGGGCGGTGGCGAAATATTTGAACGGCAAACGTGGCTTTATACTCGTTTCGCACGACCGTGCCTTTCTCGATGAGTGCATCGACCATGTGCTTTCGATAAACCGAGCTACAATCGAGGTGATGAGGGGCAATTACTCATCGTGGCAGCGCGAGAAGGACAGGAGGGATAACTACGAAATTTCCGAAAATGCAAGGCTTACTTCGGAAATCGAGCGGCTCAGGGAGGCTGCACGGCGCACGGCCTCATGGTCTGACAGGCTCGAATCGACCAAGATCGGCAGCGGTGCGGGCGACAGGGGGTATATAGGCGCGAAGTCCGCAAAGATGATGCGGCATTCAAAGGCTCAGCAGAGCAGAATAAATCGCGAGATCGAAAAGAAGGAGGGGCTGCTCCATGATGTCGAATACGATGAAAAGCTCAAACTCCATCCCGAGGAGTATTTTAAGGAAACGCTCATTCACGCTTCCGAGCTTGCGCTCTATTATAATGAAAGGCAAATCTGCAATGGAATAGACTTTACGCTGAAGCGAGGGGAGCGAATCGCGCTCATCGGCTCCAATGGCTGCGGAAAATCGAGCGTGCTCAAGCTCATCCTGGGACAGGATATAGAATATACCGGCATTCTCAACATAGGTAGTAGGCTCAAAATCTCCTATGTGCCGCAGGATATGTCGTTTCTTAAGGGGAGCCTTGACGCATTCGCTAATGAATGCGAAATTGACATGACCCTGTTTAAGACCATATTGCGCAAGCTCGATTTCAAGCGCGTTCAGTTTGAAAAGGATATGGGCGAATTATCCATGGGGCAGAAGAAAAAAGTGTTGATAGCAAGGAGCCTTTGCGAACAAGCGCACCTGTATATTTGGGATGAACCGCTCAACTATGTCGATGTTATCTCACGCTTGCAGATTGAAGCATTGATACTCGAATACCGTCCGACGATGCTTTTTGTCGAGCATGACAGGGCGTTCGTTTCGGAAATCGCAACGCGCAGTATCGAGTTGCAAGGACGCTGAGGGGGGATTTTCCCCCTTTCCAATCCGCATTCTAATTCTTTTTATTGGTGAATAGTATAAGATAAACGTTTCTGTGGAGAAAAACGTTCAGCATCGCTGAATCCAGCGATGCTGAACTAATAAAAGCATACAACTATAATTGCTTATAGCTCATCAATAAAATTATAACGTTTAAGAGATTCACTTTTTGCATCTATCTCGGAAAGCCAATCCGATATCTCCTGATATGCGTTGTCCAGTCCTAAGCAGCTAATAATCGCAGAATATAGGCGTTCACGTTCAGCTTCCGTGCAATCTGAGGTATCGATTTTGCTAAAATTAAGTATGTGCGAAATACTACTATGTACTGTCGCTTCGGCGTAACCACGAATAACATCTATGCTATCATTTTTAATAGCAAAGTTTCTCGACATAGAATGTATTATGTCAATAAAAAATATTTCAACAATAAAGCTGTGCGGTTGAGGTATTATGCCTATCCGATCTTTTGACAAATACACTCCTGGACATAAGCTTTTTAGTATAAATTCATTTCTATTATTGCTGCGCGTTGCGGCTTCTACCAGTTTACGTAGATCATCCGCCAACGCATTTATAGCAAAACGCTCAGGTTCAATCTGTACCAATAAGGTATAATAGTCTCGTTTCCAATAAGCCTGTGGCATACTTAGAAGAGAGGAAAACAATTTCTTTTGCTGCTCATCCGTCAATACGTGAGCTGTATAATAAGCGGCAAAATAGGTTTGAAATGATCGATGAGAAAATCGGAACATGTCGCCATCTTTTATAATCATACAAACCGAATTACGCAAATCCGTAAGATAATCTTTATCTATGATTTCAAGGTTAAGTTTATTAATGCTATTTTGTAATCGTTTAAGAATGTCATCTTTAGTAAACTCATAGGCCTCATCCATATAAGAATGAAAGCAAAAATGAGCAAAAAGGCGCTTGAAGCTTTCCTCGTTCAGAGCCTTACAACGAAAATCACGCCTATAACTGCCTTTGTCAGTGCTATCGTGTATACTGTAAAGTGCATCAAATGCCTTTTGATAGAAATCGGAAAGGTGATCTGGTATGGACGAGTTACGCATAAATGTGAGAAACATCATGGAAAGCAACAGTGGGTTTTCTGCAAAACTTTTATGAGTATCATAGAGAAATTCCTCAAGCTGACGACAAAACTCTTGTGCTTTTTCGTCTTCGGGGCGAATTTTTTCTGCCAACCGGACCGCTTGTTCCTTTCGGAGAGTCATAGGCTCCATGGTGGTATAGGTCTCAAGCGGGGAAAACCCTTCGTACGGCCGTGAAGTAATGATACAGGGATTTTTGGGATATTTCGCGCTAAATTTCTGAAGTGCTTCAGCCGTTTCAGCAGATAACGAAGTATTGACCTCATCCAGCCCATCAAACAAAAACAGATATTTTCCTGATACAAGGCTATATTCAAACTGCTCCCTCGGTAACTTCACATTAAAATCTTCCATACAGGTATAAATCAGCTCCAGAATTGATAGCTGATCCGAGGGTTGCTTGTTTATACGTCGAAGCTCGACCAATACCGGAACATGCTCCCCAAGTTCGGCAGTTACAAGAAACAGATAACGCATGAGCATAGATTTGCCTATGCCACCGGTACCGACAATCAGGATATTCTTGCTGATGTTCAGCATAGGCTCAACTGTCGAGGTGTCAATTTCTTGATTCTCGTATGATAGACCAATATTGACATAAATGCTGTCAGGGCCAATTATTTCCCTAGAAGTTTGACCCGTGGCAAGCGTCTTAACTTTATTATATCGTTCAGTCGCATTTTTTAAATAACGTTGAAAAACTGTTCCAAGCTCAATCTTGGCTTTACCATATTTGTCCTTTACAAAATCTACAATTGCACCTAATGCGCGGTCTACAACGCTTGCTCCAACTTTTTGCGCACCGCTGACCATTGCAGCACCTAATAGAGAGGTGTTATCAGATTCATCCATTTTACAATCCTCCATGTTTTTCCATATCGTATCAAAATTCGAGGAATTATGCAAGGGTTAATTGAGTGGTTTTCTTCAAAACTACTATGTCGATGTGATTTCCCGCTTGTAGATTGAAGCCTTGATACTCGAATACCGCCCGACGATGCTGTTCGTCGAGCATGATAGATTATTCGTTTCGAAGATAGCAACGCGCAGAATTGAGCTGAGCGAAACACGGTAAATGCCTTAGATTTGGGATTCAACCACTTATATTCGACGTTAAAAGCTGTTTTTCGCACTTGACAGGTGAATCTATGCTGTGTACAATGTACTTGAATATCTTCGGGGCGGGGTGCGATTCCCCACCGGCGGTAAAGCCCGCGAGCAATCAACTTTGATTCGCAGATCTGGTGAAATTCCGGAGCCGACAGTATAGTCTGGATGAAAGAAGATGGCATCTTTTTGAGATAATGCCCTGAAATGAGAGATCGTTTCAGGGATTTTTTGGATGCAAATGCCCTGTGGAGTATTTCCGCAGGGTATTTTGTTGTTAAATAGGAAGGAACGGAGTATGCAGAACGATTCGGATTATATGCGCCGTGCGATCGCCTTGGCAAGGCAGGGTGTCGGTTGGACATCGCCCAATCCCATGGTCGGTGCAGTAATTGTAAAAAACGGCAGGGTCATCGGAGAAGGCTATCATAAAAAATGCGGGGAACCCCATGCGGAAAGGAATGCTCTTGCGTCCCTCACGGAATCGGCGCAGGGGGCAACGATGTATGTAACGCTCGAACCCTGCTGTCACCACGGCAGAACGCCGCCATGCACCGAGGCCATCGCCCAACATGGGATAAGCCGGGTGGTCATCGGCTCAAGGGATCCGAATCCGCTGGTCGCCGGCAAGGGCGTGAGTTTTCTTAGGCAGCAGGGCATAATTGTGGAGGAGGACTTTCTAAAGACCGAATGTGACGCGCTTAATCCCGTGTTTTTTCACTACATCACCACAGGTTACTCCTATGTCGTCATGAAATACGCGATGACGCTGGATGGGAAGATTGCAACGCATTTGGGAAAATCAAAGTGGATAACAGGGGAGACAGCCAGGCAGCATGTGCATCAGCTTCGAGGTCATTACAGTGCCATTCTCGTGGGTATCGGGACGGTTCTCGCGGACGATCCCATGCTGAACTGTCGAATTCCAGGCGGGCATCAGCCCGTGCGGATCGTTGCCGACAGCCATCTGCGGCTTCCGCTTCATAGCAGGTTGGCGCAGAGCGCAGGGGAATTCCGAACCATCGTGGCATGTGCGGAAAACGACCCTGCGAAAGCTGCAGCATTGCGCTCGGCAGGAATCGAGGTGCTGCATATTCCGGGTTCGGATGGAAGAGTTGATCTTATGGAATTGATTGAATATCTCGGCAGGGAGCGGTTGGACAGCGTTCTAATCGAGGGCGGCGGACAGCTCCATGAAGCTGCGCTGCGGGCAGGTATAGTAAACCATGTCTGCGCATACATCGCACCAAAGCTCTTTGGCGGAGCCGAGGCTAAAACGCCCGTGGAGGGGAAGGGAGTAAATCTGCCTGACGAGGGTGCGAAGCTAAACAATATGCGTTTGACGCAGTTGGGTGAGGATATTTTACTTGAATACGATGTGAAGGAGGGCATGAACGGTGTTTACTGGAATCATTGAAGAAATTGGTTCGGTGCAAAATGTTTCCTCGGGTCAAAACGATGGCAGCATCGGCATAAAGGCAGGGCTTGTTTTAGAGGGAACAAAGATCGGGGACTCCATCGCGGTAAATGGCGTGTGTCTCACGGTGACGAGCCTGAAAAGCGACGGTTTTACGGCGGATATTATGCCGGAAACCCTTAGAAGAAGCAATCTTGGCGCATTGCATAGCGGCGATCCGGTAAACTTGGAACGTGCTATGTCGGCGGACGGCAGGTTTGGCGGTCACATAGTCACAGGGCATATCGACGGCGTGGGTACGGTCATCGGGCATCGCCGCGAGGGAATCGCCACCAGGGTCACGGTTGCCGCTCCGCAGGAGATACTTCGATATATTGTGGAGAAAGGTTCAATAGCCATCGACGGCATAAGCCTTACCGTTGCCGCAGTGACGGACAGGGATTTTTCCGTGTCGCTGATACCGCATACGGGAGACCGAACCGTGCTGCTTAAAAAGGGGGTCGGAAGCCCTGTCAATCTTGAAAACGATATAGTCGGAAAATATGTGGCTCGTTTGATGCAGGCAGAATCAAAACCTGTTCCGCAGAGCCGCATTACACTTGATTTTTTGCGTGAAAATGGATATTAAGCAAGGAGGAAATCATGTTTACATATAACACCATTCCCGAGGCCTTGGAGGCTCTTAAAAATGGAAAACTGATTCTCTGCACGGATGATCCTGATCGCGAAAACGAGGGGGATTTGATTTGCGCGGCAGAATTTGCTACTACGGAAAACGTGAATTTTATGGCTCTGCACGGTCGCGGGCTTATATGCACGCCCATGTCGGCAGAGCTTGCACGCAGGCTGAATCTACCGCAGATGGTTTCCGAAAATACCGATAACCACTGCACCGCTTTCACCGTCTCCATCGACCATGTCAATACCACCACGGGCATCTCCGCCGAGGAGCGAGGGTATACCTGCCGGATGTGCGTGGATGAAGAAATCCGCCCGGAGGATTTACGCCGTCCCGGTCATGTGTTCCCGCTTGTAGCGCGCCATGGCGGGGTTTTGGCTCGGAACGGGCATACCGAAGCCACGGTGGATCTTTGCAGGCTGGCAGGGCTTAAGGAGTGCGGTCTTTGCTGCGAGGTCATGAATGATAACGGAACCATGATGCGCACGCCTGAGCTTCAGAAAATGGCTAAAGATTACGGATTGTGTTTCATTACCATCAAGGATTTACAGGATTATCTGCGAAGATACGAGTGCCATATGCGGCGGGAGGCATGTGCTTGCCTGCCTACGGACTACGGTGATTTTCAAATCTACGGCTATGTAAATGACATCACGGGAGAACACCATGTAGCTCTTGTGTGCGGAGAGATAGGGGATGGTCGGGATATCCTCTGCCGTGTTCATTCCGAATGTCTGACGGGGGATGTGTTCGGCTCGGGACGCTGCGACTGCGGTGCGCAACTCAAGACCGCCATGCAGATGGTTCAAAAGGAGGGTCGAGGCATCATTCTCTATATGCGGCAGGAAGGACGAGGCATCGGCCTTATCAACAAGCTCAAGGCTTATGAGCTTCAGGAGCATGGAAGGGATACGGTCGAGGCCAATTTGGAGCTGGGGTTTGCGGCGGATCTTCGGGAATACTGGAGCGGCGCACAGATTTTGCAGGATCTCGGAGTCAAGTCTCTAAGGCTTCTGACCAACAATCCCGGGAAAATTTACGGTCTCGAGGGCTTTGGGTTTGAGATTCGGGAGCGCGTCCCGATCGAGATCGAGCCCGGGCTTCACGATGCGTTTTATCTGAAAACGAAGCAGGAAAAAATGGGGCATATCTTCAAGGATATCCATTTTTCATAAGTAACTATCTTTAATTTGGAGGAAATAATGATGAACATTCAACTGATGGAAGGGAAAGTTGTCGCGCCCGAGGGTATGCGGGTGGGCATAGTTGCATCCCGTTTTAACGGCTTTATTGTGGAGAAGCTGTTGGAGGGAGCCGTGGACGGTCTCGTTCGTCACGGAGTTTTAGAGGAAAACATCTGCGCCTGCTGGGTACCGGGCGCATTTGAGATTCCCTTGGCGGCTCAGAAAATGGCTCGTTCGGATAAATTCGATGCCGTGATCTGCGTCGGTGCCGTGATTAGAGGCTCCACCAGCCATTACGAATATGTATGCGCCGAGGTATCAAAGGGCATCGCCGCCGTTGGACTTCAGACCGGAAAGCCGGTGCTGTTCGGGGTTATCACAACGGAGAACATTGAACAGGCCATCGAACGCTCGGGTTCCAAGGCGGGGAACAAGGGCTATGACTGCGCCCTGTCCGCCATTGAAATGGTCAATCTTCTGAAACAGGTATGAATTTGATTATTGTTTGAAATGGGCAAACGCATGAAGTCGGACTGCTTTTGTAGGTAGGCTAATCCTGTTTGGGTTCCTCATCAAGCGGCGGGATATTGAGTTTGACCGCCGCTTTGCTTCTTCGAAGCTTTTCCATAATACGATGAAGTTCCTCATTCACTCCGTCAACCTCGCTCTCAAGCTCCTTCGCCGTCATGCGCAGTACGCCCGTTCGGACGGAGGATAGCTGTATAAGTCCGTCGGAGCTCGCAACTCGAACGGAATAGTTCTTTCCTATCTCAGAAATCAGTTTTTCAATGAACATATCGGCGGTTTCGTTTTCCTTGGTGTAGGCTACGCGCACGCTATGATAGGTGAAGCGTTCGCCCGCATTGCCCTTGACCCTGTAGCCGTCGAAAACGAGCAACACCTCGCCCTTTTTATAGCCGTTGTAGTTGCTCATAACATCCATAAGCTGTTTCCGTGCGGCGGCAACATCCGCTTTCGCAAGCTCACGAAGCCCTTCCCACGCGAAGATGATGTTGTAGCCATCGACTATCAGATAATCCTTTTTTTTCGGTGCGGGCGGGACATTTTTTACTTTCCGTTCCTGTTCCTTGGATGGCTTACCGTATTCGGGACGCTTGATGGGACCGAACTCCCGCAGCATTATCGCTTCAAGCTCCTTTTCGTCAATATCGAGGTTGCGTGAAACTACACGGTTTACGGTTTCACTCGGACGAATTTTGCCCGACAGGTTTAGACCCGTGTCAATGTGCATATAGTTTTCGACCTGATTCCATTTAACGGGGAAGCCCGCTCCATGCGCGCAAAAGACCGAGTCGGGCGTGTTTTCAAGGTCGTGCTCGGGCATGTAGCCATACTCTTTAATGACCGCCTGCTCGTTTTGACACCTTGAATACCCGCAGACGGAGCAACTCAATCGCCCACGACCCTTGGTGTACGCGGCAAGCTCGGCAGAATACCCCCGCATGGCGGAAACTGGCGCGGATCCCGTGAAATGCGACATTTCGCCGTCACTTTCGGGGGAGGAAAAGCTTCCGCCCATCATCCTAAGATCGTTTATCGCTCGACCAAGCTGCTGCGACGGAACTTCTATGCGGAATTCGTAGTACGGCTCAAGCAAAATGCTCTTAGCTTTCATCAAGCCCTGCCGCACGGCACGATAGGTCGCCTGCCTGAAATCTCCGCCCTCGGTATGGCTGAGGCTTGCCCTGCCCGCGATGAGGGTTATCTTCATGTCGGTGATTGGGGAGCCGGTAAGCACTCCTAAATGGGTCTTTTCAAACAAATGTGTAAGGATAAGCCTCTGCCAGTTGACGTCAAGTGAATTGGGGCTGCAATGAGCGGAAAACACCAGTCCGCTGCAGGGTTCAAGCGGCTCGAGCAGCAAATGAACCTCCGCATAATGGCGCAGCGGTTCGAAATGTCCGATGCCTTCGACGGGCGCAGCGATGGTCTCACGATACATTATGCGTCCGTTATCTATCTCGACTTCCGTATCAAAGCGTTCCTTTATAAGGCTTTTAAGTATTTCTATCTGCACTTCGCCCATGAGCTGAGCGTTTATCTCATGAAGCTGCTCGTTCCATACGATGTGAAGCTCCGGATCCTCCTCCTCAAGCTGCATGAGTTTTTTCAGCATCGTGCGCGGGTCACAGCCCTCTGGCAGGCGTATGCGATAGTTGAGCACGGGCGAAAGGATGGGCGATGGCGTCTCCCCTTCGAACCCGATGCCCTGCCCGGGGTAGGTTGCGGAAAGCCCGATGACGGTAACAACGGAGCCTGCCTCGGCCTCCTCAATCTGCTCAAAGCGTGCGCCTGAATAAACTCTTATCTGCGCCACCTTTTCGGACAGCATATCCCCTCCGTGACGAGGCATGTATTCGATCGCGGCGCGAACGGCGAGTGAGCCACCGGTTATGCGCATATGGGTAAGCCTTGCGCCCTGCGCGTCCCTGGAAATCTTATGAACCCTTGCGCCAAAACGGTTCGGGAAAGACCTTTGCACCGTAAATCTTTCAAATCCGCGCAGAAATTCGTCCATGCCGCTGAGTTTCAGCGCGGAACCGAAAAAGCAGGGGAACAGCCTTTGCGCATTTATTGCTTTTGCTATGGACGGTACGGATACAGCGCCTCGCAGCATGAATTCATCCAAAAGCTGCTCATCGCATAGGGCGATGCTCTCGTAAAAATCCGAGCTTTTGGAGTTGGAAAAATCAACGCAGTGATCGCTTATGCGCTTAGTTAGCTCTTCCATAATCTGCGCGGAAGAACGAACCGCGATATCCATCTTGTTTATAAAAATGAAGGTAGGAATGCCGTATTTGCGCAGCAGCCGCCACAGCGTTTCGGTGTGCGCCTGCACGCCGTCCGTTCCGCTTATCACAAGAATTGCATAATCAAGAATCCGAAGCGTGCGCTCCGCCTCGGTCGAAAAATCGACATGCCCCGGGGTATCGATGATTGTTATCTCGATTTCGTCAGTGGTTATTATCGCTTGCTTGGAAAAAATTGTTATACCTCTTGCCTTTTCGAGCGCATGGGTATCAAGGTAGGCATCACCGTGATCCACCCTGCCCTGCTTTCTTATTTTGCCCGTGAGGTACAAAAGACCCTCGCAAAGGGTCGTTTTGCCGGCATCAACATGCGCGAGTATGCCGACTGCGAGCTTTTTTTTCCGACCTACAAACGAATCCATACCGCATAGTATAGCAGAATGCGGCGAAGGGCGCAAACGAAGATGAACTGTCTTAATAAATTATATAAAAATAGGAGCGCGAAATTTTGGGAGAACAGAAGCTCTTTTCGCGCACCTTAAAGACAAGCCGGACGCTATGTGAATCAAATTATTCGTCTTAAATCTACTTGACCACGATGCTGTCTATTGAGGCATGGCAGAGGTCCGTCTCGTCCGGAACATAGGAATAGATTATTGTAACGCAGGTATCGCCTACAGCGATCGACCAGGTTATCTGATTGCAGGCGATGCCCGAAAGGTTAGCCGAAAATTCATAACACATTCCCGAATAGCCATTACCGCTGAAGGAACTATAATCGATCTCCTCGATGGTGCCGCCGAGCATTTCATAGGTCTGCTCCATCAAGGATCTGACGGCTTCTGCTGACATGGAAGCATAGTTGGGTTCGGCACCGCCCACCTTGTAGACCATGTAGCCCACGTTACTGGCGAAATCTTCAGTGTTCTCGGTAACGAAGCTCAGATACAGCTCATATGGGTAGACCGACTGCATCTGATTCGTGGAATCGCTTGCAAACGCGTATCCTTTCGGGAGGACGAATGAAAGAAACTCGTCTTCATAGGTGCGGGTCGCGTCATCATAGCTGTATTCATGCTTAGGTGCAGGTTCGGCGGTAGGTTCCTCGGTGGGAGCCTGCGTCGGCGCTTCGGTAGGTTTCTCAGCAGGCACCTCAGTAGGCTCCTCGGTGGGAGCTTGAGTCGGAGTTTCGTAAGGTTCGTTTGTTGTGCCGCCCTGTCTTCCGCCGCAAGCAGCAAATGAGAAAGCAAGAGCTAATGCAATGAGCAATGAGATGATTCTTTTCATGGTTTATTCCGTGTTCCTTTCTTTGAGACAGCGGTAAATCATGGCGGGTGTGACAATACAGCCGATGTCCCGATTTCCGTCATATACATATTATTGTATTATATCCATGGTCTTATTGCAAGCATTTTGCACAACAGTCTACATACCGTGATAATGACACATTTTGTTTAAAAATTGTATTTCAAAAAAATGCTTTTTTCATTGTAATAATCCGTTAGTATGCTTGACTGAGCGAATGCGCGCATGATATTATAATGTTGGTTTAAGGCATGGAGGATCGACCCTTTCCGCCTTAATACCTTAAAATTTTCATCAGGAGGTGTGACGTGCTAAAACTTTGTGATGTATCCATGTATTACCAGAACGGGACGAATGTCACCGTCGGTATTCAAAAGATCAATCTTGAGCTTCGCAGTCGCGAATTCGTTGTGATAACGGGCGAGAGTGGAAGCGGTAAGTCCACTCTGCTCAACGTTATCAGCTCCCTTGCGCCTTATCATGATGGCGAGATGCTTCTTGACGGAGAACCGACATCAGGATTTGACGACAGGGACTGGGAGGATTACCGCCGTGAACACATCGGATTTATATTTCAGAACTATAATTTGATTGAAAGCTATACGGTGCTTCAGAATGTTGTCAGCGCGATGCTGATTATGGGCGTTGAGCCTGACGAAGCTAACTCGCGCGCCAAAAGCTATCTCGAGCGCGTCGGCATCGCGGAGCTTGCGGGCAGGCGTGCGTCGAAGCTGTCCGCGGGACAGAAGCAGCGCCTGACGATTGCAAGGGCGCTTGCAAAGGAGACGGACATCATAATTGCGGACGAGCCGACGGGAAACCTCGACAGCAAGAACGGACGGCAGATCGTAGAACTGCTTGCGTCCCTTGCGGAGGACAAGCTCGTTGTCATGGTTTCGCATAACATCGAGGAAGCGGAGGAATTCGCGACCCGTATGATCCGCCTGAAGGATGGACGCATAGTTTCCGACACGGTGCTTCGTGAATTGGCACCTTCGACGAAGAATCAAGCGATAATGAACGCAGGCGGTGAATCGGATGCGGGACCTGTCGGTTCGAATAAATCTGACAGTAAAACCAACAGTAAGACTGCCGCTAAGGTTAGTCGTAAATCCGGCCAAAGCCATCATGATCCATCACAGCTCAGCCGCCGCAAATATCCGGACTGGAGCCTTGCCAATTGCCTCGCAGGCTACAACAGTCGATTCCAACCCGCAAAAGCGACGCTCATTACCCTGTTTTTGACTGCGGTATGCTTTGCCGCATTCATATTCATGGGTTCGCTACTCTCAAACATTGACGACACTCCGGCGAAAATATACAACACCTCCGCCTTCCTGAACGGCGACAATACTCGAATACTTATCCAGCATAAGGACGGAAGTCCCATAACGGAGGAGGATCTTGCGTATTTTGAGTCGATTCCGCATGTGATCTCCGTTGACGAGTACGGCTATGCGGGCGACTGCTGCTACTACTATATGGAAGGTTACGACTATGAGATAAAGTACAGAGAGTATACGAACATGGACGGTCCTCCCGATAGGGATATTACTCCGGTGCTGTTGAAAGACATAAATTTCATTAAGACAGCGAACAGGATGTCCCCGAGCGAGCTTTCTGCGGGCAGGCTTCCCGAAAATTCAAACGAAATAGTGCTGTATTCCGATGATCCCTCGACGCTTGGTCAGACGATGGTCATGTATTTTTCCGACCCTGCGGGATGGTCCAAGGGCAGCTGTGTGAAGCTTGAGCTTACCGTCGTAGGACTGCTCAAGCGGGAGACGAGCCAGATTTATTTCCACGAGAACATAGCAAAAGCCTTTTACATTTCAAGAACGCTGGATGATAAGAGGCTGACGACGACCTATTTGGCGCAATATTATGAAGACTTTACAAAAGCGGAAGGGCAATTGCCCACTAATGTTACCGATGTATTTGGCAAGGACTATTTGACAAGGGTATTCCCCGATGCGTCACTCGATGAAAGCACCATTCTGTGTACTTTCATAGCGAATGCGGATGTTCCGCTCGAATGGTTCGGTCAAAGGATCTGCACCGGCCATGTCTCTCCGATAACCGGCGAGACGGTAACTGCCTATACAGGGCTTCAAAGAAGCGATCCGATGTTTTACGGTGTTTCACTCTCCTTCGCAGGTGATAAGAATATTACCTATGATAGATTGTTTGAATATGAGTATGATTTCGAGAATGATATTGGCTATCCCAAGTTGGAACCGCAGTACGAGTTCATGCTGTTCGACAACGTTCATTTTGTGGACACTATCGAGGATGGGCGGATAGTCGGAAACTCCTTTTCTGTCATAGACGACAAGAGCTTCAATACATTTGTCGATTTCTTTGAAATCCAATCCGATCAGGCAGCGATATATATAAGCGATTACGCCTATGTAAACGATACGCTCGTTGCGCTTGCAAAATCCGAGGAGTACATAGGAATTAGCCCCTTCATGATAAGCTCAACTTCCTACGATACTCAAAAGGTGCGTGAGCGTTTTGCCGTACTCATCCTGTCGCTCATCGCTTTGGTCGCCGTGTTCGTGCTTGAGATCATCGTTCTGTTCACCCTTATGAGACTGAAGCGCGATGATTACGCCATCTTCAAGTCACTTGGCATGACGGGGAAGGTCATGCACCGAATGAATTTCATAGAATTGCTGAAATACGATTTTGTTGCGTTGATTGCGTCCGCGGTGATATTGGGTGCGCTCTGGATATTCAAGGTTCCGCCGCTCAACGAATTCACGGTATACTACAGATGGCAGCATGTGCTCGTTATCATACTGTGCAGCATCGCGTCAACGGTGCTTCTCGGAGCGTTTTTCAATCGCTATCTTGACAATCAGTTCAACGGCAAGCGCATTTCCGACGAGAATGGGAGGTAGTATCGATGATTAAGACAAATAACATAAACAAATATTACGACAAAGGTACAAAAAACGAAAACCATGTCGTAAACAATGTCAACATTGAGCTGCCGGACACCGGGCTTGTGTGCATACTTGGCGAAAGCGGCTCGGGAAAGACCACCTTGCTCAACTGCATAGGCAAGCTCGATACCTTCAATAACGGCAATTTGGAGATTTCCGGCAAATCCTATTCGGGCGGCGTCGGCAAGGCGGCAGAGCAGGTGCGCAACGAGAGGTTTGCGTATGTGTTCCAAAACTATTTCCTCATCCGCGAGCAGACGGTGTTTGAAAATCTTATGCTTGCGCTCAATCTTTACGATATTCCCTATGATGAGAAGGTCGAGCGCATAGACTATGTGCTTGACGCGCTGGATATCAAACGATTTAAAAAGCGCAAGGTGTCGATGCTCTCGGGCGGACAGCAGCAGAGGGTCGCGATAGCGCGCGCCATCATCAAGTCTCCGGAGGTTATCTTTGCCGATGAGCCGACGGGAAACCTTGATGAAGAGAACACCGTTCGCGTGATGAACATATTAAAGCGCATATCGAAGAACTGCCTGGTTCTACTTGCGACCCATGAAAAACGCATCGCGGAATTCTACGCGGACAGGATAATCACCGTTTACGACGGTAAAATCGTCAAGGATTTCTGTCCCGAAGCGCAGGACAGCCTCATGCGCTTCGATGACCATGACATATATCTTGATGAGTATAAGAAGGAAAACCTTGATTCAAGCCTCTTTTCCGTGGATTTCTACAGCAGGGGCAGTGAAAAGGTACGCATCTCTATAGTGCAGGAGGGCGGAAACCTCTACATAACCGCTCCCGAAGATCTTCGCATTGAGCGCATAGGCTCGGATTCCTCCGTGAAGATAAAGGAGGGCAGCCGTCCTAAGTACGATAGGCAGGCTGCGGAAAAACAGCAGTTCAGCTTGACAAAGCCAAAGGCGAGGAACGGCAGCACTCTGAGCTTCGGGCGTATCTTCTCGATGGCATTGAACGGGATCGCATCGCGCGGAGGCAAGCTTGCTATCCCCATAATCGCAATGTTCCTGACGGCGATACTCTGCATGTTCGCTGTGACGGATTACCTGACCATAGCCGAGCTTGATCCTACAGATTTCATCACGGCTGACCAGCGTGTCATTGATGTCGTGGTCGAACGCTACGGCTTCGAGGGCTCGAACGAGATGCCAGAGGACGGAGCGCTCACGGACTCCACGCAGGTATTCACGAACGCCGTTCGATCGATAGTGGAGACGCTTGATGCCTCTGGAATAGATTATATCCTGTTCCCAACTATAAACCCCAACACGGACTTCACCGTTGAGGGCTTCTACCAAATCAACGAGATAAGCGATGTTGTGCGTAATTTCAGTTACGTGCCCTTGGATTACATTGATGAAAGCTATCTCATAATGGGACGTATGCCCGAGAACTGCAACGAGGTGGTCGTTGACCGCTGGGTGCTGGATAAATTCCTCGAAAAGAAAACGCCAACAGCGCAGGCGATGGTAAGCATCGAAAACTTCCTTGGCCGCAGGCTGCATCTCGCGTCAAGAAAGGGACGTGATGTCACTATAGTCGGCATCTGCGACACGCTCGCTCCCGCAATCTACATTGATTACGCCATGGGAATTTCGCTGTGCAGGCTTGGAAATGACGCGACCTC